>DAOPOH010000010.1:0-102300 GCA_035357855.1 Candidatus Cloacimonadota bacterium
TGAATTATTGTAACTGCTTCCGTCTATTATGGTAGAGGATATGTATGTTGTATCATTGGTTGTATATTCTAGAGAAGCTAAAATAATGCCTGTCTTGTCCGACATGTCAAGGTTCTCATAGTATCTACCCGGATGAACTAATACAACATCTCCGCTGATAGCATCATTAATAGCATTTTGTATTACAGTGTATTGCTGGGTTCCATCCAGAGCCACATGCCTTATAATACAATTGATAAGCATTGGCATCAGGCATAGCAAAAGGGTTAGAATTCGCTTCATAAAGTCCTTATAAAAGCTGGGAGCGGTGTTTTAACGCCGCCCCCAAACATTGGCTTGACGTTATCTTAACTTCAGCATCTTATTTGTTAAGGCCTTTCCATTGGCTTGTATTCGGGTAAAGTACAAACCCGCAGATACCTTTTTACCGTTTTGGTCATCACCATTCCAGACAATGCTGTACGTCCCGGATTTCAATGATTCGCTAACAAGTGTTTTTACAATCTGTCCCTTAATGTTATAAATGTTTATTATAACATTCACTTCTTTTGGTATGGAGGTGTCCTTTTTCATATTTTTTGAAAGAAGAAAGGGCAGAATTTGCACCTTCCTTCATTTTTTTCTTCCAATTTCATAGAAACCACAATCCCTTTTTCCGTCAAGCATAGTTTTGCTGGTGGACATCATACGGAGATTTGTGTCCCAAAGACTGGTGCAGTCTCTCTTCATTGTAGAACTTTATGAAGCTTCCCAGTCCTGAGTAGGCATCAATAACTGCCTGATATTCTTTGAGATAGACCTCCTCGTACTTTACTGTTCTCCAGAACCGCTCAATAAAAATGTTATCAAAAGCCCTTCCTCGTCCATCCATGCTTACTGGAATATCACGGTTCAATAGTTCCGATGTAAACAGATTGCTGGTGAATTGGGAGCCTTGCTCTGGGCGTTTCGCATCCAGAGGACGATACAGCGTTGTCTTTGCTGACCGGGAAAACACTTTTCCATTGACTTGATCAGCCCGTCATGCTCATCGCTGAGAAGAAACGCATTTCCGCATAAATGGGATTGACAAATACCAGATTGAAATTTTAATAGAAAAGGTAGGATAAAAGATGCAATAGATGAGGTTGGTAAGGAACTTGATAATCACTTCACCTTTTATGCAAGGTTCAAAACAGATGAGACAGGTCACATACGGTGGAAACTCAGAGTCAGATTTACCTGCTTTAGACTGGTGGATGTGGGAAGCAAATAGCGTAAATCGGAAAGAAAGAAACGCCGGGAACCGGTATCTGATTTGAAATTATTGGCATAAGCATTTTGCCGACAAATCAGAACCTTAGTTTGAACGGGAAATTAAAGTAAGGAAGGAGTTTTTAGTAAAAAATGGTAAGTCTAAAAATAGCCACAACAGAATGCCTATGGCGAATGAAAAAGACTGCATTTTGCCTGATAATACTAATTTTTACAGCTTGCCTGACGGCAGTTCCTGACCAGAGAGTGTTTTATAACACGAATTTCCATTCAGGCGATTTTATTCCTCAAGTTTATAATCAGGAGACATATAGGACAAGCCAATTTCATCTACCTCTGCAGATACAACCTTATTTTAGCTCTTCCTTGCGTTCCTGGCGATTACAACGGACAATTGAGACAAATATTATTGGTGGATCACCTGATTTCAAAGCTGATTTCTATTACAACTCAATCTACACGAACAGGTTGGACAGCATTCTTGTTATGATCAGTACTACTGAAAGTCCTTCTGTAAGTGCTGTCTGGGAACCTTATGTGAGGATACAATTCACTTATGATCAGAATTCCCAAAACCTGATCAATTACAGTCAGTTCAATCTCTCTTCCGGCATTTCGCTTCTAACTCTGGATTTGGACTATGTTTATAATCAGGATGGTATTTGCACTGACGGATATCAATCACTTTATTATGATGATGTGCAGTCTTTAATACCTGTCAGGCGTCTGCATGTCTTTTACAATAATGAAGGTATTGACTGCTTATATTGGTGGGCATATGACCATGGCTATGACTTGACCTATTATTCGAGGATTACTTATAATTATGATTCTTCAGGCAGACCATCCGTAATAAAAGAAGAAGTATCTTCCGATTCTCTTACCTGGCAAAATAACTTCCGGACAGCAATTTTGTATCATCCTTCCGATACCGGCACAGGTGCGGATTTTGTAAATTCCTGTGCTCATCCCGAAAATCCTTTTCCAGCCTTGTTTCAACCGCTAAGATCTTCTGCTTGGAGTTTGGTGGAGCAAGCTCAATCCGATTACTGGAACGATTCTGACTGGTCACCTTATAGCAAAACAATCTTTGCCTATAATGAAAACGATATACTTCTTATTGAGATCGTTATGTATTACGCTGGTGGCTGGCAAAACTTGTATCATTACATGCAAACCTTGGATAATAACTCTCTCCCGATTTTTCTGACATTCAGAGAGTGGTATGATTATTGGCACAATTGGGATTCGCCTATCCAGCAGGACGAATTTTTCTGGGAACAAGTCACCGGCAATGAAGAAAATGCTCTTCCTTCGTCCAGTTTGAGTGTTTTTGCGTCTCCCAATCCGTTCAGCAATGAGCTTTCCGTCTCATACACAGTTTCGAAAGCAGGTCCTGTTTCAGTTGCAATCTATAATCTCAAAGGTCAAAAAGTGCAGACGCTGTCCTCTGCCGACAAAGCTAACGGCACCTATTCACTAAGTTGGAACGGTAAAGATGCCAATGGCCAACCTGCTGCTTCGGGAGTGTATCTAATCAGGGTCAGCCAAAACGAGCTTCAGGTCTGTCGCAAAGTCCTTAGAATGAGGTAAAACTCACTGTTGTTATAGATATTGTTACTGTTTGTTGCGGAGCAAAGTAAGGTTTGAGAGGACAATCAGAACCTGCTCAGCGCAGAAGCAGCAGTTTGCAGCTTCGGGTTTGTCCGTTTGAACTGACAGTGCAGAAATAAACTCCGCTGCCAACCATTTTTAAGTCAGCATCCGTTGCATCCCATTTAAGAGTATGTCTTCCCGCTTTCAGCGTTTCTGTCCGCAATTCCTTCACCTTTTGACCTTTGCTGTTATAGATGCAAAGTTTAACCTGCCCGCCTTGCTTAAGGTTAAAAGCAATTTCCGTTTCCTTACCAAAAGGGTTGGGGTAATTTCCTGTTAAAGTAAAGACTGCGGAAGGCAAATGTTGGTCATCATTAGCGACACCGAAATGACGGTAAATTAAAGCGCCGTTTATTTGCTGAGCATTTGAAACATGATTGGCGTTATCCGCAAAACCATACCAGTCCTGCCCCGAAGGGATGTTGAAAGTTCCGCTTCCGGATTGGGCATTTTCCAAAACGCCATATGCTTCGCAGGTGTGGGAGATTTCATAGAAAAGATAATTATCGGCATCGGTGAACAGCAGATTGACAGTCCCCGCCTGATTTAACCGTTCATAAAAGCGCGGTGTCTGACCCGTGATGTCTATATCGTCCCATGCAACCTGTCCGTTGATGTATTGATGCGGAACGGAGAACATAATTCCGAGCTGCCAATCGTTAAGAGGGTCTTCAGGAAAAGGAACAGTCGTAATTTGGGGAGCAGTGAAAGCTGCAGGAATGGGCAAAGTAAAATTGTAAGTTTCTCCGGCAATGGAATTTTCCACGATGGAAACATAAGTTCCCGCATTAGGAGGATATATGCCGACGGGACTTGTTACTCGGACATAATAGTGTCTGTTTTCACCAACGGGTAAAGTGAGCTGCCCTTGATTATCGGTAAAATCCACCATGTCAGTTCTGATGCCGCTTTCATAAATAGCAAGAATGATGCGCGCTCCGTCCACTGTCTGGCCCAAACTGTCCGTAACCGTAAAATTAAGAGTGGAAATTCCTTCCGAATAACGGTCTGTGACAGAGGTCAGACATCCGTCGCTGCGCGTTTCAAAAACGGAACCGAAAACCTTGCCCCAACCGTTTTCATAAACTAAAGGCATATTGATATAACCGTTCACCGGTTCCCATTGCACCCAACCTTCATCCCAAAACTCGTTCCAGACATGGTCAGTGCTTATTGAAGTAATTTGCGTGCAGGGAATTAGAGCCGTTCTGGCAGCCGCTTCCGTATAATCTCCATATTCACCGCAGCGGCCTATGTGCTTTCTGTAAATGCGGACCGGTTGATGTGGTCTTTCACTGTTGGAAGTGAAACTCATAGTATTATTCACCCACCATTGGATAGCGTGAATGACATCGTTAGCGGGTCCGACGCGATTATAGACGCTGGTCAATTGACTGAGCGTATCTGCCAGACAGGGGTAGTTTTCTTCCTGCGCAGAAAAGAAAAAGGTGCGCCAAAACTGACCTGTCGGAGGAGCTGCTATGTTATTGGCATGCGTGGAATTGCTTTCAATTATTGCGGGATTTATGAATGCGGGAATTTCATCGGTGAGTTTCGGATGCACAATATACCAATAATAAATTTCACGCGGAACTTCTACCTGCACCAATTGACTGTCCGCATTGATTTTTTGGTAAGAAGTGGTGGAATAATAATCCCCGCCGGAAACGGAATTACCGTAATCATTAATCTGCACATACGGCAATTGTGCGTCTGCGGTATAAAGTTGCTGCGCATTTTCCAAAACCAATTGCGGGTCTGCATAGATAGAAGTCAGCCACGCTACAGACGAAGTTGCTATAGTAAAGGCAATTTCGTCTACATAAGGGTCAGCAGCAGAATTGATGAGATTTGACCAAATTTGCTGATCTGCCGTTTCCAATTTAGCTAATATATTGGAAAGTTCGGGTTGTATCCAAACCGGCGCTTTAGTAATCGCTTGTCTTGCTTCATTAGTTAACGCACTTTGGGTTCCGCAAACAATTGCCTCTCCAGCAGAATTTGACCACAGCAGTCCGAGCCTTTGGTCGGCATCCAAAATAGTGTCAAAATTGAGAGAATCAACCGCTACCCAATCGTCTGACCAAAGTTTCACTTCCGGTTGAGATACCTGCGATCGCTCTATGGGTGCACAAGGCAACAATTGGCCTTCAGCTTTTGCATTCTGTTCAAATTCGCGCACTGTCATTCCTCTTGGTTCGGCTGCCCAAGAAAAAACAAAAAATGACGCCATCAAAAGTGGCAAAAATATATGAAAAAACCGGATTATCAAGTTATCGGGTAAATTTGGTTTCAGCATGGCAAACTCCTTTCCAAGGTGATACTTGGCTTTATTATTCAAGATAGCACGGGGGATTTTTTGTCAAATGTAAAATTTCCCGCAGTGTAATTCCTCAGATTGTTTTGCTAATAAGTTAAAAGCATAGGTTTGACTTCGAAGGTAAAAAGGACTCCGACAGCCTAATGTTTCGGAGTTCTGAATTCCTCTCCCAACAAATAATTTTATCTAAACTAAAAGGGATTCCGGACTTCGGAACATGACTGAGGGTAGTTTGTATAACTAAATTTTTCTTGCAAATATCTTATATATTTTATTTTTGTTTCAAGATTAAAAACGAGCTTAGGAGAGGAGAAGGAAGTATCGCTCTTGTCTGTCTGCAAAAAATAATGTTTGCATATAAAATAATGAGCATTTTCTTAAGTTCAGAGAGGAAAATAGCCTGATTATGAAAAAGAAAAAAGATGCCGATAAAGGAGCAATTATGTCCGGAAAAATAGTTTTGCTTGTCTGTCTATTGTTGATTTTGTTCTGTGAACTTACTGCACAGGAACAAACCCTGAATTTAAGCTCTCTGATCAATGTCAATTCCTTCATCCAAAATGATTCTTTGACCAATTCCCTTACCGTATTCGCACATCTGAATTGGTCTCAAATCGGTATTGCTGCAAGTTACAAACATGTCATTCTAATGTATAACAAGACTGTGTTTCCTTTGCCGGAAAATTACAAGTCTGATGTCTCCACAAATGTCCTGAATGGTATGGACGAAAGTTATTATGATATTTCATACTCTTACGACAATATTATTGCGGGCTACTTAATCAAAATCGGCAAGAATTTTTATCCTTATGCGGGAACGGGAACCGCTACATCCGCGGAAATGATTAAAATTGACGATCCGACAGATAATGAAGGCGTTTATACTATTAAGGGTAAAGAAGTAACTTACGGGACTGGAATTGCGGGCTTTTTTCTCCGCTTCAGGAAAAATCTGGTTTTGGAAGCAAGCTGCCAATTCAAACCGCTTTTACCCTTTGTCGGCATTGGCTATGTATTTTAACGAATAATCCTTATGGAATAAAAACTGCATTCCGATTATATTATTAAGCAAGAAGAGAATGAGAGAAAGAGGAAAGTGAATTTGAACAGAGCAGGAAAGTATCTACTGACAGCAGTTTTAGTGCTTAGCGCATTTTTACTGCAAGCTGTGGCGCAAGTGCAAATAAGCGTCAATCCGCAAGAATTGCATCCGGGTGAACAAGGTGCAGTTAAAGCAGTTATACTTATTCCCGCAGGAATGCATCAATCCTATCTTCCGGGAGATGAGGAATATTTTTATCTAAAAGCATCTTGCCCGCAGTTGACTTTCGGCAAAACAATTTATCCCGAAACCCAAACTAAAGGAGCAGACGGTGAATGGCTCTATAAGGATAAGGTTGTTTTGACCTTGCCTTTTACAGTCAAGCCTGATGCCAAAAGCGGAAAAGTAACGCTGAATGCTGAAACCGGATACAACATCTGCTTTGATACAGGTTCTTGCGAACCTCCGGAAACTGTAAGCAAATCCTTTACCTTAAATATAAAGGTTCCCGCAACAGCTGTTCAACCGGAGATAAATGAAAAAGCGGACACAGTTTTACCGGCAAATAAACTTCCGGAAGAAAAGCCTTTGCCGCAACCTGTTCCCGCTCCCGTTCAGCATAATAAACTTTGGACCTATCTTTTGATGGCTTTTTTGGGAGGGATTATTCTGAATGTCATGCCTTGCGTGTTGCCCGTTCTTTCCATTAAAGCAATGAGCATAGTGAAACAGGCGCACGAAGATAATGCAGTCGTAATGCGTCATTCTTTTGCTTACACGGCGGGCATTTTAGTCTCCTTTCTTGTTCTTGCGGGAGTGATAATCGGCATCAAACTTGGAGGAGAATCCGTCGGTTGGGGTTTCCAATTTCAGAATACGGGTTTTGTGCTGGTGCTGACTGCCTTGATTTTTGCCTTTGCGCTTTCGCTTTTTGATGTATTTATCATAACTGTTCCGGGTATGAATACAGCTACCAAAGCTTCTTCGCGCGGAGGTTACGGAGGCTCGTTTTTAAGCGGAATTTTTGCCGTTTTATTAGCGACACCGTGTTCTGCACCCATGCTTGGAACTGCTCTCGGCTTTGCTTTTTCTCAGCCGCCCATGCTTATTCTGGCATTCTTTTTCCTGATCGGTTTGGGATTAGCCTTACCTTTTATCCTGCTCGGAATCAGTCCTAAATTGCTGAAAGTAATTCCCAAACCGGGAGAATGGATGAACATCTTTAAGGAAGTAATGGGTTTTCTGCTTCTGGCAACAACGGTTTGGCTCTTGAATGTGATTTACAGGCAGAATAGTGGCGGATATTTAATTAAAGTATTAACCTTTTTAGTGTTTTTAGGCTTTGCGGCATGGCTTTACGGACGCTTCGTCCGACCGGAATACAGTAAACGGAAACAATGGCTGTTCACGATTTTGGCACTTATTGTCATTATAGCTTCGGCTTGGGCTCTTTTGCCTTATCAGCAAGGGAAAGAAGTTGCCGACACTAATACCGCAGCGGAAGAAAATGAATTTGACGGCTGGCTGACTTTTTCTCCGGAATTGGTGGATAGTTTGGTGCAGGCACAAAAGCCTGTCTTCCTTGATTTTGGCGCTAAATGGTGCATGACTTGCCTGACTAATGAAAAGACAGTTACGACTACAAAAGAAATGCAGAAGGCATTCCAAGAGAAAAATGTCGTCTTGGTCAGAGGAGATTATACAAAGAAAAATCCGGTTATGCAAGAGTTTATGAAAAAATTCGGCAGAGCAGGCGTTCCGTTTTATGTTTTATTTATTCCGGGAAAAGAACCGATTGTGTTTCCGGAACTGATTACCATTCCGATGGTTAAAAACGCTTTAGCACAAATTCCCGCTCCTTAGGAAAAAAGCAATGAAGAAATTGACCTTTGTCATAATCCTTGCTCTTGCGCTGTTCCTCACTTCCTGCGACAGATTTGAGCATACTTTCAAACCGGAAGACAGTGAAAGCGTGAGCTTGCTTCTGTTTAATCAATTGCAGGCTGCTTTTGACAATGTAGATTCGACTGGTGTTTCTTTGGTAATGGAATTTTATGCAGACGATTATTTGCACAACGGTCAACAAAAAGCGGACAGAGAACAATGGTATCACAATCTGCTCAGTTCTTATCCGAGCCTCAAGTTTGAAGTGAATTTGCTCAATCCCGGCGTTGTTGAACCGGAAGATACTTTGTCTGTAGTCAATTGGCAACTGAAAGTTAAAGATGCTGCTCAAACCTTGATTGCCGATAGCACTTTTACGGGTGAAAAAATCATCAAGCGCCACGGAAAATGGCTTCTTTACGGCAACAGAGTCGGCTGCTGTCCTCCGCCGCAATTTAAGCAGCGCGTTTTTATTGAAATGTTCACTTACACCACTTGTCCGAATTGTCCTGCCGTGGAAGCTTTGTTGCATCATTTGCAGCAGACCTATCCGAATAATTTAACTTACTTGGAATATCATTTAGGCGATGCCTTAGATATAGGAAATTCCGATGTCTACAGTTATTACGGTTATCCTGCCATGCCGAGTGCGGTCTTCCAAGGCGAAAATATGATTATAGGCAACAATACCGATAATGAGCAGATCTTTAATCAATTGGCAGCGCAGATTTCAGCTACCGATGCCGCAATCACTTTGACCAATTTGGATTACACTCTGACCGGTCAAACGCTAAACGGTTCAGTTCAGTTAAATTTTTTGACCGGTGCTCCCTCAACCGCTAATCTGAAATTAAAATACGCTATTTTGGATAAGGAATCTGCTGCTTATACAAATCATGACGGAGAACCCTGCCGCAATGTAGTTTTGGCAAAAGGCAGTAAAAATTTGGCAGGAATTGATACGGCTCAGCCGGTAACTTTTTCCTTGCCGATAACAGGAACTTTGCCTGCTGACAGCTATTTAACGGTTTGGGTGCAAACTCTGCCGTCCCCATTTGACCATAACGCAAAAGTTTTCAATGCGTTGGAAGCTTATCTTTCCGTTCAAGGAAAATAGAATAAACAAGGAAGAGGAAACCGATGAAAAATTTAATGCTAATCATTATCCTGCTTGGTTTTGCAGTTTTGCTGACGGCTGAAACTATGCCGGAATTCAAACTTCCCGATGTCAATAATGAGGAAGTTGTACTCAGTGACCTTTTGAATCGCGGTCCGGTTATAATTGATTTTTGGGCTACTTGGTGCGTGCCTTGCAAAAAAGGAATGGCGGCTTTGAATTCTTTAGCCGAAAAATACGATTCCTTAACCGTAGTGGCAGTTTCCATTGACGCACCCAAAGATGTCGCTAAGGCAAAAAGCTATCTGAAAACTAATCAATATAAATTCATCGGATTATTTGACAGTGAAAAGAAATTGGCAAAGAAACTGAATGTCGTCAATCCGCCTTGCACCTTTATTTTGGATAAGAAAGGCGAAATAGTTCTTTCGCATGAAGGTTACGAAGCAGGCACGGAAAAAATTTATGAAGCCAAAATCCGTGAACTGATGGGTCTGCCGAAGGAAGAAGAAATAAAACACGAATGCGGGAGGACCGAACCTTGCGAGAAATGTCTGAATGAACAAGAGTAGACTGCTTTTCGTTATTTTAGCATTGCTATTTTCAGCAGGTTTGGCAGCTGCCGATCAGCTTTACCTAAACGGATTGAATGAAGTAAGCTATATCTACCGAACTGCGGAAGATTCCCTCAATTCCTATTTCCGTGACGCTTTCAGCTTCAGTTTCGGTTATCGTGATTTTACCGTGGGAATGAAGTTTTTGGCTGAACTGCCAAAATATTCCACCGATCAAAATCAACTGCTGGGCGACTTGAATTCGGAACGATTGACGACAAAATGGACTGAACGCTATGCGGAATTTGAAAGAGATAATCTGCTCCTGCATGGAGGCACGATTGCGGAAAGTTTCGGCAGCGGAATGGTGTTCCGAGCTTGGGAAGATCTCGAATTTGATACTGATACTCGTTTGGACGGTTTTTTGGCAAAATATGGCAATAAGCTCAAATTGAAAGCTCTTTACGGTGCTTTGCCCAATGCGGCTCAACCCTCCAAAAATGATCTTGCTTACGGGGCGGACGCTGAATATCCTTTACCGGAAAATGTAACTTTGGGAGCAACTGCTTTAACGATGCGGACTTTGAACCCTCTGGGCGTGTATAATCAGCAAGATGTTTGGTCGGGACGCATTAATTTTACTCAACCGATGTGGGAAGGGGGTGTTGAATATGCGGCAACCTCTCTCTTTAAGAATAGCGGTGCCAATCGTGAAGGAAAAGCAATAAACGCTTTCACAAACATTTATCTGAAACCGAATTTCGTTCAAACCCTCACTTTGGAAGCAGGCTACAAATATTATCGGAATTTTGAATATCGGCTGCACGATTTGAAAGCTTTTAATTACCATAACGAGACATTGGCGGATAATTTACCGACGGGAACGGATGAAGAGGGATTGCAGGGAGCGGTTATCGTAAATGTATCAGACGCTTTGCAGAGTGAAATCAATTATGCGGAAGCGTGGAATGATGCCTATTCCAAACGGATGAATGATCTTTATGCAGGCTTGACCTGGCAGCAAGATATAAACAATTGGTTGCTGGAATACGGGCACATTGAAAAATTGGATAATGCTGCCGACCATTGGCAAAAAGAATTGAAACCGGCAGTCAGTTTAAGCCGTCCTTGCGGCAAAAGTTCCTTAACTTTGAAAGCGGAATGCGATTATACGGAAAAGCAGACGCAGGATATCACGCATTGGTATTATGAACCTTATCTGCAAGCGGATTGGGGCAAAGGCAAAGTCGGCGTTTCCTGTCTGGTGAAAAACCATTTGGATAAAACCAAAGCAGGCTTTCAAGGGCTGACCGATGCAACTTATTGGGCTGCTTGCGAACTGAAATACGCTCTTTTTACTCATACCGATGTTACTTTATTTGTCGGTAGGGAAGCAGGAGGGAAGGTATGCCGAAACGGTATTTGCAGGTATGTAGCTCCCTTCCAAGGTGTAAAATTGGAGGCAACGACAAGGTTTTGAACTATGGAAACGGTAAAATTTCAAGAAAGAAAAACGGGAGACAGCAGATGCAGCGATTGATTTTATGCTTAACTTTTATCCTTATTTTATCCGCTTTGGCGGCTAATCCGAATTATTATCCTTTAACAGTCACCGGCGAGCTTTTTGAGCAAACAGGCATTGAAACTTGCTCTGATGCGGAAGCGGGTTTTGCAGTTTTGCAAAATACTTTCCATCCGGGAGAGTTTATCGGCTTGCGCTTTTACGAAAATTCGGGCGATTTAACCAATCCTGCTGCTGTTGAGCGTTTTAATTATTACGATATTTCCTCCGTTCCTGCCGCAATCTTTAACGGGACAGCATCAGTTGAAGGCGGAGGAATTGACATTGCAGAGGGCAATACTTATCTTGCAGCTTTGCAGCCTTATCTTTTTGCTCCTTCCCCGCTAAGGATGTCCGTTCCGAATTTTAATCCCCTAACCGGTGCCGTCCAAGTCACAATTGCGTTGGCAGATTCGTTTTATACTCTCAATAATCAGACGCTCAGGATTTTTCTTTTGGAAAATAATGTGTCCTCTGCCGCTACTGAAGTCACAAGAGATGAATACAGCGAAGCAATCAGCCTCAGCGGATATGGAAACAGCCAAACGGTGAATCATACCTTTACAGTTTTGCCTTCTTATCAAACCGGCAATTTATGGATAGCGGCTTTGGTGCAAAATGATAATCACGCTATTCTGCAGGCGGCATCTTCTTTAACTCAACCGCAATATCAAATTCGTGCCGCTTTTCCTTTTTCTGCCGCCATTATAGACTCCGCAGGAATAAATTACAATTCCGCTCCTCTTTGGTTATTTAACACCGGTGCCACGGAAACTTTTACGATACAATTACTGCAAGATGACGGCCCTACCGGTTGGTATTTCAATTACTGCAGTGAAGACGGCCTCTGCTATCCCGGAACTATTCCTCATCCTTTTACTCTTCAAGCGGGAGAAGCTGCAGGTTTTCATTTGAATTTGAGCGTCGGTTCAAGCGGAACTGCACATTTTCATTTCTTAATTGATTCCGAGCATATTGAGCCCTATATAATTCCCTTCAGCTACCAAACTTCCGATACTCCGGTGCAAGAACAGGTTTTACCCGTTCCGGAATTGACTTTGACGCAGAATTATCCCAATCCCTTTACCGCTGAAACTACTTTCACGATAAACGCTAAACACGATGGCAATCCTGTTTCTGTCCTTATTTACAATTGCAAAGGACAAGCGATTTGTTCGATTTCCTCGGGAAAAATACATTCCGGGAAAAATCAAATCAGTTGGAACGGAACAGCAGAAAACGGACAAAGACCGCCTGCAGGCATCTATTTTTATCGCTTGCAAAATGCTGCTGACACTTCTGTCCGAAAACTTTTGCTTTTGCCAAATTAAAATAAATGCGAGTAATTATGAAAAACCTTTTTCTCTTCCTAACCTTCAGTTGGCTTTTGATCGGACTTTTTGCCGAGCCGATTTCTCAAACGGAAGCTCTTTCCGTTGCAAACTCTTGGCTGCAACAAGTAGCTTCTTCCAATACAGTCGCTGTGCTTCAACCTCTGCATAATCCTGAAAATAGCAACCTGACTGATATATATTTGGCGACTTTTACGAACAGCGGTTTTTTGCTGTTGAGTGCGGACGATACGGCACAACCTGTTTTGGCGTATGATTTGACTTCCACATTCCCGACGACAGACATTCCGGATAATTTAGCATGGTTTATTCGCCAATACAGCAAAGAAATAAGCTTTATCCGAAATCAGTATGCTGAAATTCATCCGGATTGGCGTAAGGTCAGGCAAAACGATTTTTCCGATTTTATTCCCTTGCGTCCGGTTTCACCTTTGCTGCAGACGACTTGGGATCAAAGCTGGCCATACAATTCCATGTGCCCTGCAGATAATATGGGTTCTGGAGGACATGCTCTTGCCGGTTGCGGTGCTACTGCTATGGGACAAATAATGAAGTTTTGGGCATATCCGACGCACGGAATCGGCTCTCATTCCTATAATCATCCCAACTATGGTCTTTTATCGGCAGACTTTGCCAACACCACATATAATTACGCTTCCATGCCGAATTCACTGTGGTTTTCGGCTAATACGAACATCAGCACTTTACTCTATCATTGCGGAATTGCTCAGAATATGGATTACGGACCGAATGGTTCCGGTTCACAAGTTACTGCCATTCGTCCGGCTTTTGTTAATTTCTTCGGATACGAAAGCACTGCTCAGACGGTTTATAAATACGCTTACACGACCGCAAATTGGGAGGCGGCTTTGCGAGCGGAATTAGATGCCGGGCGCCCGATTTTTTATTTCGGACAGGACACGCAAGGCGGGGGTGGTCACGCCTGGGTTTGTGACGGTTATTCGGGAACGAATTATTTTCACATGAATTGGGGCTGGAGCGGAAGTTCCAACGGCTATTTTTATACCTCAAATCTCAATCCCGCAGGATATGCATTTAATAATGATCAAGGAGCTGTTATAGGTTTGCGACCTCCGATGCCGATAACTCCTCCCACAAATTTAACTGCTACCGTTGACGCGGGTAACAATGTTTTTCTCCAATGGCAGGGGTTGGCTGCTCGAGGATTATTGGGTTACACAGTTTATCGTAACGGAACTTCTATTGCCGCAATAACCGACCCGCTCACAACACAATATTACGATATAAATTTAGAAGCGGGAACCTATTCCTATTACCTGACAGCCAATTTTACTCAAGGTGAATCCGCTCCTTCCAATTCGGTTACCGTAACGATTTATCCCGCTCCCGTGATTAATTATCAGGAAAGTTTTGAAAACTTTACCGACTTTGCCACAGACCTTTCACCGTGGTTTACTTATGACCTGGACCAGGCTCCGACAGCAGTGTTCGCCGACACAGATTTTCCTCACGAAGGTGAACCTTTGTCGTATATTGTCTTCAATCCGTCTTCAACCGTTCCGGCTATAGCTGAAATTGCTCCGTATACGGGGAATAAACTTCTGGTCTGTTTGCCTGTAGCCGGTACTGCAACTGCTAATAATGATTGGTTTTGCTCGCCGAAATGGAATACGGGAAGCATTGCCAAATTCCGTTTTTGGGCTCGTTCGGCTTTTGCAGACAGCGGATTGGCAAAGATAAAAGTGGGTCTTTCCACCTCCGAACCGGAACCTCAAAACATGACTGTCATTTCCGGAAGCGAACCTATTGCCGTTCCGACTATTTGGACCGGTTACGAATACAATCTTACGGCAAATACATATTCCAATGTCTTCGTCGGCATTCAATGTTTGTCCGATAACGGCAGTGTTCTTTTATTGGACCGCATCCAATTGTGGTCCAGCTATGTGGAGAATGACGCTCAGACTGCTCCTGAAGTATCTTTTTGCCTATCCGTTTATCCCAATCCGGCAAGAGCAAATGTTTCTCTGACATGGCAGCAAAAGGAAGCGGTGAACATAAACTTATCCGTCTACGATGTGAAAGGAAGATTAGTCAGGGAACTTTTCAAAGGAAAAGCGGAAAAAGGAAGCAATCAACTTATTTGGAACGGGACGGATAATCAAGGCAAACCCGTTGCTAACGGTCTCTATTTTTGTCGCTTAATCGGAACGAACGGTTCGACTGCTGTCCAAAAAATCGTCTATTTGAGAGATTGAAAGTTTTGCTCTATGCTAAATTAAAATTTTACAAGCGGCTAAAAGCGAAATCAAGAAGAGAAAAAATTTCAATATTTCTATTGACTAAAAGGCAATATTCGCTTAATATGATATAGATACGAGGCTTCATGAATAAAACAGCTGCTATTATAGTTCTTCTTTTTGCTTTCTGCCTTTTAGCTGCACAGGCTTTACAGCCATGGCAGTATATTCGGCACAGTGCAAGAGATGCGGACGGGAATGTGCATTTCCGTTTTAACGGCAGTCCTTCCATTTTGAGCAATTATGAATTTTGGGGTTGGCAGAACAACGCTTGGGCATCTTTTCCTCTGACCAGTCCGGAAGCTTTGACCTATGAAGCATTGGTGCCGTATACACCGGGGACCGATTTTAAGTATCGACTGAAGACCGGATACGAATTATCAGGACAATCAGTAACAGCTCTCAATCCCGCTTTTTTGGATACCGATACATTCCCGCCTGCTTTATCTTCTTTGGCATATATTGCGGACGATCCTGTCGGAGACAGCATCAATACTTACTATGCCAATCTGGATTTGACCGGAAGCTGGTGCGGCTGGAGCAGTGACAAACTGTATCTTGCTCTGTCCAATACGGTAAATTCCTTTCCGATTATGAATTCCCTGACTTCTTACAATATCTATTTTTCAGGTTTGGCAGCAAGCGTAAGTAATTTGCTTCAGTCCGGTGTTTATGGTATGGTCTACACTTTCAATGTGCCCAATGTCATATCTCCCGGACTGTATAAACTAAACTTCAATCTGGCAGACACTTCCTTTACTTATACACGCTTGGGAAATATCCAAAGTCAAGTTTCCGGCGGACATCTTTTTCTTGCCTGCAATATAGCAGACTTAACGGCAGACCCTGACTTCGGAACCTGGCCTCCTGCCAACAATTCCCTGGGCAGTATGTCCGGAAGCATCAGATTAAACATGGACCTTTCTACTCTGACGCCATCTTTTGTGCTGGGTGATTTCAGCGGTCTTGCTCAATTCATTTTTCAAGATTTGCGATATCAATCAACGCGAAATTCTCTTCCTCTTATTCTTGAACCGTATTGCGACAACACTCACGCAGAATTTACATACAGTGATGCGGACGGCGATTTCCCCCTGACGGCAAAATTCATTATGAGCGAATTGCAACAAGAATTCGATTTTGTTCCTTCGTCTTTGGATTTCTCTCAACCGGTGCAGATGACAACAGTTTACCAGGTAGGACCGGGGCTATGTCCTATAATCAGTGTAAGTGATAACAACATTAATTTCAGGGAATACATTTTTGGCGATGCCAATGAAGACGAGACGCTTCCTACAGCAATTACCTGCAGAGTATATCCCAATCCCTTTAAACCTTCAGACGGAATGCTTTCGGTCATCTTATCAGGCAGCAAAGCGTCTTCCTCAGCGGTAGTATACAACTTGAAAGGTCGTCTTGTGAACAAACTTCAATGCGTAAAAACGGAAACGGGAACTATTTTGACTTGGGACGGACTGCAGGCAAACGGGAAGCCTGCAGCGGAAGGAATTTATTTGGTAAAGGTAACTCAGGGGCAAAAATCCTTTGCCGAGAAGGTTATCCTACTGCGCTGATGATTTATCTTATATGTTTATAGATTTTGCCAAGATTAAGGTAAAAGCCGGCAACGGAGGAGACGGATGCGTCAGTTTCCGGCATGAAAAATATGTTCCCAAAGGCGGTCCCGACGGTGGGGACGGCGGTAAAGGCGGAGACATAATCGCCGTCGGAGACCCCAATGTCAACACTTTACTGAATTATCGTTACACCAGAACTTTTAAAGCCGAAAACGGCAAAAACGGTGCAGGAAGCAATAAACACGGTGCCGCAGGAAAATCTGTCTATCTGCATTTGCCGTTAGGAACGGAAGTTTTTCGCATAGACGGAGAAAGAAGATACAAGATTGCCGATATTACCGAAGCCGGAGAAGAAATCATTTTAGCGGAAGGCGGAAGCGGAGGTAGAGGCAACAGCAATTTTGCCACTCCCGTAAATCAAGCTCCGCGTATTGCCACTCCCGGTATTCAAACCGAAGAACTGGAACTGGAATTGACGCTAAAACTGATGGCGGATGTCGGTTTAGTCGGTTTTCCCAATGCGGGTAAATCCACTCTTTTAAGCGTGGTTTCGGCAGCGCATCCCAAAATTGCAGATTATGAATTTACCACTTTGGAACCGATGTTGGGCGTGGTTGCCGTTTCCGATTATCAGTCTTTTGTGATGGCAGACATACCCGGCATAATTGCAGGAGCGCATTCCGGCAAAGGCTTAGGGCTGCAGTTCATTCGTCACATTCAACGCACCTCAATCTTGCTGTTTCTGATTGATGTGCAGTCCGACCATCCGCTGGAAGATTATCGCACCCTCAGAACAGAACTGTTTTTATTTGATCCGATGATGGACAAGAAAAAGCATTTGATAGCGCTCAGTAAAATGGATTTGCTGCCCCCTTCTGAAAGAAAGAAAAAAATCGAGGAAACGGCAAAGTTGTTTAAAAGCGAAACCGGCGAAGATATAATCGGCATTTCTGCAGTCAGCGGATATCATATTCCCGAACTTAAACGCAGGCTGTATAAGATGCTGCAGCAGGAAAAGCAAGCAGAGCAATCAAACTAAAAAATGCAAAGATTAAAAGCATGGCTCAAGCTGAAAACTGCTCCTGACATTGGTTTTCAGACCACATTAAAACTTGTGCAAAATCTGGGAGAACCTTCCGCATGGACAAAACAGCAATTGCACCAAGCGGTTAAACAGAGTTGCATAAGTCCTGAAGCAGCGGATTATTTGGCTTCCAAAGATGACCCGCCAAATTGGCTTCAAATCTGCAAATACATGGAAACCTGTAATATTCACTATGTTACTATCTTGGACAGCGATTATCCCGAACTTTTGCGCTCCACATATTCACCGCCGCCGGTTCTTTACTACAAAGGCAATCTTACTTCTGCTTTACAACCTTGGAATTTGGCTGTCGTAGGCACGCGCAAACCTTCCGACTACGGCAAAAATATGACTTTGGCAATTACTGAAGAAATAGCGAAAGCGGGCGTCTGCATTGTCAGCGGCTTGGCATACGGAATTGATACTTGTGCTCACAAAGCTGCTGTTAAGGCAAAAGGTCACACTGTGGCTGTTTTGGCACATGGTCTGGAAAGAATCTATCCCCCTCAAAATTACGAATTGGCGGAACAGATTTTGGAAAATGGTGCCATCGTCAGTGAATACGAACCCGGCACGAAAATGGAGCGTTGGAATTTCCCCGCCAGAAACAGAATAATCAGCGGCTTGTCGCATGCAGTTTTAGTCATGGAAGGTTCTTTAACCAGCGGAGCTCTTTTAACCGCAAAATTCGCTTTGGACTACAATCGCGACCTTTTTGCCCTCCCCGGACAAGTCAATCTGACCAATGCTCAAGGTCCCAATCATCTGATTAAAAACGGCGCCGGATTAGTTACGGAAGCTGGAGACATTTTACGCAACTTTGGCTTTGACTTGCAAGCACCGGAACAGGCAGACCTTTTCCCCGAACTCAGCGTCAACGAACAAACAGTGTTTGATTTGATAAAAAGCGAACAGAGAAGCATGAGTTTTGACGAATTGATTTTGCGCACCGGCTTTACCATCGGGCAAATGTCCATCGTTTTACTCAATTTGGAACTGAAAAACCTGCTGGTGAAAGAAGGCGGAAACGCTTATACTCTCAGATAAGGAAACAGAATGATTACTTACGAACAATTAATCCATGCGCCGTCCGCTGAAGATTTGGAACAGCTGCGGCAGCTGTATTTGTCCAACGGCTGGTTAGAAGCTTCGGAAACACAAACCGGACAAGTCATTACATCTATTATCACGCACACTTTTTGCTTTGCGGTTGCTCGTGACGACGGCAAAATCATCGGTATGGGCAGAAGCATTTCGGACGGTGTAAGTGACGCTTATATTCAGGATGTGACAGTTTTTCCGCAATATCGGAAAAGGGGAATAGGGGGCGGGCTTATTCAATTTTTAGTTGATTTTCTGCATGCTCAAGGCATCAATTGGATAGGCTTAATCAGTGAACCGGGATATGAAAACTTTTATCGCGAACAAGGTTTTGCCATTATGCCCGGCTATACTCCTTTTTTGTATGTAGGCAAGAAGAAAACTGATAAAGTTTAGGAAGATTATGGAGCAGCAAAAACCTCAATTTGACCTGCAATTGATGACTTTGGATGTGGCTCCTCTCATTCAAAATTGCCTGATGAATTTTCCCCGCCAATGCTGTGACCTCAATCTCTGCAATCTGTTCACTTGGGGTCAGCTTTACAAACTGCATTACTTCGTTTGGGAAGATACTTATGTCATCTATAATCCGCGTTATCATTACCTCGGTTTTCCCTTTTGCTACAATTTCGGTGCACAGGCTTTAGCGGAACTGGTTAAACAATTCCGCAGCCTTGATGACAAAGTGGAAATGATTCTCTTCCCTTCCGAATGGATAGACGCACATCCGGAAGCAAAGCAATTTTTCCGCTTCCGTATTCACGAACAGTGGTCTGATTACATCTATTTGGCGGAAAAACTTTTCACCCTACCCGGCAAAAAGCTGGCGAAAAAGAAAAACCTCATCTCTCAATTCAAAAGACTCTATCCCGATTACACGGTAGAAAGGATATCGCAAACCGACAGAGATGCCATTTTGGCGCATTACGGCAAATGGCAGATGAACCGCCAAGTCAAAGACCCCAATCTGACCATGGAATTTAAAGCTGTGAAAAACGCCTTCCTCTTTTGGGATAAACTTCCTCTGGACGGTTTGAAAATTATTATTAACGACGAAATCGCCGCTTGGGCTGTCTTCAGTCCCCAAACTACCGACATGGTAACAGTCCATTTTGAAAAATTTGACCCTAACCTCAAAGGTTGCGCGCAAGTCATCAATTGGGAAACAGCTCGCTACCTGAAAGACCGTTACAAGTATATCAATCGGGAACAGGACTTGGGAATTGAAGGTTTGCGGCAAGCCAAACGCAGCTACGAACCCGAATTTATGGCTTGGTTCATTACCAGCCGCATCAAACAGTGAAGCTTCCGGACGATAAATTTCCTTGACAGAAACGATGGTTCCGTAAGCATGAACTTTGTTAATTGATAATCCAATAAAAGCGATTGGGCTATAGTAAATAATTATTCATTAGTCGTGATTTGAACAATATTCCATCCCGTTATGGCAATATTAAAACAACTGCAAGCAGTCTAAATTAAATTGGAGCATTTATGATAAGACAAGTGGGAAGACTGACCAACGACGACTTCAAACTGATGGATGCGCATGTGGAAAAGATTTTCAAAGCGCTGGACAAAGGTTCGTCAGAATTGGCGGAAAAGAAAATTCTGGAAATGGCAAACACTCCCAACTACTTTACCCGCGAAGAATTGGGCAAACGCTTGGCTACTTACAAAGGGAAAGGCAATCTGGACGAAATTTGCAGCCGGATGCTTGAACATCGCCTTTATGGCATTCGCGCCACCGCCTTGTTTTATTTCTATTACAAGCATCAGGACGACCCCAAAGTCATCGTCAAAATCATTGAAAAAACCTTGGAAACCGTGCCTTGGGAATCGGAAACCATCGCTTTTGAACTTTGGAAACGGCACAGTGATGTAATGAAGGAAGAAATGCCGCGCTGGGCAAAATCGGACAACGCAAAGAAAAGAGCAATGTCCATGCACGGAATGGAAAACATTGCAGCCAAAGATCCGGCTTACATTATGAATTTCATCAACAATCTGCTGGACGACGAAAGCGAAGAAGTCCAAAAGAAAATCACGCATGTTCTGACTCAGGTGGGAAGGATGCGTCCGGTGCAATGTTACAATGCCATCAAAGGTTGGCTGCAGGATGCGGATGAAAAACGCATTCGCACAATTTGGATGACGATGAAGAAACTGACCAATATCCTGATGCAGAAAAGCAGGAGGGACAAGACGCAGGACTTTATCAACATCACGCAAAAAACGGTTAAAGAATGGAAAAGCGACGCCAATCCCAATGTGGCTCAAATGGGAGCAAAATTAGCTCAAATTATGAACCGGCCTTCCGCTCAATAGGAAGAACGCAAAGTATTTCCCTTTTCCGTTTAATTTTTACCCCGTAATTTATGACGAACAATCCGCTTGACAATGTCTGCATCATTTTAGTAGAGCCTGTCTACGGCGGAAATGTGGGTGCGGTTGCTCGTATTCTTAATAATTTTTGCCTGTCTCATTTGCGGATAGTAGGCTCCATTCCTCAGAAAAACGACTTTTATCTGGCGATGCATTCCGAACAAATCATTACGGAAGCGGATCTTTACAATTCATTGGCGGAAGCGGTGCAGGACCTGGACAGAGTGATTGCCTTTTCACGCAGAGTGGGCAAACAAAAGCCGATTGATCTCAATCCGTGGAATTTGGGCGAATATTTTTATCCTCAATCACACCTGAAATTGGGTTTGGTTTTCGGTAGAGAAACCTTTGGCTTGACTGATGCGGAAGCTGATTTGTGTCCCTTACGCTGCCGAATTCCCGCCAATCCGAATTTCCCTTCTCTCAATTTAGCGCAAGCAGTGGCAGTCGCAGCATGGGAACTGTGGAGTTATCCTATGCGTAATGCTGCTCAATCCGTTAAGGGAAAACAGATTGTTCAAAGTGAGGTCAAAATTGCCGAACCTGCCATCAGCGGAGAAGAATTGGCAGCTGCGCAAACTTATCTGAAAGAAGTGCTGCAGGAAATAGGTTTCTTCCAAGATTACGAAACTACGAATTGGGATAACTTCCTTGCCAAAATGCTCCATCAACTGAACCCTTCCCAAGAAATGATTTACCGCTTTCGGCAAATGTTTAACCGCATTCATGTCCTCGTTACCGGCAAAGGCAAAGGCTACGGCAATCATTAACTTTGAGCGGATGACTTCTGTAAGGTAGTTTTCCGAACCTGCCCAAATCTTTCCCGCAATTTTAAAAAATTACTCTATAATTCCAGCCAATAAATAGCACTTACCTCTAATCTTGCTCAGATAGTTATGGTGGAACAACAAGGAGCCTCTGGGAAAAAATCCCAGAGAGACCGCGGCATCACTACCGTAACTATTAAAGCAAGATATAAGATAAATTCGAAAAACTGTTCGCCTATCGGAGTCCTTTTTGCCTGCAGTGATCGTTTCGGAGTCCTTTTTGCCTCCGCAAACAATCTTGTGCCGCAAAACTATAAGGCAAAATGGACTTCGGTAATATGAAAACGCAAGAGACGCAAGGGTGATTAATTTTAACGCAAAGGACGCAAGAGACGCAAAGGGTATAGACGCAAAGTGTTATGTGTGAAAAAAATATCAAACCGCAGGTTTTTGTAGCATAGGATTTTATCCTGTTGTAACCGCAGGTTTGTAACCTGCGGAACTTAATGGGCGGGTAGCAAACCCGCCCTAACAACAGCTTGGAAAGCTATGTTACAAAATTAACTGAGCGTTTCGGAGTCCTTTTTGCCACCGCAAACAATCTTGTGCCGCAAAACTATAAGGCAAAATGGACTTCGGTAAGCGGCATTTCCGAAGTCCGCAATTCCATTAGGTTTATATAAACTTGAAATGCTTACGAAGGAATTCCGAACTCCGAAATGCCGAAATGCCGGATTTACAACAGCAGATAATGCAATATAACATTTTCGATATTTCATGTTAATCTGAGAGACAAAAATATGAATTGCATCGGAATATTAAAGTTTAACTAAGAAAAGACTTGACGGATTTTGCCTTCATAAAATGAGAATTAAAAAAGGAATAAAAAGCGGGAGTTTTTATATGCTTCTGAATGAACGAGGGTTCTCGATATACACGATTATCAGTATAATTTTGTTCATTGTTTTGGTATTTGTATTAGCATTGCCCAGCTTCTTCAATTTGGATAAAACCAAGAATGAAGACGACTGCATGAATAACATGAAGTTAATTTGGGTTGCCGCCAACGAATACATGAAAGACCATTTGACTTCATTTAACGGTGACTTAAGAATACTGCAGTCAGAATACAAAAAGAGCGCTGCCGGCGGTAAATCAGGTCTGGGACAAGTCCGTGCTCATTATCTGGAAAAGATATACAAATGTCCGGAAAACAATGGTTCCGACGATGATTATATCGTCTTCAGCAAATTCTTCTTGGAAGATGTGCAAGGCACGCAAAAATTGAATTACGGCACGATTGTTCTTTGTCCGAATTTGGCACGCTATCCCAAACACATGATTCCTAAAAGCTTTTATGAAAATATGGAACCCACGGAATTGCAAAACTATTTCATTGACGACATAGAAACACTCAGCAACGCAGCGGGTTCTGACGGACAGCGCAAAATGGAATTGATAACCAAATACATTGAAATCTGGAAAACAGATCCCACAGCTCTGAACCGCATCAGGCAAAACCCTAACGCCATTACCAATCAGGTTTTGGGTATTTCCGCTACTCCCACCCCAACCGAAGCTCAATAATCTCCATTAAATATATAAAGGATACGGCACCAGCGGATTATATGTCTGTTGGTGCCTTTATTTGATATGGACTATTCAGAATTCCTTACCTATATCTTCCAACGCTTTTCCGGAAATGTAAAACTTGGTCTGGAACGCATAACAGGCGTCATGAACGATATGGGAAATCCGCAAACCAGATTGAAAGGTATCCATATCGGAGGCACAAACGGTAAGGGAAGTGCGTGCGCTGCCTGTGAAGCAATGCTTTTGGCACACGGACTGAAAACGGGAATGAATACTTCTCCTCACCTGATTGACTACTGCGAGCGCTTCCGCTTAAATGGAAAAAATGTTGATTTCCAAACTATCCTTTCCTTATTTCAGCGCTATGAAGATATCTTCAATAAATGGGAAGCGTCCTTTTTTGAAATTACTACCGCCATCGCCTTTCAATTATTTGCAGAAAATGACACAGATGCCGTAGTAATCGAAGTCGGTTTAGGCGGAAGGCTTGATGCCACAAATTTATTTGTGCCGACTGTTTCCGCCATCACTACCATAGGTCTTGACCATGTGAAAACTTTGGGCGGAACCTTGGAGCAGATAGCGTTTGAAAAAGCAGGCATCATCAAACCAAATGTTCCTCTGGTGTTGGGAAGGATTGAAGCTTCGCCTTTGAAAGTAATTTTGGACAGAGCGGCAGAGAAGGGTGCACCTGTTTTTTTGCCGGAAAAAGATTACCTCGTTAACAATATAAATAATACCTTTGAGGGACTGAAATTCGATTATCAATTCAGAAATTATAAATTTGCTGCTCTGCAGTCCAATTTATTAGGAAGGCATCAAGCGGATAATTTAGCGCTGGCGCTTACGGCGTTTCTGCTTTTTGGCGAAGCTGAAGGCATTGCGATTTCGGAAGAAAAAATCCGTTTCGGCTTGCAAAACATTCGCTGGATGGGCAGAATGCAGGTTTTGAGACAAGAGCCGACAGTGATTATTGACGGAGCGCATAATCTTCAAGGAGTGGAAGCACTCACGGCAAATTTGCGGGAAATGTTTCCGGAACGCAAGTTTATCTTTGTAGTGTCCATTTTGGCGGATAAAGCGTATGAGCAAATGCTGAAAATGCTCTGTCCTTTAGCAAAGCGGTTTTATATCAGTAAAAATACTTCCGAAAGAGCAGCAGAGATCGAAGTTCAAAGCGCAGTCGTTATGGCAGAAGGAATTGAATGTAAGACTGAACAAAGTGTGCAAGAAGCTTATCAAACAGCATTAACTGACGCTTTGCCAAACGATATAATTATCGGTGCCGGGTCCTTATATACGGTAGCTGAAATTATAGCCTGTGAAGAAAAATGAAAATAATCAAGTGATTGAAAGACGACATTTCGGAGTTCGGAATTCCTCCGCAAGCATTTCAAGTGTATATGAACCAAATGGAATTGCGGACTTCGTAAATGACGCTCTTGTAACATAGCTTTCCAAGCTGTTGTCAGGGCGGGTTTGTTACCCGCCCATTAGGTTCCGCAGGTTACAAACCTGCGGTAACAACAGGATGCAATCCTATGCTACAGCTTCGCAAATTTACCGAAGTCCATTTTGCCTCATAGTTTTATGACACAAGATTGGCTACGGTGGCAAAAAGGACTCCGAAACGCTCAGTTAATTTTGTAACATAGCTTTCCAAGCTGTTGTCAGGGCGGGTTTGTTACCCGCCCATTAAGTTCCGCAGGTTACAAACCTGCGGTAACAACAGGATGCAATCCTATGCTACAGCTTCGCAAATTTACCGAAGTCCATTTTGCCAAATAGATTTTAGACACAAGATTGTTTACGCAGGCAAAAAGGACTCCGAAACGCTCAGTTAATTTTGTAACATAGCTTTCCAAGCTGTTGTCAGGGCGGGTTTGTTACCCGCCCATTTCTTTTCCGCAGGTTACAAACCTGCGGTAACAACAGGATACAATCCTATGCTACGAATGTTGTAACATAGCTTTCCAAGCTGTTGTTAGGGCGGGTTTGCTACCCGCCCATTAAGTTCCGCAGGTTACAAACCTGCGGTTACAACAGGATAAAATCCTATGCTACAAAAACCTGCGGTTTGATATTTTTTTCACACATAACACTTTGCGTCTATACCCTTTGCGTCTCTTGCGTCCTTTGCGTTAAAATTAATCACCCTTGCGTCTCTTGCGTTTTCATATTACCGAAGTCCATTTTGCCAAATAGATTTTAGACACAAGATTGTTTACGCAGGCAAAAAGGACTCCGAAACGCTCAGTTAATTTTGTAACATAGCTTTCCAAGCTGTTGTCAGGGCGGGTTTGTTACCCGCCCATTAAGTTCCGCAGGTTACAAACCTGCGGTTA
This sequence comes from Candidatus Cloacimonadota bacterium, assembly GCA_035357855.1. Taxonomy (GTDB): domain Bacteria; phylum Cloacimonadota; class Cloacimonadia; order Cloacimonadales; family Cloacimonadaceae; genus UBA5614. The sequence goes on from DAOPOH010000010.1 coordinate 25,875, forward strand.
CAACAGGATAAAATCCTATGCTACAGCTTCGCAAATTTACCGAAGTCCATTTTGCCAAATAGATTTTAGACACAAGATTGTTTACGCAGGCAAAAAGGACTCCGAAACGCTCAGTTAATTTTGTAACATAGCTTTCCAAGCTGTTGTCAGGGCGGGTTTGTTACCCGCCCATTAAGTTCCGCAGGTTACAAACCTGCGGTAACAACAGGATGCAATCCTATGCTACAAAAAACCCGTGGTTTGATATTTTTTTCATACATAACACTTTGCGTCTATACCCTTTGCGTCTATTGCGTCCTTTGCGTTAAAATTAATCACCCTTGCGTCTCTTGCGTTTTCATATTACCGAAGTCCATTTTGCCAAATAGATTTTAGACACAAGATTGTTTACGCAGGCAAAAAGGACTCCGAAACGCTCACTGCAGGCAAAAAGGACTCCGAAAGGTTTACAGTATTCCGAATTTATCTTATATCTTGCTTTAATAGTTACTGTAGTGATGCCGTGGTCTCTTTGGGATATTTACGCGGAGGCTCCTTGCAACTCCACCGCAACTATATAAGGAAGAAAAGAGTATTTACTCAATATTGCAGGCAGAAATTAATGGACTAAGCCAGCCGTAACAGGTAAAGAATCAGAGGAAGTATTACAGAATTCCGCAGCGTTTGAGGATGTGATCCACCTGTCGTAAGTAGCGGTCGTAATTGAAGATATCTTTGATTTGGTTTTCGGGCAGGACTTGGGTGATTTCAGCATCTTGGAGAACGAGTTCCAGAAAAGGTTTTCCCGTTTGCCAGCAAGTCATGGCATTGCGTTGGACAAGGCTGTATGCTTCTTCTCTGGATAAGCCAGCTTGCGTCAGATGCAGAAGCAGCGCTTGCGAGAAGACTAAGCCGTTTGTTTTCTCAATATTTTTGCGCATATTTTCCGGATAGACCAAAAGACCTTCCAAAAGGTCGCAAACTTTGCCGAGCATGTAATGGACCAAAATGCAAGTATCGGGCAGGATAATGCGTTCAACAGACGAATGTGAAATGTCGCGTTCATGCCAGAGGGCATTATTTTCCATAGCGGTTAAGGCATTGGAGCGCACCACTCTTGACAAGCCGCAAAGCTGTTCGCTAACTACGGGATTGCGTTTATGCGGCATTGCGGAGGAGCCTTTTTGTCCGGACGCAAAATTTTCTTCCGCTTCCAAAACTTCCGTGCGTTGGAGATGCCGGATTTCGAGAGCGATTTTTTCCACTGTGGAAGCGCAGATGGCAAGCACAGAAAGAAAGTATGCATATCTGTCTCTTTGGATGACTTGAGTGGCGATATTGACCGGGGTCAGGTCTAAATAGCGGCAGGCAATTTCTTCAACTTGAGGAGCAAGATGAGCGTAATTGCCGACTGCTCCAGCAAATTTACCGACGCTTACGGTTGCAATGGCGTGCTGAAGGCGGTCGATATTGCGTTGAGTTTCGTCATACCAGAGGGCAAACTTGAGGCCGAAAGAGGTTGGCTCCGCATGAATGCCGTGGGTGCGTCCCATGCAGACCGTATTTTTGTAGGCTTTGGCTTTCAGCTTCAAAACTTCGCTTAAGCGAGTGAGTTCCGACATCAGTAACAGTCCTGCCTGCTTTAATTGCAGAGCGGTTGCGGTATCCAAGACATCTGATGAAGTTAAGCCGTAATGAATCCAGCGGGATGCGGGTCCGACATATTCTGCCACATTGGTTAAAAAAGCCACAACATCGTGACGGGTTACAGCTTCAATTTCGTCAATGCGGTCGGGATCAAAATCCGCTTTATCCAAGATTTGTTCTAAATCTTCGCTCGGAATAATGCCTATTTCATGCATAGCACGGCAAGCGGCAAGTTCCACTTCCAGCCAGCATTCGTAACGATATTCGGGTGTCCAAAGCCGCTCCATTTCGGGTCTGGAATAGCGTTTGAGCATGATTTACTTCCTCTGCCTCTTTTTTATAAACCTTGTGACGGAGATACGGACTGCTTTTTCTCTAAACCTAAATCCGAAGGAATTATACCTTTAAGCAGCTCTTCCCAATTTTCTTCGTATTCCTTAAGTTTATTCCAATCAAAATCTTCCGATTTCAAATCCTGCAACTTCAAGTCCCGCATGAGTTTTTTCAAGTCCTGCTGCAGATTTTGCCAATCCAAGCTGTCCAATTGGGGAGAAAAGAATTGGAGGCTGTCCGGAATTAGTTCTTTTAACTTCAAGTCGCCCAGATTGAGGCTATCCAATATATCCTTGAGCGTTAGGTTTCCCCAATCCAAACTGTCCGAGCCGAAAAGACTGGATTTCAGTTCCTGGAGTTCTTTTTCGTCCAGGTTCAGTTGACTAAAGTCAAAGTTTTTAAACAGTTCGCTCAATTTGAGGTCGCCTAACGGCTTCGGTTGAGAGCCGGTTTTATGCGGAGGGCTGATTTCCGGTTCGGCAGGGGGCAAAGTTTCTTGTAAGCCGTTATGCAAAGGGACGATAACGATATTGTCATAGGTTTGTTTATTGATTTGCAATTCCGCAACTTGCACGCCCGCATGCTTAATCTGCATTTTGGAGGGTTGGTTGCGGCGATTGTAAATGATGAAAGCCTGCAGCACTAAATCCGGATTGGAGATATTGACGAGGCGGTAATCTTTATCAAACGAGAAAACTGTTTCAGCGGTTTCAGCTTGATGAGTTTTTAATATTTCATCCGATTTAGCCGTAAGGGAATCGGTAAAGTGGATTAAACTTCCGACGGCGCCGGTCGGAATGAACCAATTCAAATCCAGATTGGAGAGCTGCTTAATCGTTGGAGCTTCCAATACAATTTGATCTTTCAGATACGCACTGACGAGCGGTTGAGCGGAAAGACCCATCGGACCGGTATCTAATATATCCAGACGCATTTCGTCTTTGTTTTTTACCAGGACAAAATCTTTGCGCAGGGAAAGATAAGATGATTGCACCTGAATGATGCCTTCCCAACGAAATTGTTCCCATTGCTTAAGATTTGTCTGCAGAAGTTCGGCTTTATTTTTCTTCGCCTGCAGATCAAAACTTATGCAACAAAGCAGAATTAAGAGAATGACAAGGCTCTTGCGCATAATTTACTCCGATTTTAGCGGTTTATTCTTCTTATACAAGTAGAAAATACCTATTGCCGCAGCTATCACCATAAAAAAGCTGAGCAGCATTCCTACTGTGACAAACCCGAAAAACAGTCCGCGCGAATAAAGGTCAAGTTTATCCGGTTCGCGGAAAAATTCCACAAAAATGCGGAAAATACCATAGAAGCCGATAAATGTCCAAAAGCCCATTCCGCTGATTTTGGATTTTTTATACACTACCTGACAAATTATCGCTAAAACTATGCCTTCCAAAAAGAGTTCGTAAAGTTGTGAAGGATGACGAGGCAAACCGTCGGAATCGGGAAAAATCATTGCCCAGGGAACATTGGTCACGCGCCCGTAAAGTTCGCCGTTAATGAAATTTCCCAATCTTCCCAAACCCAGACCGATTGCCACTAAAGGCATAATGGGATCAGCTAATTGCAGAAAATTGAGCTTGTGCTTATGCACGAAAATCAACCCTGCAATTATTACGCCTAACGCTCCTCCATGAAAAGACATTCCTCCTGACCAAACGGCAAAGATTTCCAAAGGATTTTTCAGGTAATAGGGCAGGTTGTAAAAAAGGACATAACCAAGTCTGCCGCCAATAATGACACCCAGCATTATGGCAAAAATCAAGCCCTCATACTGCTCTTTGGTCAATTCTATCTTTTTCAGCTTCAGGTTATAGCGATAAAGCAAATAGCCGAGAATGAAGCTGATTACATAAAACATCCCGTACCAGCGTATTTGCAAGGTAATGCCGAAGACATTGAATTTGACGATATCGGGATTGATGTTCGGATAGGGAATCAAAGGTGAGCTCCGTCAGCGTTTAGTCAGTTCGTTCAACACTGAAACAATTTTATCCACTGCTTCATCGGGGTCACCGGTGAATTTTTCCGTGCGCTTATCATGCTTCGGGGTAAAGATGTGCATTACTTGCGTGGGCGAACCGTTTAATCCGACCAGTTTTTCGTCCAAACCGAGGTCGTCGCAATTCCAGACTTTCAGTTCCACTGTTTTGGCACGCATTTTACCGCGTAAAGAAGGCAGCCGGGGAGTGTTTATTTCTTTCACGACCGTAATCAAAGCCGGCAAGGTCATTTCCACCCGGTCACTGCCATCTTCCATCAAGCGTTGCACCACCATGATGTTGCCTTCAATTTTCTCAATTTTGCGGACAAAGCAGGTTTGCGGCAATTTAAGATGAGCAGCCAAGCCGGGACCAACTTGGGCAGTGTCTCCGTCAATGGCTTGCTGGCCTGTGATAATGAGATCGAAATCACCTATTTTGTTTATTGCGGCGGCTAAAGTGTAACTTGTAGCCCAAGTGTCCGCACCGGCAAACTTGCGGTCGGAAAGAAGGATAATATCATCCGCACCCAAAGAAACGGCTTCCCTTAAGGTGCTTTCCACTTGATTGGGACCCATGCTGATTGCCGTTACTGTGCCGCCGAACTGTTCTTTCAAACGCACCGCTTCTTCAATTGCATAAGCGTCAAAAGGATTGAGAATGCTTTCCACGCCTTCTCTGACTAAAGTATTCGTTACGGGATCGATCTTGATTTCCGTGGTATTGGGAACCTGTTTAATGCAAACTATAATCTTCATTCGGCTTTTTCCCTTATTTATAGAAACTGCGAATTACGGCAATTACATAGTCCTGCTGCTCACGCGTCAATTCCGGATAAATCGGTATGGAGAGCACTTTTTCCGCAAGTTCTTCAGCGACCGGGCAATCACCTTTTTTGTAACCCAACGAAGAAAAACACTCCTGCAGATGCAAAGGAAGCGGATAATAAACGGCACAGCCTATCTCTTTTTCTTCCAGATACTTCATCAGGGCTTTACGATTTTCTACGATTAAAGTGTATTGATTGTAGATAGAAAAAGCTTTGGGATGAATATAGGGGGTCTTCACTTGAGGGATGTCCTGCAGGTGACGGTCGTAATATTCGGCATTGCGCCTGCGCCCTGCCGTCCAATCTCTCAGGTAATTCAACTTCACAATCAACACCGCAGCTTGAATGGTATCCAAACGGCTGTTCAAGCCTACCCATTTGTGATAATATTTGGGGTTTTCACCGTGAACCCTAAGCTGCCTCAGCTTTTGAGCCAATTCTTCATTATTCGTTAAGCACATTCCCGCATCACCCATGGCGCCGAGGTTTTTACTCGGGAAAAATGATAAAGTTCCGATGTCGCCAAAGGAGCAGGTTACCTTTTCATTCCACATGGAACCGATGCCTTGAGCGTTGTCTTCAATCACATAGAGATGATGTTTTTTGGCAATTGACATAATGGCGTCCATGTCACAAGGCTGGCCGAAAAGATGCACTGGCATAATTGCTTTGGTTTTCGGAGTGATTGCCGCCTCTATTAAATCAGGATTAAGATTGAAGGTGCGGGGGTCAATATCGACGAACACAGGTTTGGCATTATTGCGCCAAATGGAACCGGCAGTGGCAAAAAAGGTGAAAGGAGTGGTAATGACTTCATCTCCGTTTCCAATTTCCAGAGCCTTTAGGGCAAGAACAAGAGCGTCCGTTCCGGAAGCGCAGCCCACTGCATATTTAATTCCCAAATACAGAGACATTTTTTCTTCAAAAGCTTTAACCTGCGGACCCAAAATATATTGATGCGCGGTTATTACTTCTTCCAATGCCTGTCTTAACGACAACATTATGGGCGCATACTGCGCCTGCAAATCAAGTAAAGGAACTTTCATCTGTTCTCCAAATTCATAATTAAGAGTATTACTTTATAAAGTTAGCTTTCCTTTTCCGAAAAAAAGAACAAGTGTTTTTGCTCGGAAAGAACTGTTATCCGAGTAAATCGTTATATATATTATAAGCCAAAGGTTCTGATGGCAACGATAATTGTCAAGACTTGGGAAGCCAGAAGAATGGCATTTTTTACATAATCCCAAGCGTATATTTCTTCTTTATCGGGAACGAAAATGACATCGCCTGAAGCAATTTGGATTTTATTCGTCGGCTTAATCCAATTCCCCGATTGAGTTCTGATAATTCTGGTGCCTTGCAGTTTGCGGTTATTGGCATAACCTCCGGCGGCTTGCAGATAATCTTTCCACTTCCAATCCTGCCTGTATGTGACTAAACCCGGATTCTTGACCTGTCCGGCCACCCAAACTCCGTTCAGCATTTCAGGAACATACAATGCGTCTCCGTCCCGCAATATCGGATTGTCTTTTTCGCCTTTCGTATTCCAACATTGAGAAACGCTGACGGAATATTTACCTTTCAGTTGACGGCACTTAGTTCGCAGATAAGTATATTCCAGCCAAGTCATTTGCGAATAAGTATATTTACTGAGGCGCTCAAAATCGGGATCCAAATTCTCGCTCACGGTGCGATTGTAAAGGAAAGCACCACTTAAATCAGCTTCTTGCGTCGGTCCTCCGCAAAGAACCATTAAATCGTAAAGAGTGGCATCCGGCTTGACATAATAAGTTCCCGGAAGTTTGACTTTGCCGTTCACAGTGACTTTGTAAGCTTTCCTAAATTCTGTATCGGTCGGGATTAGAATTCGGTCTCCGGCCTGCAATTTCTTGTTCAAATAAGGGTTAGGCTTATCCGGATAACCGCTTAAATCAAGCTCCGTTTGCTCAAAATTGACAAAATCTTCCGCATAACGGTAAAAAACGATATGCTTCAAAGCGGCGTCATCTTTTACCCCGAGAGCCAAATCCAAAATAGAACCTATTGTGTCTCCCTCTTTGAATTCATAGTCGCCGGGTTTATTGACATCGCCTTCAACGGTTACTCTTTGGCGGACTGGATTGACGATAATGATATCTCCGTCATGCAAAAAAGGATTTTGGGTAATATCTCCCAAACGGAAAAAGCTCAATAAATCCAAGCTCTGCTTTTGTCCGTCACGGAATAAAGTTATGCTGCGTCTTCCGTAAATTACGGTTTGAGTAGTATCCTGTAATACTGAAGGTTTGTATTGAGACAAACCCGGGGTAATGGAAGACAGGGCATTCATTTTTGTGGGAGAGGCATTCAGGTTTATTTGGTCTGCCATATCAACAGCATCAGAAACACGGTTAAAAGAATTAAGAGTGTAAATACCCGGAGTTTGAACATCACCGGTGACGCTGATGGAAATAGGATTCGGAGTATTGGTTTGAGCAGACTGCCGGATTTGTCCGTAAGCAAAAAAGGAAATGCAGAAAAGGAAAATAAGGGCAATCTTAATTTTCATAGTAAGCAATCATCCGTTGAATGATCTCATCTAAGTGGATTTTCGGTTCATAGTTGATATATTCCTTAATTTTAGTGAGGTCGGGCATGCGGTGCATCATATCTTCAAAACCTTCTTCATACGCATCTTCGTAAGCCATATATTCTATCTTGGATTTACTGTTGCACATTTCTTTCACCTTCAAAGCCAAATCCTCAATAGAGATTACTTCCGTGGTGCCGACATTGAAAATCTCACCTTCGCATTTCTTCTCTTCCATCAAACGAATAAAAGCATCAACAACATCAATTACATCGGCAAAACAGCGTGTCTGTTTTCCGCTGCCGTAAATGATTATGGGTTGATCCAATAATGCGGCTTTGACAAATTTGGGAAGCACCATTCCATACTGACCGGTCTGACGCGGTCCTACTGTATTAAAACACCGGGCAATGACAACAGGTAATTTCTTTTCGCGGAAAAAAGCTAAAGCGTAAAACTCGTCAATGGATTTGGAAAAAGCATAGCCCCAACGGCTGATTTGCGTCGGTCCCATCAGCCTGTCCGATGTTTCGGTAAAAGGCAATTTGTCGCTTTTGCCATAGACTTCCGAAGTCGATGTTATCAATACTTTGCATTTGTATTTATTGGTGAGCTCCAAAACATTATCAGTGCCAACAATGTTCGTTTTCAAGGAGAGAAGAGGGTTTTCTATAATATACTTTACTCCGACCGCTGCCGCTAAATGATAAACCTGCTCATTCCGCGCAATCATACTTTCAAGAAGATTGCGGTTCAAGATTGAACCTACGGTATACTTGAAGTTTGGATGGTCTTTGAAGGACTCAATGTTTTCCAATCTGCCCGTGGATAGATTGTCTATAATTTCCACTTGATGTCCGTCTTTCAATAACCTTTCCGCTAAATGGGAACCTATAAAACCGGCTCCTCCCGTAATTAAAATATGCATAAGACCTCTATCTATAATATCGTAACTTATTGTCTCAGAATTCAATCGCAAATGATGATTACATTTGCTTATTTCTATGTATCCTTTTTATTGCAGGCATATTTGTCAATAAAAAACGCTTTCGGTTTTCTGCCCGAACAGCAGATACAAAGTGACACCCAAAAATGCAGAGGGTAATAGAGTAACAATGAGTTGGAATTTACATCAACATAGGGGACTCAACTTGGGTAAAGTTTAGATTCTCATAAAGATAAACTTGACATAAATTCATTCTCTGAGATATAAAATTTGAAAGATTAATTTATATATGAGGTGGAGTATGATGAATTTAAAGAAAGTTTCAAAGTATAAATTGTTCATACTGACAGTATGTTTACTTACTCCAATTTGGATTTTCTCGGTAGAGTTGCCAACGGTAATAGATACTGTTTTTACAGAAAACTCTTTGCAAGCCGGATTGTTTTATTTTGTTGAAGCACATACATATTCAGGTGGTGTGCTTCCTTTCTATCAGGACATGTTATGCGTTGGAGATGTCTATTTATGGGATTATCCAACAAGCAACGTATGCTCCCGACACTATTTAAGTTTCAGTATAGAACAAATACCTGATGAATATACGATTGAAAATGTCATGTTAAAACTATATCAGTATTATTGTTGTGGAGATGGGAATGATAGTGTTTATCCTCTTTTCTATGGAAATCAATTAAGTTGTATGATTGACCATGTTGATTATGGACTAACCTTTGAATACAGTGATTTTACTCCCACAATCTATAATACAATTGGAGCAATCAGTTCAGAGCTTACTTATGGTTGGAAACAGCTTGATATTACAAACGCATATCTACAAGACATGAATCAAAGTCGACCATATTGCCAAGTGATGATTTATTTTCCTATCCTAACAGATTATGATTTTCAGGATGATTGTATTTATTTTAAAAGTTCATATGCCAATAATTCTTTGAGACCTCCTCAGATTGTGATAACTTATCGTCCTGTTAATCACTCTTCCGATGAGGCTATAAATGCAATACCTCTGGTTTCAGTTTATCCTAATCCCTGTTGTGATAAAGTAACAATTGCCGCTAAAGACTGTAGTAAACTTCTCAAAGCGGAACTATTCAATCTTAAGGGTCAGAGGATTGATTCCAAGTATACGAACGAGAAAGGAAACAGAGAAATAAACATCACTTTTAACAAAGATGTTGCTCCCGGTATCTACCTCTTAAAGTACAGTTCCATCAGTGCAGGGAAACCTCATTCCGGAACTATTAAACTACTAATAAACAAATGACCATCCTGGTCATAGACATCCCTTAAGGAGACAAAATGAAAAAGCATATTTTACTGGGGCTCTGACCCTGTCCCATTTTTTACACCACGTGTAAGGTGACACGTTTGCTATCGACATTGTTTTCATAGTTTTCTCGGAATTTTGCTGGCGGAATGTAATTTAGGGCACTGTGGGGGCGATTTTGATTGTAATCTAACCGCCAATTCATAATCACATCCCTTGCTTCAAGTAAATCGTTCTTGACAAATTAATTACTTTTTTATAATAAGTAAATTTATAGGGAGAAAGAAGATGAATAATAACAATAATTCAAAAGTGAATATTTCGGATTTGCTATACAATCTGTTGACCATTTTGTTTCTCTGCTATGTATTTTATATGCTGAAGAACATCGGTTCCTATTTAAGGGCGATTGCCGTTGTGGGGTTAATGATACCATTGTTCATTTCAATTGTGAAAAATCTTCGTGGAACCGGAAGAGCTAATGATTTGGAACGCTGGATATTTGCGCTCTTGGCACTTGCTCTGTGGGTTATTCAATCCGCAATTGCGGGAAAATTGCATCGCATCTTCTTTTCCTGAACTTTAAAACTTTCACCGGTAAAGATATCAATTTAGTTTAAGAGCAAGAGTCTCGGCATATACTTCCGCATTCACGGCAAGAATAGTTTCCCTGTCCGGAGCAGGGATGTTTTTTGCTTTTGACAAAGCATGATAGACAATTTCCGCAATTTGAGGGAAACTGATCTTTCCCGCTTGAAATAACTGCAAAGCAGCTTCATTGGCAGCATTGGCAACAGTGGGCATAATTCCCCCCTGTTTACCTGCTTCCACACCTAAATAAAAAAGAGGATACTTCTCTTTTTCAATAGGAGCGAAAGTCAAAGGGGACAAGTGCAAAAGGTCTGTTTTGACCAATTGAGAAGGAAAGCGCTGCGGATAGGAAAGGGCGTAGAGGATGGGCAATTTCATGTCCGGAACGCTCATTTGCGCCAAAAACGAACCGTCGATAAATTCTACTAAAGAGTGAATTACGGACTGCGGATGTAAAACTGCCGTAATCTGTTTCCAATCCAAATTAAACAGCCAGTGCGCTTCAATCACTTCCAGAGCTTTGTTAAACATAGTAGCCGAATCCAGAGTGACTTTGACGCCCATTGACCAATTGGGATGGTGCAAAGCCTGTTCCCATGTAAGATGAGGAAAATCTTCCGGCGGAACGGAACGGAAAGCACCTCCGGAAGCCGTAATGTGCACTTTGGCAATTTCTTCCGCAGGGTGATTACCTATGGCTTGGAACAAAGCACTGTGTTCACTATCGACGGGAAGAAGCAAGGAATGATGTTTTTGCTGCAGCTCTTTGACTAAATGTCCCGCCATAACTAAGGATTCTTTATTTGCCAGAGCCAAAGTCTTGCCTGTTGCTAAAACTTCCAGGGAAGCGTTAAGTCCTGCGGAACCGCTTATTCCGTTCAGAGCAAGCTCGTAATCTTTTTCCTGCAACAGACGCCTCAATTCTTCTTCGCCAAAGTAAAGACTGCATCCTTCAGGCGGACTTAACTCAGCGGATTTTAATCTTTCATCGGTAAGCACCAAAAGCGGAATGTTAAATTCAGAGGCAGCATGGAAAAGCTCATCAGAATTATTATGAGCGGAAGCAAGAACAATTTGGATTTTATCAGCTTGTTCTTTGACGACTTGCAGAGCGGATTTACCTATGGAACCGGTAGCACCTAACAGAGCTAATTTTTTCTTTACCATCTCCAACCGGCAGAAAGGCGTTGGGAATAACCTAAATCATCTTGGGAGCCAAATTTTATTGAATAAGCCAGAGCAAGTTTATTGATGTCAAGTCCGAGGCCGGTAGTAAAAGCATCAACATCGTATCCTGCCATAATTTTCACTTTGGAAATGGGCTGCACGGAAACACCTGCATGAAAATCCGCACTCCAAGCACCCAGATTGACAGTTGCACTTTCCACTCTGCCTTCAAATTGAGAAGTAAAGCCGAAAGCTGTATGCACGGGTATTTTCCATTTGGTCATCATTTTGCAGCCCAACTCCGCATTTAACTCAGGCAAAGCTGTTTCCGTTGTCCCATTCTCCCAAATTAGCTGTGTCGTAAAGAAATTCTTAGCCGCTACTCCCAAACTGTATTCTGCTTCCGCTAAACCGGTTAAATGACTTTGAAACAAAGAAGGTAAAAATACGCCTAAATCCGCTCCAAAACCATATCCTGAGTGTTCTGCCAAAGAACGATATGCTAATTTTGGCGTTATCCCTAAATAAAAATCAGGTTTTATTTCTCTGCCGATAATATAATACAGCATCAGATCGTTGTTATTGACATGTTTGCTGATATGCGGCTGATTTGCTTCCGAGATGGGTTCGCCTTCATTTGCCAATTCGGTCAAAGCTATGTCGTCAATGCCTATGTGAGTGATGATTAAACCTTGCCTGTTTTCCTTATTAAAGACTGCAGCAATTGAATTGAACTGCATCAAACCGTCAAATTCCTCAGCATGCATTAGTTCAATTCCCTGTTCACTCGAACTTATCAATGCCGGATTCCACCATGCGGCTGAAATTGCATAAGGGTCGGTCAGACCCGTATTACCCATGGCTTGATTAACGGCACCCGGTTCAATTTGGAAGATTTCGCCCGCATATTTAGCAGCATTCAAAGCCATAGGCAACGCCAGCAGTATTATGATAAACGGCAAAGCAAGGTTCGCTATTCCTTTCATTCTTCTCTCTTCTATAATCATTCTTTAAAAAATAACCTTTATTAATAACATACTTGTTTATCTGAAGAAGGCAAACTGTCAAACATTTTCTCGACCGAACAGTTTTTCGCTTTTACTTACAGGTTTCAAGGTAACAAGTTCACGGATTTTCTTTCAAGGTATTTTGACCTTGACAAATACCAACCGAAACAGGGAATAAATAAATTAGATTGAATATAAGGATATTAAACAATGGAGCATTGTTTGGAATTGAAGTCAGAACAGGATACGAAAGATTTAGCCGCATACATAGCGCCTCTTTTGAAGCCGGGTAATGTATTGTGCCTATACGGAGATTTAGGAAGCGGCAAGACATTCTTTACGAAGCAGATAGGAAAGATATTGGGCGTGAGGGAAGAAATCAGCAGCCCTTCCTTTGTGCTCCTTAATGAATATAAAACAAGGAAATTTCCTCTTTATCATGTTGACCTATATCGGCTTAAAAAGGAAGATGAACTTTTGGATTTGGGTTTACAGGACATGTTAGACAGAGGCGTTATAATAATAGAATGGCCTGAACTGGCAGAACGCCTTCTTCCTTATCGCACTTTTTCTCTTTACTTTCATTACGACGGCATCAAGCGTTGGGTGAAAATCATTCCGGATGAAGAGCATGAACGATTCTTTGAAGACTTCGGCAAAACCTAACCGCAGCATTTGAATTCAGATTGATGTTATTATTGTGGTAAAAATCAGTTTAGAACGGCAATTTTCCCTTTTTTAGTCTCGTTTTCCATATTGATTACATAAAAATAGATACCTGAAGAGACTTTTCTGCCTGATGAATTTTCCAAATTCCATTGACAGGTGATTTTTTGCACAGTCGGATTAAAAGGACCGATTTTGGCGTGATAAATAAGGTCACCTGAGATGTTATAAATTGATAAAGTCCCTCTCTTCCCCGCGGGAAAATTCATAAAATTCACTGCTTTATATTCACTTGTATGCACGGGATTTGGGTAGGTTACCACTTTGTCCAAATTTGTAATATCGGAGCGGTAGAAACTGCAGAAATTCTGATTGAGATTGATTTCGTTGCCCTGCAAATCAGAAATATTTCTTAAAGTTAAGTAATACGGTTTGCTGGCATATTTCAATTTGGAACTTAGGACGACGGTAATAACATTATCATTCACATTGACCGAATGAACAGTATTATTGGGATCATTTTCCGGCGGTGTGAGGATGTAATTATTCAGGACATTCGCAGAAGCGGAATTGAGTGTTTCGCTCATTGTTACATCAATAGTTTGATTATCTCTTCGGACTTCAGTTTTTACTATATAGGGAGAGCGGTAATCCGGATTATAGGTAAAAGGAATTTCGTTTACTGCAAGCGGGACGCCTGTCGCACCATATATATTTGTTAAAGTAAGCAGATAATTTTCTCCGATATCTTCAAACAGATTACGGAAACGAAGCTGGGCACCATAGTGGTTGTATATGCTGTTTACGGAAAGCGGATTGCCGATGTCATGGTCAACATAATAGCAGCCGGATAGAAGAGAAGTTGTAGCCATCGGCTGATTGAAAATTATTCTCAATTCATTAGCGCTGATCATAGATATATTTGTAATCTGAGGTCTTTCCATCGGAGTAACTTTCTGCCATTGACTGAGAATACTTTCCGGAGGATTGTAAGAAGTATCATACGCACTGATTGCATAGAAATAAGTTGTTCCGGCAGTGACTGTCGTGTCCAAATAAGTTGTTGTATTAACTTCAGCCAACAGTTGTGCCATTTGATTTGCTTCTTTACGATACAGTCTGTAACTATTTGCTCCCGTTCCCGCCCAAGAAATAGAAACCTGATGCTCGTTCAGCGGTTGCAGGATTAAGTTTGCGGGAGTAGCGGGACCGGTAAAAGGTGCTTGTGGAGTCCAGACGAAAGCTCTCAGCGAATCTTGAGCATTATAACCGTTTGTGAGAATATGAGGTCGGTCATTCTGCATCCATGCTGCAATTTGATAATTTTGGTCGCTGTTCCCGTAAAATACGGGTTGAAATTTCCCGTTGATATATTTGATTATGTAAAGATTGGGAGAAAGGGCTAAGATGATTTCAGCTTTATTATCGTTATCCACATTCATGGTTTGAATGGCGTTTTGAGAAAAGACATTATTGAATTGAATATATCCCATGCTTTGATAGTTGTTATCGCCGGCACGGGTAAAACCTTCAAAGAACCAATAGTTCTGTGCGGGGTCAAGCACATCGGTATTATAGCCGCCCACAAAAAAATCCGTTCTGCCGTTGCCGTCAAAATCACCCGTTGTCAGGTAATATGTATTGGCAACCGGCAAACGATAAGACCAAGTCATAGTAGCTTCAGTGGCACTTGTAGCTTCGAAAATCATGATATCGCCATCGGTATCGGCAGTCAGAATGTCTGGTTTGGTGTCACCGTCTAAATTTTGAACTAAAATGGTGGGAACGAACATATTTCTTAAGCTGGTGGGCGTTGTATTGTGCAAAGTAACTTTGGGTTGGGATGAAACTTCAGTCAGACCTTGTCTTTTATAAATCTGAATTACATTTTCAGCAGGGAGGTTTTTAATAACCAAAATATCCTTAATATAATCCCCGTTATAATCGGCAAGAATTCCGCCCGGAACTCCTGTCTGCGACCAAATTGAGGTTGTGGGATACCCGTTTGCTGCAAAAGTTTCATAAAGATTAGCAGTCTCCAAATAGGTGGTAAGCAATTCTTGTCCGCTGCCATTGGTATCCCCCAAATCCAAGGGTTTAAACTTATCGGAATAAGTATGTTTAACCGTAAAAGTAGAATCCGTAGGCTCATACACTCTGTCAGTTCCGTAACCGGAAGAAATTAATTCCATAGCCACAAATTCCGGCAAGCCGTTATGGTCAAAATCATAGAAACAATTAATCGGGACCAAAGGAGGACCGATTTCTCTTGCTTCATAACCGTAGTTGGTTACTGTTTCATATTGAATATTGGCAACATCGGGTAAAATAGGGGAATAATAAGTCAAATTACTGCTGTTGACTGCATGTATTTCCACACTGATGTTGCCCGGCGGAATAGTATTCGGCAAAGCCCAAACTTGCAACGAATCCTGTTTAGCGGGAAAAACAGTGTAAGTATTGAAGTCACCGGCATAAATAATAAGTTCTGAAGTTACCGGTTCATTAAACAAAGCTCCGGCATAGTAGCGGACATTCTGTCCGTCATATCGTTTCATTACTGAAAAGGTGTTTGGTCTGATATAAGGGGGAGTTTGGTCCAACCGAACGGAGCGATATACATTGTAAATCATTCCGTCGGAAGTTTGGTATTGGATGCGGATTAGATACCGTCCTTCTTCCATAAGGTCAAAGACGCGGAAATGAGCAATCACTCCGTTTATTACAGGCTCATGATAAAAAACGGGAGAGGTCATATTAGTCGTTACATCTTTCCAAACAGGACTTTGTCCCTCTTTTTCCAAAGCGCACATTACGGAATAGCGGAAAAAATTCATGCAATTTACTGTGCCGATAATATCAAAATCGCTTGAAATGCCTATATTGTCAGCAGGATATTCAACATTGATATAAGGTGCGGTCACCGTCTCCAAAAGTTTTTGCGTATTCAACAAACCGTGACCGAAATATTGATCAACTCCGTCCGGACCCAAATCATCCGTGGAAGTTAGTAATCTGGCTCTGACTTCATCGGGAGAAAGAGTGGGCTGAATAGATTTCAGCAAAGCGGCGCTTCCTGCTACAAAAGGTGATGACATAGAAGTTCCGGACATTTCATTATACATTTCAGGTCCGGAGGGTTTATAGGTACTGTATACCATTTGTCCCGGTGCCACTAAATCAAGTTCAGGACCGTAACTGGCAAAACCGGCAAGAGCTTTATAAGGATCAATTGCACTGACCGATATTACGCAAGCCAATTTTGCGGGATAACTTAAATACGGTCCGGGCATATTTCCGGCGGAAGCCACAAGCACAATTCCGTGTTCATAAGCATAATTACACGCATCCGCAATAATAGGAGAATAATTTGTATCACCCCAACTCATATTAATAACGCTTGCCCCCATGTCGGTGGCGTATATTAAGGCTGCAGCCGCATCGTCATCCTGCAAAAATCCGGCACCGGAAATCGTGCGGAAACCGGCTCTGACAGGCAATATTTTAACGTTCCAGCACACTCCGCTGACCCCGATCCCGTTGTTGGTTACCGCGCCTATAATTCCGGAAACATGGGTCCCGTGATAATTTTCATCGGTTACATCGTTATCCGGCTCCGTATAATCGCCCAAAGCATCAGCTGCTATCTCCGGTGCATCTGAAAAATCCCAACCGCAATAATCGTCAATATATCCGTTATTATCATCGTCTATTCCGTTATCGGGAATTTCGTTCAGATTATAATAAATATTACCTTGGAGGTCGGGATGATCTTTTGCAATTCCGGAATCCACAACTCCGACGATAATCATATTGCTGCCGGTGGTATAATTCCAAGCCTGAGGCAAATTGACGAGATTCATTTGCTGTAGTGAAAACATCGGATCGTTCGGCACTACATGAAATGTATTTAGATAATTAGGCTGAATGATGTCAATTCCTTTAAATTTTAAGCTGTTGGTTTTGACAGCATTCCAATCCGGCGTTTCAGTAAAGTCTGCGGAAAACCATCTGTTGCCGTGTATGCCTGCAATGGGTTTAATTTGTGTGGCACCAAGTGATTCCAGATATGAGTCAAAAGCAGTTAAGCCGGTTTTACCGCTTTTCAGCTGCACAGGTTGACCGGTTTTAAACAGAATTTGATTTGGGGAAAATTCTTCAGCCGTCAAAATAAAAGCAAATAAAGAAAGGAAAAGGATAAGGACAATTTTAGCGGTCTTTTTGGTCATAATGATATTCTGCTTTAAAAGTTATAGGTTATACCGAAAGTGTGAGTATCGTTCAATCTGTCGGAAAAAGCAGTCCAGCCGTAATCCACATCTATGTTTTTCAAACTGATTCCGATGCCTGCCGTTAAACCTTCTTCGTCATAATTTTGTTTATATCCGACTCTTAATTTCAGCATTTGATGCAGAGCAACTTCAGCGGCAAAATTTCCTCTCACATCGGTATCTTGAGCTTTATTCAAAGCCGCTTGAGCAAAAAGATTGCAATCCTTAAAGGCATAACTGTATCCCAATCCCGTTTCCCAAGTAAGAGGCAGCTTGATGCTCTCTTCATCCATTTTGGAAGTGAAACCCATATTTTTCAGGGATGCGAAGAAAATAGCATTAGTTATAGGCGTCAGAAAGACATAACCCAAATCTGCATTCAAGCCGTAACTGGAAGCGGTATCCAATTTTTCATATAGCAGACCTGCATTAATTCCTAAAAGATGATCGGGGAAAAGTCTGTAAGCAAAATTTACCAAAAGATTGGCATCCAAGGGATGATAATTCCCGATAAGCGTTGCAGTATCATCCAAAGCGTCAATTTCACCCTCATCCAAAACTCTGCCCGCCAAGCCGAAATGGCTTTTTCTGTTCCCGTTGGAATATAGTATCTGAGTATAATTGCTGTCCTGTAGCCAAAGAGTATGATTTATGCTGACGCTGTGTCTTTCATCAGTGAGATTAGCGGCAGGATTATGAAGAAAAGCTCCGGCATAATTTGTTCCGTAAATACCGTTTCCCGCCAAAGCTGCAGCAATAGGATCGGCAGAAATCTGCAAGAATTGGAAACCGTATTCGCCTGCATTACCGTTAATTGCAATTAACGCCAGAGGCAAAAGCATCAGTAAAAGGCTGAGAGTGCGCATGCGCATTACATTCCTCCCGAGCATATTATTTCTCCACTGCAAATTTGAAGCGATGAACTTTATCGCCTGATTTATATACGGCAATATATACTCCGCCGGATAATTTGTCAGTCGGCAGATCAATCAATTCTCTGTTCTGCAGATAAGCCTGACACAAAACATTCTTCCGATAAATCAACTTGCCCGCTATATCAAAGACCGATACTTCCACCTTTGCTGTTCTGCTTGTCATTATTTGGAAAGTCAATCGGGGAGCGTAAATATTCCGCAGCGGATTGGGAAAGACAAAGTTCTGTCCTTTGACGAAAAAGGCATCAGTTTTATATTGATTGTCGGCGGGATAATCCTCTCTGGAGGAAGTCCTTTGCAGATTGGCATATTTGCTATACCAGCCTAAATCAATGCCCTGCAAAGCTGCTTGAGGCAATTCAGCACGGAAGATATTTCCGTTATCCGTTGCTGTCCATACATAGACTAAACTGTCCGAAGCTTGATGCACAAAGGGAAGATTGCGACTGCGATTGGATGTGGCAACAGGGAAGCCGCCCATCAATCTTAAGTTATGGTCAAAAACTACAGTTCGGTTTCTGGAAAAAGCACCCATATATTCTTTTTTGCCGTCTCCGTCATAATCTCCCGCCAAAATTCCTGATGTTATATCCAGACTGTCATCCATGCCTATGCCTGAAAAATTCGTCAGCATATTGTGTCCGGAGTAATCATAAACGGCAAAGGTATTTTCTCCGCTCACTAAATAATCAAAAGTGCCGTTGAAATCGGTATCGCTAATTGTTACTTGCGCGTCGGAAAAGAAAGGCAGACGGATAGGGTAGCCGTTTCTGATATTGCCTTGCAAGTCTGTTAAATAGATGGAATAAGGTGTTTGCAGAATGATGTCTCCTTCCGAATTCGGCAATATGGGTGCAATGGACATTGCCACCATCACCGAATCTTTAGGTATAGATAGAGTAAAGGTCTCCACTTCTTTCGCAAAAGGTGATATTACCTTTAACGCATAGGAACTGTCGGCAAGTGATTTAGCTACCGCATAAATTTTCTCTTTGTAAAAAGCCAAATTCGTCGCCAAAAAATCCCCCGCAAAAGACCAAGTAGCAAAATCCTCCGTCCAGTTTTCCTTATCAAAAATTGATATGCCAAAACCTGCGGAAGTATTGTTAAGTGATTGCATGATCGGAGTAACCACATAATCGCCAAACGTTAGCAAAGGCGCAGCCCATCTGCATCCGTTAGGTTTGGTAAGGAGCGAAGTCAATCGATTGCCCTGCAATTTCTTCAAACTGACCATCGGAAGATTTGAACTTTCATTGATTGCATACGCAAGATAGAATGCGCTTCCGTCCCAGCAATAGCTTTTCAAATCATTGTTTACGGTAATCGGAAAGCCCTCTGCAGGTTCTTCATCCTTCCACATAAAAAGACTTCCGTCCGGCATGGGATAAAATATTTCATTTTTGCCGTCCTGATCGTAATCTACGGAACATGCATCCAGATTGTTTTCACCTATATAACCGGTGCTCAATCTCCAGCCGAAGCGGACGGAAAAAGTCATAATATTTCCTGAAGCGCTGATATTGTATATTTCCAGCGGAATCCCCCCATAGTAACTGGCGGCGGTAGGAAGATGAGTTACTATAACATAGTCGGTTGTATCTGGAGTAGCGGTATCGGGAATGGAGATATATTCCTGTCCGAAATAAGTATTATTTCCTGCGGGATTGGGGTCTTCTCTGAAAGTATCAAAAGGACCGCCAAACATGTAATAGTCATTACTACCCGTATCCAAATGCTGTATGCCGTCCGCTTCTTCTACATCTATACCTTTGTGCGAAGCGTCAAAATTAATGTGGTTCTGCTCAAATTCAGGATCAAAATTGGCCTCTATAACATTCTCGTCAATATGCCAAATCAGAAGTCCGGAACCGTCAGTGGGAACAGATTCCCAAGGCTGTAACGGCCCTCCTAAACCGGGAAGATAGAAATCCCATTCACAACCCTTATAACGATTCTTCATAAAATTGAAGTAAGGCCGTAAGGGAGCATCAGCATAGTAATCCTGTTCAGTGCTGTCCAACAGCGAAAAGGTAAAACTCGGCAAATTGTTGTATGGATCAAGACTGTGATCAGGATTTTGCTGGCGATTTTCCACCAGAAAGTATTCTTTCTCCGCGATAGGAATTTTGTAAATTCTATGAGCCAAAGGCGAATGATTCAGGAAATAATTCACTTGCAAATTTTGGGCATCGTTTGTAACGAGAATCGGAGTATCCCACCCTAAATAACAGCGTGACCACGCATCCAATTGAGCGGGAACATAACCGTTTGCGTTCCAAAGTCCCGTTCCCATCAATCCCCAATTACCTATCCCTTGCGAAGCGCCGTTGCCAGTGTAGTTGTCAAACATTGTAGGCAAGCCGATTTGGTGTCCGAACTGCTGACACAGCACACCGTAAATGCTGAAAAGGTAAGCGGAAGCATTTTCATTCGGAGGAACGGGAAAGTAATCTTGGAATTCACTTTCCGAAACCAAAATCAATTCTTTTATGTATTTTCCGTCGGCAGTCGCAATTCCCTGATAATTGTCATTATGCGGATCAAGGTAATACTGCAAATCACTTCTTGCCATAAAAGTTGACCAAATCTCGCTTGTTCGGATTCTGTCGATATCGGATTCTTGCCCCGGACCCGCATGCACAACAATGAAAGCGTCAAAATCATTGTAATCAAAATTGGGATCAGCCAGAGTAATGAGTTCTTCCAGCATATCTGCCACGTTAAGATCTGATTCTGCCGAACTGTCAGCACCGTAATAAGACATAGTATGAGAAAGGGTAAATACCGTATCAGGCACTGCATAATTTAAGTTATAAGGTTCGGAAGCGGTCCGCGAAGCATCCATAAAAAAGTCGGATAAATGCAGCATCCAGCGCTCAAAATATCCAGTTCCGTGCACCAAACTGTCAGGATAAACGGGAGTGCCTTGAAAAGTCACATCAGTAAATTGCGCTCTTAACACCAAAACACTTTGGGGAAAATGCCTCTTTTTATTCATAGAACTCGGGCCGAAAAGCTCGGAAGCTTTTGTTGGTCTGATCTGAGGCGGATTTTTATACAGCGGATGCGGCGGAACCAAAGCATGTAAAGCTGTGGTTGCACAAAAAACGCATGCTAAAAGCAAAACCTTTCCTCTCGGGATTTTGTGTCTGGGTAGAATATGCATTTCTTCTCCCCGGTTTCTATCTATAAATTGCTAAGCAAGAGGTTCCGACTAAATTTCTCCAATCACCGAAGGGAATTGATTTTGCTCTAAAAGTAATTGCAATTCCACAACAGAAATTTTTCTCCGTTTTGTCCTGGATCTCAGGATTGATAATTTTTGCCGCTCATGATTTCGTTTTCATTGCATTTGCAAACTTTCACGAAATCGTAACGAGGTGACCAACCGGCTTGTCCTTTCTTTTGAGTAATCAACTTGATTACTCTAATTTCTGTATTGCAGACGGGACAAATAGCTTTCCCTTCGTTGGAACTCTCGTGAGCCAGTTTGGCGGCGAAACTTTTTACTTTTCCCATTGTTTCCTTCCTCTATTTTATCGCTTATTTGTTCTTTTGTTATAAGTCCTGTATAAATCAGACTTCTTATGCTCTCTCAATATATTCACCGGTGCGGGTGTCAATCTTTATTTTATCGCCCTTTTCCACAAAGAACGGAACCATCAGACGCAATCCCGTTTCCGTATGAGCAACTTTCCCGCTCCCTGATGCGGTATTGCCTTTAACGTTAGGTTCACAATCGGCTATCGTTTGGATAACTGTCGTAGGAAGTTCCAAACCCAATATTTCACCGTCGGAAGTCGCCAAAACAGAAACTTCCATATTTTCCATCATCAGCTGTTCCAAATCACCGACTATATCTTTGCCGACGGTTATTTGCTCATAAGTATCAGTATCCATCAAAATAAAAAAATCACCGTCTCTGTAAAGATATTCCTTCTTGGTTTTTTCCACTCTGACTTCAGTCATAACGTCACTGTCGCGGAAAGTGTTCTCTATCACTTTGCCTGTCTTCATATTTTTCATCTTAGTGCGTGTAAAAGCACTGCCTTTGCCCGGCTTTACATGCAGAAATTCCACCACTTGATAATAGCCATCTTTGAATTCAATAATCAGACCGTTTCTGATATCAGCTACTGTTGCCATATTTATTCCCTTTTTTGAGTTTCTTTTCTTAGAAAAGTCATTTTTTTTGCAGCCTGTTTTCTGGCAAGATTTTTCCTCTTCCGGTCCGAAGTGTTTATTAATTCTTGAAATATTTATATCTTGACAAAAAACTTGCTTGGGACAAAGAAATAGATTGCTTATTATTTTGGTGATAATAGCAATAATGGGAGGTTTTTATAGGGCTAAAAAGGACATATTTGAAAAAGGAAATTATCAGCCGATATCTCCAGAATTTAGAACTGAAGGATTGTTAGCACTCATAGAACTTTCAAAATTTCAAAATAAATTTCGGATTTATGATACTGATACAACAATAAATTCAATAAGAGATTCTATTATAGCCAATTACTTAGGCTACGATTTAATTAATATGGATAAACATGGTTTTGATGCTAAAAAAAGCACTGGTGCGCAATATCTTGAAGTTAAGCAGTGTTCTTTTACGACAAAAATATGGGGAGGGACTTGGAATGACACAAATGTAGAGAAGGCAAAAGCATTTAGTCAAATTGACTTCCTTTGAAAATCAATTGGTATTAGACCCATTTATGGGAAGCGGAAGTACAGGAATTTCCTGTCTTGATTTGAACAGAGGATTTGTAGGTTATGAACTTGATGAGGAATACTTCAAAATTGCGCAAAGAAGGCTCTTTGAATCCAACAAGCAGTTAGAACTGGAATTATAAAAAACTATAATAAATAACAAAGGGATACCCCCCCTCCATTTTTATAGAAGCCTGATTTTCAGTTGCAGCGGTTCTTTTTCAGAGCTTCTATAGCCGTATTTTCCCAATTTGGCAGAGTGTTTTTAACGGCTTTCATAAGAGCAGTGTAAACGAAGGCAGAAAGCCGAAGCCAGGGACTGGAACGACCATGAACATCTGGAAGATATTTACAAGGAGAAGCAGATGTTAATTGATTATTTTAAAAAAGCCTTAAACCGGAACGGACAACCCCGCTACCTGCGCAACAAGTCCAAAGACGACTAATCCTATGTCAAAAAAGCCATCTTCCGCATTATAGACAAATCAAACAGCTTGACTCCAAGCAAGCCGACCTGATAGAAAACACCTCAGAACAGGCCTTCGCTTTGAATTGAATTAACATATAATTATATTTGGAATATCTTAGAAAAATCCTTGGTTGTGATTTCTTTGAGAACCTGATTGTCTCCGATATTATCATTATAGTAATATAATGAGACCTTTAAGGGATTTTTATCAATAACCATACTCTTATTAAATACGATTTTGAATCCTTTAGCTTTGTCTTCTGCATTTACCCAACCCGCTCTTATTCCTTTTGGGTCAACGAATTTTATGTAATAAGCTTTGCCTTTCTTAAGCCAGAATATAAAATCGGGGTAGAAGTTTTTATATTCTTGTTCTTCTGAATTAAAGTATGGTATTGATACATCATCAGTCACTTCTTCTATCTTGGAAAAGTACCACCAATCAAAGTTTTCATCAAGGATTTTACGATTAGAGACAAGTGCATTAATAAAGTCTTTTTCGCTTTTTTCTTTTATTACATGCTTCATAAATTCTTCAAAGCTGTCATTAGGTATCAATATCGGTTTATAATAATGTTCTTTAAGAAAGTCCTTGTAATATTTAAATGAGACTTCATTTTTTCTAAACTCAGATGAGTTATTTAGAATATCTTGTTCTCTGATAAACTCTTCTTTTGTTATCTTTTTATCCTGCAGGTCAATAACAAGCTGGTCCATTGATTTATACTTGGCTTCTATTATTCCCATAATTGTATGCTCAATCTTTTCTAATTCATTTTCATTTACATTAGCGACTTGTACCTGTTCAAAATGTCGTATTTCGGTTGTAATTTTCTTTGGTTTTGGTGACAAATCTACCTTTTGGTGAAAGTAAGAATCCAGTTTTAGCAGATTCTCCATCGGATGACTGCTTCTGGCATTTCCATTTGTTGCTATTCTATCTGTTTCCCTGATTATTGATATAGTATCTACTATTGTTTTTATATGATTAGATGGTGTATTCATCAGAATTATTTTATCGTGATCATTATTAGAAGCACCTATATATTGGAGTAATTCATCTTTCTCTACTTTGGCAATAACGTAGTTGGGTAATTCAAAATCCATATGGCCATAAGCAAAAATATATAACTCATCTGGTAAAGACTCATTTTTCTTAATACTCTTTATATAGCTCCAATCCTTATCGCTGCCTTTATCAAGCATTTCCAGAAGTTTTTTAACTACTTCTTTATTTGTAGCAAAAATAAACAACGATTCATTTATCTCGTTCTTTTTGCTGTCAATATATGTTTGCAATGCAGTTTTATTACAATTTTCATATACCTTTTGTCTTTCCTCAGAATTAAAATACTCTAACCTTTTCCTGATGTGTGGATATGGTTCGATTCTAACACCTCTGCCGGTAGCTTGGGGAACTAATATTGTTGCTTCTTCACTTACTCCCATATTAACAAAACACATAACATTGGGGCGATTGCTATCCCAGCCTTCTACAAAAATACGTGACCCAAGCAGGATATTGATTTCACTATCTGGTTCATTTATCTTATCAAAATAGGATTTTGTTGTAACTGTGTGCAATTGGTCAAAATCCTTGATAACGGATGTTTCCCAGCTGTATGGTTTACTTGTGTAGAGAAGGCAAAAGTGGCTTCCTTGCGCTGCATTTTTATGCCTGAAAGCGATTTCTCTATCATTGCCGGCTATTCTTGTATATTCGATTTTCCCCGGTCCGGATGCTTTAAAAACAACCTTGAATATATCATCTTTTGTCAGGCTCTGCATCTGATTAATAAACTCATTGGGTATTTCTCCTGTATTAAAGTAATAGCTCTTTTTTGAGTTAACACTGCTGATCAGTTCATTCTTAGCGGTATCTAAATCAAAGCTGCCCTCTGCCACAAGATTTAATAGGTTAAAGAATATCTTTAAATCTGCCTCAGGTGTATGCACTTCATTTGCTATTACCACCATCAACGGATTGTGATACAGTATGGGATTTATTGACTTGATTTCCAATGCCGTTTTTCTAATTACTGTATAGGTTAAAATCGCTTGCAGAACTCTTTTTATCTGGTCTGATTCAGCAAATTCTTTATCACTCTTTTTAAAGTTCTTCAACTCTTCATCCATCACTTTTATTTGTTTGCCATATCCCGCCGTGATGAACTTTCTCAGGTTATAGTTTAATACTGTTGTAACCTTGTCAATTTCGTCAGTAAATGTAGCCGAGAAATTAAACAGAAATCCGTTCCGACTAAAAATCTTGTAATATTGCTGACGAATGCTTTCGCTTTTATCTCCTTTGTGCGCTTCATCCAATAAAACATACCATTTCCCATCATTTTGATAGTTTTCAAAGTCAATCAGTTTTACCTTATCGTCTCCAGTGATATTATCAGAACGGTAGTAATATATATTCATTTTATTGGGGAATATATTTGTCTGATAATTTGGTTTGCCAAATTCTCTCAAATCCACCAAGTCTATTTGAAATTGAGAAGTGACATTGAACTTAGCAATATGCTCTTCTATTTGACTCAGTATCTCATCTTTAGGCGCTAAAATCAGTATATTGTTAGCAGGTATTCTACCTTGAGTTATAAATTGGCATAATACTTCAATCAGCTTTATCATGACCAGAGTTTTTCCGCTGCCTGTAGCCATCCAGAAAGATGCTCTGTTGATGAAATATCGATAATCTATTTGATTAGTCAACACGGGATAGTATTTACTGAGCAACTCAAAATGAGAATCCTCTTTTTTCACTCCAAAGATTTGCTCAAAGTCGTGAAAGCCTGATTCATGATATGCGTTTATTAGATTGTCTGGATTGGGATTGCCGTCTTGATAAAACAAATTCAAAATACTAATGATGTTTTTTAGGGCTTCTATCTGAAAATCATACAAAGGCCAATCTGTCCCGAATGTTATCAAATCCAGTGTTTTAATTAAATCATTTACTCTGTTCATGTTTTGCTGAGCAATTCTTTCCAGTATGATTTTATCCATTTCTTTACCTGCTATACCACCAAATCAATGGCTTCAGCCAAGGATAAGCTTCCAACGTCAAATTGCTAAAATCTATTTCCGGTAATTCGTGACCAGATGACCTATCGCATAGGATACAACCTTTATCCGTCAGTCGTTTGATTTTATTCCCCGATAGATTGCTCAGCGTTTCTGCCAAATCTATCTGTTTTTCTGGATATATCTTGCTGAAATCTATCTTTGTGATTTTATTCTCATAATCAATGTCAACCGCATATAATAATTTCTGCTCATCCCTGAAACTTGTTTTGTCAAGCTCTACGCTCCCTGCAAGCGGTTTATAAATAGCCTTCCTTAACACATCCTCATACTGTTCAAGTTCATAATACTTGAAAAAACCTCCGCCACAGTAATTTATGTCTTTGCTTAAATGCGACCTACGCTTTTTCCCCAAATATGAAAATTGCTTATCTCCATTCAAAACATGTTTTAATCTACCAAGTAATCCTAGTTGTAACTTACCTTTTTTATCATAGTATAAATGACCGAAATGGTCTCCCATCTCTACACCAATCCATTTCCTTTTTAGTTTATGTGCAACGATAAGTGTAGTACCTGACCCAGAAAAAAAGTCTATAACAAAATCATTTTTATTTGAAGATGATTGGATTATTCTTCTCATAACATTCTCTGGTTTTTGTGTAAAGAAACTAACATTTTCGCTTACTCTCATTTCTGATTGAGTAAAGGAATATAAATCATTCCATATATCACTGATAGCATATATAGATTCATTAATGTTATCTATCTTCTTATAGTTTAAATTTTTCCCATCATTGTAATACTCTATGAAAAAATTATAATCTTGAATTTTATCATGAGTCTCCCTATCAGTTTTTTGTTTACTAATAAGATCAAGCCATCCTATATTGAGATTAGTTGTATTCCTATTAGGTTTCCAAAGTTTGTTGAACATTTTCCCATGTTTAACATGAAATATTGTTTGATGAGATAAAACAAAAAGGTCTCCGAAACTCTTATACCCAAATAAATCTGCTTCCTCATCGGTTGTTCCATTAGTATTAAAAACAATTTCTTTTATTTCATCCTTACAATTTTGTTTAAGTAAAAGACGACCTAAATAATTAGCGTTTTCATCCAAATGTAAAAATAAGTGTCCATCTCGGTTAATAAACTCATCTGCTAATTCTAGCCTATCCTGCATAATAGAAAGCCATGTAGAATCTTGGTATTTATCTAAGAATGAAAAGTCCTCTCCAGTATTAAACGGAGGGTCTATATAGATGGTCTGAGCCCTATCTTTGTATTTTGGAATAATAGTATTTAGGGCTTGCCAGTTTTCACTTTTTATCAGCCAGCCGTCCAAGGTGTCATCCAGATTGTCAAATTCTTTCAGGATTTCCAATTCAATATCTTTGAAGTATTTTGTGTCTATAGGTAGTTTACAGAATTTTTCAGCCAATTCCGTTTTACTTTTCATGATGGTTTTTTTGTCAAAACTCTCATCTACAATCCCCAATTCCTGCCATTCCTTAATCTGCTCAGCCATGCCAGAGTGATTTATCAGCTTTGTAATTAGGTCAATCTTCTTTTCAGCAATTCTATCCAGCGTAATTACATAATTGCTATTAAAGACGAATTTGGGTTTTTCCCAAATGGCTTTCAATTCATCTTCAAACTTGGCAATATATTCAATTGTGGTATAAGCGGCTTTTTTCACCTTTTGCATCCGGGTTACGGTAGCCAGGTCAAACTCAGTTTTCAGGTCATTGCACAGCCAATTATAGACGTAAAGGTCAAATTGCTCTTTTAAAAAGCCTTCGGCATCCTTATGAATGAAATAGTCAATAACCGTCTGCCTTCTAAATGTTTTAAATGCCTCTTCCAATTGCGCTTCCGTAACAGGAATATGTTTGCTTTCCAGATAGCTTAGAATACCATCCGTCCCTGTCGGTGCTAATAACACCGAAACCGATTTTATAGTATCATTGTTAGCAATTATATTCAGCCACTTGAACTTATCTTTAGGTTTTGTTATTACACTCTGATCTATTCCGTTTTCTACAAAGATAATACTGGCGTGAAGTTGTGTTCCATAACCTTCTATCAATTTATTCCTGATATCTACCAATTCCTGCAAATTAAGATATTCTCGCAGAAGATTATACTTATTATCTTTAGAATTGTCTTCATACATTGCTTGAATGGTCAATTCTGTAGCAGAATGATGAGTTAGGACAAACTTAAGATTCTTTTTTTCGTTGTTCTGCTTTCTAATCAGGAAATCAGTCTTGAATTTAAAAGAAATAGGGCATCCTTCCGGTTTCACTTCCAGGTCTTTGTAGTCCTCTTCGCTCTTTACATAATACAATCTTTGTGTTTTCCAGAAGAGAGCAACATCGTCTTTATCATTATAGACTCTTTCATACAGATTTTTTTGGGGTGGTGTCTTTGAAAAGAAGGGTGTTCCGGTGTCATTCAGATAACATTCAAAAAAGGTATTTAATCTATCATATAGGTCTTTTTCAAGTTCTGTATCCGTCCCTGTAATATCTCTAATTTCTTTTTTTAGAAAGGGAATAATCTCGGCAAAATACTTACTCTTTAGAGAAAGCAGATTCACATAACCTGATTGACCATGTATCTCGTGACCTACAAAGTGATTCTGC
This sequence comes from Candidatus Cloacimonadota bacterium, assembly GCA_035357855.1. GTDB lineage: Bacteria > Cloacimonadota > Cloacimonadia > Cloacimonadales > Cloacimonadaceae > UBA5614. The sequence continues at coordinate 54,963 of DAOPOH010000010.1, forward strand.
AATTGAGAATAGAATAATTGTTTGAAATCTGCCATAATGTTCTCTCCTTGATACTTTCATTACACATAATTTAAGAAAGCTGAATAATGTCAAACTAAAAAGCATTCAGGGATAGCACCATATTTTTATAGAAGCCTGATTTTCAGTTGCAGCGGTTCTTTTTCAGAGCTTCTATAGCCGTATTTTCCCAATTTGGCAGAGTGTTTTTAACGGCTTTCATAAGAGCAGTGTAAACGAAGGCAGAAAGCCGAAGCCAGGTGTATCCATTACTGACCAAAGAGTCTGGAGAAGGCGTCAGCCCATTTGAGGATATGGTCTTTCAGGCCATAGAGGAAGCTCAAAGCCAACGACAGGATGCAATTCAGGTTTTTCAGTTCCTTAGTATGCCATCAGTTGCATGGCTTCCCAACCGTAATCCTGTTTGATATGTCTGTGCGCCTGCTCAATCAGCCAGCGCAACGGTAAACTGACAGCACCTTGCCGATAATCTCCACCTCGGTAGCGATAATGTAAATAGGGAAAGAAGTTTTTGTCGCTGCAGGCATTACAAATGGTTATCTATAAAAAAGAAGACCGTTTCCCGCAATTATTCATTCGGGAAGCGGTCTTTAGCGCGGATAAAGGTTTTATATTCGGTTACAAGTTTATAAAATAATTCCTCTATTTTCTAAACAAGAAGTTTATTTCACATGGAAGTTATCCAGGAACTGTTGCAGGACTGCTGCTCTGGAGGGATGCCGCAATTTCTTCAAAGCCTTATCTTCAATTTGGCGGATGCGTTCGCGGGTGACATTAAAGATATTTCCCACTTCTTCCAAGGTTCTGTGATAGCCGTCGTCGATACCGAAGCGCAAGCGAATTACTCGTTCTTCTCTGGGAGTAAGGGTCTTGAGAACTTCGTCCACTTGCTGTTTTAAAAGAGTGCGTTCAGCCATGCGTTCCGGTGAAATAATGGTGCGGTCTTCGATAAAATCGCCCAGAATACTGTCTTCGCTATCGTGACCGATCGGTTTGTCCAAAGAAACAGGTTCTTTGGAAATAGACATAATATTTTTGATTTTATCTACAGGAATGTCCAGCAATTCGGCAATTTCTTCAGGATACGGATCCCTGCCCAATTTTTGCAATAGCCGTCGGCTGGTTCTATTGATTTTATTGATGGATTCAATCATATGGACGGGAATGCGAATAGTTCGCGCTTGGTCAGCAATCGCTCTGGTAATTGCTTGCCTGATCCACCAAGTGGCATAAGTGCTGAATTTGTAGCCTTTGCGGTAATCGTATTTTTCCACTGCACGCATAAGGCCTGTGTTGCCTTCCTGAATCAGGTCCAGAAATTCCAGTCCGCGATTATTGTAGCGCTTGGCAATGGAAATTACCAGCCGGACATTCGCCTCAATCATCTCGTTTTGCGCTTTTTCCTTCATCCGTTCGGCTCTCTCGATTTCTCGCAGGAGAAAGACCAATTCACTGCCTGTCATTTTGGTTTCCAGTTCTACGCGGCGGATTTTACGCCTTGCATTTTTGATTTTGCGCAAAGTTTCAATAAAGATATTGGGGTCCATATTAGTTTCGGTTTGGACTTCTTTGAAATCCTCTTCGGACTTTTTGGCTCTGCGACCGTAGGTGCAGATCTCGTCAATGGTGTAACGCTTGATGCGGGTAAGTTCGGTAATACTGCGTCGGCTTTCCTCAATTCTTTCCACCAATGAACGCACGCGATAGACCATTCTCTTGATCAGCTTGTCATTATAGTTCAGTTGGTTGAAGGTATTGACTATCTTTTCGCGCAGAGCGTCAATCTCTTCCTGGCGATTGGCTGTTCCCGTTTCGTCAAAGTCGCAATTATCAAGAATTTCTCCCACTTGAGTGAATGCAGCTTCGTTTTCTTTCAGGATTTGGCGAAATTTGTCAATGATCTTTACATCCTGATTCTTGTCTATCCAAGTGCCGATGTCCACTTTGAAGATTTGATCGAGGCGGACTCTTTTTTCGCGATAACGGTGTAGGAAGTTATACATTTCACGCAAAGTACTGCCTGATTTAAAGACATTTTGGCAGATCATTTTTTGGTAGGTTTCAATTTTTTTGGCAACGCGCACTTCCCCGTCTCTGTCCAAAAGAGGAACGCGTCCCATTTCACGTAAATACATTCTCACCGGGTCGTCATAATATCTGCGAGGTTTGAATTTTTTGGTTGCTGCTGGTTTGTGAACGACCAAATTGCCTTTTGTGAGGCGCTTTTCCGTTTCATCGATAATTTCAATGCCTTCCTGTCCTATATCGTAAATGACATCGTCAATTTTATCCAGGAAGGCGGGACTGTTTGGTAAAATGTCGTTGATTTGTTTGAAGGTGATATAGCCTGTTTCGCGTCCAAGCTCAATCAATTTCTTCAGACAATCGTTGTATGTAATCATGTATACTCCCTTACACGATAATTCGATGAATTACCCTGTTTTTGGTAATTTGCCTCAGTTGTTTCAGTAAATCTGATTTCTGTTGGAAGAGTTCCAGGTTGTTCGGTTCTGATTTTATTCTTTTATCCATTTCGTCCAATTCGTGTTGGAGTTTACGGATAATCACCTCTTTCAAGGTGTTTTCAAAACTCATCCCGTTTAACTCTTCCAACAGAAGATCGGCTAATTGCTCACGCAGAGCATTGTCTTCAACTTGGTCAAGCAGGCGGCTGGGTTCTTGAATCTCCTCCGTCCTGTCTTGAGCCGTCAGATATTCGTATATCTGCTTATATTCTTTAATGAAAAAATAATCTGCAGTCAAGTTCTGCGCAAGTATAAGATAATTTTTTTTGTCCTTGAGCGCCAAGGCCAATAGGTAATGTTCTTCGGAAACAGTGTTTTCCTCTTCTCTGATCTGACTTCCAGGAAACGTATTATAGCGCGCCAGACTGATTTTTTGTTTGATTGCTCCCTCACTGATGCCGAAAGCTTCAGCCGCATCTTTAATCATAAATTCCTTTTGAACTGAATCTCTGACTTGGCGAATGGCGTCTGCCAATTGTTCTATTTTTTCCTGAGGAGTAAGTTCCAATTTCTCGTTTTCCGCCAAATATGAAACCAAAGTTTTTGCCTGACGAATGCAATTCAGTAAAGCTTCCTTGCCGTAATTAAGCAAAAAGGAATCCGGATCTTCATCTTCCGGCAAAACGACAATGCGAGGATTGAAGCCTTTGCTCAAGATCAAAAGTCCCGCTCTTAAGGCTGCTTTTTGTCCAGCTAAATCACCGTCGTATAGCATATAAATATTGCGCGTGTAGCGTCCCAAAAGATAAATCTGGTCTTCGGTCAAGGATGTTCCTAAAGAAGCTGCGCAATTTGTGATGCCGCCTTCATAAAGACGCAAAAAATCCATGTAACCTTCGCAAACGAGAGCCTGATCAGCTTTGCCGATATCGTATTTGGTTTTGAACAGTCCGTAAAGTTCTTTGCCTTTGGTGTAAAGTTCCGTGCTCGGCGAATTGATATATTTATCGCTTTGGGGTTCGTCGCTTAAAATGCGTCCGCCAAACGCTACAACTTCCCCAGTGTGATTATGAATGGGGAACATCAGACGGTCTTTGAAGAGGTCAATCTGGTTATTATTGAAATTGGCGAAAAGTCCGCTTTCCTTTAACAGAGCAGGATTGACACCTGCTTTGAGCAGATGATTCTTTAAAGCGCTGTTGCTATTCAGAGCATAACCCAATTCCAATGACTTTGCCGTTTCCGGTGAAATCTGACGTTTCTTTAGGTATTCTAAAGCAATTTCACCGAATTCGAACAAATTGTCGGCAAAAAAATCCTTTGCCAAACCGTAAATCCGGAGGAGTAAATCACGTTTTGTGGAAACAACTTTGGTGCGTTCTCTTTCCGGAATAGAAATTCCTGCTCTTTGAGCAAGCTTTTTCACCGCATCCATAAAGGATATTTTCTCAATATCCTGAACGAAGGTGAAGACATTTCCGGCTTTTCCGCAAGCGAAACATTTGTATATTTGTTTGGTTTGGCTTACATTAAGAGAAGGATGAGTGTCGTTATGAAAGGGGCATAAACCGCGATAGCTGTTTCCCGTTTTCTTCAAATGCACATAACCGTTGATGACATCAACGATGTCGTTGGCTCTGCGAATTTGCTCGATTAAGCTCTGTTCCATAACTTTACCTCAAATAGTGATTACCGTAACGCCGGTTCCACCTGCAGCCTGAGGAGGAGTGGCAATCGTCAAAACCTGCTTCTTTGTTTTTAAATAAGCGCGCACTTTTGTCCTCAAAGCGCCGGTGCCTTTTCCGTGCACAATCCGCAAACTGTGCAATCCGGCTAAATAGGCATTGTCAATAAATTCGTCAATCAAAGGTTTAGCTTCGTCAAAAGTCAGTCCCAAAAGTTTAAGTTCAAACTGAGCGGAAGGAGCGGCTTTGACTTTTACGAAAGGTGCTGTTTCTTCAGTTTTATCGGCTTGCGAGGCTCTGAGATTGCTTAGTTCTGTTTTGAAGCGGATGCCGTTCATATCAACTAAAACGGTTTGACCTTTGCGTTCAACGACTGTGGCTTCCGTTTCAAAGTCCGCCAGCCATACGCTATCTCCTGTTTGGGCATCAGTTACGGATACGTTTTGGTCAGTTTCTAAACTCTTGATTTCTTCACGAGTAGTGCGTTGCAAAGTCTGCATTTTTTCCGTAAGTTCTTCTGTCTTCTTTTTCCGCTGTTCAAAAGAGACATTTTTCAAATCTTCCATTTCCCGTAAAAGCTGTTTCTGACTTTGAATTAATTCCTGCTGCTGCTCTTTTAACAGCTCCTTACGCTTTAACTTCAGTTCTTCGTCAAACTGCTTGATGCGCTGTTCGTATTCTTTGATTTTGGCTTCCAGATTGCGCTGTTTTAATTCAACCTGCCAAGAGACCGTTGCCAAATGTTTTCTCTCTTCCTGCACCTTTTTGATTAATTCGGTAAATTCCAAATTTTGAGTGCCGGTCAATTGCCTGGCTCTATTGACGAGAGAAGGTTCCAAACCCAAAGAAGATGCTACTTCAATAGCGAAACTGTCTCCGGGAAAGCCCAATTCAAATTTATAAGTCGGCGTAAGCGATTTCAAGTCAAATTGCATGGAAGCGTTGGAAAATCGTTCTTTCCCTTCGGCAAATACTTTCAAGGCAATGTAGTGCGTGGTGGCAATACCTTTTGCCTGTTTAGCGGCAAGGCTTTCCATAATCGCTTGAGCTAAAGCGCTACCTTGTTGCGGATCTGTTGCCACACCGATTTCGTCCAAAAGAACCAAAGTCCGTTCATTGCAGACTTCCAAAATCGCTTTCAGTTTGGAAATATGCGAAGAAAAAGAACTGAGAGCTTCTTCAATGGATTGAGCGTCACCGATTTCAGCGGCAACTTGTTCAAATTGACCGATTTTTGTCCCGTCCGCAGCAGGAATCGGCAGTCCGGAAAGTGCCATTAAAGTGAGCAGACCCGCTGCTTTCAATAAAACTGTTTTCCCACCCGTATTGGGACCGCTTAATACCAGAAAATCAAATTCGTCGCCCAAATTCAGGTCAAAAGGCACAACTTTGTGAACCTCGCCTTTTTGCAAAATCAGCAAAGGATGCCTGCCTCCTTTAATTTGCAGCATCGGTTCAGGAATGATTTCCGGCACGCGGGCTTGTAATTTCACACCCAAACGCCCGCAGGAAAAAAGACAATCCAATTCTGCCAAAAGCGAATAATTTTCCGTAAGTTTGTCTTTGATTTCGTGAATTTCATCTGTGAAAGCTTGAAAGATGCGGAAGATTTCTCTCTTTTCTTCCTGCTGCAAAAGCTGCAAATCGTTGTTGCTGCTCACCACATCTTCCGGTTCCATAAACACCGTAGCTTTGCTTCCGCTCTGACCTTGCACAATTCCTTTTATTTGCGGCACATGCGATTCTTTTATCGGAACGACATAGCGTCCGTCCCGTTGAGTGACATATTTTTCCTGCAAAGCGGATTGAAAAGAGCTCTCTGTAAACTTTTTTTCCAGAGAGCGGATAATTTGCTCGCGCAGAAGATTCTTTTTACGGCGTAAGCGTTTCAATGCCTCGGAAGCGGTATCTTTAACTTCGCCGTCCTCCTCGAAAATTTGTTCAAACCGTTGAACTATTGTCGGCAAGGGGTATAATTTCTTCAGCAGCTTATAAAGTTCGGAACATCCGCCAAATTCTTCTCTGCGTTTGCAAAGTTCCATCGCCAATTGTGCATTCAGATAAGCCAACCGAAATTCTTCGTAAGCGTAAACCGATTGCTTGTTTTCCGCAAACAGTTCGGTCAAGGGAAGCAGATTTGTAAAATCAAAATCCTGATTGTTTTTGAGAGCTTCCTGTATTTCCGCCAGTAGATTTTGTTTGCTGCGAATTGCTTTCAGGTCAGTCAGAGGTGAAATTTTAGCGGCTTCTTCTTTTCCTGCTTCACTATGACAGCCGTTTTGGATGCACGCAATAATTTTATCGTATTCAAGATCTTGATAGAGTTTGGCTTGCATGAATTACTTTTGACGCTTCGGTAAAGGTTTTTCCGTATCTATTATTTTTGCTGCGGCAGGATATTTTTCCTTCAGCTTAAAGGCGTCATACAATTCATTGCGCACAACTTGCACTACGGCATAAACACGATGTTTTTGCGGATTGGACAAAGAGCTGCGGAAAGGAGGAATCGCTTCAATCAAAATGGAGAACACAACCACGGCTAAAAGTCCCGTCAAAAATCCCACTAATGTTCCCAAAGCGGAATTGAGGAATGACACATGCATCAGCTTGAGAGTCTTCTCCAAAAGCAGTCTGACCAATTGCACAACGATAATGATGGCGGCAACGATCAAAATTACGGCAAGAATGGTGGAAAGAACAGTCCCCAAATGCAGCTTGAGAATTATACCGTTTTTGACCAAAGGAAAGTAATGCGCTATCAGAAAAAACACGAGAATAACGCCGACAAATTGTAAAACCATACTAATCAGACCCTTACGCCAACCCCTCCAACACAGATATAAGAGGAAGCAAAGGATCAATATATCCAAAATTCCCATCCCCGCCATCCTTTTAGTTAGTATTAATTTTGTCGCTTAAGAACGCTTGTTAACCGGTTAAATTTCCACTCAGCGCGTCCGTTTTCCTACCGATATTTTGTCCAAAAAAGAAAAGTGATGAGGAGGATAGACCACCCCATCACGCTCTAATTCATAGTTCAGGTTGTTTCAAATCCGAGTTCCTGCGCCCGCAGGAGGTCTTTACATCTTTCTTCTCGCTTGTTACTTCATGTAACGCTGCATCTTGCGCTGGACTTTTACCATCTTGCGACGAGATACATTTTCCTCGCGTTTCTTCCTTACACTCGGTTTCTCGTATGCTTGATGCTTCTTAATCTCAGACAAAATGGCAGCTTTTTCACATTTCTTTTTGAAGCGCTTCAGGAGCAAATCAAAAGATTCATTATCCTTTGCGATAACTGTCGGCACTAAATCACCACCTTTTTTTACAGATTATAGTTCCAAAATCAGAATGCCCGTTGCCGTGTCAAGCAGAAACAATATTTTTTTTGGATGGTAAAGGTAAAAAGTATCCCCTCTTAATATTCTTTCCGCAGATAACCTCATAGAAATGGTTAAGAATCGATAGAAATGCGATTGCTATTGACAATTAGAACCTCTGATAAATACTTACAAAATTGAGTAAATAACTTCTTCAAGGGAGAGAAAATGCACCAGTATGACAAAGTTCTAAGCTATATTGACTATTTATCTACAGCCACAGAAGAGGTAGGAACCTGGGTGCACAAACCTCATATTTTACCTTATGTGAACTATTCGCAGGAGTTGTCTTCTTTTATCCATGAAGTTTACCAAACTGATCTTATGGACACAGAATACCTGACTTATCTCGAAAGTCACCTCCCCCGTGATGCAAAATTAGCTGATTATATAGATACTGCCGATTTTCGGCTTCTCAGAGCAATTTTAACCTACTATGTGAGGCAAGAAAGGTTTTGCGAGGGATTATGGCTGGAGGCGGTAAGAGATAGAATATTCAGTAAGATCTTAAACAGATTATTACAAATACTAAAGCAAGACACTCTATAAAAGGAGATTATATGGCAACTCAGCTCCATCCTTCAGAAGTATACGTATCAAGTCTTGCTATAGGTTGACCGTTTTGGGAGTAAAATTTTTCGCAGGAAAGTCAGATATTTCCTGCGCTATATTATAAACATAATCAGGGGTTTTATATCCCAAGCTTGCATGCAGACGTTCATTGTTGTAGATTTTAATTCCATCATTCAGACATCCCCTTAAATTCTTCACTATAACGAATTTGAAGTCGTGATTTCTTATTCATACCTTATCCTTTTTTCTCTATTTTTGGTCAACCAATTTCAGGACGGGTCACTCTCAGAAGGTTTTTTTATAGTAAAATTATAAGATATAAAAAATATAGTTTTCGGGTAGTCCAAAAAAGTATTTAAGATACTATTAGAAGAGAAAATCACTTAGTTTCCAGGATTATGCAAGAGAAGAAGATGAATCAATCGAGACACTAAAGTGATTGAGTATAATCTATCCTTGAGGGTTCGAGATATCTCCATCTCGTAAAGCCGTAAGGTTTTTCTATATTTATGGATGTGGGGAAAAAGCTGGAGGGGAAAGGATAGGCAGCTCTTTAGAATTTACCTAGATGAGTAAAAATGATAATTAGGAAAACTCCTGCGGAGTTTGAAACAAGGAGGACCTCAGTTCCACCAATAAATTCCTTTGGAGATTCTTAGCCGGAGATGTCTATGACCCTGGAGAAAAACTACTGTTTTGGTAAATTATAAGCATTTATCTTGCCTTATATTTTTCCATTATTTGAGGTGGACCCGTTTTTTCGGACAGCCCAATAAGGTGGAATTGACATGAGAAATCAATGAGAAAAAGTAACCAGTTTGGGAGGTTCAAATGAAAAAGCGCAGCACGTACAGTGGCAAGTTCAAAAGCAAGGTTGCCATTGCAGCTATCGAGGGCAGAAAAACCATAGCGGAATTGGCATCGGAGTTCTCTCTTCATCCGAATCAGATCAGTCAGTGGAAGAGCCGGTTGTTGATGAAATCCGAGGACATCTTTTCTGATAAACGAAGAAGAGAGAAGGGAGATAATGGTCAGTTAATAGATGAGTTATACAAACAAATAGGCCAGCTAAAAGTAGAGTTAGACTGGCTGAAAAAAAATCTGGCATCATCGGTTAGAGCTAGGACGCAGCTCATTGAAAAAGCGAATGAGAGCATAAGTGTGGTACGACAGTGCGAGTTACTGGGTATTTCACAATCAACTTTCTATTACCAACCTGTCAGGAAGGATTCAGACTTGCAGATAATGGCCAAGATTGACGAGATTTATACCGGAAGACCGTTCTACGGCTCACGGCGAATAATGATTGAACTGGAGCAGAGCGGGGATAGATATAGGCAGGAAAAAGGTTCAGTCCCTCATGAGCAAGATGGGGATTAAAGCCATTTATCACAAGCCAAATCTCAGCAAGCTCAATTTTGAGCATAGAATCTATCCCTATTTGCTCAGTAATCTGATGATAGCACACCCCAATCAAGTCTGGTGCTCGGATATTACCTACATTAGGATGACGAATGGCTGGCTTTATCTCGTGGTAGTCATGGATTGGTTCAGCAGATACATTTTGTCTTGGGAATTGTCCAATAGCTTGGATACAGTATTTTGTGTGAATGCACTGCAGGCAGCTTTGAAGCTTGGGACACCTGAAATCTTCAACACTGACCAGGGTTCTCAGTTTACCAGCAATCTGTTTACTGCAGAAATATTGAAAAGTGGCATTCAGGTAAGCATGGATGGACGTGGGAGGGATTTTGACAATATATTTATCGAACGGTTCTGGAGAACCGTAAAGTATGAGGAAGTGTATCTCAAAGAATATCAAGCAGTTATTGATGCATATCAGGGTTGGCAAACTACATAAAGTTCTATAATGAAGATAGATTGCATCAGTCTTTGGGTTATAAATCTCCGTTTGAAGTTCATTATCAAAGCTTTGCTTGACGAAAAGATAGGAGTCAGTAATTAAAGTTTTTGGAAGAAAAATTTGGAGGAAGGAAGTTGCAAAGTCTACGCTTTATACTTTCAAAATTATGGAAAAAAATCCACCTTAAGGAACGGGGTTTTTTGTCCTAACAAAGTAATCCACCTCAAAACATAAATTGGAAGAATCATGAATAAAGTCATTTTACTCATAATAATTGGATTTTCAGCGATTAGTATCTTTAGTATTGACCCTTTCTATTTTAGACTAGGTATGATTGACAATAGTATTCCAAATGGTCAGAGGTCTCAAATCGAGCAATCATACCACATGTACAAATCAGAAAACTTTACTCAGGAATATCTGAATAGTACACAAGTTATTGAAAGGAACCTATTATATAACCTAAGTCCATTAGATTCTATTCATATTCAATTGGTTGACAATAATGGCAATGTTTACTGGACGAGGGAATATCCCGAAATGCAGTACTTATGCGGAGAGAAAGATTTCCCTTATTATCATCCCTTTGCAGATGGAAATACCAATAATAATGGAACATCAGTTTTATACACTGAAAATGGATGCAGGTATTTTCTTGTTAATAAATTTGGGATTGAGTACTATTTACCAGAAGGTTCTGGAATTCTTTGGCTTATGGGATTTATTAATAATAGATACTGGTTATTTTGTGAGAATATTGACCGTGAAGATGAAGAAGATATAAACATACATGGCAATATTCCTGAATACTTTTCTACAGGAACTGGCTTATTATTAGTTAACGATGATGGAAGTACTTTCAAGAGAATTGAACTACCTCGGGGAACTGTTGCAATTAATGCAGGATACATTTTCGATCCACAATTCAAGGTTTTAGTTGTAGAAACATATGGTGGCTACTTATTTTTAACAATAGAAGGGAAAATCATCAAAAAATATAAAGATCCGAGTTTTACTTTCAGAGCATACAGATTTTCCCCCAATGGTGATGTTGTCATCCCAGATCCTTCAAGTGGAACTCCCTGTATTATTGACATGGCGACAGGTGAAAAATTTGGGAACATAAAAAATGTTACTGATATCTATGTTACTGATAAAAACCAAGGACTAGTTTTAGCCTATTCCAGTTCAGATATGTTAATAGCCAACTATATAACTGGTGAGGTGATTTTTTATAAAGCATTCAGTAAAGCTATCGGGAATATCAAAGTAAATAATGATATTAGCGAATTTTCAGTTATGGTAACTGATAAAGATGAAAATACAACTATACAACACTACAGAAAACAATAGTGAGGATATGAGGTAGTGTCTCAAAGGTTGGTGTAAATTAGGTGAGCTTAATGAAGAAAAAGGTTGAGCCGGATCCCGCACTTTGTTTTGATGGTTTTAACAAAACTAGAAGACAAGGAAAAGATCATGACTCTACCAAAGTGAAAGAAAAAAGAAAGATGAAAGCGCGGAATTAGTCGTTTGGCCATACATAGATTGTGAGTAACGAGGGATAACAGATGCCCTCAAACAGCCTGAGAAACAATGAGTTGGAATTTACACTAACATTGGGGACTCAACTTTGGTAAAGTTTAGAATCTCATAAATTCCAATTCTTTCCGCAGATAACCTTATAGAAATGGTTAAGAATCGATAGAAATGCGATTGCTATTGACAATTAGAACCTCTGATAAATACTTACAAAATTGAGTAAATAACTTCTTCAAGGGAGAGAAAATGCACCAGTATGACAAAGTTCTAAGCTATATTGACTATTTATCTACAGCCACAGAAGAGGTAGGAACCTGGGTGCACAAACCTCATATTTTACCTTATGTGAACTATTCGCAGGAGTTGTCTTCTTTTATCCATGAAGTTTACCAAACTGATCTTATGGACACAGAATACCTGACTTATCTCGAAAGTCACCTCCCCCGTGATGCAAAATTAGCTGATTATATAGATACTGCCGATTTTCGGCTTCTCAGAGCAATTTTAACCTACTATGTGAGGCAAGAAAGGTTTTGCGAGGGATTATGGCTGGAGGCGGTAAGAGATAGAATATTCAGTAAGATCTTAAACAGATTATTACAAATACTAAAGCAAGACACTCTATAAAAGGAGATTATATGGCAACTCATCTCCATCCTTCAGAGGTGTTAAGTCCTGTTATAGGTTGATCGTTTTGGTAATAAAATTTTTCGCAGGAAAGTCAGATATTTCCTGCGCCATATTATAAACATAATCAGGGGTTTTATAGCCCAAGTTTGCATGCAGACGTTCATTGTTGTAGATTTTAATTCCATCATTCAGACATCCGCTTAAATTTTTCACTATAACGAATTTGAGGTCGTGACTTCTTATTCATACCTTATCCTTTTTTCTCTATTTTTGGTCAACCAATTTCAGGACGGGTCACACTCTATAACCGATATAGATCAAATGGTAATCAAATGTATATCTAAAGTATATTAAATGTATTTAATTCAACATTTGATATCCTTTTGGTATACATTTGGTATGCTTTTGATCCATAATTGGACACAAGAAGGAAAAAAGGAAGAAGAAAGTGAAATCAAAAATAGGGACAATAAGGGTTTAACGAAAAAAACGGGGGCTAAATTATGCAAATTAAGGAGTTACGGTAAAAGAAGCAGCTGCCGGATAAGCTTTTTGCCTGTATTACTTGTCAGAATAATGGTATAGATACCGGCGGAACATAATGCACCGGCGTTGTTTTTGCCGTCCCAGAAAGCTTTGGAGGCATTTTTGTCAGGTTTGACAGTCCGCACCAATTGTCCCTTGAGGTTATAGACGGCAATTTTGGAAGCAGGAAATTTTGCGGGGTCAAATTCTATATTAAGCAGGGCAGTTTGGGGGCGGAAAGGATTGGGATAAAGTCTGAATTGAAGCGTGGGCAGGACTTGTTCTTCGTTATCGGTAAAAGTGAGAGGGATGCTGTAAGGGCACCACAAATCCGTTTGCGTATTTTCATTATATAAAGAAAGAGTATATTGATGGACGGACGGTGCCGGAGGAATGGGAATGCTACATTGGTGATTCTGCAAGGCTATAGTTTGCAATAAGATATTATTATCGTAAAGATGATAGGAAGCCGAAGAATTGGATGAGTCTTTCGGAGTCCTTTTTGCCGTTGAAGGCAAAAGAGTGCCCTAAGATTATAGGCAAAATGGACTTCGGTAGTTATCGGAGCACATTACGCTTTGTCATGTTCCGAAGTCCGGAATTCCTTTTAGTTTAGATACACTTATTAGATTTTTTAGGAATTCAGAACTCCGAAACATTAGTCTTTCGGAGTCCTTTTGCTTTGGATGGTAAAAGAGTGCCGTAAGGCTTTGGGTAAAATGGACTTCGGTAGTTATCAGATTACATTACGCTCTGTCATGTTCCGAAGTCCGGAATTCCTTTTAGGTTATGTAAACTTGTTATTTTGTTTAGGAATTCAGAACTCCGAAACATTAGGCAAAACGGACTTCGTTGAGTGACCAAATTAACTCTTCCGAGATTAGACTAAACTATTTTATTTTTGCTCTATTGATTAATTTTACCCACTGCTAACATAAATGAGCCTGTTTGTAAAAAAGTTGATGCAGTTTCAGATACATACATTTTGGAATTCGTAAACAAAATAAAAACGCCGGCATTTCACCGGCATCTATGGATAAATCAGTTTGCTAATTGATTATCTTTTCGCTTTCACATAATAGAAGCGTTTGGCGAACAAAGCTTCTCCGCTTAGAATTTTATAGTTAGTCGTTACATTATCCGCAATCAGAGAAAAAGTTCCATAAGGCTCTTCTGAGGCATAAATCGCATAACTTGTCGCTCCGTTGACGGCATTCCATTCCAAGCGGATATCGGTTCCAATTCCGGTGACGGATAAATTTGCGGGTGCTGATGGCGGTGCAGTATCCAATGTTGTGACCGTAATTACATTGGAATTGGGTCCGCTGTAGCCACTCCAATAAGAACGGACGCGGTAATAATAGGTGGAGTTCGGCAGCAAACTTGACACTGTTAAACCTGTACCGCTGACGGAATAGTTATTGTATCCGTTAACGAAACTGCTGAAATCGTTGTTTGTAGAAAGGTCAAATCTGTATTCTGAAATTCCTGATGCGGGTTGCCAATTTGCGGTGAAACCTTCGGTGGAAATATTGGTGGCAGCCAAAGCTGTTACCGTAGGCAGATTTTGTAAAGTCACCGCTAAGTATGGCGAAAACATACTGTAATCATCAACGAAATAAGAGCGTAAGCGATAGTAATATGTATTGCCGGGAATTAGTCCGCTAACTGAATAGCTTGTGACCAGATTGACATCCAGATTGCCGTAACCGCTCACTATATTAGTGAAGAGGCTGTCCGTTGCAATTTGCAAATAATAATCAGTGGCGGATAGAGGCGTGCTCCAGTTTCCGGTAAAACCTGTAACTGTTACGGAGGAATTATACAGAGGACATGGCGACCAAATTCGTGCAGCGTAACCCGGAAAATCTATAAAGGGATTGCGGTTTCCCTGCCTTTCGGCAATTCTGTTGTTGCGTTGCATTTCTCTTGCATCGGGAGGATCTTGCACATGCCATTGCAGCAAAGTGGCAAGTTTTCCGTAGTAAGGCTGATTGCTTCCCGCATCGCTGTAAATGTAATCTACCAATTCCAAATTCGTATTGAAATTACTGTCGTCGCCTTCATAGCGAACTGCCATATACATTATCATTCTTGCCACATCACCTTTATCGGCATCTCGCGGCTCCCAACCGTTTGTGGTATTGAAACATCCTGTTTCACCCGTGTAACCTTCAGGCGGTGAATTATCTATAACCGCCGAACCTCCTGCGGCAAAATCTTTGTTGCTCTTGCGGGAATTGACCGTGGAATCGCAAGGACGCAAATGGTGCAAATCCGTTCCTGCCGGAGGAGAATCGCCGAAATCACCATGACTTTTACTCCAAGTGTGCTCTTTATTCCAATCTGTGACGCCTGAGCCGTAGCTGTCTTTATTCACGCTCCAGCCCGTATAAATTTCAATCACATTATTGGAATTGGCGGGATCTTCATCCGTGTATTTCATTTGAGCAGTTACTGCGTCATAAGAATACTGGGTGGTGTGCGTGGTTTTGATTAAAGTATGGAGCAGCCCTTTCAGGGTTGTGCCGTAACCGTATATATTGGCATAGTAACCGGAGCCTGAAGATGATGTGGTAGTAACGGATTTGGGGTTATCGGCAGCAGTCGTGCTTAAATATTTAGTGTCGGTTCCCGTGCCGTTGTATTCGTAAATCCTGAACCAATAAGTGGTATTGGGAGTTAAATTCGTGACAGTGCAGCCGTTATATTGTTCGCCGTCAATGAGTTCCGTAGCACCGTTGTATATGACTTGTTCTCCGCTTCCGGAATAACTTGTGTTCGCTGCAGGAGAAGTCCCGTCTGCAGGTGTGGTAAAGCTGTTGGCAGTGTTGATTTTGACGACTCTGTAAGCTCCGTTTCCGGGTGTCCATTCAATTGTGATGGAAGTATTTGCCGGGTAACCGATGATGCCTGAGGCTTGAACGGTCGGAGGTGTAATAATTGTAGAGGAAACCGTTCCCGAAACGGATAAATTAACATTTGCTGCACCCGAACTGGAATGAACCAAATTTCCCGTGAAAGTGCCAATTGAGCTGCCTGTCAGCCGCACAAAAATATTTCCGTCAAAGGTGGAAGCGACGGTAACGGAAGTTGAATGATAAATTGTTCCGCCGTCGGTGGAAATTTCAAAGCCGGCAGGAATGGCAATTGTGATGTCCGCCGTTAAATTTGAGCCGGATAAATGGTAACTTTGAGCTGCGGAAGGAGTACCGACTGTTGTGAAAAAAGGTGCCAAGGATGCGGTTGAAAGATGCAAAGTCGGTTCAAAGGATGAAACTCCGCTGATGGATATATCGTCAATACGATCAGTGCCCGCACTACCGACATTGCTTCCTCCGACCGATGTATTGGAAGTCATAATCCAGCGCAGATAAACCGTATCTTTGTTATTGCAGTCGGCAGGCAGGGAAACATTATTCAGCACACCTGCAGTCCAATTAGTTGCCACAGTGAGAGCAGTTCCCGGGACATCTGTCCACTCCGTTTCGTTTAAACTGTATTGAACCTTGAAATCACGCGGACCGGTGGAAGAACTGTATTGTTTGGAGGACAAGGTTAAACTTGAGTATCCGGTGGAAGTAAAGCTGATTTCCCAATATTTTACACCGCTGCCGTTATCCCAGCCGTTGGTATTGCAAGCATAAGTTCCCGAACCGCCGCTACTTTGCACCCATGCCGAAAATAGGGGTCGCCCGACCGTTTTGATAATTTTCACATTCACATTTGCGGTTATTCCGTCGTCCGCAGTATAGGGTGAAGATTGAAAAGTGGCGTCATTGCTGATGAGGGTTCTTTTATCCGCATTTTCAAAATTCCAATTGACTAAGACTGTTTGTCCTATGGCAAGGTTTGCAATCATCAGAGCCAAAATCACAATTACATATTTCTTTAACATCTTTTCTCCTTACTTATTAGAGCAGAACAAATTATCCAAATTCTTTTTTATATAGTCATAGAGTAATCTGACGAATAATATCGGGCAACAAATTCTTTTCTTTTCTCCCTAAACAAGTTTCCCTAATTTCATCAAATGCCGTGAAGTGCTATAATTATGAAGCAATTATCAAGCCGAAAAGAAAAACCAGTTTAAAGATTTTATTCGGAAAGAAAAGCCCCTGCCTGATAACAGGGGCTTTATTTTATTGATAGATTATCAGTTCTTTCTTGCTGTCCTTAATTATTGGCAGTGACTTTAAAGAAGTGGTATGCGGCACCTCCGGAATAAGGATAGCTCAAATTGCTTCCCGTATATAACAAAGTCCAGTTATCCGGGAAAGTTGCATAGGGGTCATCGGAACCATATACTTTGTAGCTTGTGGAACCGGAAACAGCGTTCCAAGTTATAGTAACAATGCCATTATTATTGGCTACAGAAGCAGCGGGAGATTGTAAACCGGAAGTTATGTCAGCTAAGCTGCGAGGCACCAATTCCGAAATCAAATTATACTGATTAATGATACCCACATAGGTCATAGGCGTCGTAGGGATGGGAGTTCCTATATAATCCAAATCACTGTATTGAGTATATAGGACGCCTGTGCCCGTCGGGTCAGTAATAGGATAACTTACGGCAGCGGTAAATACTCCCGTGGAGTCTACAGTGACATTAGAAATTTTAACCAATTTGGCTTGATCGTCCGCAGTCAAAGTTGCCAAAGTTCTTTCTAAGGGGATGATGGTATGACCAGCGGAGGAAGGTGCCCCCGGATCAAGGGCGGGAATGAATTCCAACATATTATGGAAAAGAGTAAGGGTTCCCACCAAACCAGTCATTCCGTCACCGATATTATAAGTTTGAGTGATGATGCCGCTGTAATCGTCAATCAAAATAGCGCCTGTATTGTCTTGAATGTATTTTTGATTACGATAGGTCGATTTGAAGGTGACGAACGCTTCACCGATAAGTTTGTAATAATTCGTAGTGCCCTGAGGTTGAGCTCTTAAGGCAGCGATGTTTGCGCAATTAACGGGTATGTAATAAGTTCCTGAAGCAACGGCGCTTTCAGCGTATCCGGTTGCGATTGCAATGGCTTTGATTGTAGTAGTAGCCGTTATATAAATCGGCATTGTATAAATGCTGGAGGATGTCGTCGGGTTAGAACCGTCCGTTGTGTAATAAATTGTCGCTGCCGGAGTAGTGCAGGAAAGCGTCACATACTGAGGATTGAGATACAATCCGGGATTGGGATTCATTGTCGGGGTTGCGGTCAAAGGTGTAGCATTAGCGGTAATAGATACATCGTCGATACCCAAAGCCTGCGCATAAGAAGTTGTCGTTCCGCTGGTGACACTGTAATTCCAGCATAGATATATTGTCGCATTTGGAGCTAAACTGACGGGAACGGTTCCGGATTTAATTAAAGAATCACCCGGAGCGGGAGTGTAACCTTCAGTTGCAGCATCCGCAGCCCAACTTGCAGTCAAGGGTGCAGGACAGCCCGTCCAATTTGTCCCGTCTGTGGAATAATACATTGATATGCTGAAACCTGCGGCATTTGTCCCTTTCCTGTATTTCTCGGCTTTATAGGAGACATCAAAACTGCTTATTGTAGCTGAACCGATATTTGTTACTGCCGTATATAAATTACCGCTTTTTGTGGCAGATGATGAAGAAAGGAAACCTACGCAACGGTCGGTAGCAGTATCTTCAGGACCGGCGCCAAAGTTATATATTCCGTTACTTGCATTAGAAGCCAAAGCATTTCCGCCTCTTCTGTCCGTGACTGTGCCTGCGGCAGACCAAGTTCCCACTGTCCTTACAGTTGTCTGTTTATCCGCTTTCCAATCGTCAGGTAAAGTAGCGACAGCCGCTGTTCCGAGAGAATTAAAGTCGCGGGTTAAAGTTTGCCCTACTTGGATTTGCATGGGATGAGTAACATAACCATCTACATTAACATTCTTTGAAGCGTCACCAGAGACATTAGTAATGTTCAAATCAAAAGAGCCATCTACCGTAGGAATAAAGTGCACATAAATTGGTCCGTTAAAAGTGGGCGCTACCGTTAAAGAAGAAGACCACGGTCCGGTGGCACTGGTAGAAACTTGAAAATATGTTGGAGCAGTTACCACTATATTTTGCGTTAAGTTTGATCCGGAAAGAGTGTAAGATTGAGTGGCTGAGGTTGTCCCTAAGGGTGTGGCAAAATATAAGCTGTCAGGATTGGCATTTACACTGACAGATAAAGTTGCTGTTCCGGATAAAGATACATACTGGTCAGCAGCTTCTCCGCCTTCCACAGAATGAATTATTGTTCCTGTTTGAGTTCCGGTTTGCGTTGCTAACATTCTGACTAAAATATCGCCGTCGTATTCGGGTGACATTTGCAGTGTCGTATCCCAAACCATACTGGCCGGATCTGCAATCTGGAATGGACCTGTTACATTTATATCTATATAGCTGCTAAGGTTTGAACCCGTTACTTGATAAGTTTGGGAAGCAGTCGGGACATTAACCGTGCCCGTGAAAGGAGTAAGACTCTGGGTGATAATGATTTCACCGGTATAAGCAGGAGGACAAATATCTTCCCAAGTTGTTCCTACCCGGATACCGTCAAATCTGGCTAAAGTTCCGGCATTCCATTGCCTTATACCTATGGCATTGATTGTGGTGGCATCTGTAGTAGTAGCGTTTGTAATAGATATATTTGGTGCAGGCTCAGTTCCTCCTAATTGAGGGTTGATCCACATATAAACGGCATCGTCAGTTGTAGAGCCCGAATTAAAAACATACTTGATAACTATCA
Organism: Candidatus Cloacimonadota bacterium; assembly: GCA_035357855.1. GTDB lineage: Bacteria > Cloacimonadota > Cloacimonadia > Cloacimonadales > Cloacimonadaceae > UBA5614. Next base: position 74,391 of record DAOPOH010000010.1, read on the forward strand.
GATAAGTTGTATTTAGGCTATAATTTCCGGCATCATAAACAGCATTATCAGTCGTTTTGGATAAGCCGAATTTAACATTTCCGGATACTAAATTCAGCCAAAATCTTCCGTAAAAATTACTAGTTCCTTGTTGAAGGTGCATGCTATAACCAGCTGTAGTCGTATTAATAGCTGTATTAACAAGAAATGAATAATAAATACTTCCTGAATTTACAGTGGCGTAAGTCTTATTAACATCTTCCCCGTTACCGGAAGCGGAAGTGGCATTACCGATACCTGAACTTGCGTAACCGTTATAGACCAAACCGGGGCTGGCAATTGACATAGGAGTTGTTCCGTGTGAGCTATGAGAAGTCCAACCGTTGGCGGTAAGAAGAGTTCCTACTTCTCCCGTAAAATTTTCTTCCAGCAATAAAGTTGCCGATAAGGAACCCACTAAGAGAGTAATGAGTGCCGTGAGTAAAAAAACATAAGCTTTTTTCATAATTCACCTCACAAAATTTGGTTTTTAATTTCTTTAAGCCATCTCTTTCAGCTTTGTTAATACTTTTTTTCTTCCTATCTCCAAAGAGAAAACAGATATTTATTTATCTGTAATTCTCTTTTATTTAAGCTGCAGATTTTAGGCAAGGAAAAAGTTAGAAATTCTTTCATTAACTTTTTTATGCTTTGATTACATTGCAGATCTGTAAAGTATCTTATCAAGAAGGTAAGTTTGATAACGACTTTTATTACAAGTATATATATAAAATAATCAATTAATAATGAATATCATCCAATGTTTCTATCATTTTATGCATGTATGTATAGGAGTAATCCTCATTGGTAACTCTTTCCTTCTCTAATATCCATTTCGAATGTGTAGTAGCTATATTAATTAAGTTTTTCAATTTAGAATATAATTTTTCCGTGTAATTATCTTTTTTGCAGTAATCAGGTAAGCGACCTTCCTTTTTAAGCTCTTTCTCTACTTCATTACAACTTTCAAACAGTTTGTCCGTTTGTTCAAAATGCAAAAGAAACCAAAATTCAATACATGGTCGCGATTCAATAAAATGTAAGTTTTCCTCTCCCATTTTTTCTATCTGTTTTTTCTTCTTTTATAAGATTCCATTTTTTTATTATCTTTATAAAAAACATCCATATCTATTACCAGGAAAATACCCTTTAGCGACTTTGTATTCTTTAACTTCAATTCTTCTATGACACTTTTTATCATGTCTTCAGGATTACTATAAATTTTAGGTCGAGGTACTTTAAGACCAGGGTATCGGTCTTTTAGCATTGCCTGAAGGTAATTCCTTTCCGTCTCTCCTTCACAATAAATATTAACAACTTGCTTGAAAGGCTTTTTACTCATTATTAATACTCCATTTGATAATGCCGGTATCGGGTTTGCCTCCGATTAAACCTTTACGATACAAATTACCTATTGAATGTTCTTTTTTTACCGGATAATCCGTTAATCTTGTAAGTTCCGTTCCGCCGTTTTCCAAACGGTCTGTAATCCATATTGTATCTCTGCGAATGATTTCTTTCATATCTAAAATAGTGGAATTCTGAGAAGTAAAAATTATTTGGCTTGCTTGAGCAAAGCTTAAATATGTTTCTATAAAATAAGTTATTAAATCCTCATGCATGGATCTTTCAATTTCGTCGATGGGAATTACTTTATTGTTTTGTTGAATCCAGCAGAGCAAACCGCATAATTCCAAAAATCTTATCGTGCCTTCCGATTGTTCTTTAAGTTCCAAAGAAAACTCTCCGTCAGAAACCTTATGAGAAAGTATGATACTTATTTGCTCCATTTTATCAGGCAATTTAGTATTTTTATTCCTTATCGTATCCTCTAATATAACAAAAGGAATTTTGGCAAAAGCCACTTCTTCTTTTTTAACATTAATACCATTAATTATAAAATCAGCTTTTTGCATTTGTGATATATAAAAATCTTTGAATTTTTCATTATACCAAAAGTTTTCTATATTCCAAATGACTAACTTTGTGTCAGGCTTTACGATTGGAGCTAAGGTTTTGTTAAACCAATTATAAGCCTGCTGCATAGGTCCGGAATATTCATATTGCTTCAAAGACGTCAGAATAGATTGGCTTTGAACGGTTAATATTAGATTTTCTATCAGAGCTTTGGAAGCTTTAGCACCGGACCAATTATATTTATAATTTTTTTCCTCAAAGTTATAATCACGAGTGAAAATACGGGTTTTGACACCGTTTGGCCAATAATACAGCTGCTCACTTAAAATTAAATTTTGATTTAAGATAAGTTTGTATAGATAGATTATATTCTCATAGACAAATTTTATTTCAAATTCAGAATTCTTGTCTTTATCCAAAGCAAAAGGCTGAACACCTGTCGGTTTGGTTTTATCTGCAGCTTTATGAATGATAAAATCTCTTAGAAAATCTAATGCTCTTAAAATGTTAGTCTTACCTGAGGCATTTTTTCCAAATATCATCGCCATCTTTAATAATTTTAGCTTCAATTCCGGAAATTCATAAATATAATATTCGGCTAATTCTGATTGAGCCGACGCTCTGAAATTAAGAGTAATTTTATCACGGATGGAACGAAAATTCTTAACACTGAAATATATTATCATTATTCAGCTCCTTTTACTCTGCTGCTTAACTGCAATAATAGAGTATAAAATAATCTGATAATTTTAATGTCAAGAAATTTTAGCATTTTTTCTGCAAATTCTAAGGGTAAATATGCTTATCCCCGGTCAGGTAAGGCAACGCACGACTGGCTGGAGCCCGTAGAAGCAAGGTAGCTGATTTTAAAAAAGAACTTGCCTAAAATTGAGAAGATGAAAAGAATGCATGCAGTCGCTTGGCCTTATATAGATTGTGAGTAACGAGGGATAACAGATGACCTCAAATAACCTGTGAAACAATGAATTGGAATTTACACCAACATTAGGGATTCAACTGAAATATAAATATTTCAAAGTATATTATTGGAAAGGAGTTATGAGAAAAACGGTACAAGTATTCTTACTTCTTTTTATATTTTCATTGGTAATACATTCAATATCAGCTCTGGTAATACCTCTTAGTAGGTTTATCTGGTCTGTTGATATCGGAGACATAGATCAGAATGGACAAAAAGATATTATTGTTGGGCATTATGTTCCATTTGGTTCAATAGCACCGTCATTTACCATACTATACAATTATGCTGTTCATGGTTTTACATCCATTGATTCATCTTTCGTATTCGGAGAAAGTCAAGATTGTATTCAATTAGCTAACATGAATAATGATAATTTTCCTGATATTGTATGTAGATATTCAATAAATGGAAACACAACTCAATATGCGAGGATATATTACAACCAGAACGGGTCATTTAGTCCTTTTGTTGATTATCTCTTTACAGGAGACAGCTATTATAATGAAATTCGTACTGGGGATGTTAATGGTGATGGATTAGGGGATATTATCTTCTATTCGTATGCTTGGTATTATTTATGGGTGTTAGTTAGCGATGGTCCTAATAATTTTTCACCTTTATATCAGTGTAGTTTAGATTTTCCACCTCAGGATATTGCAATCGGGGATGTTGATAATGATGGAAGAGATGAGATTGTTTTTGCTGGGCAACCATTAACTATATTTGATTATACTATTAATGGATGGCAACAAATTACTTTAAACAGTATGGCATTTCATAGTATGGTTAGGCTTGGTGATGTTGATGATGACGGTACAAATGAGATTTTTACTTTGGAAATACCTCCAGCTGGCAACGAATTTCCCTTCAGAATTTATAAATTGATAAATGGTCAGATTGAACAGATGTATCAATATATATATACAGATGCAGGATGGTTAGAAGTCTTTGATTATAACAATGATAACTTAGCAGATTATAAACTTGGAAGAAGACTTTTTACTAATCTTGGTAATTATAATTTTAATGAGATGTCGTTAACTTTTCCGAGTTTCCCATCAAATGATATTCATATAGATGATGTGAATAGTGATGGATTTCTTGACTTAGTATTTTCTTGTGCAAATGATAGTAGTGGTTTTTTAAATATTCTTTTTGGTGATGGGCGGGGACATTTTTCGGTAGATCCAGTTATTGCCATTGATGAAAATGTTCTGCCATCTCTTTCTATAGTAACTCTTTCGAATTATCCTAATCCTTTCACAACCTCTACTAGTTTAGTAGTATCTGGTGATCCTAATAAACGATCTGGAAGAATTAGCATATTAAACCTGAAAGGTCAAATAATACGTCAAATAGGATATGATAGTTATAAAAAGGATTTTTTTTGGGATGGGTCGGATGATAACAAGAAACCTGTTTCAAATGGAGTTTATATTTGCAAATATACTAATAATAAGGGAGTATATTCTGCAATAAAAATAGTCAAAATAAAATAAACTGGAGATTGTCATGAAGAAAAAAACAATTTCTGTTATGCTGCTTAACTGCAATAATAGCGTATAAATAATCTGATAATTTTAATGTCAAGAAATTTTAGCATTTGTTCTGCAAATTCTAAGGGTAAATATGCTTTTCCCCGGTCAGGTTATATTTTCCCCCCAAAGAATAATTTGGCAGAAACAATAATTAAGTCTATATATAAAAAGCGGAATAAACATCAATGTTGTTTTGCTTCTTGAGGAAGATAAATCTTTACAGTAGGTCATCTTGCTTAGTTGCCGTTAAAGTATCGACGACTTTTTTTACATCCTCACTGCGGTCTTTGGCTGTGATTAAAAGAGCATCGTCCGTTTCAATTACGCACAAATTTTCCACTCCGATTAAGCTGACAAATTTATCGCTGCGGACATAATTGCCTTTCGCATCAAGAGCAAAATGCCGCTTGGGCAAAAAGTTTCCGTTCTCATCCGCGGGACTGATTTCTGCCAAAGCTTTCCAACTGCCCACATCACTCCAACCGTAATTGACAGGTATGACCACTCTTTTTTCGGCTTTTTCCATAATTCCGATATCAATGGGGATTTTTGGCATTTTGGCATAAACATCTTTCAAATCCGCAGTTTCACCATCTTTTTGCCACAAACCGATAATCTCTTGCAGAATTGTCATCACTTGGGGCAAATATTCCGCAAAAGCTTGCCAAATAACATTGAACTTCCAGAAAAACATTCCGCTGTTCCAATAGTAATTTCCCTGTTGCAGAAAGGTTTTTGCCGTATCAAAATCCGGCTTTTCCTTAAATTTAGCAACCCGATATACACCTTCAGCAATTTGTCCTCCCGCTTCAATATAGCCGTAACCCGTGGCGGGGTAATCGGGAACAATTCCAAAAGTGACCAAATTTCCGTCCGCTGCAGGTTTTTCAGCCAATTTCAAACTGTCCAAAAATCCTTGCGTATCTTTGATGACATGGTCGGAAGGCAAGACCAGCAGGCTCTCGTTTCCCTCCATTTTATCTTTTAAATAAGCTAAACTTAGTCCGATGCACGGAGCAGTATTCATCCCGAAAGGCTCAATAATTATGTTTTGCACCGGCAGATTGGGAAGATGCTCATGCACCAATTCGGTTTGTGATTGTGCGGTAACAATATACACATCATTGATGTCAATCGTCCGGCACACGCGTTCGACAGTCATTTGCAGCATACTTTGTTCGCCCGTAATGCAGAGAAATTGTTTGGGCATATTTCTTCTGCTTAAGGGCCAAAAACGGGTTCCGATACCGCCTGCCATAATTAACGCTTTCATGCCAAAATCTCCTTTCTCTCTTGTAATTAGCGGGGGGTTAACGGAGGCTTACCCTTCGCTAACCCTCCGTTGACCCTCCGCTTAATAAGAGAGCGACATGTTATATAAATGAAGTTAAAACATTAATTTTCTATGAGTTGAACGCCTTTCGGAAGCTGAAGCTTCCAAACTGAGGCAGGAATTGCGGAATTAATCTTCAAATTCTTAAATTCCAATGTAACCTTATTACCTTGTCTGTCAACATAGGAAAATTGGTCGATGTAATTTGTCCGCGGTGAAATTCTGATACGGATTTCCTTTACTTGAGGGTCGTCAGTCGGTTTCAGCAAATAGGTTGTATAACCGTTAGCAGTTTGAGAAGAGGAAATTTCGGAACGCTGTTTGTAATTTTTGACAACGGCAACGGGGTCCAGTGATTGCAAATCAGAAGAAAGTGTTGTCCGCACGGCTGTTTGAGCGGATTTATCATAAACGGTTACGGTTCCGTCTTTGACGAGCAAAACTTGTTCTTGGGGTTTGGAATAGCGAAGGCAAAGTTTGCCTTTTTGCCAGTAAAAATTGCCTTCGGAATGCAGAGTGGTGTCGGACTGCTTAAAGAAATTCGTTTGGTTGATAACAGCCTGCCAAGAAGTAAGTTCGCTGTATTTTTTGACCAGACTGTCCAATTGTGCCTCTGCCTTGACGGCAGCAAAACTTAATGAAAAAAGAGCAAGCAGCGCAGGCAGCAAAAACAATTTAATCTTCATTGATTAATCCCCAAGCTTGTAAATCTTCCATCGTGGCTAATACATCTCTGGATTTGCTGCCGAGGTGCGGACCTACTATATGCGCTTTTTCCAACATATCAATCAGTCTTCCCGCGCGCGCATAACCGATTTTGAAGTGGCGCTGCAGCATGGAAACCGATGCCATATTGGAAGCAACCACCAAGCGTGCCGCTTCGGGAAAGAGTTCGTCGTCGTAATCCAAAAAATCCATTTCCTCTTTTGGCGTTCTGTCCACGATAATTTCCTCTCTCGGTCTCGGCTGTTTACGCAAATAATTGCAGACACTTTCAATTTCAGCATCACTTACGAAGGCACCGTGAATTCGTTCCGGAACCGCTTTTCCGGGTGGAATGAACAGCATATCTCCGTTGCCTAATAATCTTTCTGCGCCAATCATATCTAAAATGACGCGGGAATCTACTTTGGAAGATACTTGGAAAGCAATCCGCGCGGGAAAGTTTGCTTTAATGATACCTGTGATAACTTTAATGGAAGGTCTTTGGGTAGCCAAAATTAAATGCATTCCGACAGCGCGTGCCATTTGCGCCAATCTGGTAATCGGCAATTCGATGTCCTTGCCGGAAGTCATAATCAAATCGGCAAATTCGTCAATAATGATGATGATATAAGGCAGCTTTTCCAATTCGCCGGTTTCGGCAACTTTTTCGTTGAAGCTGACAATGTCGCGCACCTTCATTTCCTGCAGAAGTTCATAACGGCGTTCCATTTCCCGCACGCTCCAATACATTGTCTCCAAAGCAGTTTCGGCATCTGTGACGACTGAGCCTATCAAATGCGGAATTCCGTTGTAACCTGCTAACTCAACGCGTTTGGGATCTATCAAAATTAGACGCAAATCATCAGGTTTGGTGCGCAAAAGCAGACTCATAATGATCGTATTGATGCAGACGCTTTTTCCGCTTCCCGTGGCACCTGCAATCAAGAGATGCGGCATTTTCGCCAAATCGGTCACGACAGGTTTGCCGGATATTTCTTTGCCCAAGCCAAAAGCCAATTTGGATTCCGCAGCTTCCATTTCCGGAGAAAGCAAGATGTCTCGTAAATAAATGGTGTCACGCGTTAGATTTGGAATTTCAATTCCGATGAGACCTTTTCCCGGAATGGGAGCTTGCACGCGAATGGATTTGGCTTTTATTGCCAGAGCAAGGTCATCCGCTAAAGAGGTAAAACGGCTAACTTTGACTCCGGGTGCGGGACGCAATTCGTATTGAGTGATGATGGGTCCGATGTTCACATTGATGACTTCCGCTTCAATTCCGAATTCCGCTAATTTTTCCATCAGGATTTTGCTGGTGTTTTTTATCTGATTTTCGATCTCATCCCTGTCCTTTCTGGAAAGCTTAACAGGACTGACCAAAAACTCCTCAACGGACGGGATTTGATATTCCTGCTCACCGTTATCTTCAGAAACGGGATTTTTAATAGAAACAGAAGCGGATTTGGTTTTGTTGTGTGCAGTAAATTTCGGTTGCGGTTCAGGTTGAGCGGAAGGAACAAATTCAGGTGCGGGTTTGGGTTGAATATCCTGTGTTTGGCGCTGTGCATGGTCAGTGATGGAAGGTCCTTCGGAATTTGTTAAAGAAATAGTTTGCGCGGATGCGGATTTCAGTTTGCGCTTTTCCAAACGCCGTAAATGCGCTTCCCAAGCTTCAGCAAATTTTTGCCGAACGGCTTTGTGCCCAACAATCAAAATTACACTCAAAATTGCGATGCCGAGAACTGCTATCCTGCCGCCTAAGACACTGAACAGACTTTTCAGCAAATACCAAAAACCCCACGGTAACAAGCCGGAATTAAAGGCGTAAAACTCCTCTCCGCTGACTAAAATAACCTGCAGACAAAAGGCGATTATGAATAAAAGAATGCTGTAGGAACGCACTTTTACCTTTTCCGGATATACTAAAGCGTGAAAGGAAATCAGAATTAACAGACATATACCTATAAAAGAAAAAATCCTGCCGAATAAAGTGATGAGAAAATTGCCGAATATTACTCCAAAAACGCCAATCGGATTGGAAAAAGAAATAGCGTTCGCACCGAAAATTCCGGAAAAAACATTGTTGCTTTCTCGCAAGAGCTGCCAGTCTTCTTGTAAGTTGTAACTGTTTGTGCAGATGGAAAATAAGCCCAAAACGGAAATAATGGCAATAATGCCCCACAAAAGTTTACCGCGCCAAACTGAAGGTTGTTTTGCCCTTTTGTTTTTTATCGTTTTACCGTTTTTCCGCTTTCCAGACATGCTTATTTGTCCCTGAATTTATACATTGAAACGAATGAACAAAATATCACCGTCCCGAACTATGTAATCCTTCCCTTCCAATTTGAACAGGCCTTTTTCCCTCAGAGCTTTTTCACTTCCGAGAGCAATCAGGTCATCGTAATTGAAACATTCTGCTCTGATGAAGCCTCTTGCCAAATCGGAATGGATTTTACCCGCGGCAGTCAAAGCATTATCTCCGCGCGTAATTGTCCAGGCACGAACCTCATCTTCGCCTACGGTAAAAAAGCTGATGTAACCCATTAATTCATAACAGCGATGCGTTAAGCGATCACGCACTGATTCTGCAATTCCCATGTCCTCCAAAAACGCTTTGGCTTCCTCACCTTCCAAGCGGGAAAGTTCTTCTTCAAATTTGCCCGCAATGACTTCAGTCAAATACCCTTTGGCTTTTAACTGCTCTGTTAAAGCATCAGCGTGATTGTAATTGTCTTCGGAACAGTTAAGCAGCACTAAAAGCGGTTTTTGCGATAAAAATTGGAAACCGCGAACTGCTTTTTCTTCCTCGGAACCCAAAGTCAGTTTGCGAATCGGATTGCCTTCCTGTAAACCTTTAATCAAATCGCGCAATGTCTTTTCCTCAATCTGCAAAGCAGGAGTCTTAATGCCGCGCTTGTAGCTGAGTTCAATCTTCTCCAAACGCTTTTCAGCACTTATCAAATCCTGCAAAATCAGCTCGTCTTCAAATTTTTGCAACTCATTGAGGGGCTGGGCGTTGCCGTAAAGTTCATCCAATTCCGCATCTTCAAAATTGCGCAACACCAAAGCCAAACCGTCCATAGTCTTGATTTCAGCCAAAATTGTATTGCCGCTCATATCTTCCTGTTGGGAAGCAAACAAACCGGGGAAATCATAATATTCCAGCTGAGCGTAAATTGTCTTCTTCGGTTTGTAAAGCTCACTCAAACGGGTAATGCGTTCGTCCAAGACTTCCACCACACCCACATGCGCTTCATGATGCGCTTGAATATATTTGTCAGTAGCTCCGCTATTACCTGTCAGAGCATTATAGATGGTAGTTTTTCCGGTTTTGGGAAAACCGATTATGCCGATTTTCATTCTTTGCTCCGCAATTTTTTCAAACTTTGCAGATAACGAATTTCCTGAGGAGAACACGGACGCCACATACCTGTGGGGAGTTTGTCCAATTTCAGTTCACCTATTTGTATCCTTTTCAGACTGATGACATTACGCTGCACAGCTTCCAGCATTAAACGAATCTGGCGCTTTTTCCCTTCTGTAATAACAATCTTTAGAACAGTTTCTCCCGGCTTATTGCTTTTAATATACACGCCCGCAGATTGAGTTTTGTAACCTTCAATCATCACTCCCTTCCGTAATTGCTCAAGCTGCTGTTTGGTTAAAGGCTTGTCAATTGCGGCACGGTAAGTTTTTTCTACCTTTTGGGAAGGATGCGTCAACGCCTGAACAACATCACCGTCATTAGTGATTAGCAGCAACCCTTCAGTGTCTTTATCCAAACGACCTGCGGAAACGCAATTTTGTGCAAAATCCGGCAACAGCGAATAAATCGTCTTGCGTCCGTATTCATCTTGACGGGTAACAACATAATTACGTGGCTTATTCATAAGCAGATAAATCTTTTCAGCTTCGGGTTTGACAGGCTTTTCGTTCACTGTTACTTTATCTTTTTCCGGAGCGATTTTGGTGCTCAAGTCCGTAACAGGATTTCCGTTTACAAAAACTTTGCCTTCCGTAATCAAAGTTTCCACTTTGCGTCTGGAACCGAAACCGGCTTCCGCTAAAAATTTATTCAGACGAACAAGGCTCACCACATCTCCAATGTATTTTGCATTATAGTTTTAAATAGTTTGCTGCAGATCTCGTTCCAAGCCTCTTCTTTACTAAAAAAACGGCTGGTGCTGCCGCTGTTTTGGGAAACTGCATAAGTTTCTGAAATCGCAAGATTCTGATTTTCATACAGCACTTTATTATTAACCAAATCGGTAAAAGTGACTTTGAAATTGATTGTCACCAGATAATCCTGAACATTATTTGCCTCATCATAGGAATATACTTTTTCGCTGTAACTGACGATGGAACCTTCCAATTGGCAATCAGGCTGCTGGGTAACCATACGCAAACGCCCGTCTTCTCTGATAGAATTTGCCAAATTATTAAAAACAACTTCACCCAACGCATATTCAGTGCTTTTATTTTCAAAAGCCAAAAGCTGAATGCGCTTCAGATAAGGATAAGCGTTAGTGTGGACAGAATAACTGCAACCGGCAACCACACAAATTATTAAAATAAACGGAATAAATTTCTTGACCATCTTTCCATTGCTACAAAAGTTATGTATCTTTGTCAAGATAAAATCAGACTTTAATTTATGTATAGAGATGTATCTATATAGATATCAAAGAGTTATAGAGGAGCACTGTCATGAGCAAAAAATATCTTACTAAAGCTGAAACCGCTAAAATTCTAAAGGTTTCGGAAAGCGTCGTGCAAGAGATGATCAATAACAATATTTTTGAGACCAAGTTAGTGGGCAAAACGGTCAAGATTGATGCCGATTCCCTCAACGAATGGATGGAAAATTTATCCGAAGGTGAAGAGAAATTGCTGACGCTAAAGCGAGTAATATGCCATTTTGAAGAGTATATGCGTCCGGAAAACATTTTTCTTGATTTTAAGGCAGAAAACAAATATGAAGCCATTCGTCTTTTGAGCATTAAGGCAAAGCAACTGAAACTGGTAAGGGATGCGCGTTGGCTTTATGAAGTTGTTGTAGCGAGAGAAGAATTAATTTCTACAGCAATCGGCAATGGTGTAGCTCTTCTTCATCCCAGACATTTGCACCCGTCCAAAATCAAAATGCCGAGCATTATTTTTGGCAGGTCTACAGAAGGGATAGATTTTGATGCACCGGATAAAAAACCGGTTAATATATTCTTTATGTTATTGCTGCACAATGACAAGCAGCATCTATTTTCCCTTTCATACATTTCTAAGTTGTTGATGAAACCGGAAGTTTTAACTCAATTGAGTGAAGCAAAAGACCCTGCTGAGATCCATAAGATCTTGACTTCTCTTCCTGATAGTGATGTAACTAATTGATATATAAGTAAATAATAATTCTGAAAGGATTTGATGTTTCACGTGAAACATTAGAAAATTAAATAAAAGAATGAATAAAACTTTAGTTCGTATTGTAATTGGAAGTAAATCTGACTTGGAGCAATGCCTACCCATTCAAACCCAATTACAGCGGTTTGGCATTGCCTCTGATTTCTTCATTTCATCCGCGCATCGTAATCCTGAAAAAACTATAACTTTAGCCAAAGAAGCTGAACAACTCGGCATACAAGTTATAATTGCCTGCGCAGGTATGGCTGCTCATCTTCCCGGAATCATTGCTGCTAATACAACTTTACCCGTTATCGGTGTCCCTTTATCAAATTCTGCTCTGAACGGTGAAGATGCCTTATTCTCAATTGTCCAAATGCCTACAGGGGTGCCTGTTGCCACTGTTGCCATAAACGGAATAAAAAATGCAGCCATTTTAGCAGCAGAGATCATTGCTCTGAATAATGAGGAAGTGAAACAAAAGCTGAAACAATTTAGAGAAGAATTAGCCCAAAACTGATTTACTTTTTGACCATCCTATTGCGCTTTTTTATGCTATTTTGGATTATTCTAAGGCTGCAAAATTGTCCTTTCTTTAGAAGAATACCCTAATTGCCTTCTTTTTCTTTCTGCCGCTAAAGCCATAATTCTTTCAACATGATTGCTCCAACTGAAAGCTTTTGCTCTTTGTTTTCCGCGTTGGCTCATTCTTTCTCTTAATTCGGGATTGTTTAATACTGATATTATTTTAACTGCTATATCGGCATGAACTTCTGGATCAAAAGTTACGACGGCGTCACCTCCAATTTCAGGTAAAGCAGAACGATTGGAACAAACAACAGGCAAACCTGCAGCCATAGCTTCTAATAAAGGAATGCCAAAGCCTTCATGCAAAGAAGGAAAAAAATAGATTAGAGCGTATTTGTAAAGAGCTCCCAACCAAGGTGGACGAACTTCTCCCAAAAAATGGATGTTTTCAGTGACAGGTGATTCTTTTATATAATCATAAACAACTTCACAACCTGAGCTGTCCTGCCCGCAAAAAACCAAATCATACTGCGCTCTCATCTCTTCAGGCAAAAGTTCAAAAGCTCTGATCAAATGAATATGATTTTTGACCGGATGCTCAATTCTGGCATTATAAAATAAATACGGACGCTCAATTTTAAATTTTGCCCGTAATTCAGTTTCAGTTATATCGGTCTTAAGAATTTCGGGATTGTAGCCGTTGTAGTTAACAGTTATTCTTTCCGGCGGCAAATTATAATGCCTGATTAAATCATTTTTGGTATTTTCACTGATCGCCATAATGACCGGAGCGCGTAAAAGATAATGCGGAATTACATATTTGAAATAAAACATCCTCCTGCGATTGTAGCGTTGAGGAACATAATACGGGGTTAAATCGTGAAAAGTGATAACCGATTGAGGGGGGAAATGAGAAACAACCCGCCTGTGTCCTGCCGGGAACAGAATTGCTTCATAACGTTTAGCATGCAGAACAATCGGCAAAAACCACAGATGCCATACACAGGATAGAAATGGAGGTTTTAACCATTCGGGAACTAATCTGAAGCGGATATTTTCACTTTTAAAAGGGAATATTTCGGCATCGGAAGGATAGATTAAGAGGTCAACTTGATTGTCTTTTGCAAATTCCCTGACTACTGAAACCGTATAATCGGCTAATCCGGATTTTCCTTCATCAAAGGCTAAAGCGCTTACAAATACTTTTTTCATCTCTTATCTTTCCCTCAAAGGGTGGACTTACTTTACTCTGATAGTTTTTGCTTTTTCTTTTCAACAAGTCTTATGGATAAATATCGCCTATTTTTATATCTTATTCTCACTCCAGATATAAGATCTTGAAAGCCACAGTTTTATTGTCTATTTTGCCTTTCAGCAGATATAAACCCGCGGAAACTTTGTTGCCTTTTTCATTAACTCCGTTCCAATAAATCTCATTCTTTCCTTTTTGCAAAGCGGAATTGCTGAGAAGTGTTTTAACCTTTTGTCCTTTGATGTTATAAACAGCCAATTCTCCACGCACTTTTTTGTCTGTTTCAATTCTGACAGTTATCTTTTCCTTAAAGGGATTGGGATAGCAATTAACAGAAATCTGCGGTTGGATCAAAGGACTTTCAGGATTGACAGTCGGCTCCAAATATCCTTTGGCATAATAAAGGTTGTAAGCTGTGCCTTGCTGATTGGCTAAATTGACGATAATGAACAAGGAATCTGCATTGCCGGCAATAATATTTAGTCTGCTCAAATCAGGATTGGCAAGAGCAGAACCAAGTTCCGCAATTTGCGGATTCCAATCCATGAAAGATTGCATTTCGCCGGTTTCAGTTTGAGCGTAAAATCTGATAGTTCCGTCACTTTCATGAGTGGAATAATATACTTGCCCTCCGTTTTGACGGAAGAGATTATTGATATTACTCACCAAAGGCAGGCAGTCTTGTCCTTCCCAATTACCGGAAAGCGGATTTAATTTTACTATGGCAACGGAATCAGCGGCAGCTGAATAATGCCTTCGCACTTGCAGCATAAGTTCGTTATCATTTTTGATAAAGGCTTTTTGCAAGATATCGTTTTCGGCAAGATTAAGGTTAAGTTCGGTTAAAATTTGACTGTCATCTGATTGCCAAAACAGATGATTATTCATTTGCAGCATAGTTTTTGCGTTTCTATAGTCCATATATTTGTAGTTAACAGGCTCACTCAAGGATTTGTATCCTTGAACATTCCAATTGCTGCCGTCAGCGGAAACCTTATACCGAACACCTAAACCGAACGGATTGAAAGAGAAGGAATTGGGGTTAATTCTTGCGTCGTTATGACAATCTTTTTTATAACCGACGCCTGCACCGGTTGTATTGGGAGCATTGATACCGTAGAAAGTAATTTGTAGAACCGGATCTGTGTATAAAGTTCCGCTTGTTCCGCCGCACAAGTCATTTTCAATATCCCAAATACCGTAGGGATTCGGATATTCCGCATCGTATACATTCCTGTGAACAAAACCTCTTCTCTGTTGATAGAGGTTGCCATATAAATGAATTGTGCCTCGTTCCATAAAAGGAAAACCTTCGGGCCAAAGAGGATTATACCACGGATAATCTATATTTGGAGGCCAATGATTTTGCTCGGTCTGAGGAAATACTCTTCTGTGCAAGTCTATCTTGTCATACAGAACATTGTTAATTACGACGGCGGGAACGGAAGGATGCGGATGCTGATATTCAAAAGTAAAACAGCCGTCTCGTCTGGGATTGCCTTGCGGGTCTTCAATTAAAGCATAGAGAGAAGCGTAGATAAAAACGCCGTCGGCATCACTGTCACAATTGGGATGGTGTCTTACTCCGTCTGCAGGATCTTTGTATCCGTATTGAACGATAATTTGTTTGTCAGTCACCAAAGCTACTTTATCCGTTGATGTTGACGCAGGTGTTTGTCCCATCGGAGTATCCGCAAGCAAAATATTGTCTTTGATTTTTATTTCAAAAGGCGAATACCAAACTTGCGTTCCGCTGAAAGTTCCGCTGATCCACAAAGGTGAATTGACAATGTTAATTTGATCTGCACAATTTCCGGACGGACCCGGTGTCCAAACAGTATCTATTTTCGTAATATAATTTGTGCCTATGGGAGTTCCGCTACCGGGAGGATAATTGCTATAAATATCAAGTGAATCCACATCTTGAGCAACGATTTGGCCTTTCCAACTGGTAAATGAGCTTCCGGTCACAGTCACAAACATTATTACATCGGAAGAAGGTTCGGCGGGATAAATTACCTGACCGTTATGCTGAATTTGCCAAGCCAGTAAATCTGTTTCAATATTCAGTAGCGGAACATGCTCGTAATAACCGCCTTGAAATACTTGGGCATAAGGCGGAGTTCCGCTAAAGGAATGAATGGTTCCGGAAGTATATACGGGTCCGTAAAATGTAGGCCAGCCGTTGTTGGAATTGCCCCCTGACTGTCTGATCCAAATATCACTGTTGGAACGAACTGCACCATATATGACATCCATTCCCACATAGGATATATTTGTCTCATTAGTAGATTGTTCTATGTTTGTGAAAATGGCATAAGTCCCGTTCTCAAAAGAATCACACGCTGTTAAAAAAAACCTCCACAAACCTCCTTCCTGTCGTATAATCGGTTGAGGATCGGTCACGGTTTCAATCTCACTGACGGTAAAATTTACCCCTCCGTCCGAGGATACGGCTTTGCAAATTACTCCGTTTTTGCAGTAACAGATAATGATGTTGCCGTCTTCAAGGCTCAAAGTCGGAGCAGTAGAAATGACATTGCCGGTTCCGAGATCGTCAACCAAAGATTGGAAACAAGTATTATCCGGCAGGATTTTGGCATATTTGATATAACGGTTTGCTTCCAAAAAAGTTAGATGAGTTAAACCGTTCGCTACTTGCATGGCGTTTTCACCGGCAAAAGCGGTGCAATTTTGCACTTGCGTTAAAGGAACAGCGGGCTCGATATTAGCCGTTAATATAATTGCTACAGACAGAAAGATGAGAACAGAAAATAAGTGCTTGAACATGATAATTTCCCTCCCGAGTTTTGTTGTTTATTTGTATCTTGTTCATGCTGTGAACACTCAAATCCTACATTACCGTTTTGAAATTAAATGTCAATCTTTATTTAAGAAATTAAGCTATTTTTATTCCATCCTACATTTTAGTTTCACCTTTCACTTTCCAAACTACCCTCTTTCCTAATAGCCTGTCGATATCCTCTCGATATCCAGTTGACTTTAATTCGACTGGATATCGACTGGATATCGACAGGGTTAAGAGAGCCGATAAGATGTTTTTTCAGTTTAGTAACAAGCTGCTATTCATAAAAGCATAAATTTTAATAAGGTTTCATTTGCACGGGCAAGGCAATTTTACTCTTGAACATAAAATATCTTTTCTCATTTGAGTATACCGGATTACACGCCCAAAAGGTTTTCTGTAACCGGATAAGCGGTTACTTTATAAGACAATTGTTGACAGCAATCTTTCCTGTTTATTCAAGTGCCGAAAGGGAAAATAATAAAGCAAAATAAGTTGAGGAAACGCATGAACAAAGCGATACAAGATTATTTGGCGGATTTGCTTCCGCTTTGTAATAAGGAAGGTTTGCAGCTTTCGGATGAACGCGAAATCGCCTACGGAGTGCAATTGACCTTTACGGACGGCAAAAATAATATTCTGCTCAATGTTTATTATTCCGAGAAAAAGGGGATTTCCGCCGTTATCGGTTCCAAATTTGACAATCCGCTGAAACCTGTATTGCAGAAGTGTTTGAATATACCTTCTGTTATAAAGGCTTTGCCTTTTCACAATTGGCGCTGCTGGCTGGGAAGTGACGAATGCGGGAAAGGGGATTATTTCGGTCCTTTGGTCGTTTGCGGCTTTTATTTGGAGGAGATAGATAAGAAAAAGTTATGGAGAATGGGTGTTTCGGACAGCAAAAAACTTTCGGGTGAACAGATTAATTATGTTGCTAAACAGCTTTATCATGATTATGCCGCAAATGTGGAATGTCTGGTTCTTAAGCCTAAGAAGTATAATGAGTTATACGCATCGTTCACAGCACAAAAGAAAAATTTGAACGATTTATTGGCATGGGGTCACGCTCTGGTTTTGGATAATCTGCTGAAGCGTTTTCCCTCTGCTGAAGGAGTTTTGATAGATCAGTTCAGTTCGAGTAGAAAAGCATCAGTTTTATTGCAGGCGAAGTATCCGAAATTGCAGATTATGGAAAGAACTAATGCGGAGCAGGATTTTGCCGTTGCCGCAGCCAGTATCATTGCCAGATACCAATTGCTG
Source organism: Candidatus Cloacimonadota bacterium (assembly GCA_035357855.1). GTDB lineage: Bacteria > Cloacimonadota > Cloacimonadia > Cloacimonadales > Cloacimonadaceae > UBA5614. The sequence continues at coordinate 92,124 of DAOPOH010000010.1, forward strand.
CAATCAATTAAAGCAATGGAGCGTTTCTATAAGATGAAGTTTCCCTTGGGTGCGGGACAAATTGTTCAAGCAGTAGCGAAAGAATTTATTGAAAAATATGGTGCGGAACGCCTTTCCGAGGTTGCCAAGCTGCATTTTAAGAATACGAAAAATCTCAGTTAGTTTTTATTTTGATATTACAGTCTGCGACATAGTTGCGAAACTTGCTCCTTGAAATGATGCCGGCTTTTATTTTCCTATGCAGAAAGAAGAAAAGATATTGTCCAGAAGGTCGTCCGTGGTGATAGCACCGGTAATTTCCGCTAAAGCTGAAACTGCAGCAATGAGGTCAAAAGCGATAAATTCGTAACCGGCGCGATTTTTTGTTCCTTCCAATGCTTTATTTAGGTCATCAAGGCATTTTTGGAGGGCTGCCAAGTGGCGAGTATTAGTCACCAACACGGATGAAGGTTGCAAATTTGGCAGTGAAATTCGCTCCAGCAGAAGTTTTTTCAGCGTGTCCAAACCGTCCGCTAAAACTGCGGAGCAGGGTGCCAATTGCACCAAATTTTTGATTTTGGAATGAAAACGGGAAGCGGCAAGAAACTTTTTCCACTCTGAATTTGAAGGCAATTTATCAAAACCGAGTAAATCGATTTTATTCATAAAGCACAGGATTTTATCGGGAGGCACATTTTCCGGAAGGAGGAATTGCTCTTCCAAAGAATCGGGATCGGTGAGTATTACCACCAGGTCTGCTTTTTGCATCAGTTCCTGCGTGCGTCGAATTCCCAGAATTTCCACTTCATCATTGGTGGAATGAAGTCCTGCAGTATCTTGCAGGCGAACGGGATAACCTTCCAGGGAAAGCCATTCTTCTAAATAATCACGAGTGGTACCCGGAACCGGAGTAACCAAGGCTCTGTTTTCTTGCAGGAAACGATTGAAAATTGAGGATTTACCTACATTCGGAGCTCCGCTTAAACAAACAGTGTAACCATCCCGTAAAATGCGCCCTTGTTTGCCTCCTGCCAAAAGTTCTTCCAAGCGATTGTGAACTTTTTCCATCCGGGATTGCACTTCGTCCCAATCCAATTCCGGCAAATCTTGATCAGCAAAATCTATGGCAAGTTCAAATCTGATGCGGCAATCAGTGAGTTCTTTTACGATACTGTCAATTTCACGGGAAAGATTTCCGCGCAATTGGGAAAGAGCAGCTTGTTCGGATTTTCCTGTTTGAGCGCTGATTAAATCATTTACTGCTTCCGCTTGTGCCAAATCCAATTTGTGATTCATAAAAGCGCGAAAGGTAAATTCACCCGGTTCAGCCAAACGGCAATTTTTAAGCAAAAGTTGCAATATGCGCGCAGTCAAATCAGGATTTCCGTGACAGAAAATTTCCGTCATTTCTTCGCCTGTGTAACTATGCGGATTGCGATAAACTATACAGATTACTTCATCCACCGGTTCCGTTCCGTCTAAAATGTATCCGTGCACGGCTTGATAGCCTGCAGCGTCAGTCAGTTTTTGGGGCTGGTCAAAAAAATTTGCCACAGTTGAGACTGCATTATTGCCGCTGACTCTGATTACCGCAATGGCAGAAATACCGGGCGGGGTTGCTATTGCGGTTATAATGTCATTTAGAGCAAAGCGCATATTTGAGCGAAAATATTTTGAGGGGTGAAGCCGATTTCTGCATTAAGTTCAGCAATGGAGCCTTGAGGTAAAAAGCGGTCCGGGTAACCGAATGATGTAACTTTGACCTCTTTTTCGGCAAAATAATCACGAATGGCGGAACCGACGCCGCCGGTTAAAACATTAGTTTCAAAGGTGAAGATGCGTTTGCAGCTTTTGGCAAGTTTATCCAGCAGAGTTGTGTCCAAGGGTTTAAGGCTGCGTAAGTTAACCAACCAAGGCTGAATCTTTTTTTGCTTCAGCAATTCAGCGGTTTCGGAGGCAATTTGTAATGCACTTCCTTCAGCTAATAAAGCGATTTTTTCTCCTTCCCGCAAAACTTCCGCTTTGCCTAATCCAAACGGTGTGACAGGTTCATTACGAGTGAAAGCAACTCCGCGCGGATAACGAATGGCGACCGGTCCTTCCGTATAATCTGCAGCCCAAGAAAGCATTTCCTGAAGTTCTTCCTTTGAAGAAGGCGACAAAATTATCATATTGGGAATGAAGCTCAAGAAAGAAATGTCAAAAACACCATGATGCGTGGGACCGTCTTCACCGACTAAACCGGCTCTGTCAATGCAAAAAACGACTGGCAATTTTTGCAGAGCGACATCATGAATAACCTGGTCCAAAGCGCGTTGCAAAAATGTTGAGTAGACGGCAAAAAACGGCTTCAGACCTTTGACAGCGAGACCTGCGGCAAAAGTTACCGCGTGCTGTTCAGCGATGCCGACATCGAAAAAGCGATCGGGAAACTGAGTTTCAAATTTGCTCAAACCTGTTCCCACGGACATTGCAGCAGTGATGGCAACAATGTTGTCCTGTTTTTCCGCCAAATTGCAAAGTTGATTTCCCATCGCTTCAGACCAAGTTTCGCCTTCACCTGCGCGAACGATTAGTTCTCCCGTTTGCGGATCAAAAGGACCGATGCCGTGAAATAAAGCAGCATCTTTTTCCGCAGGAGGATAACCTTTTCCTTTGGAGGTTACGACATGCACTAAAACCGGTCCCACCATATTGTTATACACGCGATTCAGAATGGAAAGCAATTGCGGAATATTATGCCCGTCAATCGGACCTACATATTTGAAGCCGAGGTCTTCAAAAATGATATTTGGCGCCAGGATATTGATGAGGCTTTCTTCCAGTTTTTGCGCTCCGTAAATAAATTTGCTGCGAACATTTCTCGGCAAAGTGGCACTTAAATCCCAAACCTGCTTTTTCAAAACATTGTAAGATTTTGATACAAGAAAGCGTGCCATGTATTGTTGCAGTCCGCCGACATTTTTGGAGATGGACATTTCGTTGTCATTCAAAATAACGACAAATTTGTCCTTCTGCAATTGTCCGGAATGATTTAGAGCTTCAAAAGCCATTCCTCCCGTGAGTGCACCGTCGCCTATAATTGCTACGCAGTGACCTTCGCCGAAAGTTAAATCTCGTCCTGCCGCCATTCCCAATGCTGCAGAAATTGAAGTGCTGCTGTGTCCGGCTCCAAATGCGTCATAAGGACTTTCCGCGCGTGAGGTGAAACCGCTTAAACCGCCAAAAGTACGAATAGTCTCAAAACGATTATTGCGTCCGGTGAGGATTTTCCATGCGTAAGCCTGATGGCCGACATCCCAAACAACAGTATCCCGGGGCGGATTAAAGACTTTCAAAAGTGCCAGAGTCAGTTCCACCGTTCCCAAACTCGGTGCCAAATGACCGCCGTTTTGGGAAATTACATCAATAATGCGTTTACGCACTTCCGCCGCTAAAACTATCAGCTGCTCAGGCGTCATGTTTTTTATGTCTTTGGGAGAGTTTATTTTTTCCAGATACATTGCAAACCTCGTATCTTAATCGGTTTTAGCGCCGGGCTTCCATTCTTCGCTTTTGACCAAGATGAATTCCAATACCAGTAAGCCTAAAACTGCAAACATTAAATACTTCCACAGGTCATGTCCTAAGCGGGAAAGGAAAAGTTGGTCTTGCCAGTGTGCGTTTAATTTTTGAAAATTGGCGGAAGAGGGAAGTTCCCAAGGTTGAAAAACGCTTTCTTTGAAATCGGGCTGAATTGCAATTTCCTGACTGCTTCCGCTGTTCCAATTTAAAGTATAAATTCCGGGTTCGGACGCTGCAAATGAATTTCCATTTAATTCTAATTTTTCGCCTTCTGGAAGCATTATTTCGTCCGCAACCAAGTTTTGTCCGACAGTGTTTTGCTGAGGTTCAAATTGGGAATTGGAAAGATATTGCAGTGAGCGAAAGGCGAAAACCGGGAATGCTGCTTCCAGGAAAAAGGAGTTTTTATCGCTTGCAGGGTCAAAAAGCCAAAGCAAATGCTCATTTCCGGCAACGGCTAAAGGTGAATTTCCCGAACTGAGCAAAATACCGGAAGCGGAAGTCATTTGGGCAGTCCAGCAATCAGTTAACGATGTGCGGGAAAGTTGCCCGGGGTCCAATAAAGAAGTTATGGGATGATATTTATTTACATAAGTTATGGGTAAAAGCGTATGGGAAAAAGAAGTTAATTGGACTCCGAAACTTTGTTGCAAATAACCTTTCCAGCTTAAGGGCAAATTTGCATCAGCACAGATTAATATTCCTTTATGCGCCTGAGTTGCGGTCTGCAAAAATTCCCGTAATCGGGGTGTAAATTCTCCCGCGGCATAAATTACAAGTGCATCGTAGTCCTTAAGCCGCTGCCAATTTACCTGCTCGGGAGCAATGAGTTCCACTTTTCCTTGAGGAGTGGAATAGACTCGTAAGGCGGTTTGCAGGATAATTGGTAAAGACGAATGCCGGGTTATGACTCCCGTTTGCGGATGAAGATTAAAAGGAAAAGCAAACCAGCAGCGATTATCAGCAGTGAGTTTTTCATCCAAAATTTCCACATATCCGCTCTGCCAACCTGAATTCATAATCTGGAAAGGCAAAGTTTCCGTCAGTTTTTGATGCGGCTGCAGAGTAACAAATTTTTCCGCTGCCGTGATACCGTTCACATATACGCTGACTAAAACATCCTTTCGAATAGAATTGCCGTGATTGATGAGGTCAAAACGGATTGATTGAGTTTGGCGTCTGTCAGTCAACTGCATAACCGGTGCGGCATTTTGGCAGCTTATATTATTCCAAGTGTCAATTTTCGGTAGAGGAATCAAGAGAACGGGCACATTTACTTGTTTTGGCAAAGTTTGTGCCTGCCCATCGGTCAGCAGATAAATTTCTCTGTTACTGAATTGACTTTGCGCCAATTTTGCGGAAGCGTATTCCAGAACTTTATCCAGCGGCATCGGCAGCCAAGTGGTTTTCACGGAAGCAACTAAATTTTCCGGCAGTTTACCTTGATGCAGTTGAGAATTTATCCTGTTCCAGCTTTCGTCGGAAGTAATCAAGACTGACATGTCTTCGGAAGTGAGCTTTCTGTTGATTTCATTGACGGCATTTTTTGCGTATTCCAGAGTGGATTTGCCGTCCTGAGTGTAATCCATGCTATAAGATGTATCCAAAATCACGGCAACTGCAGTTGGCGGATGACTTTTTCCGGGCTTGGCATTGGGCAAGCGCAAAGAAGGACGAGCAGCAGCTAAAACGACCAATAAAATAATGAGTATCCGAATAATCAACAACAGAATATTCTTCAGTTGCGTGCGGCTTTTCTGTTCTTTAACCGAATTGCGGATGAACCTGATACTGCTGAAAACCAGCTGGGGCGGCTTCTTTTTTGCTAACAGCCAAATTATTAAAGGCAATACTGCAGCAACCGCTAACACCAATAAACCGGCGTTCAGAAAAGTCAAATGAAACATGGTCAGCTAAATTCCTATTCCGAGCGAAAAGATAAATTCACTGTCTTTCAGTCGCATGCCTGTATTAGTCAAGCCGAAATCAAATCTGAACATATTATAGTTGTAACCGGAGCCCAAAGTGTAATTGATGTTTTCCGTTCCGTTGAAATCATGGCTGAACAAACCTGCCCGCACGAGCAGACCTTGTTCTTTATCTTTTCCGCTTTTCCAATGCCAGGCTCTGGTCAAACCCAAATGATAACTGGTATCTGTAGATTGAGAGAGTTTGCCTTGCAGAGAGCCCGATAAAGTTAAGTTGCCATCCGAGTATTGGACACCGACTGCCGCTCTGCGTTGCAAATCTTCGGAATCGTAATGTTCCCACCACAAACGCGAAAGGACATCATATACGCAGCTTCCGAAAGTGTATTTTCCGGAAGTATAGGTCACGCCCAAATCGGTGGAAAACCCTTTTACTTTGTCATCAATAAAGGATTCCCTGATCATTTGGTTATATTCTATCCGTTCTTTGAGATAAATCAAGCGTCCGGTGAGGTATTTTATATTGATGCCTGCGGCAAAATCAGCATAGCGCTCGTCGGTTCCTGCCAGGGAAAGTTGAAGTTTGTCCAGTTGATAATCATAATACTCAAGCGAGTTTGCGTTGATTTCACTTATGTGGGTGCTGACTGTCGGCTGATAGCTCCAGGCGGCATTTTTAGTAATCAAGGTATAATACATAAACTGTTTGGCTTTGAGCAGATTACTGGCTGAAGCAGCATCAGCCAAACTGATCTCTTCTTCGTTTTTAAGCCGAAAGGAAGCGGCAAAGGAAGTGACATTATTTCCTGCCAAAAGAGCGGGATTATCATAAGAAGTGAAATAATCTCCCGCATTGGTCAAATTCAATCCTCCCATTCCTAATGCTATGGAAGAAATAATGTTTGCGGGAATGTGATAATCGTAAGACACCAAATCCAGCGGCTCGGCATTAACCGTTGTAACCGCTAAGCACACAGCACTGACGAATAAAATTAGCCTTTTACCCTTCATTTTCCTGCACCGTTAATTTGTTAAATATTTTTTCGGCTGCTAAGTAGCCAACTCCGCCTGTCAGAATGCCAAAAACAGCATCTACAAACCAATGATAATGACAATAAACTGTAGCGATTGCCAAAAAGAAAGTGAGCACTGCACAAATTATTCCGAGAGGCTGAAAATATTTGAGCGTAATAAAAGTAAGAACTACCGCTATTGCCACATGAGAACTCGGGAAAGCACCTCCCAAATGCGGCGTATATGTATAAATGACAGCCATAAAATTGGTAAAAAATCCTCTGCTTTTCTGAGTTGTCCATTGCATCGCTTCAGGTATATATCTGGCTCCGACGACCGGCAACCAAGAATAAACAAAATAACAAAAATAAAAGACTAAGGAAACCACAAAAACCAATTCATCCATTGCTTTCCGCTTTTTGAGATAGAAGATGACAGGCAGAACCACAATCATAAGATAATAACTGAAATAGGAAAAATGCAGCCATTCGTTCAGCCAAAACGCTTTGTAACGAAAAGCCCATTCTATTGAAGGCAGATAGCCAAAGATTGATTTATCAATATTCATGAAAAAGGGGTCAAGCCAAGAATGGAAAAATACGCGACTCGTTGCGCAGGACGCTTCAAAGAAGAAAGCGTAAAGCGGGATGGGATAGTAATGCCTGATAAAAGTCAGCACTGCATAGACTTTGGGTCTCACTTTTCGGCAGAAGGGGGAAGGGCAGTTTTCCGGTTTGGAAGCATTCTTCATAAAATCCGTCAGCCAAACTAAAAAAAGAACTCCTGCAATAATAGTGAGAAATATGATAAAATGCACTGAAGGAAGAAGAACATGATTTCTGCCTATTGCAATCAGGCACAACATCCAGATGCAGAACAAAAGAGTGATTTTGTCTATGGCTTTCAGAGTTATTTTGGTCATGTGCTTTTCAGTCATCCGATTGGTTTGTCGTAAAGGCGGTAGATTTTATATAGTTCGGCATTAAGCATTTCCGCTTCGCGAATCATCATAACATTATCGTCCAAAATCCAGGAGAATTCAGTTTTGAAGAAGCCTTTTGGCAGACCGTTCTTGTAGGAATTGTAATGAAACACTATGTCAATTCCGCGTTTCTGGTATTCTCTGATAACGCCCAAAGTGATAACTCTTGCGGAACTAATGTGTTTGGACTTGAAATATGCCTTAATCATAGTGACGGGATTTACGCGTCCGTGCATTACGCTTAAGACTTCATTATAATTTGGCAGGGCAAGTGAAAAACCTGCGGGTTTGCCGTTCACTTCGGCAATTTGCACCAAATCCGGATCAACTATCGGCAGCAAAGTTCTTACTACTTGTTTCAATTCTCCGTCCGTAAGGGGAACTGCACCCCAATTGTATTGCCATGCCTCTCTATAGATTTTGAATACGGTTTCGATATCTTTTTTCTGCTGCTGCTTATCGGTAGAAAGAGTGCGGACTGTAAAGTTTTTGCGCTGCATGATTTGGAGAGCGGCTTTTTCAATTCTTTCCGGAATGGTAGTGCGTTCCAAATAATAGGCATAGAGGTCTTTCACTTGGTGGAAACCTGTTCCTAAAATCAGCTTTTCGTAGTAAGGGGGATTGTATGTCATCATGATAAAGGGAGGCTTGTCAAATCCTTTTACCAAAAGGCCGCATTCATCGTTGACCGATAAATTCATCGGTCCCCGCAAAGTATCTCTTCCCCGTTCCTTGTTCCATTTTAGCGCTGCTTCAAATAAAGCGTCAGCGGCTGCTTGATTGTCTTCACATTCAAAAAATCCGAAGAAGCCAACTTTGTCTTTATGTTCCAGATTGTGTTGGGTGTTGGTTTGAGCACTGATGCGACCGATCGGTTTTCCGTTTTCCCATGCCAGAAATAAAGCCACTTCGGAATGCTCATAATAGCTGTTATATTTCGGGTTAAAGAATTTCTTTTGCTCTCCGATTAAAGGAGCAACCCAATTTGGATCATGCTTATACAACCGAAACGGCAACATAATAAAAGTCTTTAAGTCTTTCTTCGTCAAAACAGGACGAACTTCAACCATAATTTAACCTCGGTGCCGCCCTTTTGTCGGACAGCCTCCTTTTAAATTTCTCCCCATTTCTTTGAGACCAAAATGTTTAAAATTCCCATTAAGACTGCCATTCCAATCAGTTTGGTGGTAAAAAGCGTGCCGGCATGAGAAGGTTGAATAAGTTTTGTGGTTAAAGGAATTGCCCCCAACACTAAATTGAGCAGCACGGGCAAAATCACTATTGTATACTGAGCGAAGCGCACCTGTTTGTAACGATAAACTAAAATAAAACTGACCAGACCGGTAATTAATGCCGGAACCGGTGCAAAGAACAGCATTATGCCGAAATAAGTAAAAATTCCGCGGCCGCCTCTTAAGTGATGAGTCAAGGGCAAACAATGCCCGATCAGCATAGCCACAGCATAAAGCAAAAGTAAATTGTCCGAATAAAGCGGACTTAAATCAGGAGGAATTGCCATCCGATCCATCGCTATCAAAATCAAACGCAAAAGATAAAGCCAGGCAAAACTTTTGACGCAATCCAAGGTTCCGGATAAAATGCCCAGAGACCTGCTGACATTATGAAAGATGTTTTCCGTATCGGCAAGGCCGGTTCCCACTTTATTGATATTCAAAGAATGGAAATTGCGAGCCAGCATGCGTGCAGTGGAAAAGCAGCCGATCCAATAGGAGAGCAAAATCAGCAGAATGCCGACAATTACCATCATGAGATTTCCTTTCCCTATGCTTTTTCAGGTTTAATACGCGGTCCGAAAATGGCAGTTCCGAGCCTCACCAGATTGGAACCTTCTTCAATGGCGATCTCAAAATCGTTGCTCATTCCCATGGAGAGCCAATGCATGTCCAAATCCGGTAAATTGTGGCGCGCCAAACATTCTGCAAGCGATTTCAACAAGCGAAAATCTTTTCTGCTGTCTTCAGGATTATCACTCATCCGCGCCACAGTCATCAAACCTTTTACTCGCAAACCAGGCATTTTGGTCATGGCAATTGCGCCGGCTTCCAAATCCAAAATAGGAAAACCGTATTTACTCGCTTCACCTGATGTATTTACTTCCAAGAGAATGTCTTGCCGCTTATGCAATTTTACCGCTTCATCCGATATAGCTTTAGCTAAGTGCAGGCTATCCACTGAATGAATTAAGCAGGGGTTGAGCAGTAATAATTGCTTCACTTTATTAGTCTGCAAATGTCCGATGAAATGAAAGCCGTCATAGGGTGCAGTAATCAAGGGCAGCTTCTGTTCAGCTTCTTGAACTTTATTCTCGCCAAAATGCTTAATTCCTGAAAGCAAAGCTTGATTTACCTTTTCGGCACTTTGCAGTTTGGATGCGGCAACGACAGTAATTTCTAGTTCATCTCTTCCGCTTTTGGCAGCAGCAGTTTTAATCCGTTCTTTGACTTCTCTTATTTTTGTTTCCAAATCCGACATCTATCCTCTTAACATATTGATGATTAAATCATTTCATTAAATCTGTCACTCAGCTTGCTGTCAAGCAGAAACTATTGTTAATTTTCTACTATGTCTCTTTTTTAAGCCTTAATGACTGGTGCACATGAGGAAAGTAGATAAAATAACAGATAAAAAAGCAAGTTATATAAATTCCATATTGACAAATCACATATATTGATTATCTTGTCTCTAGAAA
>DAOPOH010000011.1:0-10092 GCA_035357855.1 Candidatus Cloacimonadota bacterium
GCTTAGTGCCATTTATAATCTCTGGTAGGGGGGTACTTATACCCTTTACTAGCCAAATTATTTCCCAAAGATATTATAATCCGTTTTCGCTTGATTACTACATTGATTTCTTGAGATAAATTCTTGGTGGAAACAGGTAAAAACGTATGATAGAGCTTGACATTATTCATTAAAATAAAAGCATATTCTTAAATAAAAATTATTCAAAGCAAAAAAGAGTAGGATAATCTATGCCGGAAAAAAACAGGAATCAGAGACAATCATGATCTCGGCACTGCCGGAAGTTTTTTGAAAGAACATATAACAGCCGGAGCCAAGCTTTCTTTTGTCTCCGCATATTTTACTATTTACGCATATGAAAAGTTACGAGACCAACTGGACGAAATTAAACATTTTGATTTTTTATTCGGTGATTCCGGCAATGTAGACAAGCTTAATCCCAAAGATACGAAAATGGAATTTTCGATAGTTGGCGATAAACTGGAAATCCCTTTAGAAAAGAGATTAACGCAAAGAGGATTAGCGGAAGCCTGTGCCAAATGGATTCAGGAAAAAGTGGACATCAGAAGTCTGACTGCACCTGATTCGCCCATAGCAAAATGTATTATATAGAAGCAGCAAATGGTGTGATTAATGCAATGATGGGCAGTTCAAATTTCACTCTTAACGGCTTGGGTTTGGGGGAAAAACCAAATCTTGAGCTCAATCTTATCTTATCTGACGACCGTGACAAAGAAAGCTTAAAGCAATGGTTTGATAATGTTTGGCAAAAGGGAACCGATAAAAAACAGCTTGTTCTGGACCTGCTTGCCAAACTTTATGCGGATAATTCTCCTGAATTTATCTATTACAAGACCTTGTTTCATTTATTTTCCGACTTTTTGGATGAGCAGGCTGAAGAGAAGGAACTTGAAAAAATAGTTGGTTTGTATGAGACCCAAATATGGCAGATTTTATATGATTTTCAGAAAGACGGAGTGAAAGCGGCAATCAATAAAATAAATAAGTATAACGGTTGTATTCTTGCAGACAGCGTAGGCCTCGGGAAAACATTTGAAGCCTTAGCAGTCATCAAGTTTTATGAACTGAGAACAAAATATTAATAAATTGGTTTATGAATATTATGATTTAACGCCTGAGCAAATAAATTTGGTGGAAGCAAGCACGCAAAAGAGGAACAATGAATAATAACCAATCATTTTTCTTAACATTAAGACCCGCATAAATGCAGGGGCAGACCTGTGTGTCTATCCTCCAAAAATAAGGGTGAACACATAATTTCGGTTTTACTCTTGATTTTTGCAAGATACAATTAGAATACAAACACTGAGTTATAATTTTACGCCACAAATTAATACTTGCCTCAAATATGTAAGAATTGTAGCATAGATTAGCAATCTGTTGGGTTCCGGCAATAGCATTGCCGGATTTATTTTTACCCTAAAAGCGGGCATTGCTAATACCCGCTAACAACAGGATACTTGTAACATAGCTTTTCAAGCTGTTGTTAGGGCGGGTTTGTTACCCGCCCATTGAGTTCCGCAGGTTACAAACCTGCGGTTACAACAGGATAAAATCCTATGCTACGAATGTTGTAACATAGCTTTCCAAGCTGTTGTTAGGGCGGGTTTGTTACCCGCCCATTAAGTTCCGCAGGTTACAAACCTGCGGTTACAACAGGATAAAATCCTATGCTACAAAAACCTGCGGTTACAACAGGATACTATCCTATGCTACAAAAACCTGCGGTTTGATATTTTTTCATACATAAAATCTTTTGCATCTATACCCCTTGCGTCTCTTGCGTCCTTTGCGTTAAAATTAATCCCTCTTGCGTCTTTTGCGTTGGCATATTACCGAAGTCCATTCTTGCTTTATTAGTTACGGTAGTGATGCCGCGGTCTCTCTGGGATTTTTTCCCAGAGGCTCCTTGTTGTTCCGCCATAACTATATAAGAAAGATTAGGCTGAAGCAAGACTAATTGTGCCGCGAAGGCAGTTTTGAGAAAAAAATCAGATAAGACCTATTTCAGCCTTGGAATTCTTACCGATTACGCAAACTTTTCAATCGGCAATAAAGATTAATGAGTAAAAAAGGCAGATATCAATAATACAAATCCCTCTTTCCTTCTTTCAGGAGGCCGATTTTTTCGCGCACAGACTGTTGCATGGAAGGGTCGGAGAATTTAGCAAGTTCGGTTTCAATCAGAGCCAAACCTGCATTTCTCGTGCGTTCGGAAGCGTAATCAAACAGGTATTCCGCAAAGGTCAACAGCGCATTTGGCGTGCAAAAGCGTTTTACGAACCCGGGGATGGCAAATTCCATAAAATGTTCGCCGGTGCGTCCTGCCCGATAACAGCTGGTGCAAAAGGAGGGAATATAGCCGTCTTGAGCAAGTTCATAGATAACATCATCCAGAGGACGAGTGTCGCCTAAAACGAATTGTGCTTTTTTGACGCTTTCCTCATCTTTGGCGGAATAGGAGCCGACTCCGATACTGCTGCCCGCATCGATTTGGGAAATTCCGTAATGAAGGACCTCTCTTCTCAATTCATAAGGTTCTCTGGCAGTGAGAATCATCCCCGTATAAGGCACGCTCAAACGAATTGTGGCAACCAGATGTTTGAACTGTTCATCCGTAACTTTATAAGGCGGATGCTGCGTGAATTCTGTTCCGACTGCAGGTTCGATGCGCGGAAACGAAATCGTATGCGGACCCACGCCAAATCTTTCTTCCAAATGCATAGTGTGATACAACAGACCCATCACTTCAAATTTATAATCGTATAAACCCAAAAGCGCACCGATGCCAAGGTCGTCAATCCCGCCTTGCATTGCTCTGTCCAAACCGTAAAGGCGCCATAAATAATTGCTTTTCGGTCCTCTGGGATGCATTTGCGCATAAGTCTTTTCATGGTATGTTTCCTGAAAAATCTGGTAAGTGCCGATGCCGACTTGTTTGATGATTCTGTAACCTTCCACATCTTGCGGAGCTGCATTGATATTGACGCGCCGGATTTCGCCTTTACCGCTTTTCGTTCCGTAGACCGTTTCCACAGTGCCGGCAATGTATTCGGGATTGTATTTCGGGTGTTCTCCATAGACCATAATCAATCTTTTGTGACCTTTGTCCTCCAGAGACTTGACTTCGGAAATCAATTGCTCTTTAGATAAAGAGGCGCGCAGGCATTCTTTATTGGAAATTCTGAAGCCGCAATACACGCAGTCATTGACGCATTCGTTAGCGACATATAAAGGCGCAAACAAGACAATGCGGTTGCCGTAAATTTTTTCTTTGAGCGTTTTTGCGCCGTCAAACAGTATTTGCAGCAGTTCAGGATCCGTGACATTCAGTAAAGCTGCTGTTTCAGCAGGATTTAGTCTTTGTTTATCCAAAGATTTGGCGATGATGTCTCGGACGCGAATTGCATCCGGAGCTTTTTGCTCTTCAAGATGCCGAAAGATTTCCTCTTCCGGAATAAATGATTTCAGACCTTCTGTTTCCATTTTCATTGTTACTTCCTTTTATGCATTGAATTAATATAATTTAAGCGATAAGCTGGGCGGGATTAGATTTTCAATGCCGTGCTTTTGACTTTGACGGATTTCATCTGCCCCAATTTTCCGGAAAAAGCGCCCATTTCATCAGGCGTCAACTCCATCACCAAAAAAATAACAGAGACATTTTTATCGCGCATGGGATAGCCGACGCGCAGTTTAATGCTTTGGGCGTAATCGTGCAATAATTCATTCACTGCAAGATAAGCGGCGTTAATATCGTTTATGATGACGGTAACGACATGAACTTTCTTTTCCATAGTCTATCTCCCGAAAATTGAGATATGGGAAGCGAAAGCACGAAGGATTTACATAATGGCTTTACCCTTGATGACAGAGGCTTCCCTCATCTCAGGTCGTCTGATTAATGATAATTTATTCGGTCTGTTTGATTTGACAAGAGAAATATTATCGCTATGGCCTCATCTCCAGCAAAGTAAGATTGCGCGGAGGGGTTTTGAAATACCAACTTCTGGTAATTTGCTCTTCGGTGCCGTAGACATGAATGAGAGGAAAATCCGGCGGGTAAAAAAAACGCAGACGATTGTCATAATGATAATCTCTTTTGTAGCCGACGCCTGTTCCGGTTGCACCTGCAGCATTAACAGGCGTGAAAGTAACACCTAAAACCGGATCCTCGTAAGGAACTCCTGCCGGACCTCCGCAACAATCAAGAGGAATATTCCAAATTCCTGAGGGATTAGGATAATCCGGTTCCGATAACTTTCTGTGAATATAGCCGTTTCCTCTTTGAATAACCGAACCCCAAAGATGAATAGAACCTCTTTCCAAAAATGGAGATGCTTCGGGCCAAAGGGGATTATAAAAAGGATAATCAATATTGGAAGGCCAAGGTTGATTCCCTGATTGAGGAAATTTTCTGCGATGCAAATCTATTTTATTCCAAACATAAGAAGGAAAAGATGGCAGGATCCAAGCAGGAACAGAAGGATGCGGATGTTGATATTCAAAGGAAAAAACGCCGTTTTGATGATAATTTCCCATTCCTTCTCCCAAAGCACAAAGCACCGCATAAATCCAAATTCCGTTTCGATCGCTTTCGCAATTGGGATGGTCTCGGACTGAATTATAAGGATCTTTGTAGCCGTATTGCACCAAAATTGATTTTTCGGAAACTATGCCCAAAATGTCTGTATAGTTAACGATTGATCCTGATACAGTTCCGTCCGGACAAGCTCCAAGCGGTGTATTGAACAATTTGCAGTCGTCATTCAAATAAATCGTATCAACGGCACACCAAGTTTGCAGACCTTTGAAATTTCCTTTCAGCCAAAGTTTACCGTAGACCAGATTGGAATGTCCTTCACAAATACCAGACGGACCTGCACTCCATAAAGTATCGTAACGCGCATACCGATTTTGAAATAAGTAGTTTCCTCCGGGAGGCGGATAATAACTCCAAACATCGACAGTGTCATAATCGTTTTGATACACCAATCCGACCATCGAATTAAAAACGCTGCCGTTGACAGTGACAAACATAATTCTATTCGGATTATAAACTGAAGGTCCGATTGTCGTACCATGAGCCCTAATTTCAAAAGCTTGCGGATTTAGATAAATCGGTTCGCAATGTTCGGAATACCCGGCTTTGAATATATCTGAATAAGGAAGCGTTCCGGAACCAGATAAAATTCTCTGTGCAGTCGTGACATGTCCGTAAAAAATAGGCCAACCGTTATTTGAACCGCCTCCTCCCTGACTGATATAAATATCGGAATTACTGTGCACAGGTCCGTAAAATACATCAGCACCGTTATAGAATATGGGGGTATTGTTGGTTGACATGCTTGTGTCGGTAAATTGCAATAAAGAAAGTAAGCCGGCGCTATTTTCAATCCTTCTTTCACAGTAGCCTTTTACCGTGAGAGGGGCGATTTTTAACGATTTGACGCTTCCCGCTGAATTTTTCGTCTGCACCAAAGAGTAAATGTCCCAAACCCGCAAATCATGTCTTACACCGGAATTGGCATTGTCCGCGGGCAATAAACGACTCTGCATCAGATAAGTGGTCGTTTTCCTCGTAGCCTGAACAGTCGTTTGTTTTTCAGGTAAATAAAAACCTTCGTGCAAAGCGTCATAGACATCCAGCACTTTGGCACAGCGTTCAGTTTCCGATCTTAAAAAGAAAAAAACTTGTTCTTTATCGCAATCTATATTGGTTAAACAGGTGTCGTAAAAGGAAAGATAAAAAACAGCTACCGACGAAAGCGTTCCCACCAGCAAAAGCAACATTGCAAAACTGATGTTGCCTTGCCTATTTTTCAACTTTAACCGCATTGTGCCTCCTTCTTCCAAACGAAAAATCTTTCGGTAAAAATATTTTCCGGAGTTTATGCGGATAGGTTACTTGAGAAAGACTAAAGAGTTTCGCTTACAGACCTCATCTTTCATCCCATCCGAAGTTAATCTGAATAAAATCCCTTCCGCTTGTCAAGTAAAAAAAGCGTCCCCCCGATTTTTCAAGAGGACGCTTAAGCTGATTTTTACTCCGTTGTCTACAATTTTAACATATAGTCAGCCAAATCGGTAACGCGGACAGAATAGCCCCATTCGTTATCATACCAGCTGAAGACTTTTGCCATATTACCTTTAACATAAGTGGCAAGCGAATCAAAAATAGAAGAAACGGGATTGCCAACAATGTCAATGGAGACAATCGGTTCCGTGCAATATTGCAAATATCCTTTCAGATAGGTATCAGCCGCTTCTTTCATAGCAGCGTTGATTTCTTCCTTGGCAGCGGGTTTTTGCAGATTTACCGTTAAATCGACTAAAGATGCATCCGGAGTGGGAACGCGAATAGCAATGCCGTCTAACTTGCCCTGCAGGTCGGGAATGACGAGACCAATGGCTTTTGCGGCACCCGTAGTTGTGGGAATCATACTCATAGCGGCAGCTCTTGCACGGCGTAAATCACTGTGCGGTAAATCCAAAATGCGCTGGTCGTTCGTATAAGAATGAATGGTGGTCATCAATCCGTTCACTATGCCGAATTTATCCTGCAGGACTTTTGCGACGGGCGCTAAGCAATTGGTGGTGCAGGAGGCATTAGAAACGATCGTATGCTCCGGTTTCAGCATTTGGTGATTGACACCCATCACAATTGTAGCGTCTACTTCATCTTTGGCGGGAGCAGTGATAATGACTTTCTTCGCACCTGCCTTCAAATGCTTGGCTGCTTTTTCTCTGCTTGTGAAAAGACCCGTGGACTCAATTACCAAATCAATTCCCAAATCCTTCCAGGGCAAGACTTCGGGATCCTTTTCCGCAAAAATTTTAATCTCTTTACCGTTGATAATGATGCTGTGATCGGTATGGTTGACTTCTCCTGGGAAGATTTTGTGGATGCTGTCATACTTAAAGAGATAAGCAAGGGTCTTGGCGTCTGTTATATCATTAATTGCAGTGACATCAAGTTCCGGATATTTGGACAGAATTGCTCTAAGCACCAGACGCCCTATGCGTCCAAAACCGTTAATAGCTATCTTCGGCATTTTGTAACTCCTTTTGGTTATTTCTTATTTTATAATAAAATACTGTTATCGGCGCTTCCGCTCATTTGACAAAAGCCTGTTACCGTAGCTTGCATTGCTGCTTCCGCTTTAATTAACCATTTACGCGGGTCAAATTTACTCTTGTCGGGAACATAATCATCGGGATTAACATCGGGAGGACAGACAATGGCATATTTTTCCTTTTCCCAATAGGCTTGCACTGCTGCTGCCATATCCATCTGGTAATGCGTATCTTTATTGATTTTGACTACGCCGTTTTTGATTGCGGTTTGCTGCTGCCAATCAGTCAGACCGCTGGCACCGTGCAAAACTAATCCGCGTTCACAATTATGCTTAATCAGCAAGTCATCAATTTCTTTTATCAAATCCAGATGCAAGTGCAATTTTGCGCCTTTGGAAACACCATGATTAGTGCCCACGGAAGCGGCAAAAAGATCAACATCGGTTTTCAGCACAAATTCCAGAGCTTCTTCCGGTTTCGTATAAAGTTCCTCGTCGGATACTATTTCGTCTTCAGCACCTTTGATGTGTCCGATTTCGCCTTCCACCAAAATATTGTATTTCTTCGCCACTTTAACCACTTCTTTCGTGATGCGGATATTTTCTTCCATCGGTTCTGCTGAACCGTCTATCATTACTGAAGAAACTAAACCGTTTTCCATGCAAAAAACCAGAAAGTCAAAATAATTCGGCGTTGCATGGTCAACATGAAGACCGATGCCGCAGTTTTTGAATTGTTTGGCTAAAGTTTTCACTTCCGCGGATATAAGTTCCGCGCCGATTTTGATATCCTGGGAAGCACCTGCGGCATATTTAACCGCTCCGCTGCTCATTTGCAACAGCCCGTCTGAATTGGCTGCGGCGTAACCTTGAATTAGCGCACGGATTTGAGTATCAAACACCACATTGGACGCAATGATGCCGAAACGCTTTTGTTTGGCTTTCAGAAAGACTTCTTTCATCTTTTCACCGGTTAAAAACATCTTATCCTCCATCTGAATTATCTTTTTTTACTTTATGTTTTTAATTTTCTTTTTAGTCAAGCAAAATATACGCTCCGAAAATCCGGCTGACTTAACGCTTGTCACAAAGTTCTTGACAAATAGTCTTTTTTTATTAAAATAATTGATTGTTATTAAATGACATATAAATGGAAGAAGGTCAATATGATACCCGAATAATTCGAAATAAGTGAATAAAAAGTCTGAACTTGCTTAAAGATAAAACTCGGAAGATAATCCAGGGTTCTTTTCTATAATTTCAGGGTTATAAGGAATAATTTACTTCATAAGCAGCATTTTCTTAGTCTCAACTCTCCCATTACTCTCTATTTTATAGAAGTAAACTCCTGAAGAACAGATTTTACCCTTATTATCTTTCCCATCCCAGACTATACTATGTTTACCATTGCTCATTTGATTGTTGATAAGTCTCTTTACCAGCTCTCCTTTGAGGTTGTAGATATTGAGAACTAAATTACCGGATTTTGATAACTCAAAAGAAATAGTAGTTTCAGGATTGAAAGGATTCGGATAATTTTTTAAATTAAATGTAATAGAAGGTAACTGACCGGAATCTTCTGCCTCCATTACTTGATTCATATCCAGAATATATAAACCATAACATCCATTGCAGGTATACAAATATCCATTTTGCATTACCATATCGTCTGTGGATAGATTCCAACAATATCTACAAACAAATTCGGGAGCAGCCGGATTGTTGATATGATAAAAACTCAATTCGTTCCACTTAGTATCGGAAATAATCAACAGATTATCGGAGATTATGCATTTGTTAATAACACTGGTTGGACGAGGAAGTATAGTATTTAATAATACCGGAGCAGCAGGATTGGAAACATCTATAATCTTTAAGCCATACGAACCAACTGCTACATAGGCAATATTATTAGAAACAGGAATAGAGAATGCAGAACCGGGTGTATTATAAGATCCCAGCAGAGCCGGGTTCTGGGGATTGGAAACATCTATAATCTGTAAACCTGTTCCACTATCTGCTACATAGGCAATATTATTTGAAACAGTAACAGAGCGTGCATAACCGGGTGTATCATAAGAGCCCAAAAAAGCCGGATTCTGAGGATTGGAAACATCTATAATCCGTAAACCCCATTCAATAACTGCTACATAGGCAATATTATTGGAAACAAAAACAGAGGATGCAGCATCGGGTGTAAAATAAGATCCAAGCAGAGCCGGATTCTGAAGATTGGAAACATCTATAATCTGTAAACCTTCCCAACCCTCTGCTAAATAGGCAACATTATTTGAAACAAAAACAGATTGTGCATTACCTATTGTATTATAAGATCCCAGCAGGGCTGGGTTCTGAGGATTGGAAACATCTATAATCCGTAAACCAGAATACCCGCATGCTACATAGGCAATATTATTTGAAACAAAAACAGAGTATGCATAACCGGATGGATCATAAGCTCCCAGCAGAGCCGGGTTCAGAGGATTGGAAACATCTATAATCTGCAAGCCCGCCCCACCATCTGCTATATAGGCAATATTATTAGAAACAGTAACAGAGTATGCATAATTAGGTGTATCATAAGCTCCAAGCAGAGCCGGATTCTGAGGATTGGAAACATCTATAATCTGCAAGCCAGAATTATAATCTGCTACATAGGCAATATTATTAGAAACAAAAACAGAGTATGCATAATTGTGTGTATCATAAGCTCCAAGCAGAGCCGGGTTCCGAGGATTGGAAACATCTATAATCTGTAAGCCACCATACAAATCATCTGCTACATAGGCAATATTATTAGAAACAAAAACAGATTTTGCATACCCGGGTGTATTATAAGCTCCAAGCAGAGTCGGATTCTGAGGATTGGAAACATCAATAATCCGTAAACCGGAACTATAATCTGCTACATAGGCAATATTATTTGAAACAAAAACAGAGTATGCATAACTGGGTGTATCATAAGATCCAAGCAGAGCCGGATTCTGAGGATTGG
>DAOPOH010000011.1:10192-101815 GCA_035357855.1 Candidatus Cloacimonadota bacterium
AAACATCTATAATCTGTAAACCGGAACCATAATCTGCTACATAGGCAATATTATTAGAAACAAAAACAGAGTATGCATAACCGCTTGTATCATAAGATCCAAGCAGAGACGGATTTTGAGGATTGGAAACATCTATAATCTGTAAACCGGAACCATAATCTGCTACATAGGCAATATTATTGGAAACAAAAACAGAGTATGCATAATAAGGCGTATCATAAGCTCCAAGCAGAGCCGGGTTCTGAGGATTGGAAACATCTATAATCAGTAACCCTCCCCCATCATTTGCTACATAAGCAATATCATTAGAAACAAAAACAGAGCGTACCCAACCGGCTGTATCGTATTCCCCGATTTTCTGATAAACAGCACTTAAGGGTAATATAATTATTACAACAATTAAAAATAAAACCAGCTTTTTCATGTTTCTAACCTCTACTTTTATTAAATTATTTCTAAAACTCTTTTCATTATTTTGTCAAGTAAAATAAATATATTTTCTTAATTTGACTACAAACCTTTTTAATATCAGTGGACAAGGAGTTTTACAAGAAAAAGGACAAGGAGTTTTGCAAAGATTAATAAATATATGGTTTATAATCTACTCCCATTAAATACACTGTCTGAAACAAAGTCCATCGACCGGCGCGGGTTCGGATAGGTTATCTCGGGCAAGAGTTTGCTTCTGTATTTCAGACGTAGGCGCGGACAGAAAAGAGAGAGAAATATCCGGCTTAATTTATTGTATGAGGCTGAGTTAAAAGAAGGATGAAAGAAAGAAAGTAAAAAAACCTTGACTTTTTTGTTTAATATGCTTTCTTAACATCGTAAAGAAAGGAGGATAAATGAAGACTCTTAAATACTTGGCATTATTATTACTTGTTTTGCCGTTGCTTTTTTCCTGCGAGGATAACAACAACACTGAGGTTAATCAGGTGGCAAATCCCGTATTTTCACCTGAACCCGGAACTTATGCAACTCAGCAAACGGTTTCCATTACTTGCGCCACAGAGGGTGCAGTCATCAGGTATACGACAAACGGTGCAAATCCGGATTCACTTTCATTAATCTACAGAAATCCGATTTTAGTGGAATCGGACATGACTATTAAAGCCATAGCCATGAAAGACGGAATGGATGACAGTGAAATTGTAACCGGCATATATGTAATCCAATATGACAAAATGATTCTGGTGCCGTCAGGAACATTTACGATGGGAAGAACTACCGGAGACGGCAGTGATGATGAATTACCCACACACAATGTTACCCTTTCCTCTTTCGTTATCGGCAAGTATGAAGTCACTCAAGCCGAATGGTTCAGCGTAATGGGTAATAATCCTTCTCATTTTACAGGTGACACCAGTCGTCCTGTGGAAATGGTCAGCTGGTATGCAGCTTTGGTTTATTGCAACAAACGCAGTATAGCGGAAGGTTTAACTCCTGTTTATACGATAGGCAATTCTACCAATCCGGGTGATTGGGGTGCAATACCTACGACCAATAACGCAACCTGGAACAGCGTAACCTGCAATTGGACTGCAAACGGTTATCGTTTACCTACGGAAGCGGAATGGGAATATGCGGCTCGCGGAGCTACAAACAATCCTGATTATTTATATGCGGGCAGTAATACTATTGGCGATGTCGGCTGGTATGACGCAAATTCCGGTAATACAACTCATCCTGTGGGTCTCAAAGCTCCGAACGGTCTCGGTATTTATGATATGACAGGCAATGTGAGAGAATGGTGTTGGGATTGGTACAATGCAACTTATTACTCTTCCAGTCCTACCAATAATCCGCACGGACCTATTTCCGGAACAGTGCATACTATCAGAGGCGGTGCTTGGAGTAATCAACCTCCCAGCTGCCGTGTCGTTTTCCGCAATTGGGGAACACCGGAGAAAGACAGTCCTAAAGTCTTTAATGAAATGCTTGGTTTACGTGTTGTCAGACTGGCAGACTAACCTGTAACGAACATACATAATTGAATTGGAAAGTGCCGTTCATCTGAGCGGCACTTTTTTACATCTTGCGAAACAGGAAATAAAGATAGCCTATTAAAGTGATATCCTGATGATCTTCCGGTTTTACGATAATGGGACGGTATTCATTATTAAGAGAGATGAGCACGATTACCTGATTTTCGGGATCAAAGGTTAATTGCTTTAAAGTGATGGAGCCGTCGATACGCACCGCACATATTTTACCGGCTAATTTATCCCAATCCTGACTTTGCTTAATTAAAATCAGATCATTATGCTTGATTTCAGGTTCCATACTATGCCCGTTTACTCGCAAGCAAATCAAGTCATCAACCGGACCCTTGACCATTGACCGCCTGACTGTCATTACGTCAATTTCATCGTCAAAACTTTCCACGGGCATACCGGCAGCGATTTCACCCCGCACGGGAATATCAACAACATCAGTCTGAACATAATCTTCCCGCGCTTTTGTGATGCTTTGCAGTTCTTCATTCAGCAACTTCTTCAATTCTTCCAACCGATTATTGGTCTTATATTTGGCTGCAGATATAGTGTTCGCAAACATTTCACCCGAACCGGTAATCAACCAGTGAAGATTAACTTTATAGATTTTTGCCAAAGCAAGCATTGTATCCAGCGAAGGTTTAATGCGGTTAGTTTCCATCTGGGAAATGGCTGAAGCATTACAGTGCAAAGCTTCCGCCAATTCCTGTTGAGAAAGGTTCAAAGTTTTACGCAGGGCTCGCAGCCTTTGTCCTTCCATTTTCTATTCCTCCTAATAAATATCTTGCCACTAAATAACAGTAGATATTACTTTATTAAATTCAAGATATTAGTATGACTAAAATTTGTCAAGAATTTCCTTCCGTCCTTCTTATTTTTATTTATTTATGGGATTTACTTGACAAATTAGGCTATCTTAATATATTATTCCATTAAGTATAAAGCTTAAATTAAAACAGTTATGAAAAAGAAAGAAAAACTCATTAAAGATAGGAGTTGCGTCCGCTCCGATTTTCGAATCGATGCTGTAATGCCTGTGTTGGAGAAGCATTTTCACTCTGTAAAGGCACCCGTCGTAGATTTTGTCCAAGTTCAGACCAATGATCCGTTCAAGATTTTGGTTGCCACCATGCTCAGTGCACGGACAAAGGATGTTACAACTACGCGAGCAGTAGGAAAGCTTTTTAAGCATATTGAGCGCTATCAGGATATAGACAACTTTTCCGAAGAAGAGATAGACAAAATGATATATCCCGTCGGGTTTCACAGAGCGAAAGCCAAATACTTGAAACAATTGCCTGCGGTATTGGAAACAAGATTTGGGGGCAGAGTTCCTTCCGAAATAGACGACCTTTTGCTTTTACCCGGAGTGGGACGCAAGACAGCTAATTTGGTGCGTGCTCTTGCTTTCGGGTTACCTGCTGTTTGTGTTGACGTCCATGTTCATCGGATATGTAACCGTTGGGGCTATGTGCAGACAAAAACACCTTTGGAAACTGAAACGGCTTTACGCAAAATCCTTCCGGAAAAATATTGGCTCGTCTTCAATTCTTATGTAGTAGCTTTTGGACAGAACTTGTGCCTTCCGCGAAAACCGCATTGTGAGATTTGTCCCATTTATTCATATTGCCAAAGGATCGGTATATGAGACAGACTCTTGTTGCTCTGCTGGTGCTTTTAACTTTAGCCGGTTTGACTTTTGCCCTTGTAAGCCATGAAGTGAAGGATCCGCAATTGAACGAAATTTCCGGAATAGCGGCAAGCCGTATAAATAAAGATATTTATTATGTTCATAACGATTCAGGCGGTAAAAATGAAGTCTACGCTTTGGATAAAAAGGGAAAATTGGTTGCGATATTAATTTTGACCGGAGTAAAAAATCGTGATTGGGAAGATATTGCCATCGGTCCCGGTCCCGGAACTGGTATTCCGTATATCTATGTAGGAGAAATTGGCGATAATAATGGAAAGCATAAAAACTTGTGCCTTTACCTTTTTAAGGAACCGGTTCTTTCCGCCAAAACGGTTAAGCGAAATAAGAATATTAAAATCACTGAAATTGATTCTCTCGGTTTTATCTTTGCTGACGGTCCCAAAGATTGCGAAACTCTGATGATTGATCCTGCAAACGGAGATGTTTGGCTTGTTTCCAAAAGAGAGGCGAAGGTCGGAGTTTACCAAATTCCCGCTCCTTTAAGAAGAGATACTTTGAATGTAGCGAAACGCGTTCTTACCTTAAATTTCCCTTTAGCAGTAAGCGGAGATATTTCTCCTCAACGGAATTACATTCTGATAAAAACTTACGGCAATGTCTACGGCTGGCAGCTTAAACCGAATCAATCCATTGCGGAAGCTCTTTCCTCGCCACCGGTTACTTTACCCTATGAAGTAGAGCCGCAAGGAGAAGCAATCTGCTTTTCCGCTTCGGGAAAAAGTTACTTCACTATCAGCGAAAAAACTAAAGATAATCCTCTCTTCCTGAACTCCTATAAATTATCCTTTGTTCGTTAACGCTCATTTCGTGTCAGGTTATCTTTTATGCACAATTGCCATTTCGCAGCCAAAGCCGCTGGCAAGACAAAATAATTTGCACAATAAACAAAGCAAAAGCGGAACAATTATTTCAGGAAAAAGACGGCATAAACTATATAGATGCAGATCATTAGCGCACCTTCCCAACGGTCAAGACGATGCGGTTTGGGATTTAGCATCAGCAGAAAGAGCAAAAAAGTGCAGAAAATCATCAAATATTGGTCAGTATTAAAAGAGAGTTGATAAACGAGCGGACGAATTAGAGGAGCTACACCCAGAATAAGGAGTAAATTAAAGATATTGGAACCCACAATATTGCCGACTGCAATATCCGGTTTTTTCTTCCAAGCTGCAACGATAGAAGTCGCTAATTCCGGTAAAGAAGTTCCCGCGGCAACAATGGTAAGTCCGATAACTTTTTGACTGATACCGATTTTTTGCGCGAGCAGAACAGCATATTTTACCACTAAATTCCCGCCCAAAATCAATCCGGCAAAACCTGCCGCCAACAAACCCAAAATCAGATACCACGGTAATATTTTAAGACCGGATTCCACTTCTGCGCCCTGTTTGGCTAAATTGTGCGTGTAGACTAAAAAAATCAGGAAAAAGGCAAGCAGAATTAATCCGTCGCCCCTGGTGAGAATATTGAGCGCCCCGGGCACGAACCAAGCATCATTAACTAAAATTAGCAATACAAAGGAAGTCATAAGTGCGAAGGGAATTTCACGCCAAGTAGTCGTTTTCTTTACATCCAAAGGATAGATTAGTGCACTTAAACCCAATATAATTAAGATATTAAAATTATTACTGCCGATAATATTACCGAACGAAATATCTGCAACATTCTGAATGGCAGACACAATATTGACAATCATCTCAGGTGTGGAAGTACCGAACGCCACCACTGTCAATCCGATGACAAGTTCGGGCACATTCAAACGCTTAGCCAAAGAGCTTGCACCTCTAACCAGCCAATGGGCACCCGCAATTAATAACACAAAACCGACAGCTAATAATAATAATATATAAATAAACATCTTACTCTCTCTTTATATATTTCAACAAAAGGTAATTGTGTCAATAAGAAATTGAGGTTCAAATAATTGGGTCTGATTTTTAGATGTAGTAGCCTTTAAACCTGACATTTGCAACCGAAGGAAAAAATCCAATTTTTTTGGAATTATCTTGATTCATTAGTTATTGAAACCTGATTATCCCAATATAATCAAACAAAAAGTCCCCGCTTATGCAGGGACTGAAAGATTGAAAAGGTTAAAGTTCCTCAATCAGAGAGGAACTATGAGGTTAAATTTACCAGCGTAAATGGGCAAAAGCTTTGTTAGCTTCCGCCATTTTGTGAGTGTCTTCACGTTTCTTGACGCTGTTACCTTCTTTTTTGTAAGCAGCCATTAATTCTGCGGCTAATTTATCACGCATAGTTTTTTCCGAACGGGCGCGAGCACAAGTAATTATCCAACGGAAAGCAATGGCGCGGCCATTTTTTTCACTGACTTCGGTGGGGATTTGATAGTTTGAACCGCCCACGCGACGGGACATAACTTTGACCAGAGGGCGGACATTTTCCAAAGCGGTTTTGAAGACTTCCAGGGGATCCTGTTTGGTTTTTTCGGCAATAATATCAAAGGCGCCGTAGACAATTTTTTCGGCAACGGCTTTCTTGCCTCGTTTCATCACGCAATTCATAAATTTAGTGACTAAAACGTCATTGTATTTCGGATCCGGCAACACTTCTCGGTTAAAAGCTTTTCCTTTTCTCGGCATAATTACACTCCCTTATTTCTTCTTTGCGGTTTTGGGGCGCTTTGTTCCATATTTGGAGCGTGAATTGATGCGTTTATCAACTCCTGCCGAATCCAAAGCTCCGCGAATAATGTGATAACGCACACCGGGCAGGTCTTTAACACGACCTCCCCTGACCATAACAATGGAGTGTTCTTGCAAATTATGCCCTTCACCGGGAATATAAGCCGTAACTTCAAATCCGTTTACTAAACGAACACGAGCAACTTTGCGCAAAGCAGAATTAGGTTTTTTGGGCGTAGTCGTGTAAACACGAGTGCATACTCCGCGCCTTTGCGGACATCCCATCAGCGCCCTTGTCTTCTTTTTCGTAATAACTTCCGTTCTGCCTTTGCGTATCAACTGATTAATTGTCGGCACTTCTTTTCCTCCTTTTTTATTGATTGAAATTTATGTTAGAAATCATAGATGCTACCTGCCGTTTCCGTTTCCGCCGGATGAGCAATCTCCTGAACAATTTCGGCAACGGTCTTTCCTTCGGCAAGAGCGTTTTTAATTCTCTGAGTATAAATGCGTGAACCTGTTCCCACTGGAATGCGATGTCCGAGGATAATACTTTCCTTGAGGCCTTCCAAGTGATCAATTCTGCCCTCAATGGCAGCTTTGGTCAAAACTTTGGTAGTTTCTTGGAACGATGCTGCGGAAAGCCAACTATCGGTCAGTAAAGCTGTTTTAGTAATTCCCAAAAGCAATTGTTCAAATTGGGCAGGTTCCAAATTATTTTCCAAAGCGAAGCGATTTTCCTTTTCCACTAATACTTTATCAATTATATCGCCTTCCAGGAAACTGGTTTGGCCGGGATCGGTGATTCGGACTTTTTTAAACATCTGACGAATAATCACACTGACATGCTTATCGTCAATTTTCACACCCTGCTTACGGTAAATTTCCTGAATTTCGTTAAGGATTAGCATTTGAGCTTCAATGATACCTTTCACCAACATATCGTGTGGGTCCAAAGGTCCGTCCGAAAGAGCGTCACCGCTTTCTACCCAGTCCCCTTGATGAACGATAATTCTTTTCCCCGAAGGAATGGAATACATGCGTCCCGCCAAAGGTTGGCCTTCATGAACAGTATCACCGGTAGTTACAATACTCTCTTGATCCGGCGGAACTGTAAAAACTAATCCGCAAAGGGGACTTCCCGCTTTCACGGAATCGCCTTCCTGAACAATAATCTCATATTTTTTCGGAATTTCATATTCGATCGGCTTAGCACCTTTTTTGGTGACTGTCACAATCCTCTTCTTCTTTTCTTCCCTGATGCTGACTTTGCCGTCTTTTTCGGCAAAAACTGCAGTATCCGGTAAAATAATTATATAGGTCCGCTCATCTTTATTGTCAACAACAACTTTACCGTCAGCGGAAGAATAAAGGCCGTTCGTCGGTGTTACATAAATGTCGCGCCCCGTCTTCTTTAAACCGCCAATAGTAACCAAACCGTCAATTTCAGAAATTTTGGCTTTATCTTTGGGAACGCGAGCTTCAAAAAGATCTTGCACGCGAGGCAATCCGCCTGTAATATCTCTTTGCTTAATAGTCGTGCGTGAAGTTTGTCCCAAAATATCACCCGGATAGACATAACTGCCGTCTTCCACCCGAATAATCAGACCTGTTTGCAAAGGTACTTGAGCAACGGAACCGTCATCATCAACAATCTTGAATTGAGGCTGAACCTTGCGTTCCTTAGACTCAATGATTGTGATGTCACGCGTCATTGTTATGTCATTGTATTCTTCTTTAAAAGTCAAATCTTTCAGGAAGTTTTCGTAGTGAAGAACACCTTTGGCAGTGGAAATTAAGGGATTGTTATACGGGTCCCAACTTAATAACACGGTATTCTTTGCCACTTTCTGACCGTTTTTCACATGAATTGTAGCAGCATATTCCACTTTATACTCTTCCAAAACTTTGGATTTATCCCTTTCATCCACAATAAGAATTTTTCCCAAGTGACTGACGGAAATCAATTGATTATCACGATTAGTGACATAGTTCATACGCTCGAACTTAACGATGCCGTCATAGTTGGCAACAACTTCCGCTAATTCTGTTGCAGTACTGGCTGCACCGCCAATGTGGAAAGTCCGTAAAGTAAGCTGCGTTCCCGGTTCTCCTATACTCTGAGCTGCAATAATACCGACAGGATCACCGACGATAACGGGTTTTTGAGTGGCTAAGTTTCTGCCGTAACAGGCTGCACAAATTCCGCGTTCCGCTTCACAGGTAAGAACTGAACGGACTTTCACGGAAATAATACCGTGATTCTGGATAGTGCGAGCCATTTTATTGGATATTTCTTCTCCGGTTTGAACTAAGATTTTACCAGTAATCGGATCAACTATATCTTCAGCCGCTGTGCGGCCTTGAATGCGCTCAGCCAAAGATTGAACAATTTCATTGCCTTCCTTAAGACAAGTCATATTCACACCTCTGGAAGTTCCGCAATCCTCTATTGTGATTATTGCATTTTGAGCAACGTCTACCAATCTTCTGGTCAGATAACCCGCGTCCGCAGTTTTAAGTGCAGTATCAGCCAAACCCTTTCTGGCTCCGTGTGTGGAAATGAAATACTCAAGAACAGTCAAGCCTTCTTTAAAGTTGGACTTGATTGGCGTTTCAATTACATCGCCGCCGGCAGTTGCAGTTGTCTTAGAAGGTTTGTCCATCAGACCGCGCATTCCGCCCAACTGTTTAATTTGGTCTTTACTGCCGCGTGCACCGGATTTATACATCATATAAATTGAGTTCAAGCCGTGCCTGTCTTTGGCAAGATCTTCCATCATTTCATCAGTGACGCGCACGGAAGTACGCTTCCATTGGTCAACTACGCGGGAGAAACGTTCGTTTTCCGTAATACCGCCTTTCATTTGCAGTTCAAAGATTTTACTGACTTCTTTTTCTGCAGCTTCAATAATCTGGTCTTTCTTGCGGGGAACTATGATGTCACCAAAACTGAAAGTAACTCCGGCTTTGGTAGCATAGCGGAATCCCAATTCTTTAAGATTATCAAGAAAGACGGCAGTTTCCCACTGTCCGACTGCTTCATAGCACAGCATGGCTAAATCGTTGATTTTACCTTTATCGTAAGTAATATTCTGAAAACCAATCTGATGAGGTAATATCTGGTTAAAAATCACGCGTCCGACAGTGGTTATAATATATTCATTATTAACTTTTACCCTGATCCAGGAATGCAAATCAAGACTGCGTCCGGAAGGAACATCACCTTTGATATTATAGTTCAGCTCTTCCTCTTCATAGGCTGCGATTACTTCGTCCAAACCGTAAAAATGGCGCAAGTTCGTATAATCCTCAGGTTGAGCTTCTTCTTCCATAGTCAGATAATAGCATCCTAAAACAATATCCTGATTGGCAGCCATAGCTAAACGACCGTTTGCAGGCAATAGCAGATTGCGCGTGGAAAGCATAAGCACTCTCGCTTCCACTTGCGCTTCCTGAGAAAGAGGAATATAGACGCCCATTTGATCGCCGTCGAAATCAGCGTTAAAAGGCACACAAACCATTGGATGTAATTGAATCGCTTTGTTTTCGGTCAGAATCGGCATGAAAGCCTGAATACCTAAACGGTGCAAAGTGGGAGCACGGTTCAGCAAAACGGGATAATCCTTGATTACCTCTTCCAGAATGCTCCAGATTTCAGGTTGCTTTTTATCAATCAGTTTCTTGGCGTTTTTGACTTTATCGACTTCCCCCATTTTTTGCAACCGCTCTATCAAATACGGCTTAAAAAGTTCCACTGCCATTTCTTTAGGCAATCCGCATTGCCAAAGTTTAAGTTCAGGTCCTACCGTAATGACAGACCTGCCTGAATAATCAACACGTTTACCCAAAAGATTTTGACGAAAGCGCCCTTGCTTACCCTTTAACTGATCAGTCAAAGATTTAAGCGGACGATTGCCGCGTCCTCGTACCGGTCTGGCTTTGCGGGAATTATCGATTAACGCATCAACCGCTTCCTGTAACATACGCTTTTCATTCCGAAGAATAACTTCGGGGGCATGGATTTCCAGCAACTGACGCAGACGATTGTTCCGCGTAATTACTCTTCGATAAAGATCATTAAAATCTGCGGTGGCAAACCTGCCTCCTTCCAAAGGAACTAAAGGTCTCAAAGTGGGTGGTAAAACAGGTAAGACATCCAAAATCATATATTCGGGACGATTATCGGATTGAAGGAAAGCATCGACGATTTTCAGCTTGTTTATTATCTTTTGCTTGCGCAGAGAAGAAACTTCCATTTTCAAAAGTGCCTTAAGCTTTTCCTGCTCGTCTTCAAGGTCAATGCGCATCAGCAATTCCTTGATGGCTTCCGCACCGATTTTGGCTTTAAAATTATCGTCCAGTTTATCTCTAACTTCATAATATTCGTCTACATCTATCAATTCCATCTTTTCATAGGGGCTGTCTCCGGGATCGATAACGATGTAAGATTCGTAATAAAGAACTCTTTCCAGATCTTTAACAGTCATATCCAAAAGTACCCCGATTTTACTGGGAGCACTTTTAACGAACCAAATATGCGCGACCGGAACGGCCAATTCAATATGCCCCATTCTGGTGCGACGCACGCGAGAAGAAGTTACCAAAACACCACAACGGTCACAGACCGTATTCTGGAAGCGTTTCTTCTTATATTTACCGCAAGCGCATTCGTAATCTCGTTCGGGACCGAAGATGCGTTCACAAAACAAACCGTCTTTTTCCGGTTTAAGAGTACGATAATTCAAAGTATCCGGCTTTGTTACTTCTCCGTAGCTCCATTCATTGCGAATAACATCAGGAGAAGCAAGCTTTATTCTTACCCAATCATAGGATTGAGTGCGGTTTTCTTTATGATTGTCTTTCATGCCTCCCTCCTACTCCATTTCATCTTCACGCAGGAACTCAATGTCAAATCCCAAGGATTTGAGCTCGCTGACAAGGACATTAAAGCTTTCAGGAACACCAGGAGGCGGTGGATTTTCTCCGCGGGTAATAGCTTTGAAAGCATTGTTACGTCCGTCCACATCGTCAGATTTAATAGTCAGCATTTCTTCTAATACTCGCGATGCTCCGTAAGCTTCCAAAGCCCAAACTTCCATTTCTCCCAATCTTTGACCTCCGTGTTGAGCTTTTCCGCCCAAAGGCTGTTGTGTTATCAAAGAATAAGGACCGGTGGAACGAGCATGCATCTTATCCGCCACCAAATGATTCAGCTTCATCATATAAATAATGCCGACAGTAACGCGCTCTTTGAATCTCTCTCCGCTCTTACCGTCATAAAGGACTTGTTTACCGTCTTTGGGCAAGCCGGCTTTATCCAATTCATTTTCTATATCATCAATTGCGGCACCGTCAAAAATAGGTGTTTCAACCTCAAAACCGAGAGCTTTCGCTGCCATACCCAAGTGGGTTTCCATAATTTGGCCTATGTTCATCCGAGAGGGCACGCCCAAAGGATTGAGAACTATATCAATCGGAGTTCCGTCTTCCATAAACGGCATATCTTCTATGGGAGCAATGATGGAAATTACACCTTTATTACCATGCCTTCCCGCCATTTTATCTCCGACTTCAATCTTGCGCTTTTTAGCCACATAGACTTTGACCATTTTACGGACACCGTAAGGAAGTTCATCTCCGTGTTTGAGACGTTCCCGTTCCTTATGATAAATATTATCGCTTTCTTCCAAAGCGGATTTGACTTTCATAATCACTTGCTGATAAATCTGCATATTCTTTTCGGAATTTTCCACCAAATCAACATCCAGATTAAGCTTCTTAAAGTTTATGCGCTTGAGGTCTTCTTTAGTAATCTTTTTCCCTGACGGAACAAAGATCATTCCGGTTTTTTCGTCCTGAATTGTCTTCGCTTTTTCTCCAAGCAGTAATGCAGATAACTTGTCCTCTTTGAAATCTTCTATCTTCTTCCGTCTTTCTGCTCTTTCCTGATTTAGATTCTCTATCAATTTTTGATTACGGTCTTCCACGTCGCCCGATTCTTCCAAGCGAGAGAAAACTTTGACATCAATAACGACACCTTCCATACCGGGCTTGGCTTTGAGAGAACTGTTAGTAAAATCACCTGCTCTGTCACCGAACAAAGCACGCATCAAATTTTCTTCGGGTGAAGGATCTATTTCTATGGATTTGGGAGTGACTTTCCCGACGATGATATCGCCTGCATGAATAACAGACCCGACTCTGATTATACCTGTCTTATCCAAATTACGAAGAGCATACGCGGGGACATTAGGAATATCATAAGCCAATTCTTCTTTCCCGTTTTTTACATTGCGAACCATCACCTCTAATTCTTCTATATAAATGGAAGTAAGAGTATCTTCCCGCGCAACTTTTTCGCTTAAAATAATGGCGTCTTCATAATTATATCCGTACCAAGGCAGGAAAGCAACCAAAAGATTTGTTCCCAAAGCCAGACGGTTATCTTCGACACACGGTCCGTCCGATATGGGTTGACCTTTTTTTACAATATCTCCTTTCCGAACTACGGGACGCTGATTGATGCAAGTTTCCTGATTGGTGCGCAGAAATTTTTTCAAATAAATTCTGTTGCCTTGACCCAGATAAAACGCTTCGTCTTTTTCATTCAAGGGTTTAATCTCTATAAATTCAGAATTGGCATTGATGACTTCTCCGTCATAAGGAGCGACAGCAATGCAGGAAGTATCGTTGGCGGCAATTCTTTCCATGCCCGTTCCCACAATCGGAGCCTTGGGATTAATAAGAGGAACTGCTTGACGTTGCATATTGGAGCCCATTAACGCACGATTGGCATCGTCGTGCTCCAAAAAAGGTATCATTGCAGCGGATACGGAAACCATTTGTTGAGGTGATACATCCATGTATTGAACTTCTGTGGGTTTAACCTGAATGAATTCACCTTTTTGCCGAGCAAAAATTACTTCATCGGTAATCCGACGCTTTTTATCCAAAGTAACATTAGCTTGAGCAATTGTATACTTTTCTTCTTCAGCAGCGTCCAGCCATTCATACTGATCGGTAACTACACCTTTTTCCACTTTGATATAGGGAGTTTCTATAAAACCAAAGCGATTGATGTGGGAATAGATAGCGGGAGATACGATTAACCCTATGTTTGGACCTTCGGGAGTTTCAATCGGGCAGATTCTTCCATAGTGAGAATGATGGACATCTCGGACTTCAAATCCTGCTCTTTCACGCGTGAGGCCTCCGGGACCCAAAGCAGATAATGCCCTCTTATGTCTTAAAGCGGCTAAAGGATTGGTTTGTTCCATAAACTGAGACAACTGACC
Organism: Candidatus Cloacimonadota bacterium; assembly: GCA_035357855.1. Lineage (GTDB taxonomy): Bacteria > Cloacimonadota > Cloacimonadia > Cloacimonadales > Cloacimonadaceae > UBA5614. The sequence continues at coordinate 23,844 of DAOPOH010000011.1, forward strand.
TGTCAGGAAAAATGATTGCACGACAGAAATCAGCGCATTACTGTTGACCAAATCGTGAATATTTACATCGTCCGTATTAGCTATGCTCATTCTTTCCAACACAATGCGGGATACCATAGCCAAGCCGGAAGCGTATTGCTCTTGCAGTAATTCACCGACTGTTCGGACACGCCGATTGGCTAAATTATCAATGTCATCTATGTAATCTTCATCATGATATATATTGATGAGAGTTTTAAAAATCTGAACGAAATCGTCTATGGTCAAAGTCAAAGTAGTCAGGGGAACATTCAAGCCCAGACGTGCATTCATTTTATAGCGTCCAACTTCCCCCAGATTATATCTTTTCTCATTAAAAAACATTCTTTCAATTAATTGTTTTGCGGCTTCAGGAGTTGATTCTTCTCCCGGTCTGATAATTGAATATATTTTATCTAACGCTTCCGCCTGATTATTAGTAGGGTCTTTGGCAATTGTATTCTCCAAAACTTTGCGGGCAATTTCATAATCATAGTCAATAACATCTATAGATTTGATGTTTGCCGCTTCCAATTCTTTTATCATGGCGTCATTAACTATATCATTAGCCGAGGCAAACAGTTGATTGGGATCATCCGACGGAATGTCCGCAAAGAGATGTCTGCCTTTTGCGGCTTTGGGGGTAAGAGTTTCTTTTTGGTAAAATACTTCTCTCAGGTCTTTGTTCTCGGAAATACCGATAGCGCGTAGCAGGACTGTGACAGGCAGTTTTCTTCTTTTGTCGATATGAACATACATCACATCATGCAAATCAATGTCAAATTCAAGCCAGGAGCCGTTGTAAGGAATAATTTTAGCGGAATAGAGAGCTTTGCCGCTGGGATGTTTTTCTTCAGAAAAATACACTCCGGGAGAACGCTGCAATTGTGAAATTACTACACGTTCAGCTCCGTTGATTATGAAAGTGCCTTGTTCGGTAATTAAGGGAATTTCACCCAAAAATACTTCTTGCTCAATTACGTCTTTAACTACGCGTTCATTCTCACGATTGCCAAATACGGTTAACCGCATGCGTGCCTTCAAGGGTGCCTGATATGATAAATTGCGCTCGATGCATTCTTTGATGGAATACTTTTCTTTCAGGACATTATATTCTATAAATTCCAATAAGAAATTCCCTTTCGCGTCCTCTAAAGGAAAAATACCCTCAAAAACAGCCTGCAACCCTTTCTTTTGCCTGAATTGCGGATGAACATCCTTTTGCAGAAAATCATTAAATGATTCAACCTGCATCGCCAACAGATCAGGAATTTCTACTCTGGGAATTCCAAGTTCCTGGAATCTGGTGGTTATTCGAGAATAACTTTTGACGGTTCTCAAAAGTGCACTCCTTTGTAAGCAATGGATCTGGGTAAATTGTAATTCATTAGATACACAAGGGAAGTGAGATTGAGTTTTCTCACTCCCCTGTAAATGTTATTGTTGAAATTATTTGACTTCAATAGTGGCGCCGACTTCTTCCAATTTTTTCTTAACGTTTTCGGCTTCTTCTTTACTGACCTTTTCCACAACTACTTTCGGAGCTCCGTCTACCAAATCTTTAGCTTCTTTCAGCCCCAATTTAGTGATTTCACGAACAACTTTTATTACATTAATTTTCTTTTCACCGGCATTTTGCAGAATAACATCAAATTCACTTTTTTCTTCTGCGGGCGCTGTTGCGTTTCCGGCAGGAGCTGCTGCTACCGCTGCTACTGGAGCTGCTGCAGAAACACCGAATACTTCTTCCATTTCTTTTACTAATTCGGCCAGTTCCAGCACAGTCATTTCTTTGATTAAATCAATTACTTGCTGTTTTTTATCGGACATTTTGTTCCTCCCTAAGGTGAATATTTATTTGGCTTTGGCTACGGCATCAACCGCATAAACAAATTTACGGATAATACCTTGAGTGACACTCAGTAGCCTGCTGAGGGGTGCTTGGGCGCTACCCATAATTTTTGCGAGCAATTCCTCGCGTGAAGGAAGTTTGGCTAACGCAATCATCTGCTCCGCTTTAAACACGTTGCCATCAATCAACCCCGCCTTGAATTGCGGAATTTCCTTATCTTCCATTACCTCTTTCAAAAACTTGACTACGACCCGTGCCGGAGCTATTTCATCAGTTTTACAAATAGCTAAAGCAGTCGGACCGGTCAGAAATTCATCTAAGTCTGTGATGCCCAAATCATGCAGAGCGATCTTGACTAAGGTATTTTTTTGCACCAGGTAATCTACTTTTTCTTGCCGAAAGCGATTCCGCAATTGATTTACCTGTTCTATGTTTATCCCCTTATAATCCACGAGCACAATCGCTTTGGCTTCCTGGAGCCGCTCCTTCAAATCTTTAACGATATCTAATTTGTAAGCTTGCACCATTTCTCCACTCCCTTAGCTCTTCGCTTCCATGGCGGCGTTGGCAACATTCAATTTGATGCCCGGCCCCATTGTCGTGCAAAGGGTTATGCTCTTAATATAAACGCCTTTGAAAGTTGCTGGACGATCACGCAAAACGGATGCCATAATGGATTTTATGTTTTCCTTCAATTGCTCTTCCGTAAAACTGCGTTTACCTACGGGAATATGCAAATTGGAAAACTTATCCACTCGATACGATACTTTTCCGCTCTTTGCTTCCTTGACCGCTTTGCCCACATCCATAGTAACCGTCCCGTCTTTTGGATTGGGCATTAGTCCTCGTGGTCCCAGAACTTTACCCAATTTTCCGATCTTACCCATCAAGTTCGGTGTTGTAATGGCTAAATCAAAATCAAACCATCCATTCGTCACCTTCTCAATCAGATCGTCCAAACCGACAAAATCGGCTCCTGCGGCTTTGGCTTCCTCGGCTTTCTCACCTTCGGCAAATACGAGAACCCGCACTTTCTTACCTGTTCCATGCGGTAAAATCAGCGAGTTGCGAATTTGCTGGTCAGCCTTGCGAGGATCTACGCCTAAATTGAAATGCAGCTCCACAGCTTCATCAAATTTAGTGGCAGGAAACGATTTCAAAGTCTTGATCGCATCATCAAGCTCGTACCTTTTCTGCCGATCAAACATCGCATAGGCTTGTTGGTATCTTTTACTATGTTTCATTGACTCTCCTTAATGAATATGTTCTCCTGCAAAGATTGGCGCTTATGCTCCCCCAACGAAGCATAATGAGACTCAGTCTTCAACAGTTACACCCATGCTTCTCGCAGTGCCTGCGATCATACTCATCGCGGATTCAAGGGAATGACAATTCATATCCTGCATCTTCTGTTCTGCAATCCGACGCAGTTGCTCTTTGGTCAAATGCCCCACTTTTGTTTTATTGGGGACACCGCTACCTTTGGCTAAACCTGCTTCCTTTTTAATTAATACGGAAGCCGGCGGTGTCTTTATCTCAAAAGTGAAAGATTTATTCTTGGCAACATAAATAATAACGGGAAACACCATTCCTGGTGCGTCGGCAGTCTTTTCATTAAACTGGCGACAAAATTCCGGAATATTCACACCCGCTTGACCTAAGGCAGGACCGACAGGCGGAGCGGGAGTCGCTTTCCCGGCGGGAAGTTGCAATTTGATCACCGCTGCCACATCTTTAGGTTTTGCCATAATGATAACCTCAATTTATTGGATTATTTGCTGAGAAGACTGTTAACCGCTCAGCGTTTTGTTATTTCCACCTGGTCTGCATTCAGCTCAACCGGTGTAATTCGTCCGAAGACTGTTACGTTGATTACCAGCTTTTGGCCGTCATCACTTGTTTTAACGATAACTCCTTCAAAATCGGTAAAGGGTCCTGAAATCACTTTTACCATGTCGCCGGGAAGAAAGTCATAATTTTTCGCCTCTTTATCGCGGTCCGCAATTCCGAGTAATCGTTTGACTTCTTCATCACTTAAAGGAATAGGGTCTTTGCCTTTTCCGAGAAAATTAGTTACCCCGGCAATATTACGAATATAGGTAATCAATTCCGGCGTAAGGTCTGCTTCCAGGATAATATAACTGGTAAAAAGCTTCTTTTCGCGTTCCACTTTTTTGCCGTCTCTGATTTGGAAGGTCTTTTGGACGGGGACGAGAATCTGGCCAATTTGTTTACCCAGTTCTGTTCCGGCTAAACCTTTTTCTATAGCGGTTTTTACCTTGTTTTCATAAGTGGCATAAGTGTGAACGACATACCATTTCATTTCTTGTGACCTTTCCGCTTAAAAAATAGAATTCACTGCCAATCCGAACAGGAAATCCACTAACGATAAAAATAATGCTACTATGGCAGACATAATAATCACGACTAGAGTGCCTTCTCTAATATCGTCTTTGGTCGGCCAAGTTACATATTTCATTTCCGTCCGAACATCCTTAAAGAAACCGATGATTTTGTTTATGAACTTCATAATTCTTTTACCACCTGCTGGCAAACGCTGAAAAAATGGCAGGACAGGCAGGAATCGAACCCGCAACCCCCGGTTTTGGAGACCGGTGCTCTACCAATTGAGCTACTATCCTATACCACTTTTTCTATCGTGTTTGTTTATGAAGAGTATGTTTCCGACAGAACGGACAGAACTTCTTAATTTCCATTCTGTTCGGATGCTTGCGCTTATTGCGGGTAGTCGTATAATTGCGATTCTTGCATTCTTCGCAAGCTAACGTTATTATTTCTCTCATTTCCTATTCCTTACTTGCGGAAAGTTTAACCTGTCCTTATTCTATAATACTGCCGACAACACCGGAACCGATTGTGTGTCCGCCTTCTCTGATTGCGAAACGCAGTCCTTGTTCCATGGCAATGGGAGTAATCAATTCCGCTCTGATTTGAACATTGTCGCCGGGCATAACCATTTCCACGCCTTCCGGTAAATATAATGTTCCCGTCACATCAGTAGTGCGGAAATAGAATTGAGGACGGTAACCGGAGAAGAAAGGTTTATGGCGTCCGCCTTCATCTGCAGTTAAAATATAGGTCTGACCCAGGAATTTAGTATGAGGAGTAATGGATTTCGGTTTGGCTAACACCATTCCGCGTTCCACATCTTTCTTACCGAAACCGCGCAACAAAACGCCGATATTATCTCCCGCTTGAGCTTCATCCAACAACTTGCGGAACATTTCCACTCCGGTGCAGGTTGTTTCCACAGTCTCGCGAATACCGACTCTTTCCACTTTATCCTGAACTTTAATAGTCCCGCGTTCCACTCTTCCCGTGGCAACTGTTCCGCGTCCGGGAATGGAAAATACATCTTCCACCGGCATCAGGAAAGGCTTGTCAATAGCACGTTCCGGTAACGGAATATAAGTGTCAATCGCATCAATTAATTCTTGAATGGCTTTCTCACCTTCGGGATCACCGTTCAAAGCTTTTAAGGCAGACCCGCGAATTACAGGAACTTCACTTCCCGGAAACTCATATTTGTCTAAAAGCTCGCGCACTTCCATTTCCACCAGATCAAGCAGTTCGGGATCATCCACCAAATCGCATTTATTCAAAAAGACGACTATGGCAGGCACCCCCACCTGACGGGCAAGCAGAATGTGTTCACGAGTTTGAGGCATAGGACCGTCAGCAGCGCTCACGACCAAAATTGCTCCGTCCATTTGAGCAGCACCGGTAATCATGTTTTTAATGTAATCGGCATGACCCGGGCAGTCCACATGTGCGTAGTGCCGCTTGTCTGATTCATATTCCACATGGGCAGTGGCAATAGTAATACCGCGGGCTTTTTCTTCCGGAGCATTATCAATACTGTCAAAGGAGCGGAACTGCGCTTTACCCTTTTTGCTCAGATACAAAGTTATAGCTGCAGTTAATGTAGTTTTGCCATGGTCGATGTGGCCAATGGTGCCGACATTCAAATGCGGCTTTGTACGTACGAATTTTTCTTTCGCCATTGTTCCTCCTGGATGTCATCATCCATATTTTTTTATTTTCTGTCTTGGTTTGCGGTAAACGAGGAGTTTACCTTGTTAACTTTACCAAATTTATATTTGGCATAGATTCTCTCTTTCTTCTTGAGCGGAGTTTTTTACAGTTCCTCAGCTGTTGTCCTCTGACTTGAGAAAAAGAAAAATGGAGCTCACAATCGGACTTGAACCGATGACCTCCTCCTTACCAAGGAGGTGCTCTACCGGCTGAGCTATGTGAGCTTTTCCCTCTTTCCTGATTATATCCAAAAAATAAATCTGGAGCGGGAAACGGGGTTCGAACCCGCGACCCTCAGCTTGGAAGGCTGATGCTCTAGCCAACTGAGCTATTCCCGCTATTTTTATTTATGGTGGAGAGGGGAGGATTCGAACCTCCGAAGTCATCCGACGACAGATTTACAGTCTGTTCCCTTTGGCCGCTCGGGAACCTCTCCACACATGCTGGAGCCGATGAAGGGAATCGAACCCCCAACCTATTGATTACAAATCAATTGCTCTACCTTTGAGCTACATCGGCTTACAGTTTATACACTCAAGCTATAGTTAACACTCTCTCGCTCACAAAATATCAATTTTTCCAAAGTAAATGCCAAAAAAATCTACACCAGAAATATGTCAAATCTTTTTCTGATTTCTTCTTCTTTCTTTGCTTTTAGGCTGGGTTGCCCCGGTCAGCTAAGGCAACACTGTATCGTCCACTGGAAACGGAATGCCAGGAACAAAATATACAAGACTGTATCTATCAGAACCTATGGAGAAAATCAGACAAAACCTGAAAAAACCGAAGCCATTAGAGACAAGTTAGCTTAATTTAAAAAATAACTTGACTTGGATTTATAAGATGAAAAAATGCAAATGGTCGTTTGGCTTTATATATAGATTGTGAGTAACGAGGGATATCAGATGCCTTCAAACAACCTGAGAAACTATGTGTTGGATTTAAAACAACATTTGGGACTCAACAAATAAAGGAGGAAACATGAAAAGACTCCTTGTATATGTGACTTCGCTGACGCTGTTCTTAACTATCATTATGCCATTGGCGGCTATTAACCACATGGAGCAGATCCTGACTATTACTAACGATGTGCCCAATTCAGGATTTGGTCAAATGATGGCAACTCTGGACTTTAATGGGGACGGATTTGATGACGCAGGACTGACCTATAGTATTACGAGTCTGTATCTGACATTCTCAATCCTGATGGATGCAGAAAAGAAATGAAAAAAATGCTCTTTTACTTATAATAACACTATCGATCACATCAATTTTTAGCTTATCTGGCTCAAATTTTAAAACCTCACTCCATTTTGGTGTAGTGAATGGTATATCATTGGGAATTAAAACACATCAAGATGATAGAAATAATATTCAAGAATCTATCAATACATGTTACTTTTATAGCAAGTTTATTTCATTTGGAAGTATAAATTATGAAATAAGAAAATTTAGATCAAAACAATTTTATACAATTTTAACTGGAGGTCTAGATTACGGTAGATATAATATTATAGATATTGCTGGACCTGATGGAGGATCTGATGAATATCAGCATTTTCTCATTCCACATATAACCTATGGTTTAGGGTATCAATTATATACTGACAAGAAAGTATCAACTTTTATTGAATGTGATATTGGAATAAAAGCATCGATAATGAACATCAATATTGGAGTAAACTTTTAGTGACCTTTCCCCATTTTATACACCGGTTATAAAGTGACACATTTACTAACGGCATTCTTTTCATAAGCTTCCCTGAATATCAGAAGAGACAGGTAATCTAAAGAACTATGAGGTCTGATGGTATTGTAAGTATCCTTCCACCTGCTGCTCACCTCTCTTGCTTCAATTAGATTTGCAAAAGCATTCAAGTCAAGACATTCTTTTCTGAACTTAACGTTCAAAGACTCAACAAAAGCATTCTGCTGCAGTTTGCCAGATGTGATAAAGCTCAAGTGTCATTTAAAATCCGGTGTAATTTTCGGAGGAAAGGTCAAAGTCCACTGATATTAAAAAGCTTCGTAGTCAAATTAAGAAAATATATTTATTTTACTTGACAACAAATGAAAAGAGTTTTGAGGATAGTTTAATAAAAGCGGAGGTTAGAAAGATGAAAAAGCTGTTTTTATTTTTAATTGTTGTAATAATTATATTACCCTTAAGTGCTGTTTATCACAAAATCGGGGACTACGATACACCCGGTTCTGTATCCTCTGTTTTTGTTACAAATAATATTGCTTATATAGTAGAAGAAGATTGGGGTTTACATATTATCGATGTTTCTAATCCACAGAACCCGGTCCTGCTTGGATCTTATGATCCACCCAGTTATATACACTCTGTTTTTGTTTCTAATAATATTGCCTATGTAGCAGATGGGAGCTCAGGTTTACTGATTATAGATGTTTCCAATCCTCAGAACCCGACTCTGCTTGAATCTTATGATCAACCCGGTTATGCATTCTCTGTTTTTGTTTCCAATAATATTGCCTATGTGGCATATGAGGAATCGGGTTTACAGATTATAGATGTTTCCAATCCTCAGAACCCGGCTCTGTTGGGCTCTTATGATACATCGGATTATGCATATTCTGTTTTTATTTCAAATAATATTGCCTATGCAGCAGATGGGGATTCAGGTCTACTGATTATAGATGTTTCCAATCCTCAGAACCCGGCTCTGCTTGGCTCTTATGATGCACCCGGTTATGTATCCTCTGTTTTTGTTTCAAATAATATTGCCTATGTAGTAGAAGAAGGTTGGGGTTTACGGATTATAGATGTTTCCAATCCTCAGAACCCGGCTCTGCTTGGAGCTTATGATACACACAATTATGCATTATCTGTTTTTGTTTCAAATAATATTGCCTATGTAACAGATGGGAATTCAGGTTTATGGATTATAGATGTTTCCAATCCTCAGAACCCGGCTCTGCTTGGCTCTTATGATACACCCGGTTATGCATTCTCTGTTACTGTTTCCAATAATATTGCCTATGTAGCAGATATGGGTTCAGGTTTACAGATTATAGATGTTTCCAATCTTCAGAACCCGGCTCTGCTTGACTCCTATGATACGCCCGGTTATGCATACTCTGTTTTTGTTTCTAATAATATAGCCTATGTAGCAGATTATGGTTCTGGCTTGCAGATTATAGATGTTTCCAATCCTCAGAACCCTGCTCTGCTTGGCTCTTATGATACACTGGATTATGCCTCCTCTGTTTTTGTTTCAAATAATATTGCCTATGTAGCAGATTATGGTTCTGGCTTGCAGATTATAGATGTTTCCAATCCTCAGAACCCTGCTCTGCTTGGCTCTTATGATACACCCTTTTATGCATGCTCTGTTTTTGTTTCAAATAATATTGCCTATGTAGCAGATGGGGAGTGGGGTTTACAGATTATAGATGTTTCCAATCCTCAGAACCCGGCTCTGCTTGGTTCTTATGGTACACCCGGTTTTGCACAATCTGTTTTTGTTTCAAATAATATTGCCTATGTAGCAGCTGGGGAGTGGGGTTTACAGATTATAGATGTTTCCAATCCTCAGAACCCGGCTCTACTTGGCTCTTATGATACACCGGATTATGCACAATCTGTTTGTGTTTCCAATAATATTGCCTATGTAGCAGATGCTTGGGCGGGCTTGCAGATTATAGATGTTTCCAATCCTGCTGCTCCGGTATTATTAAATACTATACTTCCTCGTCCAACCAGTGTTATTAACAAATGCATAATCTCCGATAATCTGTTGATTATTTCCGATACTAAGTGGAACGAATTGAGTTTTTATCATATCAACAATCCGGCTGCTCCCGAATTTGTTTGTAGATATTGTTGGAATCTATCCACAGACGATATGGTAATGCAAAATGGATATTTGTATACCTGCAATGGATGTTATGGTTTATATATTCTGGATATGAATCAAGTAATGGAGGCAGAAGATTCCGGTCAGTTACCTTCTATTACATTTAATTTAAAAAATTATCCGAATCCTTTCAATCCTGAAACTACTATTTCTTTTGAGTTATCAAAATCCGGTAATTTAGTTCTCAATATCTACAACCTCAAAGGAGAGCTGGTAAAGAGACTTATCAACAATCAAATGAGCAATGGTAAACATAGTATAGTCTGGGATGGGAAAGATAATAAGGGTAAAATCTGTTCTTCAGGAGTTTACTTATATAAAATAGAGAGTAATGGGAGAGTTGAGACTAAGAAAATGCTGATTATGAAGTAAATTATCCATCTAATCCTGAAATTGCAGAAAAGAACCCCGGATTATCTTCCGAGTTTTATCTTTAAGCAAGTTCAGAAAAGAATGTCTTGACTTAAATTGTTTCGGAGATTTATTTGAAGCAAGGGATGTGATTATGAATTGGCGGTTAGATTACAACCTAAATCGCCCTCACAGTGCACTAAACTACATGCCGCCAGTAAAAATTCTATTCTTGAAATAAAAGGATAAATAATTGGGGAGGGATTTTCTACACCCCCCTCCTTTATCTAAGGACTTATTGTGCGTAATGTAATATTGATTGCTTTTACAATGCTTGCTTTCCCAATTTTATCGTTAATCAGGACAGTCGGACATGATGGGATAGGAGAACAGTTTTACAACATTCAAGATGCAATCAATGCCAGTTCACATGGTGATACAATCATCGTTTATCCCGGAACTTACTATGAGAATATCAACTATATGGGGAGAAATGTAACAATCGGTAGTTTTGAGCTTACAACAGGGAACTCTGCGTATCGTGATAACACCATCATTGATGGCGATAATAACGGCTCATGTGTAAGTGTTGTGTCCTATGAAACCAACGCTGAGATTTATGGATTCACCATTGAGCATGGCTCAGGATACGTCATTATGGATTATGGTGCAATGTATACTGAAGGGGGTGGTATTAGGGTCTCAAATGAAGCAAATTTTAGAATAAGTAATTGTAAAATAATAAATAATAAAGCTACCAACGGGGGTGGTGTATCTATTTGTGGTGGTATCTCGACAATGAAAGGCACTTTGGTAACTAATAATTTCGCCACAAGCGGAGGAGGCATATATGTGTTGGGCGACATCAATTTCGACAACATAAATAGATGTAGTGTGTATGAAAACTATGCCGGCTTTGTAAATGATATAACCCTTAATACTATTCATACAGTTAATGTTTACCTTAACATAGCTACAGTCAATCCACCTACCGACTACTATATAAAGTACAATAAGAATTCGCAACTCTCGCCCAATAACCTCAACATACTGGATGTAGAACAGGGGTATCGAACAGAAGTGAATCACGATTTATACTTATCTCCCAATGGCAATGATGACAATGACGGGTTCAGCTTTGACACTCCAAAAAAATCTATCGTAAAGGCTTTGCATACCATTGCCTCGGATAGCCTGAATCCCAAGACTATCTATTTAGCACAGGGTATATATTCTTCTTCAGATGAACAGCTTTTCCCCCTGGGCATTAAAACCAATGTAAGCATTATTGGTGATTCCATCTCCGTACCCATCTTGATGAATCAGAATTATGAGAGTACGATTACTGCTTACTTTGCTGACAATGTGTCTATATCCAATTTAGTTATTGAACATGGGCAAAATCATCCCTATAAAGTGTTTCGGGTTGGAAGTTCAAACAACATAAGGCTATCGAACATCACAATCAATCCGGTAACAGCCACCTATAGTGCAGGTTTGGATACCTCAGACAGCAATGTTGACCTGAACGGCATCCATTTGAACGGGCTTACTTCTATCAATTGCTCAGGTATAACTTATCATGGCAAGTATGCAAGATTCCGCAATTGCTCTATTAATGACTGCCACAATACAGGAGATGAAAATACTTCTGTAGTTAGTATCTTTGATGCGTATAATGATAGTTTGATGGTGATAGAAAACCTGTCCGTAACCAATTGCAGTGATAACTTTACAGAGGCTCCTATTTTTGCTGTACACAGTCATTATGCAGATAACCCCACACTTATCATATCAGATGTATTAGTGGCAAATAATACCTCCATTAACTTTTCACCAGTATATATAGAGCATATTCATGAGAGTACTGCACAAATCTCCAACTGCACGTTTGTAAATAACCAAAGCAATAGCCCTGCTACGGAGTTATTGGGAAGAATGAATATCTCCAACTGCATCTTTGATAATGATGCCAATACTGAAGTGTACTTTTACCCAATACAGAATAATAGCTCGCATGTCATAATGTCCAATAACCTCATAGAAGGGTATCCAAATTCTGTCTATGTATCCCCTGGCAATGACGTTACTTTTAATGAATACAATTTTAGCGCAAATCCTTCCTTTGCAGGGACAGACCTAACTGATCCATTGAGTTATCGATTGAATTACAACTCCCCCTGTATAGATGCCGGGACCGCAGATACGACCGGGCTGAATTTACCCGAATTTGATTTGTATGGGAATCTTAGAATCTTTAATGGAATAATTGATATCGGCTGCAATGAATGGAACGGAGTGGGTGGAGTTGATGATACCATTATTGAAGATATATCACCAGCAATAACTGCTTATCCCAATCCCTTTAATCCTGAAACAAATATAATGTTTCATCAAACAAAAACAGGCTATACAACACTGGAAATATACAATGTCAAGGGGCAGATTGTCAAGACATTGGTAAATGGCAAAATTGAAGCCGGTTCTCATTCATTTAGGTGGAACGGCAAAGATAATAATGAAAACCCAGTATCATCGGGAGTTTATATCTATCGTCTACAGACTGGCGGAAAGTGCCTGACAAACAAGATGCTCATGCTCAAGTAGTATGGGGGTAGGGGAACCTGCCTTTTTTTTTAAGTTAATAAGACCATTCAATAATTAGAGCTTTATAATTTAAAATGCGTAAGAAATTTGTCAAGAAAATATTAGATATATTTTTTGTCCATTCTTATGTGCAATGGTCTTTAGGTTTGTATTTTGTTGTAACCATAGGTTTTTGTAGCATAGGATTGTATCCTGTTGTTAGCGGGTATTAGTAATGCCCGCATTAAAAAGATAAAATTCATAATCCGGCAATGCTATTGCCGGAACCCAACAGATTGCTAATCTATGCTACAAAAATTAACTGAGCGATTCGGAGTTCTTTTTGTTTTCGTAAACTATCGTGTGTATAAAATATATCAGGCAAAATGGACTTCGGTGAGCGACAGTTCCGAAGTCCGCAATTCCATTAGGTTAATATAAACTTGATATGCTTGCGGAGGAATTCCGAACTCCTAAATGCCTTTTTTTCGCGCAGCTTGTAGCATAGGATTGTATCCTGTTGTAACCACAGGTTTGTAACCTGCGTAAAAGAAATGGGCGGGTAACAAACCCGCCCTAACAACAGCTTGGAAAGCTATGTTACAAGTAAAGACCGTTGAATAATTAGGGCATTAAATATTTAGGAGTTATTTGCTCGCTGAGAAAGCAATTTTTCCAGAAAAAAAGTATATTTTGCTCTTTTTTTGCCTTTTTAAACCTCTATAACCTCTAATTTCTTTATGAGGTTAAGAAAATGCTCATGATTTTCTATGCGCTCAATAATCTCTTGATCGGCAAGAGTGATAATTTCTTTTTCCATGATAGCTCCATATTAATTATGGAACTAAAATAATATGCGTAACATATATGGTAAGAATAACTTAGATATATTTATTGTCCATTCTTATGCTCAATGGTCTTTAAAGAGATTTGCTTTTATGCGATTCTTTATTGTCACACAGATGGTGAAATCTTGCCACAGGCTTTGTAATTTGCCTTATCCAGTTTGATTTGCCGCCATGAACCAATGCTTTGTTTTATTAGCGATGCTTACCAGAGTTAGCATTACGGGGACTTCGACTAAGACACCGACGATAGTAGCTAAGGCAACGGGTGAAGAAGTGCCGAAAAGTGAAATTGCTACGGCGACTGCCAATTCAAAGAAATTGGACGCACCGATCATTCCTGCAGGAGCGGCAATATCATGAGGTAACTTTATTTTTTTAGCCGCTAAATATCCCATAAAGAAAATCAGATAGGTCTGAAGTGTCAAAGGCACTGCAATCAGGATAATGTGCAGAGGGTTGTTGACGATAATCTCGCCCTGAAAAGCAAAGATTAGGACCAGTGTCAGCAGCAACCCTCCCATCGTAATATTATTGAATTTAGGAATAAATTTTTGCCGGAAATATTCCTCACCCTTCTTTTTTATCACCGAATGACGCGTCAATGCTCCTCCCGCAAGAGGAATTACAACGAACAACGCAACGGATAAAATCAAAGTATCAAACGGAATCTTGATGCCGCTGATGCCCATCAGAAAAGCCACTATCGGCGAAAAGGCAATCAGGATAATCAGATCGTTTGTCGCAACTTGCACAACCGTATAAGCAGGTCTACCTTGCGTGAGATGGCTCCACACAAAAACCATGGCTGTGCATGGAGCGGCACCCAAAAGTATTGCTCCTGCCAAATAATCCTGAGCCAGTTCATTCGCAATAAAAGACTTGAATACCACATAAAAGAAAAACCAGGCTATGGCATACATGGTAAACGGTTTTATCAACCAATTTATCGCCCAAGTCAGAAACAGACCTTGCGGATTTTTCCCCACATTCCTGATGCTGGCAAAATCAACTTTCAGCATCATCGGATAAATCATCAGCCAGATTAAGACAGCTATCGGCAGAGAAACATGAGCATATTCAAACTTTCCCAAGAAAGCTGGTAAAGCGGGAAAATATTTTCCGATCAGAATTCCCGCTGCCATGCAGAGAATTACCCACAGCGAAAGATATTTTTCAAAAAAACTTATCCCGCTGCTTTTGACACTTTTTTCAGTCATTTAATACCCGCACTTTTTTACTGACAGATTATCACTAAAACTATGTTGCTTGTATTTTACAACCCTTTCTTTTTCAAGATGTCAAGCAAGCGACCAATCAGCCCTTCTTCATACTCAAAAGTCGGTTCTTTTTTCACTCCCATTTGGGTGATGATCACATGATTGAAATCCTTAATTCCGTTTTTCTCAAACATTTTTTTCAAGCAGGAAGTTTTGCAACCGTCAATCAGCAGATCCTTTTTTCCGTCTTCGGTAACGCTACCGCCACAGGAGCAATCACCGGCTCCAATACAAGTTGCACAACCCAATTTGTATCTGTTTTCCTTGTGCAAAGCTTTACTTAATTCATAAGAAATTACACCCACATTACTGGCTCCGCAACAGGCATAAACACTTACGGGAGCGGAGTTGGTAACGCAATCTCCTGTATCTGAACCGCAGTCGCAGGAACAGGCACAAGTATTTTTTTCGGCCATAATTCACTTCTCTGATAACATTTATTTTTATTTCGGAAGGACTTAAAATCCTTCCAGTTGATTTTACAACTTCAGCCACCGCTAACGCAGGTGCGGGCATCCCATCATTTAAACATACTCTTCCCGGTCTTATTTTATTTTGGAAAGGCAAGAATAAAAATCAAGCACGCAAGGACAATTCAGTTGATACCATATCTGATTGTTGATCTTCCTGCTGCTGACCAATCCCGCAGCTTTAAGAATAGCCAAATGTCTGGAAACGGTTGACATATCGGCTTTAATTTCAGCCTGCAATTCGCAAACGCAATGCTCTTTTTCATTCAACAGATCAAGAATGAACAAGCGCGTGGGATGAGCCATCGCCTTCATAATTTGCGTCATTTGAATGTATTTTTTGCTTTCCTTATTCATAAGTATCCGCCTCATTTCAATGTCTTAACGCACATGATATTTTCCAGTTTGGCGAAATGCGCAAATTCGTCAAGACCTTTTCCCTCCAATAACAAAATAATTCTTAGCACTTCTCCTTTTGATATCCTACCCTTTTACATATCGTCTCGCTAATTATGTTTTCCTTAATAGCCAGTCGATATCCAGTCGATATCCAGTCGAATTAAAGTCGACTGGATATCGACTGGATATCGACTGGACATTAGGGAGGAAGATAGAGACTATATGGAAATAAAAGCATTGCAAAGAAGAAGGAAGATTGGCGTAGAAAGCTAAGGAAAAGAGAAAAGTTAATCAGAGAAACAGATAATTGATGAGAGCACTTTTATCGGTAACTTATGCTTAAAAGGAAAGATATCGGTGAAAAGTGACAAACCAAAATGCAAATAGTGACTCGTGATTTGCAGATTGTGGCATCGTTATACATTCTTATGACAATGAAAACCACTCTAAAAATATCTTTGGGACACTTAATCTGCAAAAAGTGACATTAAATCTGCAAATATGGATAGCTACTATTTACTCCGTTGAAATCAGAATATGCGATCCTCGCCAGAAACAATATCTAGTATTATTTTGAAAGAAGTAACTTCTTAATTATCTTATTGTTGTCAGCTTCTATTGTTAAGAAATAAACGCCTGAAGTCACAGTTTTATTATGACTGTCTGTCCCGTTCCACCCAGTCGAGAATGTTCCAGATTTCATCTTGCTATTAAGTAAAGTCTTTACCAATTGACCTTTAATATTGAATATGCTGATTTTGACATTAGTATCTTTATAGATTGAATATCTTAAAGTAGTCTCCTGTATAAATGGGTTGGGATAAATCAGAAGATCGCTCTCCAAGAAATCCGGTATACAAGCATCATCAATACCGGTTCCATTCCATTCGTTACAGCCAATGTCAATAATGTTGTTATATATTCTGGGATTTCCATAAAGGTCATTTTCTGGAAGATACAGACCTGTTGTATCGGGTGTGCCTGCATCAATGCAAGGTGAATCATTTCCTAACCTGTAACTTAACAGATCCGACCAGTCAGTGCCAACAAAACCAGGGTCAGCTGCGAAATTGTGTCCATTAAAGGTAACTTGGTTGTTTGGAGTTATATAAACAGTATTGGGATATCCCCTTATAAGGTTGTTAGTAAATGATATATCTGAAGAGTTACCCAATATCGTCCTAACATATATTTCATGCTGAGTATTATGCTTAAATATACAATTAGAAACTTCCAGATTTCCACCAATCTTTAATGCAGATAAACTGCTACTTTGATTATTGACAAAGCTGCAATTAGTTATAACCATCGGAATGCTGTTTATCCCTTGTATAATAATAGGTGCTTGTTGAATAGTGGTATTATTTGCAACAAGGACATTAGACATCCTAATCTGAGGATTATCTGAATATGTAAAGCTAATTGAAAAGATAGAGGCATCATAAAAACTATCAGTGCAATTAGTCACAGAAAGGTTCTCAATTACTAATAAGCTGTCAGAATCAGCATCAAATATATTGAACATAAAATAATCTATTCCGCCGGTATTATGACAGTCGTTTATTGAGCAATTCCTGATACTCCCGTCAGAATCTTCAAATGCTATACCAGAATTGCATAAAGATGATAATCCTTCTAATCTTATCCCTTCAATATCGCAAGTACTCCCATACACTTGTAATCCGGCATATGAGATTGCAGTCGTTGGATTGAAGGTTATGTTTGAAAGTAAAAAATCTTGAGCAGAACTAATAATAAATGTGTTAACAGGATTATGATTACCATGCTCTAAAATCAAATTGGATATTTGTGCATTTTGTACTAATCCTGCGCTGATTGTCTGTTCGTAAGAAAGATTAGCTATAGTGGGGGGTGATGTTGAGTCTCCTATCAGGTTAACATAAGTTTTCAGATTTAAGGGAAAAACCTGTCCATCTTGCGATGAATAAATACCGGGAGCCAAATAAATACTTTTCTGGTTTAAGCTGTCTGATACAATTGTAAGAAGGGCATTGGCAATGCTTTTTCTGGGAGTTGCAGGAGACAATCCGTCATTGGTATCATTTCCATCCGGAGCAAGGTAAATATCGTGATTCTCTTCAGTTTTATAGCTTGTTTGAATATCAATTATTCCAAAACCTTCAGTATAATTCTGTGAGTTTCTGATATACCTGATATAATAATCTGTGGTTGGGTTCAAAGTAGCTATATTCAGGTAAATATTAATCATCATGTGCGTATCAGTGCACATAATATCGTTGGTAAATCCAGCATAGTTATTATAAACACTACAACGATTAAGACTATCAAAGGATAATTCCGAAACTTCAACATCAATCCCCCCACCATGCATAGACGCATAATTGTCTCTAACTATTGTCCCTTGCATAATAACAGAACCCCATTGCACATTCACTCCTCCTCCTTGGGAGGATTTGTTATCTTTTATCAAGCAATTTGTAATGGAGAAATTTGTCGCATTTATTACACATATACCTCCTCCTGCTGTAAGAGTAGCACCAGATGAAGGAAATGGTCGTCCTGAACCATGCTGGATAGTAAATCCGAAAATTGATGCGTTGTTCTCATTAGAGACCAGCTTTATGCATGAACCGTTATAATTACCGTCTATGATTGTACTATCTCGATACGCAGAGTTCCCTGTTGTAAACTCAAAACTACCGATTGTTACATTTCTCCCCATATAGTTGATATTCTCATAGTAAGTTCCGGGATAAACGATGATTGTATCACCATGTGAACTGGCATTGATTGCATCTTGAATGTTGTAAAACTGTTCTCCTATCCCATCATGTCCGACTGTCCTGATTAACGATAAAATTGGGAAAGCAAGCATTGTAAAAGCAATCAATATTACATTACGCACAATAAGTCCTTAGATAAAGGAAGGGGGGGTGTAGAAAATCCCTCCCTAATTATTTATCCTTTTACTTCAAGAATAGAATTTTTACTAGCAGCATGTAGTTTAGAGCACTGTGGGGCGAAACTGTTGTCCCAGACTATAATCTCCGGTAAACTACAACAGATAGATTTTTCAGACAACTCTCCTGCTTCTCTGATGCCTGAGATTGAATTATCTACTACCCGGTGAATAAGTTTCCGGGTGAAGTTATCTCTGCTTCGCATTGGCTGCTCCATATCTTGGTTCAGTTTTTTCTAAGCAACAAATTCTCCCGACAAGCTCCTGCAGTAAAGCGGGAAATTATTGACCAGAAAAAACGGCACTCGCTTCCCAATATGTCATTCTTCCAGCGATGTAAATTTCGAGGATAAGGTCATAAACAATTCAACTCATAAATATCATTACAAATCTTGTCAATAGATATATTGATGATTTTTTTCATTATAAAATTCTGAAAGCGCAGATTCTATTGAGACCTCTCAGATCATGCAGTATCCCCATTTCTTATCTTTCGCCCTATCTTCGTCACATTCTTCCTTCAGATTGCCACATAGGCGAAGTTTCTGAGGTCAATCACTTCAATGGAGGCCATGGCTTCCAGGAAGATATACACCCATTGTCTGGATTTACCTATGACTTGAGCTATCTCTCGGTCAGTCCAATCAATCTCCGAGGCTGATGCCGAGCCCGCGGGCAGTATGGACAAGGTCGGAATTAGGGTCTATATAATTATAGCGGCTGATTGCTTCTAAAATGGGAACGGCAACGATATCCGGATGTCTATATGCGACCATGCTGCCCCATTTTTTCTGCAGGACAAGTTCAAAAGCTTCGATTCCGAAACGGGAAGCCAAAATGCGGTCAAAGGAATTCGGTCTTCCTCCCCTCTGCAAATGCCCCAAAATCGTTTCTCTGATTTCTATCGGACAACCCGCAGCCTTGAGTTCTGCGGAAAGTTTGAGGCCCGCTCCGCCTAAATGAATAGGCGCTGCACCTGGCTCGTTGCAAGCGGTGTAAGTCATTTGCCCGTCTATGGATTTGGCACCTTCGGCAATGACAATGATGGCAAAACCTTTCCCTGCCTCAATTCTCCGTTCAATTGCAGCCATAACACTGCTGACTTTATAGGGAATTTCAGGAATTAAACAGACTTCCGCTCCTCCCGCAATAGCTGCATACAAAGCAATCCAACCGGCATAGCGTCCCATTACTTCAAGAATCAGAACCCTGTGATGACTGGCAGCCGTAGTGACTAATTTATCCACAGCATCCGTAGCGACATCCACGGCAGTTTGGAAGCCGAAAGTGAAATCCGTGGCAGAAAGGTCGTTATCAATAGTTTTAGGGACGCCGATGATTGGACATCCCTTCTCAAAAAGTTTTTGAGAAATGGACTGAGAGCCTTCTCCTCCGATATTGATGACCGCATCGATATTCTGGTATCTGAGGCGCTGCAGCAAATCATCAGAGCGGTCAACTTCGCCGACCGTTCCGTCGGGAAGTTTGATGGGCCAAGCAAAAGGTCCGCCTTTATTGGTTGTGCCGATGATTGTTCCGCCTTGGACATGGATGCCTGCAACCGTTTCGGGAGTGAGATCTACCAGATGCATGGGTTCAGTAAGAATTCCGTTAAAAGCATCTATGCTGCCGATAACTTCCCAATCCTTTTCCTGATACGCTCTTTTGACTATAGCACGCAAAACTGCATTCAGCCCGGGACAATCACCTCCGCCGGTTACAACTAATAATCTATTTTTCATTTTCACCTCTGCTGCTTGCAATCACAAATGGACAATTGCATCCGCTTACAACAACAAAATAATAATAAGGCAGGATTTGTCAAGCGGTGAAGAAAGTTAAATATTCAAGGAAAATTGGATTAAAAAATATATAGCAAAGAGTCAGGGCATTGACATTCAACTGGGAAGTTCGCTGTCTGCTCAACCAATTCAAATGAGCTGCAGCCTGATTAGAGTTGACTTTATGCAGAGTTTCTATAAGGGGAAATAGCGAGGGAAAATTATTTCCGACTTTTTGACGCAGATAAGGCAACATATTTATATCCCGTCTAAACAGCATCAGTGTATCGCCATATTCCGTCAAAGAAGGCAAGAAATAGCGTTTCCGCAGCTTTTTTTCATCCAGGTCACGCAGAAAAGTGTGGAAAGAAGATTTCCAATTTTGCAAAAACGAAGGATGAAAAGGCGCAAGAAAGTTTCCGCGTAAGGTGGGAAATTCCCGCAAGGGCGATAATTCTTCAAGGAAATAATAATTTTTTAGGAATTGGAAATAGCCGTTTTGCTCAAGCTTAAAGTTATACTGCAGGTGGGAAAAATACTGCATTAAACTGCGATCGTAATATGGTAAATAAAAGCGGAATCCGCGCGCTTTGTAAAAAGAGATGGTATTGACTATATATTTGCGTTCGTGGTGTTGCAGATTCCATTGTTCTTCAGCCGAGACAAATCCCGGATTTTGGGGATAGTAATTCTTTTGCATAAAGCGGTCAAAACAATCAAAAAGCAAGTTTTTGAAAGCGGAAGAAGAAAATCCGGTCAGGCGAAAATATTTTTTGAAAAGATAGCGAGTAAGTTTTTTTTCAGTATCGCACAAAAGCAATTGCGAAGTGAGATAGCGTCCGGTGAGCCAATCTCCGCCAAAACCTTTTACGATAATATGCTGCCTGGGGTCTAATAAATGCGAGGAAATCAAGTCCGTTTCATTGGGCAAACTGCGTGCGAAAGTGCAATTTTTTATGATAAAAGCGATATCGTCTGTGGTCCAGTATTGATTGCAAAGTTCGGGAGTAAAATTATGCTGGTGGCAGGGAATGTTAAAACTTTCCGCTAAAGAGGCGGCAAGTTTTCGGTCCGGATTATAATCGGAGCCGAAGGTATAGGTTTGGAAAGGAATTTTCTGCTTCAACAAAACTCCGAACAGCAGACGGGAATCGATACCTCCGCTAAGGCTGAGTGTGTATTCACCTGCTTCAACTGCGGGAAATAAATTATCAAACAAACTTTTCAGAATTTCATTATCCGGCATTTTTTCATCAATCGCATAGTAGCTGAACCAGCGAGAAAAACTCAATTTTTCTGTCTTTAGGTCATATGTATATAAAGTTCCGGGAAGGCATTCTTGCAAATCTTTAAAGACAGTATTTTGACCGAGAGTAAATCCTGTTGCCAGAAATGTGCAGATATTCAGGTCACTTAAAGGACCGGGCTCGGGTAACAGCATAGGGTTGTCAAAAAGGGTCAAAGACGAATTCTGAAGTCTGTAAAAAAGAGAATAACCGCCAAAATGATCAACGGAAAAATACAGCTTATTGCCTTGCCGATAAATGAACTGAAAAGAACCGTTGATTTCGGCAAACAAATCTGCGGGCGATTTAGCTTGTAAAAAGGAAGCTATTATTTCCTGCGCCGCTTCGTTATAGAGCAGCCTCCCTTCGTGATTTATATAACCTTGAAAGAATAAACTGTTGTCCGGGAAATTAAGTTCGGTTCCGGCAATAATAATTTTAGCGGACATAATCAGAAACGGACATTATAAAGAAATTTTTTCCCGTTGATGTAAGTAAACGCTTTTAGTTTCACTTTAGGAGAGGACCTTTCTTTTGTAGATTTCTAAGGTGGCTTTTGCCGGTTTTTCACCAATGAGTAGCGGTCTGGATAATTTATCGATAATTTTGGCAAAATCCTGTTTTGCGCCTGCTTTTATACTCACTGAATAAAGAGCGTCGCCCAAAATTTCGTCCTCGGGTCCGTAGACCCGTAAATACAGCCAAACAATTCTATCAGCTTTTGATTTATTTTGTAAAGTATAATCCACTTCCACAGACACGGGTGTATAATCCGTAATTTGAACATTGCTGATAACTATATCGGCAGCGTCTTTGCGCTGTGAACAAGAATGAATTCCGATACCTGCTAAAATCATAATCAGCACAGCCAATTTAATCCAATTGGGAATGGGATATTTCTTCGGAAATTCCAATCTTTCAAATCTATACATAGTAAACTCTTTAAAACCGCTACGCCAAATCAGTCAAGTTAAAGCAGTCCCCATACACGACGCAATAATAATTCAAGACAAAAAGAGAATATGAACAATACTAATATATACCATTTTTTGTAGAGAGGAAATTCTTTTTGCTCAATCTGCTTTTCCGCTTTTGCCAAAGGCGGCTGATATTTGTCTGCAGCTTCCAGGCTTAGAAATTTTCCGCCCGTCTGCTGTGCGATCCAGCCGAGTAAAGACAAATTATTACCCAAATCACGCGCTTCCAAATTTTGAGCATGGACGAGGAATTTCCCTTGAGCAGCGTCTCCGGAAACTTTGTCTTTGATCGTAAAATGGTATTCATCGGGTTGAGTTAACCGGAATTGGATATTGTAAGCGCCTTGCCGTTCTGTTAAAAAATCCCCGAATACACTGTCATTTTTGGCATTATAGACAGTTAAGAAAGGCGCCAAATTCTGCTTTTGTCTGCGTAATTCGTCACCGGCAGTCAATTTTATGGAAACAGGTTCATCCAGATAATAGCTCGGTTCATACAAAGCGTTGAATTGGCCGGCTTCTTTATTCAAGAGCCAAGTAACCAAATCTGTAATAAAAGTTTTGTAACCTTGCGTCCGGCTTTGCAATTGCCAACGCCATAAATTTAAGACGGAAAAACCGACTACCTTCCCGCCGGATAATGAATTTATCGCAATTGCGGGACTTTTTTGCGCATTATCAAGAACGGCAACAACTTCCGATTGCTTATTCGGAACGAGGTAATAATAATCAACGGGAGGAATTTGTTCCAGCTCTTGAGGGTCAATTTGGAAGACCGCGTAACTTTGGGATGCGGGTAAAAATTGCAGCAGACCTTTGTAACTGCTTTTAAGATTTGAAAGCTGCAAAGGCAAAATTGAATTCAGTTGAGTAATCGGCAAACCGAAATACAGCAACCCGCAACCTGCATTCACTTTGTTCACTAAAGCAGCAGCCATACTTTCACCCAAATGCAGGAAACCGGTATTGACGACAATAACTGCCGAAACTGCATCCCAGTCTTTTAGTTCAACGGGATTTTCACCGTCAAAGAGTCTGTCCGATTTAACTGTGTAAGCCAAAGCTTCCCAATGATTATTTTCTTTCAGCGCATCCAGAATGAATTTTGCATCCCAATTCGGGACATCGGTAAGAAGCAGGATTTTTTCTTTGTCTTTTTGAATGTCAATTGCACTGAGCGCTTTATTATTAGCAAGAGAAGCTTCCTTAATTCCGCTTGCGGTAACTGTTGCTTCCAATTTATGCAATCCGAGGCTGCCTAATCTTATGGAAAAAGATACAGTTTGGACGGGTCCGGAGGCAAAAGAAATCTGCTTTTCTTCAACTTTTTTCCCGTCTGCCCATAAGGCGACTGCAGCCTTGCCTTTGTATGCATCCGCTTGCAATGTCACTTCCGCCAAATTCGGTTCGTTTCTGTATCCTTGAAGATTGTGGCGTAATTCGGTAACGGAAAGATCCGAAACTACTTCTCTCAAAGTGTCGGCAATGGTGTAGACCGGGAATTTATAATTATTCAAAATATGCAAATCCGGATCGCGAAACCGGCCGTCGGAAAAGACATAGACACCTTTGACGGGAGTTTGGGGATAGAGATCTTGCAATTTTAATAAAGCGGGAACCAGATAAGTTCGATCGGATTTGCCTTGTAGACCGTCCGCAAAATTATATTCACGCACAATATACCCTTGTTCTTGCAGCCGCTTTTTCACCTGAGCATAAGCTTCACCGCTGCGAACTGATTTCGGTTTCCCCTGTTGCAGTAAATTCATACTGGAGGAATTATCTTTCAAAAGTATAGCTACAGGTTTTTGAGTGTAATGCCGAACATAATAATAAACAGGCTTTAACAAAAAAAGCAGAACTAATACCCAAACTATCGTCCTCAAAACAATCAGGACAGTTTTACGGGGATAAGGCAATTCCGGATTTGTTTTATAGTAATATGCTGCAGCTAAAATCAGCGCTACTACTATAACTACAATAAGAACAGCCATTCAGGCAACCGATTGCTAATAGTGAATGCTAAAATTACCGGCGAAATTTACTCCTCTGGTTTTGTAACCGGGAATGATGGAACTGACGCTTTGAATGCCGATACCAAGATTAACGGGTTTTACGCGGATGCCGATTCCGTATGAAAAAGACCAAGGCTGATCTTTGTTTCCGGGTCTGTAACCAATCTGTAAAGGTAAAACCGGAAGCGGTAAAAACTCGGCTCCGAAACAGAAATAGCCGATAGGACTTGTCACTTGGGAAGCTTTGAAGCCTTGGACATAATCCGCGGAGACATTTATTTTGCGGAAACTGTAATAAGCGCCCAAACGAAGCTCGGGCGGAATTTTGGTAGTGAAATTACCGATTGACCAACTGGAATCAACTTCCGTGACAAAATCTTCTTCCAAATCGGCAGCAAAAACACTGTCCGATTCAACATTATAATGATACATTTTATTCTCGCCCACCCACTTGATAAAACCGCCGATGTTATCAAGACTCATTCCCACTGAAAGATTGGGTAAAGGCTCCGATTCTACTCCCAACAAAGCTTTGGTGCCGATTCCTAAAATCCCGGTTCTAAGATAAACATCCTGTTTCAATTGCATTCCGTCAAAATCAGAATGCAGAGTACCAATAAATTTATCCGTTTCCGCAACAGCTCCTCCGATAAGAATACTGGCTGAAGCTCCGACTTTTATTGCGGGTAAAACAGGCAGTTTAAAATAGGGAGAAATATTCCAGTTCCCCGCACCCAAAGTAATATCCTGATATACTAAACCTTCAACTTGATTATCTTCTTTAGTGAAAAAATAATCCGTTTCTTCATTGCCGTATAGAATGATGCGCAGATAATCTTTATCAAATCTGCCGTGTGCCGCAATATGAGTGCCGGAAGCAAGCGCAAGGTTGCCGAAAGTCATTCCGAACAGCATAATGTTCTCGTCTGTCTTGAACCTGAGATTGGAATCAATTTTACTTAGCAATCTTGCTTTGTCCTTTTCACTCAAGGTGTCTCTGCTGCAGAAAAAATTGTAAGTATCCAAATCAAAAGCGTTATTGAATATACCACCCGTCAGATTCAACACGGGAATTACAAAATTTTTATAATTTGAGTTTAGCGAAGCGGGATTCCAATAAACGGCTTCCGCTCCTTGTGCACGCATTAAATAGCTGCCGGAAAAAGGGAGAGAAGTAGCGGTCTGTAATGACGGAAGCAGACAAACAACCGCCAGAAAGATTCCGATAAAATATATCTTCTTCATGATTCCTCGATATGAGCATTTACTTGCAGCATGCATCGTATCCCGATATAATCTTCAGGTGTTGCGGTAATCGAAACGGGACCGTTTGTGTTATCAAATTTGATTTTGAGCCTCATATATACATAAGGATGAGTGAACATCTTTATCTCATTTTTGTCGAGATTCAAATCAATTTCCTGTTCTTGATAGGTTAATGCGGATAGATGTGCAGATTTTACCAGCTGGGAAGGGTCATTAACATCAGGTCTGAAATTCGGGTCGGTGCTGAAGAATAAGGTAATTTGTCCGCCTATCGGTAATCTGTTAACGATAGACATCATCAAATGAACATCATTAATATTCTCTTCTATCAAATCAATATTGTCGTCGGAAATTTCTATTTCCGTAGAATCGGCAGGCATAATTTCCTTATCGGTAAATTCCAGAACAAGAGGAGTTCGGACTATATAAGTTCCGTTTAGAAGTTCATGAATATTCATCTCACCTATCTGATGATTGGGATTGTAGACACTAAAAAATGCTTCTCGCAATTCTACATGCGTCGGCATAATTTGGACAAGATTATTAACCTCAGTTCCTTCAAATATTAGTCTGGTAAAGCCGCCTGAAGCATCATTCACGGGATGAATTAAATAAGCTTCACTTTGCGGGATATTGTAAACTGCTTCTTCACCGTCATCATTTCTTCCGTAAATTTGACCGTTCATCAGACAGGCAAAGGAATATGGATTATGGACATCAATGGTAATCTTGGCACTCTTGATCTGAATTGCGTCACTGACACCTTCCGGATATTCAACATCAACATTTGCCAGACTGTTATTCATTAAAATTTTGTATGAAGTCACAATCCCGCGAATTAAAGAAAAATAGACAGGACCGCCCATTCTGATTTCTAAATTTCCCACAGGCGTTCCGATTGGTAAAGAAGAAGTCACATGCAGGTCGTAATCAAGTTGATTAATAACATTATCGGAACCTTCTTGCCCGAAATAGTAACCTTCAAGATTAACGCTCCTCCAACCGGTCAAATTATTATAAGATATGGTTAACGGAGCACCTGTATTATCTCTGAATTCCTGAAAAACTAAAGAGGCGGAAATCACTTCGGGAGACATTCCGCTGAAATTAAAATCGATTTCGCCTTGAGATATGACCCCGTAAGAAAGTCTGATGCTGTCCTGAGCTTGACTTAAACTAAAGGAGCCGGTTGCCTCAATTCCGGAAAGCAGAGTTGCATCCTCAGGCTCATCTAACAAAACAACGGGAATATTATTCAACGGATTGGCTTCAAAATCACCGCTTGCTTGAACAATAATAGAATCATTCTCCATGAAAAAGTTGACGCTGTCCACCAAATCCGACACATAATAATGCTCATTGATGAGCGGAACTTTGAGATTGACATTCCAAGACGGAAGATTAAAGTTCTTGATTTCGCACCCGCAAAACATCAGGCACAAAATCAGTAAGGAAAAAATAAGATATTTGGCTTTCATAAAAACTCCCCTTAATTTCCTACCTTATATATTTAATTTCACCTTGGGAAAGGTTAAGATCAGACATAATCTTAATATCATCCCTTCCTAATCTGTTCATCAATTTACTTATATTATAACCTTCGTGTGCTGTCAATAAAGAAATGTCTAAAGTTGAAAGAAAGATGCTTGTTTCAGAATTGTAACCGGCAACGATGTCTCTAATCAGCAATTCACCTTTCACCAATTCACCGAAAGCGGGATGATACGGACCCGCATATTCAGAGCCTTTACGCAAGGGCGGAATTCCTATCTTGATTACCGAAATATTATTCTGCTGTGCCAAGATACAATAATCCGCACAAATATCTATCGCATCTTCCATGCTTAAAGGATTAAATTTTCCGGCTTTCCAAGTCTCCCAAAGTGCCGTTCCTCGGATAATTATCAAAGGATAGAGACGCAGATATGAAGGATGTAACTCCTGCAGAACCATCTTATTTTCTTCCATGCTTGCATTTGAAAAATTCGGCAAACCCGGCATTAATTGCACTCCCAATTCAAAACCGTATGCTTGGACTCTTCTGCAGGCAGAAATTGCAGTCCCGCTGTCATAACCTCTTCGGGAAGCTTGCAAAACTTCTTCATTGAAATCCTGAATACCAAGTTCAATGGTCTTTACTCCGTGCGTTTTGCACCATTCCAAATCTGTGGTTTCAACTTGATCGGGACGAGTGGAAATCCTAAGGGAAGTATTTTCATCCAGAAAAGGAGCAGCCAATTGATAGTAAGCTTCACGTTCAGAAAGAGTTAACCCCGTAAAAGTTCCGCCGTAAAAAGCAATCTGTTTCTCTTGTGTAGAATGCAACTGACAAAAGTCTGCCATATTTTGGAAAAGTTGAGCAAAAGATTCTTCACTTGTGCCGTCTAATTGTGTCTGGTCGCAATAAATACACTTAAAAGGGCAGCCGCGATTAGGTATAAATACGGGATAAATCTGCATCTGCAACTAAATTCCGAGTTTTTGACAAGCCATTTTAGCTGCTTCCTGATGGGCAGCTTTTTTAGTTGTCCCTTTCCCTTCACCCATTCTCTTGCCGTTAATTTTTACTTCCACCAAGAACACTTTTTGATGTTGAGGGCCGGTTTCACCTATGATTTTATATTCAGGAGGAGGCAGATTTCTGGCTTGAACATATTCCTGCAAAATGCTTTTGTAATTGACCAATTCGCTGCGGTTGACCAAGTTCTCAAAATTGTTAAGGACAAAATTCTTAATAAAGCGCGAGGCGGCAGAGATGCCTCCGTCAAGATAAATTGCGCAAATCAAAGCTTCCATCGTATCACTTAAGATTGAGGGTTTGGCTTGCCCTCCGGATTGAAGTTCGTCCTGACTGAGCAGAATATATTTTCCCAAATCAAGATCATTTGCTTTTAAAGTGAGATAAGTTTCGGAGACGATTTGGGATTTAAGTTTGGAAAGATTGCCTTCCTGCTCATCCGGAAAGCGTAAAAATAATTCTTTACTGACTACGAATCCGAGAATGGAATCACCCAAAAATTCCATCCTCTCAAAAGGTGAAGGAACTTTGTGGTCATTGAATTTCTGGCGAAGATAAGATTTATGCGTCATTGAAGCTTTGAGCAGGGTTAAATCGTGAAAAGAATAGTTTATTTTCTTTTGCAGTGCAGCCAATCTCTTTTCCCATTTAGGAAACTCTGTTTGATTTGGAAAGGGTCGTAAACTGAAATAATCAATGATTTTTTTA
Organism: Candidatus Cloacimonadota bacterium; assembly: GCA_035357855.1. Lineage (GTDB taxonomy): Bacteria > Cloacimonadota > Cloacimonadia > Cloacimonadales > Cloacimonadaceae > UBA5614. The sequence goes on from DAOPOH010000011.1 coordinate 53,074, forward strand.
ATGACCGAATTCACGGCTTCCTCTGCTCTGCAAAAAACTTGCCGGTCTGCAAATCAAACGCTCTTACAGAAACTAATCGCTATATCTTTTAATTACGAGGGCAGAATTGTGTCCTCCAAATCCTAAAGAATTAGAAAGGGCGTTATCAACTTTAACCTGTTGTGCCTGATTGGGAACATAGTCCAAATCGCATTCCGGATCAGGATTGAACAGATTCATGGTTGGATGAATCCAGCCGGTTTGAATTGTTTTACAGCAAACTATTGCTTCTATACCTGCAGCCGCACCAAGCATATGACCCACCATTGATTTGGTAGAATTGATTTTCAGTTTATAAGCGTAATCTCCGAAAGTTTTCTTGATGGAGAGTGTCTCGCACTTATCATTCAAAGGTGTAGAAGTTCCGTGAGCATTAATATATTGAATATCTTGAGGTTGCAAGCCTGCATCTTTCAGAGCTGCAGTCATGCAAAGAACACTGCCTGACCCGTCTTCCAAGGGAGCAGTAATGTGAAAAGCGTCATCGGAAGCGCCATAACCTGCCACTTCGGCATAAATCTCAGCTCCTCTTGCTTTGGCATGTTCCAATTCTTCTAAAACTAAAATAGCCGCTCCTTCCGACATCACAAATCCGTCTCTGTCTTTATCAAAAGGACGGGAAGAAGTTTTGGGATCGTCATTTCTGGTACTGAGAGCTCTCAAAGCTCCGAAACCCGCTAAGGAAAGAGGTGTTACCGCAGCTTCAGTTCCGCCTGTAATAATTACATCCGCATCACCGTATTGAATGGAACGGAAAGCTGTTCCAATAGCATGATTGGCACTGGCACACGCACTCGCTATATTAAAATTTATACCTTTGTAGCCGTTTTCGATGGCAATGTGAGCGGCAGCAATATTGGAAATCATTTTCGGAATAAAGAAAGGACTGACTTTACGAGGACCGCCGGCAATGAATTTACCGCATTCTTCCTCCAAAGTCATAATACCGCCGATTCCTGCACCGGTGATTACGCCAACTCTTTCCGGATTTACATTGCTCTCTGCCAAACCTGCATCTTTAATAGCTTCCCTTGAAGCCACCAATGCAAATTGCGTATAGGAATCAAGTTTCCTGCCTTCTTTCAGGTCAAAATGATCGGCAGGATTAAAGTTTTTTACTTCTGCCGCAAATCTTGTGGAAAAATTGCTTGCGTCAAAATGAGTAATATAATCGAAGCCGGAAACGCCTTTTACCAAATTGTCCCAAGTTTCCCGACAAGTATGTCCGACGGGGGTAATTGCTCCCAAGCCTGTTATGACTACGCGTCTTTTCATGAAGTGAACCTCATTGCATGCTTTTTTTGTTTTGTTTAATTTCCCTCTTAAATAGCCATAGGATAAAAAAGGAAGGAAAGACCGGAAGCGAAATTACGGTTGCACTTATGGGTCTACGAGCATATGATTAAGCCTGTAAATCAAGATTGGCTCCTGTCTTATAGGCTTATTATCAATTGACCGCTTTGCCGTTTTTCTTTTCCGGCCTGTTCCGCTTTTCTTTTACGAAAGATTAATTAACTTTGCTCTTGAGATATTCTATCGCATTACCGACAGTTGTTATCTTTTCCTGATCTTCTTCGGGAATGGTAATTCCGAATTCTTCCTCAAAAGCCATAACCAATTCCACCGTATCCAGAGAATCGGCACGCAAGTCTTCAATAAAGTTAGCTTCAGGTGTCACTTGTGATTCTTCGACACCCAGCTTGTCCATTACGATTTGCTTGACTTTGGATTCAATATCCATTTTTCCTCCTATGTTTATTAGGGCTTATTTTTTATTTATTACAGGGTTGGTTTTGCCAATCCTTTAATACATTGTCAGTCCGCCGTCAACGGCTAAAGTTTGACCGGTAATGTAAGAACTCTCATCGGACGCAAAAAACAAGCAGGCTTTGGCAACATCAACAGGCAAACCCATTTTCTCCAACGGAATTGCTTTGGCGTAATTTTCCACTGCCGCAGCCGATAATTGAGCAGTCATATCGGTTTGAATGAAACCGGGGGCAACAGCATTAACTCTCACATTGCGGGAAGCGAATTCTTTAGCGCAGGATTTGGTAAAGGCAATCAAACCGCCTTTGCTTGTAGCGTAATTAGCCTGACCTGCATTTCCCATCAAACCTATGACGGAAGCAATGTTAATTATGACTCCGCTGCGTTGTTTCATCATTACCTTAAAAACTTTCTGCGTGCAAAGGAAAGCTCCGCGCAGGTTAACTGCCATTACGCTGTCCCACTCATCTTCTTTCATTCTCAACAGCAAATTATCTTTAGTTATGCCTGCATTATTGACTAAGATATCAATAGCCCTATACTTTTCCACAACGGAACTGAACACTTTTTCCATCTCATCGGAACGAGTAACATTTCCGGTAAAGCCGTCCGCTTTCAAACCTTGAGAAGTTAGTTTCTTTACCGCTTCATTCACCGCTTCTTCAACCAGGTCAAGAATGACAACTGTAGCGCCTTCAGCGGCAAAAAGTTCAGCTATACTGAAACCTATCCCGCGTGCGGAACCGGTAATTATCGCTACTTTATCTTTTAATCTGTCCATCTCGGATTAATCCTTTTTACTTTTATCCTTGATTAAGTTGACCGATAATTTTCTCAACATCGTCCACTTTGTCCACATTCAAAATTTCAACATCCTTGTCAATATTCTTAATCATTCCGCTGAGAACCCTTTGCGGACCGAACTCAATAAATCTGCCAATACCTTGTTGTAACATATACTGCACGCTTTCTGACCATTTCACGGGAGAGATAATCTGTTTCACCAATTTTTCTCTGATTGCGTTTCCGTTCGTTTCCGGCAAGGCATCCAAATTGGACACAACCGGAACCAAGGCATCGTGAAAAGTGAAGCGCTGCATTTCTTCCGCCAACCAAACACTTGCCTGTTCAATCAAAGGGGTGTGAAAAGGTCCGCCTACGGTTAAAGGTAAAACTCTTTTTGCGCCTTTAGTTTTAGCCAATTCACCCGCAGCTTCCACACCTTCTTTAGTGCCGGAAATTACAGTTTGAGAAGGAGTATTGAAATTTACCGCTCTCACCAAGCCGACTTTTTCCGCTTCAGCACAAATACTGACAACTTCCTCGGGAGGCAAACCGATGATTGCAGACATGGCAAAAGGGACACCTTTATTCGCTTTAATCATAAATTCTCCTCTCTTGTGAACTATATGCATTGCGTCTTGAAGAGAGAGAACTCCTGCTGCAACTAAAGCGGTAAATTCACCCAGTGAATGACCTGCAACAAATTCGGGCTTGATTTCCGCGCGTTTCATCAATGCCTGATACGCACAAATTGAATGAAAGAGGATGGCGGGTTGAGTGATGCGGGTTTCAGTAAGCGCAGCTTCAGGACCATTTTTCATTATCTCGTATAAATTCGTGCCGTGTTCACGATCAAAATCGTGCAGAATATTTTCCAATTCTTGCTCACTCGCAACAAAGTCCATAGCCATACCCACGTATTGAGCACCCTGACCGGGAAAAACAAATGCGGTTTTCTTCATCTTCTCCTTCCTGCCTTATTCAGTTAAAAATTATTTCTCCAAAAGTAAATCAGTATCTGGCTAAAACGCTGCCCCAAGTAAGACCGGCTCCGAATGCCACCATCAAAATTACATCCCCGCGCCTGATTTTTTTGGCACGAATAGCTTCATCAACAGCCACGGGAATGGTGGCTGAGGACATATTGCCGTATTTTTCTATATTAATAATTACTCTGTCTTTGGGAACATGAAGCCTGTCAATGATCGCTTCAATAATTCTAAGGTTAGCCTGATGCGGAATAAACCAATCCACATCATCCGGTTTCAGTTTATTTTGTTTCAGAATTTCGTCAATGGCAGAGGTCATCGAGCGAACTGCTAATTTGAAAATCTTGTTCCCTTCCATATAAACAGTATGCAGATTTTCTTCCACAGTTTTTCTGGAAGCAGGCATGCGCGAACCGCCTGCAGGTTGATAAAGATATTCACCCTGACTGCCGTCCGACCAAATTTTGGTGTCTATAATATGAGAAATATCAGCGGATCTGGCTCTGGAAACAATTGCAGCACCTGCTCCGTCACCGAATAATACGCAGGTATTGCGGTCTTTCCAATTTGTAATTTTGGTAAGAACCTCCACGCCAACAACCAGAATATTCTTGTAAGTTCCATTTTCAATAAATTGCCGAGCGACATCCACCGCATAAATAAAACCGGTGCAGCCTGCGGAAAGATCAAAAGCTGGAATATCTTTCATCCCGAGTCTTTTCTGCAAAATGCAGGCAGTGGAAGGAAAAGCATAGTCACCTGTAACTGTAGCCACCAAAATTAAATCAATTTCTCTGTATTTTACCGGAGAGGATTCCATCGCCCTTTTAGCGGCAGCATAAGCTAAATCACTGGCTGCTTCATTATCTGCAGCAATATGACGCTCAAACATTCCGGTTCGTGTTCGTATCCATTCATCGGTTGTATCAACAATTTTTTCCAAGTCATAATTATTCAAAACCTTTGGGGGAGTATAACTCCCGAAAGCCGTAAACTTTGCATAATACCTATTCATAACTGCTCCCATAGCGGGCAAAATAGGTTTTAGTATGTTCGACAAACCCGCTTTCAGCCGTTCTCACGGCAAATTTAATGGAATTTTTTATCGCTTTGGCATTTGAACGCCCGTGCGCTATGATAGATAATCCGTTCAGACCTATCAATAAAGCGCCGCCATATTCAGTATGGTCCAACTTCTTTTTCATATAGGAATAAACGGGATAGGAAAGGAGGGCACCTAATTTCGCTACCCAATCTTTATTTATTTCTTCTTTCAAAATTTCAAAGATCGAAATGACCGCACCTTCTATCGTTTTCAACATAACATTGCCGACAAATCCGTCACAGACTATTACATCCGTATCACCCTTCAAAACATCTTTGCCTTCTATGTTGCCGGTAAAATTTAAATCTTCCGCTTCCTTCAGCATCTGATATACTTCTTTAACAACCTGGTTGCCTTTTGCTCCTTCTTCGCCTATATTAAGTAAAGAGACGCGCGGTTTATTTATGCGAAAAAGAAATTCTGCATACAAAGAACCCAGCCGCGCAAACTGAAGAAGATGTTCAGCTTCGCAATCAACATTGGCTCCGATATCAAGAATGACAGCATAGTTTTTTTGCGTAGGCAAAGAACCGGCTATTGCAGGACGCAACACATTAGGAATGCGACCATAAACGAAAAGTGACGCCGCCATAACAGCACCTGTATTGCCTGCACTGACTGCAGCATCAGCTTCACCTTCGCGATGAAGACTGACAGTTTTTACTAACGAGGAATTAGGTTTGTTACGCACTGCTTGAGACGGACTTTCATCCATCATAATCCTCTCGGGAGCATGAACAACTCTGATTCTTTCCTTTGGATAAATATATTTGCTTAATTCCTGCTTGAGGATATTTTCGTCTCCGACTAATATGACCTGTTCGCATAAATCTTCTTTAACGGCTAAAACTGAACCTTCCACTTCAGGGTAGGGGGCATTGTCCGTTCCAAAGGCGTCAACCGCTATGCGCATTCTAATCCTTTTTGGCGATTACCTGCTTTCCGTCATAATATCCGCATTTAGGACAAACATGATGAGGCAGACAAGGTTCACCGCAATGACCGCATTTAGAAACTGCAGGAAGAGGAGCATTATCATGTGTCCTGCGTTTATCCCTTCGAGCTTTTGAAGTTCTTTTTTTCGGAACTGCCATTTTTTCTCCTTTTAAATAAATAAGTAACTTCCCATAGGCTTTGAACTGACACTCTTTGCTTAGGGTAACTGCTTATTTATAAGCAAAATAATCCTTCATTTCATAATTTTTTATATCCTTTATTTGTCAAGCAAAAAGGGATTTTGAAGCCCTTCTCTTGCTCTTATTATACGGGAGGTCAACGCGGGCTTTCCCTCCGTTAACCCTCCGTTAACCCCCCGTTAATCAAGAGAGCGGAATAGCCAATTTATACAAAAAATAAGACTGATAAACAATCAAAACAATAATTATACACATTAGTGGCAGACATTCGTATCTCCCCTAAAAATGAGGGCGAACACATAGGTTCGCCCCTACATAACATCTTCACTTTTATATAAACTTCGGTCTCTTATTTGATTTCTTCTCCTAATGTGAAACAATGTTATAAGGTTAATCGGCAGATGAAAAATTCCGCTCAATAGAATGAGGTAGGATTATTTATTGCCTAAAATTTTCAGCTTTTGCTTTTAATATTTATCCCGTTTTCCGTAGAGTTTTTGTTTTTGAAGATGTTCTGCATAAGAAGAGGAGAAAATGTTGTTTCCTTTAAAATCCGCAAAGAAATAAAGATAAGAGGTTGAAGCAGGATGGAGAGCTGCTTGAATGGAAGCTATATCGGGATTGCAAATCGGATTTGGAGGCAAACCTTCTATACGATAAGTGTTATATGGAGTGTTAATTTCCAAATCTTTATAAGTCAGTTGCTGACGCGAAATTCCTTTTCTTTCCAAAGTATAATCCACTGTGGGACAGCTTTCCAATTTCATTCCGCGCTTGAGACGATTCAAAAAAACGCTCGCAATCAAAGGTTTTTCCTCTTCCTTAACAGCTTCCTGCTCCACGATAGATGCCAAAATCAAGGTCTGATAAAACTTCTTCGGATCATCAATCGTAATGCCTGCCTCTTTCAGCTTTCGGAAAAATTGTGCTGTCATCATCGCAAAGATTCCCTCCGGGGAAACATCTATGTCAAAAACATAAGTTTCCGGATAGAGAAAACCTTCCAAAGTGGAAATCTCAAATCCTGTAAGTTTTTTGGCAATTTCGGGATTGGTAGCAACCGCCATCAAGGAATCATAAGTGCCGATACCGCATTTTTCCATCAGCTTAACAGTTTGGTAAAGGGAAAATCCTTCCGGAATGGTCAAATGCAATAAAGTTGATTTGCCGGAGCGGATTTTGCTTAAAGTTTGGATAAGATTTACATGCCCGCCGAATACATATCTTCCCGCTTTCAAATTGCGGTCGCTATTCGTCAGTCTTGCTGAAACATTAAACCAAAAAGCGCTGCGTATTACTTTATTTTGCTTTAGTTTTTTGCCGATTTGAGCAGTGGTTTCACCCGGTCGGACATGGACAATTATCTCGGAAGTTCTCACGGGAATTAAGAAATTATAGATAAGCGAACACAGGAAAAGCAATAAAATTACATTGATAATGATGCGCCAAAATTTGGCACTAAGTTTAGGTTTTGTGTCCTGCAATGATTTTTCTGTTTTCGGTTCTTCGGTATCAGACATGTAAATTCCTTAAGTATTACTTTCCAAATAGCGTTGTAAAATCAGGCAAGCGGCAAAAGCGTCGATCTGCTTTCGTGCTTCTTTCCAACTTAAACCTTTTTCTTTCAAAAGAGCATTAGCCTCGGAAGTGGTGTAGCGTTCATCCGCTTCTTTAACTTCAACGGAAAGATTGTTTCTAAGCGATTGGAAGAAGTTTTGCGTTTCTATTGTTTTGGCTGTAGTGTTACCGTCAACGCTTAACGGTATGCCAACTAACACTAATCCAACTTGTTGCTCCGTAATAATTTGTTGCAATTGGTCAATAACTTCCTGCAAAGATGAATTGGAGATAGTTTTGTAGGGAGTGGCAAAAAGGTGGAGCGGGTCTGAAAGCGCTAACCCTATTCGCTTTTCACCGTAATCAACTGCTAAAATTCGTTGCGGCATCAGATATTAGATTCGTCACGCCAAACAGCTATGAACCAGCGTTTCCCCACAGGCTTGACAAAAAATCTGGCAACGCCGTTGGAACTTAAACTGCTGGTGCCCGTGGAATAGATCAGCTGCAAATTAAACAGACAAGGAATTACTTTCCAAGTTTCGTGTCCAACTTCCGGATCGTTTTCCCATTGTGTATCCGGCGGAACTTGCAAAGTTAGGTTAATTTGGTCCGGAGGAGGATAGGAACCGTCGCTGGAACCTTCAATAAAGAGGTTTCGATGGTATTCCACTTCTTGTTCGTAGCCCCACCAGCTGTCCTTTATACCGTCATTATTCCAGTCAATGCCAATAGTGTTAACTTCTGCGGAAAGAAGTTCAAAACGGAAATCGGGAGCTAAACATGCGGAAAAAAGATTGATATTTTTCTGCGTATAAGCGTCTCTGAGAGTGTGCAATAAGGCATCGGGAGTTTGGAAAGCTTCAATTTCCTCATTGTTATTACTAAGCTCCGGGTGAAAAGGATTGGTGCAACTTCCTGTAAGTAAAGCGGCAATGGCTAATAAAAATAAAAGTTTAAACCGAGTAGTCATACTTCAATTTACCCCAAGTGTGACGCGTCGGATAAACTTCGGAACGGTAGTCATACCACTTTTGGATGCGCCAAAATCCGTGATCTTGCACCAGCTGCAATTCCATTTTACCTGAATAATATGCGGGTGCACTTCCTTTTTTCACCAGCTTAAGATTATACTCACGATATAACTTAACCGGAACGGAAAGGGTGTCATCAACTTGATTGGGAATTGGATTCAGGCTCACAATAACGGAATCCGTGTCTTCGGAAGACGATAAATTATACAGCATATCGCGTTCATTATCCCTTCCCCAAACTGTGTTGATGTTGTAATCGTTGATGTCCTGTGCGGAAAAATAGAAGCGGAAATCGGGCATAAAAAGTTCACTGTAGCGTGCAACATTGCGTTCATCTTCATAAGCGTATTGCAAATTTTGCACAGTGAGCCTCCAATCCGTATAAAAATAATTCCATGCTGCCGGACTGCTCGGCTTTTCTGACTCGCGAAGGGAAAAAATATCGCATCCGCCAAGTATCATCAACACCAAAAAAGGAATTATTTTCTTCATATTAGCATATTTCAAAGCCCTGCTTTTGATGTCAACTGAAATGAAGCATAGCTTCTTTGAACTTTTACGATAAGGATTTACTTTTAGAGCTTGACTTTTATGAGCCTTAATCGTTAATTGTAAATATGCAGGAAAAGAATACGAATTTGAAACAAACAGCCAAAGTTGTTTTAGGCGGAGGAGCAGCTTTGGGATTAGCTGAAATCGGTGTCTTAGAAGTTTTGGAAAAACGCTTTGATATCGTCTCGGTAATAGGAACAAGTATGGGTGCAATCGTAGGCGGACTTTATGCCAAGGGACTATCCCCTTCCGAAATTTTAGCTTTGGCAAATCTGCTGAAACAAAAGAAAAGATGGTTTAGCACTTTGCGTTTGGACACTACACTTTCCGGAATTTTTGACGGCAACGGTTTGCTGAAATGGTTTGACGAATGGACTGCTCTTTCATCGGTTGAAGAGTGCCGTATTCCTTTTTGGGCTGTAAGTTATGACCTAAATCAAAAGCGTTCCGTGATTATTAACAAAGGACCTTTGGCTCATGCAATGCGCGCTTCTTCTTCCATTCCGTATATTTTCACTCCCTATATTTGCGGTAAATATGCATTCGTTGACGGAGGAGTGGAATATCCTTTACCCTTGGGTCCGGCTTTTTCTTTACCCGGTGAAATAACTATTGCGGTTAATGTATTGCCCGCAATTTTTAACGAACCGGAATTGATTGATCTGAACAAAGCTTCTGCCACTTCGAAGCAAATCAGGCTTAATGAAGTTTTTTTGAATACGGTTCTTCAAAATCAGGCGTTCATAGCTATGCATGCCATAGTTGATAATAAACCCGATATTATAGTGGAAGCTTGGTATCCGAAAGGTAGTGTCTTCGGTTTTTCGGAAGCCGATACCTTTTTTGAGTGGGGAAAACAACAAGCTGAAGAAGCTTTGGCAGGTTTTGAACAACCTCATCATTTCGAGCGCCTGCTGCGTCATTACAGAAAATTGTCTACCAAGCTTGCTTCCGGTTTGCCAAAATATGTCACGAACCGCTTACCATAAAATGCGCAACCGAAGTTTGGGCTTGCTTGCGCAACGCCTTTTATTTTCAGGTAAAGGAAAAATTCCCGGCAGGCATTGGCTCACTTTTTGCGGAATAACTTTGGGAGTATTTGCCCTCTTGACCGTTAGCAGTGTAATGAATGGTTTTGACAGAGATATGAGACAACGAATTATCGGCACGAGAGCTGAAATTCGCATTGAAGGCACTTCCGGCACTCCTATTAACAATTATCCGCTTTTGGTAGAAAAACTTGCTCGCCTTCCCTATGTCAAAGCCTTCTCTCCTGTAGTCCGCAATGAATTGATGCTGGTGAAAGATGAAGCTTTAGCGGCAACGGTCAGTTTCGGAATTGATCTCAAACAGCACCAAAAAGTCAGTCCCGTTCTTTTGCCTCTTTTTACAGATAATTTACCTTCAGCGAAAAATCAATGGCTGCAAGGATTAGTCAACGGAAATCCGACTCCTGCGTCATTTGACCAAAACGGCATTATCCTCGGTGCCGCATTAGCGCAAAGTTTGGATGCAAATGTGGGCGATACTATTCAATTGATTTCACCTTTAGCATCGCAACCTACGCCTTTGGGCATGCTTCCGAAGACAAAAAAAATGAGGGTGGATGCTATTTTCATTGCGGGAATGCCGGATTACGATCGCCTTTATTCTTATATTCCTCTTTCCGCAGGACAATTTTTCAGCGGGTATGAAAATCAGATTGATCAGGTGGAACTCAAAGCAGATAATCCTAATCAATTAAAAAAGATAACAGCGCGTCTACGTAAAGACCTTCCCGACTACAAAGTGGAAGATTGGAGTGCTTTTGACACCAATTTATACGGTGCAATGAAATTTGAGAAAGCTCTGATGCTGACTATTCTCTGCTTGATGTTCATCATTGCCGCTTTCAATATGAGCGGAAATATTTTCCGAACAATTGTTCAAAAGCGTCGTTTGATCGGAATTCTGAAAACTATCGGTTATCGCAATGAAGATTTGGTGCAGCTGTTTCTGCGACAAGGGTTATCACTTGCAATTGCGGGAATTTTATGCGGTATTCTTCTTTCCCTTATTCTTTTGCAACTTCAAGCCAATTTCGGTTTCATACATTTTCCCGTCGGAGACCAACCCGATTTAGTCTTACCGGTTTTCATAAAACTTTCGGATTATCTGTTAATTCCGTTGGCGGCTCTATTAATAACCTTTTTGAGCATATTGCTGCCTGCACGCCAAGCGGGAAAAATTGATCCTATTCCCTTAATTAGAGAAATTACCTAAAAAGGAGTTCAAATCATGTCTGACCGTCTTAACACTTACCTTCTTGCCATCCAAAACGAAATCAAATCGCAAAACCTTTACAGGTCTTTGGCAAAAAGCTTTGCTGCCGCTCCTGAAATCAATACTGTCCTGAAAAGCTTGGTTCCAATGGAACAAATGCACGAAGAAAAATTAAGGGAAGCCTGCAAAAAAGAATTCCCCGACAGCCGAATTTTTATCGATTCCGAAATTTATTTCCAAATTAAACCTGAGGACTTATCCGATCCCGTTAAAGTTCTTCGTTTTGCCATTGACAGAGAAATTGATGCGGCAAAAGAATATTCACAAATGGCTCTTTCCGCTTCCGAACCTGAAACAGCTCAGCTTTTACGCCAATTGGCAACGGAAGAAGAGCATCATAAAACCGTATTGGAAATGGAAATCCTGCAAATGGACGGCCTTCTTACTTGGTATGATCCTTCCGAATTGACGGGATTGCAGGAAGATTGATAATTTTACTCTTGCAATCTGGACAAGCTTACTTATTTGCTTTTATATTAAGGATAATGTTTTAAGTATTAATCCCCTTCTTTGACCTTTACCGTTGGAACCGGTTATTAGGCAAGAAAAGTAATATCTTATCAACAAAACCGCCAAAATATTATGCTGAAGGAGAAAACATGCGCCGCTTATCGTTAACTTGCCTTTTTATACTATGTTGTTGGCTGTTAACAGCTATGGAAGTCCCCTTTTCCACAGTGCCGATATTGACTGAAGCAAATCAAATCGGACCTTTTGTCAGAATTGACCCTGATGACAAAAAACCTGAAACATTACCGACTAAGGCATGGATTTGGTATGATGAGGAAAATATTTATGTGAAAGTCCAATGCACGATTGACAGTTCATTTGTAAAAGGTGCTTTTAGACAGCGTGATTCCGATTCCGGAGGTGACTATTTATTTCTGCATCTGATTACAAATCCCCGCACCCAATATGCATACATTTATGATGCAACTCCTTCCGGAGCTTTATCTGACTGTGTAAAAGACATTAAGCAAGGCTCCAATTATAATTGGAACAGTTCCTATTCTTATACAACGGAAGATAATGATACCCTGTGGACTGTTATATTCACAGTCCCGTTTAAAGATATGCGCTTCCCGAAAAATCCGCCTTACAAATGGAAAATAAGACTTACCCGCTTTCATAAGAATAGTCTGGAATACTATTCTTATCCCTATTATAAGGACGGTAACGACAAAGAATTTTTTGATAAAGCAATGGAAATCACATTGACACATAAAATCAGCGGTAAAAAGGATTGGAAATTCAGACCTTACTTTGTCAGAAGCTATGATCTGGTCAATAAATCAACAACTTTTGATCCTGATAACACGGGTCTGGACATAAGCTTTAATCCGGGGACCAGAACAAAACTGAAAATTGCCGTCAATCCCGATTTTACTGATGTTCCTCCCGATGATGCAACCAATATCTACAATAGTAAATATCCGATTTTCTATAATGAAAACCGCTTTTTCTTCATTGAGGATATCGATGCTTTCGGCACTGACGAGACAATGTTTTACACTCGCAATATTGTTCAACCGCAATTAGCAGTCAAATTTACGGGCAATCATAAAGCTTGGAATTACGGTTATCTTTGTGCTAAGGATAAGAATATTTCTGAAGACGGAATGCTCATCAATCCTGACGATTTTTTCCAATTAGGTTCTGTTATATATAAAACTGAAAAATATAAATTCCTTTTTTCCGGTGCGAGCAGAATGAACAACGGCTACTACAATCATTTCGGCTCGGGCTCTTGGAATTGGGAATTTGTAAAAAACTTTACTGTCGGTTCTTCGCACCTGTATAGCACTAAATATGTTGAAGGCAGTGGCTCAAATGAAGAAATAGATCAACAGGGCTTGTTTAATGCAATCTGGTTTCAAATGACTCCGGGAAATTGGAATATCAGCGCAGAATATGAGAATGTGCAAAAAGATCTTGCTCTGGATATGGGCTATTTGAATGAAACCGGTCTTGAACAGTATTCCACCAATATAAGTTGGAATATGAGACCGCGGGAAAAATATCTCAGAACTGCAAGTTTTTCTTTATACGGTGATTATGCCAATAAATTAGAACCCGATAAACCGTTTAAGTATTTGGACAGTAATGTCTACCTGTTGCTGAATTTTTTGCCTAAATACTCTCTGGTTTTTCAAGTTTCACGCGACAGAGAAGAATATCTCGGCAAAGAACACGATACTTGGAATGCTGTATTTAGTCCCAGTCTGTCTCGTTGGCCTGCTTTCAATCCTACGGTTTCTTTCAATGTGGGTAAAACTGTTATCTACAGCTTAAACGAAACTAAAGACATTGTCAGTTTCAGAACGAACGGTTGGGGAAGAGTCGGTCGAAGGATAATTTGGAATTATGTGTTTTATCATTACCAATACGGCTATGATGAAACTAACTACATATACACTCCGACGGATACTTTAATTCTAAAATTGGATAACAGCTTCCAGATTGCCAATGCCGGTTTGACTTATAATTTTTCCAATAAGATGTCTCTCGGCAACGGAATCGGCATCACGACTTATAAAACAGGCCTTACTTATTCCAATGTCTCTTTTTACAGTAACTTCCGTTATGAATTCAAACTGGATTGGTTTCTCTATCTCGGTTACAAAACCAAACAATGGCAAGACGAACCATCTGTCCTTAATGACCCTGCAGGACATTTTAAAATAAATTCCGCCAGTGCATACCTGAAATTGAGTTTTGTGCTTTAAGATATATTGTTAATAGGCAATCATTTTTCATACTGGCTGCTGCTAATAAACTCCGCCGGAGTTAATCCGGTTCACCTGTAATGGGGATAGGAATTTCTTCTAAGGTATGTTTGATGATTTCAGGTTCTTTATGATGGTATTTCAATTTGCGAACAATGGCAAGAAAGAATCCTACAGCCATAAATGCGGATAAAACATCAGAAAGAGGTAAAGCCCAAACGAGGCCGTTAAATCCGAACAGATGATTTAAGAGATAAACTGCAGGAATATAGACTAATCCGTTTCTGGATACGGCAATAATGAGTGAAGGCAAACCTTTTCCCATTGCTTGAATGGAGACCATCAGGGGCATCTGCACTGCAATAAAAGGAGTAGCCAAAGTAAAAGCTATCAGGACTTTACTGGCCATACGGACTACATTAGGATCTCTGATAAACGCCATAATCACATAGTGCGGGAAGGCAAGAAAAACACCTAAAAAGAAGACTGCTATTACTGCAGCGTATTTCAGGCAGGTGCTGATTGTTTGTTTCATTCTTTTCAGGTTATTGGCACCATAAGTATATCCGATGAGGGGTTGGATACCAATTGCCAAACCGGACATGACAAATATGGGTAGACTCATCACACGCCAGACAACACCGAAAGAAGCGACTGCAACATCTCCATAAACAGCGGCAGTATTGTAGCAAATCAAATTGCCGATGCTCGTCATGATTTGGCTGAGCGAAGTAGGAATGCCGATCTTGAAGATTTCCTGAAAGGTCTTCCAACGGAATTTGAGATAATGCAAAGAAGGCATAGCCATACTTTTTCTCTGCCAATAAAAAGAAAGCAGATAAGTCAAACCGAGAGCGACACCGATTATGGTGGCAATTGCGGCACCTGTCACACCCATTTTAAATACAAAAATGAAAAGAGGGTCAAGGACAATATTGGCTCCGGTGCCGATTAAGTTTGCCGCCATCACTGTTTTAGTAGAGCCTTCTGCACGCAACAATTGCGCCAGAGTATATTTCAACATCAAAATCGGCACTCCAAGTAAAATTATCCGCATATAGTCAATTGCATAACCCAAAGATTGAGGACTGGCACCGGATAAAGTCAAAAGCGGCTTAATAAAAATTAAACCCAATATCAGCACAAGCAGGGATGCAATTAAACAGGACACAATTCCCAAAGTTGCCGTTTCACGAGCACCGTTATAGTCTTTTTTACCTAATTGTCGCGATAAATAGGAGGCTGCACCGTTACCGAAAATTCCTGAAATTGCCATTTGAGCGGAAAACATCGGCATAGCGATACTTACTGCCGCCAATTGCAGAGGGTCATTTAACTGCCCTATAAAAAAGGTGTCCGTAATATTATAGAACACTTGAACAATCGTGCTGACGACGGAAGGGATGGCGAGCGTGAAGATTGCTTTTTGAATGGGCATCCTTTCCAAAATATATATACGTTTCTTATCCATAACTATTTAATTGGGAAAATATTTTTCCGTTTGCAGGTTGGTTTCTGCTAAATTTCATTAGAATATAGTAGATATCGGTTAAAATTGCCATGAACCTATAACCATATTCATTATCTTATTTTAAATATCATGTATTCTTGTCAAGCATTATCTGTATCTTATTCTTATATGAGAGGTTACTTTCTTCCTATACTCAACTGTCCTATTTTGTTCCACAGGCGATAAAAATTCAATGACGGTATAATCTCTCCTATATAGTTGCGGCGGAACAACAAGGAGCCTCTGGGAAAAAATCCCAGAGACACCGCGGCATTACTACCGTAACTAATAAAGGAAGAAATAGGGAAAAATGGATTTATCGACAGAGGAATGATTAAGGAGAAATATTTGCTGAAGTTAAAGCGATAATATGGAAATATATACGCGGAGAAGTTGTCAGAAGGGTAATTTTCCCGGCATGCCTTTGGGGATTTTACCGGAAGAAACCTTTTTCATCATCTTTTTCATATCGTCAAATTGATGCAAAAGACGGTTAATTTCAGTAACGCTTCGTCCGGAACCTTTGGCAATGCGAAGGCGACGGCTCCCATTCAAAATTTCGGGTTTTTCTCTTTCCTCTTCAGTCATGGATTGAATGATGGCTTCCACATGTTTCAAAGCATTGTTGTCCAGTTCAAAATCTTTGGGTAATTTGGAGCCGACACCGGGAATCATTTTGAGGAGAGCATCCAAGGGTCCCATCTTTTTCAGGTTTTGCAGTTGATGCAAGAAGTCATTGAGAGTAAACTGGTTTTTGAGCATTTTCTTAGCTAATTTCTCCGCTTGTTCTTCATCAAATGCCTCTTCAGCTTTTTCTATCAGAGAAAGAACGTCACCCATTCCCAAAATTCTGGACGCCATGCGGTCCGGATAAAAAACTTCCAAATCACTGATTTTTTCGCCTACACCGACAAAAGCAATCGGGCGATCGGTGGCTGCTTTGATGGAAAGAGCCGCTCCTCCTCTGGCATCACCGTCAAGTTTGGTTAAAATTACAGCGTCAAAAGCGAGTTTATTATAAAATTCCCGAGCGACATTAACCGCTTCCTGACCAGTCATCGCATCAGCGACAAAGAGGATATAATCCGGTTTCACAAAAGCTTTCAAGCGCTGAACTTCTTCCATCATGGGCGTATCAATTTGCAAGCGTCCCGCTGTGTCAAAAAGGAGCAGATTGGTCAAATCTTTATCCGCTTCTTTTAATGCTTTTTCAGCTGTTTTCAAAACGATTTCGGTCGGATTTTGTGAGCCTGATTGAAGGGCAATTTGGTCGGGATTATAAGCATCAGGAACTACGACAGGAATTTCCAGTTGCTTTCCCAACACCTGCAATTGATGAATGGCAGCCGGACGATAGACATCGCAAGCTACGAGCATAGGTTTGATTTTCTTTTTGCGGTAAAAAGCCGCCAATTTGGCGCAAGCAGTAGTTTTTCCGCTGCCCTGCAAGCCTACAAGCATGACTTTGGTTAATTTATTGTCATAAACTTTGAGTTCAAAGCCGCCCGTATCCATCAAGGCTACTAATTGTTCGTGGACGATTTTAACTATTTGCTGACCGGGAGACAAACTTTTGAGGACTTCCTGCCCCAAAGCGCGTTTTTCCACTTCAGCAATAAAGTTTTTAACAATCTTGAAATTGACATCCGCTTCCAAAAGGGCAAGTCTGATTTCACGCAGGCTGTCTTTGATATTCTGTTCAGTCAAATAACCTTTGCCCTTTAAGTTGCGAAAGATTTTATCCAGGCGTTCGGAAAGGCTGTTAAACATTTCTCAGATTCCTGATTGCGGCAGAATAATCCTGCTGCGAAAAAATATAAGAAGCGGAGACTAAGATATCGGCTCCGGCATTGATCAATTGAGGTGCTACGGACACATCTATACCGCCGTCAACTTCAATTAAGGTTTTCAAGTTTAGGGCAATAATTTTTTGCTTTAATTGAGCTGTTTTCGCTGTTACGGAAGGAATAAATTTCTGACCGGAAAAACCGGGATTGACACTCATCAGCAAAACAAAATCCAATTCGGGTAACAGTTCATTCAAAACATTAAGAGGTGTTCCCGGATTTAAAGCTACTCCGGCTTTCATTCCATTTTGCTTAATTGCAGTGATTAAGCGATGAGGATGAAATACCGTTTCGGGATGAAAAGAGAGGAAATTTACTCCGGAAGCCGCCATTTTTTCCGTATAATCAGCGGGATTGGTGACCATCAGATGAGCGTCCAAAGGCAATTTTGTCAAGCGATGAACTGTCTGCGTCACCGTATAACCAAAGGTCAGATTAGGCACATAGTGTCCGTCCATAATATCTAAATGCAGAAGATCCGCTCCGGCTGTTTCAATTGCTTTCACTTCTTCTTCCAACCTGCCAAAATCGGCAGATAAAATAGACGGCGCTATCAGGATTTTTTTATTTTCCATCTTGCTTCCCGATTAAAAAGATAATATCGTTCACCTGCAGGTCAAGACGCTCATTCAAGCGTTTGATTAAGTCTTCTTTAGTCAGAATGAGCTCTTGCATCCAAGTCGGATTGCTGACTTCAACAAAAAGGACATGATGTTCATACTTACGCGGATAGGAACGCTCAGCTAAAAGATCGCCGACAATATCTCTCCACGAAAGCGCAATCAAAGCAAGGTTGTGATATTTTTCACCGGCAAGTTTAAGGACAAAATCCCTGCAGTAATCGCTGAGAGAACTTATAGGCATTTCAATCTTTTTTCAGGAATAGACTAAATCCCCACCAACTGATAATAGCGACAATGATCGCAATATAGTAAATTGAACCGATACCAGTCGTCGTTTTGTCATAAGGCATAACCAACAAAGCCGGCACAGCAGAAACTATAATTATCAAAAGATAACCAAGGATTTGATGGAGACGCTTGGCTCCCTCACGATTGATAAGGTAAACTGCAAAAACACCTGCAGCCACCAAGCCTATAGTTATTGCCACTATAATCAAAATCGTAGAAGTGCCGATTTTTTGCTGACCAAGATCAAATAATTGCATATTATAAAGTGCCAAAGCCGGAATAGCTAAAGCAATCAAGATCATCAGCACACCGATTATTCTGCTTATTTTTCTGCTTTTTTGGCTGACAAATTCATAGTGGCGTTGTTTTCTTTTTACAGATAAAAAGATGAAGAACATCACTATAATGAAAAAACCGCCATAAGCCAAAATCATTAAAGGTGTTCCCGAAACAATTCCCGTTAAGGAGAAAACCGCTATAAAAACCAGGACTCCCAGAATCCTGCCCAAAACGAACATCGTATCTTTCATTGAACCTCCCAGATATTACTCAGCCTCTTTTTCGACCGTTCCATGCAGAATTACATTAACTTCCTTATGCAAATGGACGGGAACTTCAAAATCACCCAAAATCTTAATATGTTTTTCCATATTTATTGCAGTCTTAGGAATGTCAATATTTCTTTGCTTTAATTCCTGAATAAGGTCTGATTCGGAAACAGAACCGAACAGATTGTCATGTTCATCCGTTTTACGCACAAAAGTCAAATGCAAGGAAGCAATCTGCTCTCCGAGCTGTTTCAATTCTTCCAACTTTTTCTGTTCTTCAGCAGCAAATTTTTGTTTCAATCCTTCCAGATTTTTTAGATTTTGGGGGGTGGCAGGCAAGGCATAATTCCTCGGGAAAAGATAGTTACGGGCAAATCCGTTTTTAACATTGACAACTTCTCCCTTGGAACCAACTTTTTCTATGTTTTCAGTTAGAATTACTTTCATTTTTTTCCTCCTTTCTATTGAATTTACGAAAATCAAACCAAACATCCAACAACCCGATAAAAGCAATTAGCAATAACATCGGATAATTAAAAATAACTGCCAAAACTAATAGCGCTCCCAACAGTTTGGCTTTAGCAAAAAAATCACCCCAATAATAGCTCAAAACAGCTGTTCCCTGAATTAAATAAACCGCCGCCATACATATCAAGCAATTAATTCCAAGAATTCTGAGAGGCCGGTAAAAACACAATACCAATGCTGCCAACATCAAATATGACACCACATAGGGCAATTTGATAAAACGGATTGGCCTTTTCAATGCAGATGAGCGATTGAACAGCAAAAAACCTAAAAATGCTGCCGCTACCTGCATCGAACCCCAAATAGCAATCTGATACTTTAGCATAAACTGCTGCAATCCGAGAATCATGTCAGCATTCAAATTCAGGTTCGGAACCTTTTTCAAATATGTTTGATAGGTCTGCATCATTTGCTGCGTCAGAGTATAGATAGAGGACATAAACAGCCAATTTCGCAAAAGGCTGTATATTACTTGAAACACCAGCAAAAAGGCAAAGGCTTTATTCATATCTGAATTGGGTCTGAAGAGGAAAACAAAGAGCAGGGTTCCGATACCGACAGCAATTAAACTGTCAAAAACATTGAGCCAAACCTGCAGATTGTTTTCCCAATATCCGATTCCAACCGTAATCAGAATAAAGACAGCCAGACCAATCCAAAGTCTGGTTACTGATTTAGACCAGATTCTGCCACTGTATGCTAAGGAAAAGATCAACCCCAAAAAAGGGGAAATTACACTGACTAAAGCAATTAAAACAGGGATAAGGCACTCCCAATCAATCTATGACATAGGGCAACAGAGCCATTTGGCGTGCCCGTTTAATTTCATTGGACAGGCGTCTTTGGTGCTTTGCACAGGTTCCCGTCATGCGAGCCGGTTCTATTTTTCCGACATCAGAAATATACTGCTTCAGAATATCAATATTCTTATAGTCTATTACAAGATCAGGATTAGCACAGAACTTGCAGTATCGCCTTTTCGCAAATTTTTTTCGTTTATCAAATGAATTCATGTTTACTCCTTACCTTAAAACGGGACATCATCATTAGTAATCTGGGGAGCAGAAGAAGTTTCATCCGCTAAGGGCTCTTCGGTTTCGTGTTCTTCTACCGTTTCCGAACTTTCCTGTTTGGGACGGGCTTCCAAGAATTGAATATACTCAGCCACAACTTCAACCGATTTACGATTTATATTGTTGGAATCTGTATAATTCCTGGTTTCAATGTGGCCTTCTATGAGAAGAGGACTGCCTTTGTGAGCGGAATTATTTACTGCTTCAGCCCATTTTGACCATGCCACTATGTCCAAGAAATAAGATTGATTTTGGTATTGTCCCGTAGAATCTTTTACGGGACGATCAAAAGCTAAAGTGAAACGAATAACCGGCACCCCTTTGGGAGTGTAACGCATCTCAATTTCGTTGGCTACACGGCCGGAAAGAATAACTTTATTGACGCGGGGAAATCTTAATTCTGTCATGATAACCTCATTTCCTGTCTCGGTCTATGATGATGTAGCGAAGGATGGATTCGTTGATATTATAAAGTCGATGAATGTTTTTAATCTGGTCAGAGTCGGCTTTAAAATAATTAATGAAGTAGTATCCTTCAGTTTGTTTTTGAATTGGGTAAGCCAATTGGCGTTTTCCCCAAATATCCGTTTTAATCAATTCACCGCCGTTGTCTTTAATGACGGAAACAGCGGCGTCATTAGCTTTAATTGCCTCTTCCTGAGAAAATTGAGGCTTAAGAATGATCATGCTTTCGTAGTTTTTAAGCATTAACTATCCTCCTTTGGTCTATTGATCCCGGCTTCGGAAGTCGGGATAGGGTTTTTCTTCCATTGACTGAATTCATCAAGCAAAGTATTAAAATCGCGGTTGAGATAAATTTCCAACCAGCGGACAACCAAGTCGATGACAGGTAAAATTATTTTTCTTTCTTCCGCCGAAAAATCGGTCAAGACATGGTCTTTGGGATTGACATTTGTCTGTCTGCCAATTCCAATTCTGATACGATGAATTTCTCGGTTTCCTGCTTTAGCTAAGATTGATTTCAAACCGTTGTGCCCACCGTCTCCACCTGAAGGGCGAATTTTAATTTCACCCAAGGGAAGATCAATATCGTCCATAACAACCAATACATCATCAATATCGCTATATGCACTGAGGGCACTAAGATAAGCTTCACCGCTTTGATTCATATAAGTTGAGGGTTTAATCAAAACACCGGAATCATAGCGGAAGTAAGAATAATTATGCGCTTTCTTAGCTTTAAGCTTATGCAACTCGGCAAACCTGTCCAAACACATGAAACCGACATTGTGTCTGTTATTTTTATAGGTTCTGCCGATATTGCCCATTCCGATGATCAGTTTCATAATTTCGTAAGTCTGTTATCGGTTTTTACACTCTATTCTTTGGTTTTTTTAGCTTCAGGTTCAGAGGGAGTTTCCTCAGGTTTTGTCTCGGGAGCGGGAGTGGGTTCTGCTTCAACTTTCCGGGATTTAATAGTCACAATTGCCGTATCGGAATGCTCCTTAACAGTCCACTTACCCTGAGGCAGCTGATAAATATGAATTGCCTCTCCGATATTCAAATTACTGATATCAATTTCTATGTCGGCGGGAATATCTTCCTGCATGCATTGTATGCGAAGAGTACGCAGCACAATCTCCATAATTCCGCCTTCTTTCACACCGATCGGGGTACCAACATATTTGATTGGGACTTCGACTTCAATTTCCTGATTTCGGGGCAAAACCATAAAATCCAGATGCAGAATTTCTCTTGTAACCGGATGAATCTGGCGTTCCTTGAGCAAGGTGTTGTATTCCTTGCCCGCTATATTGATATCATAAAAGACAAGCTCATTCAGGCCCCTTTTATACAACTTAAGGAAATTGGTCTTTTCCACTGAAATTTTAATCGGTTCTACTCCTGAACCATAAATTACTGCAGGAATGAAGCCGTTATTCCTCAATTTTGTCAGGTCAGATTTTCGCTCTGTCGTCCTTTGTTCAGCTTCAAGTTTAAATATCATTTATTCCTCCATTATTTCTAAGCTTTATCCGAATAGAATACTGACTGATTCTTCTATGTGAATCTTTTTAATCGCAATAGCCAACATTTCTGCAATAGAAAGTTGGACGATTTTGTTACATTTCCGCTTATCCTGTGACAAAGGAATTGTATCAGTTATAAAAAGTTTCTCCAAAGGAGAATCTTCTATGCTCTGAACCGCGTTTCCGGACAAAACACCATGCACGCAAGCGGCATATATTTTTTTTGCACCTTGTTCAGTCAAAGTTTGAGCCATTTTAATCAAGCTACCGCCTGTATCAATAATGTCATCATATAAAATGGCGGTTTTATTTTTTACTTCCCCGATAATATTAAATAATTCTGTTTCATCATTATTCCCGCTTCGTCGCTTATCCCCGATTGCCAAACCGCAATTAAGGCGCTTTGCCAAAGCTCTTGCTCGATTGGCTCCGCCTGAATCGGGAGAAACAACAACTACTTCATTAAGATTTAAAAACCGTCTAAAATACCTTTCAAAAATAGACATTGAATGCAGATGATCAACGGGAATATTGAAGAAACCCTGAATCTGGTCTGCATGTAAATCAACGGTTATTACTCTGTTGGCACCGGCAACAGTAATCAGGTCTGCAACAAGTTTTGCGGTTATCGGGACGCGAGGTTGATCTTTTTTATCGGAACGAGCATAACCAAAATAGGGAATGACACAATTAATCCTTTGTGCCGAAGCCCTTCTTAACGCATCAATAATGATAAGCAGTTCCATCAAATTATCATTAACCGGATAACATGTAGGCTGAATTATAAAGACATCGGAACCGCGCACACTGTTATTGATTTTGACAAAAGCTTCATCATTGGAAAATTTAAATAAGTCAATATCTTCCAAAGGAATACCGGCATATTTGGATACTTCTCCCGCTAAGGGACGATTGGCATTACCGGAAATCAGCTTAAGCTTGGGATACATTTTAAATAATCACTCCGTTTTAATGTCTTTACTGTTTCAGACCACATATTAAACTCTTGAAAATGCTTTTGAGCTTTTATCAATAAATTCTTATCTTCAAAGAACGCTATGCAGGTTGACCCGCTTCCGGACATCATAGCACGTTCGGCACCTAACTCTATTAAGGTAACAATTACTTCTCGAATTACAGGATATTTTTGGGCTACACCCTCTTCCAGCCGATTGAACCAAAGCTTAGAATTAGCGGGCGGACTTGCCGTAAAATCAACCGATTCATATGCTTCTTTACTGCTAATAGCAAGACCGGGATTTACCAAAAGCAAATCCATTTCGGGTTCATCGGGCAATGGATGGATGCATTCACCGCGACCCGAACCTTCAGCTATGCCTCCGGTGAAAAAAAAATTAATGTCACTTCCATATTCAGCAGCGGTTCGTTTAGCATAGTCCAGTCCCATCTTCAGACCAAACAGCTTATTTAACGCCAAAAAAGTAACAGCTGCATTGCTGCTCCCGCCGCCTAAACCTGCTGCTATAGGTATTTTTTTCTTTAGAAAGATCTCCACTCCGCTCTTGACTCCAAAGTCATTCAAAACTCTCATCGCAATTTTATAGACCAAATTGTCTTGGGAAGCCAATTCCGGAATGTTGCACAAAATTTTGATTCCGGGCTTTTTTGTCAAAGCAAATTTAAGGCTATCATGAAGACTGATAGTTGAAAATATTGTATCAATCTCATGATAGCCATCAGGTCTGCGAGCTAAAACTTCAAGATATAGATTTATTTTTGCGAAGGAATTTACTAACACGCTTCTTTTGCTTTTCAGGAACCTCATCACCGTAATAGTAATAGTAATAGTAGTAATAATAGTAATAATAACTTTGCTTACTGTAATACTTCTGAGGCACTATGCCGTTCACGATAATTCCGTCTATTTTGCCGTCCACATTGGCAATCAAGTCTTTAGTTCTCTTGATAATGCTTCTCTCTGTTTGATCTATGCGCACGACAATCAAAGTCATATCAAATTTTTTAGTGAGAATAAGAGCATCGGTAACGGCAATAATAGGAGGAGTATCAAACAGCACATAATCATAATTTTTTTTCAGTTCATTAATCATTTGTTCCATTCTGGGCGAAGAAATCAATTCGGAAGGATTGGGAGGAACAAATCCGCTGGTAATCAAGTCTAAATTCAAAATTCCCGAAGGTTTTAAAATCATATCTACTTGGATATCGGGGTCAATAAGATAATCGCTGGAGCCGTTTTCTTTATCAAGCATAAATTTTGTATGCAAAACAGGTCTTCTTAAGTCCAAATCAACTAAGACAACTTTGGTATTCATTTGAGCTAAAGTAATGGCAAGATTGGAAATAGTCGTGGATTTACCTTCTTTGGGACCGGAGGAAGTAATCATCAAGGCAAGAGGACCTTCCGGCTTCTTTGAAATGATATTAGTGCGCAAAGTTCTATAGGATTCGGCAACCGCAGACTTGGGAGCATAATGGGAAACTAATTGCATCATCACATAGTGAAGAGATTTCGTCAGTTGATTTCTGCTTTCGCCTTCAGCTTTTTCTATCATGCGATTAAATTCATCAATGCGAGATTCAGATTCTTGAATAACGGGGATTGTTCCCAAAATCGGCAATCTGACATAGTTTTCCATATCTTCAATAGTTCTAAGTTTAGTATCCAAGGAATGAACCAAGAAAGCCGCTCCGATACCCAAACCCAAGCCCAGCACTATACCGACTAAGATATTAGTTGAAACTTTCGGCTTAATGGGAAAAGAAGGAACTTCCGCTCTTTCCACTAGTCTTATATTACCCATCTTAGCCTGTTCGGCAACTTTGGCATCCTCATATTTTTCCACCATCATACTGTGGATTTTTTCGTCCATTGCCAAATTACGGGTTAAACGAGCAAGCTCTAATTCCGTATCCGGAAGCATGGCAATTTTTTGCTTATACATCTCAGTAACAGCTTTCAAACCTTCCGCTTTAGCATTAGCTACTTCCAGTTCTACTTGCGCGGAAATAATCTGACTGATAGTTTCGGCACGGCTGGTGAGAGGATCGGATTCCGCAAAAGAACTCACTAATCTGCGAACTTCAGAGTCCAGTTTAGCTTTGGCATTATCAATTTCTTTATTGAGTAAAACAATTTGAGGATGGTCCAAAGGATAATCATTTTTCGTAATCAATTTGGTAATGGTAGATTGAGTGGTTACGATTTGATTTCGCAGTTCATTGATATAAGGAGTTGCCAATATATTATTAACATTCGTCACTAAAGTATCTTGTTGAGCCAAGCGTTTATTCAAAAAATCCAAAGTGCGTTTTTTAACCATGGCATCAGTTTGAGCTGCTTCATATTCGGCTTCCGCATCGGCTGATTTTTCAATCAGTTTAGTTGTTTCTTCTGACAGTTCTGTTAAACCGTTGTCAATCTTGAAAGCACGCAAATCTTCTTCCGATACCTGCAATCTTCTGGTAATCGCGTCCAACTGAGATTCCAAGAATTCCCTGATATTGGTAAATTCCAGTCTGGCATACTGAGTATTTTGCTGTTGAGTAGCTTCAGCTATGGAATTTGCCGCAGCCATGGCTTCAACAGGATTGGTGGATTGAAAGCTGATTGTCAAAATCTCAGTTTCTCTTTTGGATTCAACTTTCATCCCTCCCAAAATGGCAGCAACAGGATTAGGCGATTGCCTTAGGGGAAAAGTATCGGAATCCTTGTATTTCTGCATAATTTGCCATGAGACTGCCGCAACCGGTGTACTCTTTATAATCTCCACCTGATTGTTTATCGAACTTGTTCCAATTCCCGGAGCCGCTACCAACATCAATTCATTTCTGCCTTGACCTTTCTCCAAAAGAATTTTCGAAGAACTGGAATATACTTTTGCCTGTCTGGAAGTGTAAAATACTGTGGCAATTAATACAAGAATAAAGATTAAAGCCACTAAGTATTTATATTGGAGAATTATCTTAAAATAGTCAGAAAGTTTTATTTCTTCTTCTTTAATTTCCGGTTGATTAGGATTATCCATTATTATATCCTTTGTCTATAGATTTACGATTAAGTTATATACACTGAGGGCTATAGCGGCTTTGGAAAGGAAATCTGTCACCCGAGTAAAGGCATAGAAAATTGTTCCCGAAACAACAACTGTATCTCCTGGTTGAAGCACGGGAATCATCTTTTCATTACCTGATTCCAAATAATCTTTCATATTAATCCAGATTATATGTTCACCCTCAATAGTAGGTCTCACAATTCTGATTTTTGAAAGCTTGGCATCTTCTTTCGGTCCTCCGGCAAGAGAAATCAAGGTTAATAAATCTGTATCATCAGGAACAGTGTATAGTCCGGGTTTTTGGACTTGTCCCCAAATGTAGGTTTTAATTTTCAGTTTGGCAGCATCACCTTGAACGCCTTCGTAAGAATAGGCAGAGGCATTATTAGTCGGAACAAACAAAGTTTGTGATTGAGCGGCTAAACCCGCCATTAAGAGTAAGAACGCGCAAATTATTATACTCTTTTTCACTATTTCCTCTCTTTCTTTTAGTTAGATTATTATTATTCCCTTTTCAGTCAAGATATTTCTATTGAACATTCCTTCTATCTTATTCCAATATAAGGAATTACTCATATTATACACCCCTCATGATATAAATAAACTCTGCACCCGCAGAAAGAAGCATTCTAAAATAAGAACGCTTCTCACCATTATTTTGCTTTCTATTTATGCTTTCCCTGAAGATACTGAAGTCTTTCATTAGACTCCGAACCTATATACATATTAAGTTCATAATCATAGTCAAAGGCGTCGACCCGCCAATAAAAGTAATCATCGGAATAATTACTGAAAAGGTTTACAGGCACTTTTTCCGCAAAATAATTTTGTTCAAAGGCAACTTGTATATCACGATGCCAAAGATGATTATGATCTGCGTCAAAAATCATTAACCTGAATTTGGAAACAAATCCGCTTTTTTGCCAACAAAGCGAATCCCGAACAGGATTAAATACTTCTCCGTAATCCGGCCTTGTCAATATTTGTTTACTAAGCAACTTATACCCGACAGTATCGGACACTGCTTTATTGCCGCTTTGGTCTACTACTTCTATAAAATAGTAATATTTGCGATTCGTATATAAGGTATCGGTATCATCAACATAGTAATCGTGGTTGTGGCTGATAGAATCAATCAAAGCAATTTGATTATATTCCTCGTCAAAACGGTATATTTTAATGTAGTCCAAGTCTGTATCGATTAAATGCACCCAGCTTATTCGAAACCAGTCATCATCTGGAACAGCATCAATACCGTTGTTATCCTCATTTAAAAAAGAAACTTGGTTATTGTAAAAACTGGTTGTATCAGGTGTATCTCCCAAATGAGGTATCAGGATTGGAGTCGTTGGTGCAGTATGATCGGTAGGCAGTTTTTCCTTACCGGTACATGCCAACAAAAAGACCGAAAGGATTAATATTGCAATCTTCAGATAACGCATCTCTTACCTCCTTCCCCATTAGAAATTAAATCTGAGGCCCACTCTGTTTGTGAGACCCAGAGGATTGGTTATGGCAGCATAATCTACATATATTCCATAAACTTTTACTGATGCTCCCGCGGCAAAATTCTTGTCATAATACCCGAGGCGCAGATTAGCTTTGGAAGAGTAATCCCAATCCAAACCAAAGTGATGAACAGTTTCATAGATATAATCAACATCATAAGCTACCGTCAAATTCGAGTTCAACTTCTTGATAGGCTGTTCTACCGCAAGACCTACTTTTGTATTGAATAAAATCTCATCTTTATGTAAATTATCCGTATCTCCCCAAGTAATATCGGTTCCGGCTATATCTTGAAAATTCATTCCAAATCTGATCGTCCCCAAACCTTCAACATCGAATAAAGTAGCTAAATCAGTTTTGACTAAATATGAAAGATCAAATCCGGTTCCGCTTCCGTCCTTATCTTTTAGGGGTGCTTTCAAACCTGTAATGCTTCGCTTAATATATTTGATATTTGTTCCCATATAAAGATCAACCGGAATGGGGAAAAAAAGCCATCCCATATTCACATCATAATGTAAATGTTTACTGAAGGCGAATTGGAATAATTGATCAGTGCTCTTGAAATTTCCGTCCGGGTCGCCCGTTAATTGATATAAACTATTATTTATTCGTTCATCAACCGTGTGGCCGATTAACCATTTCTCGTCAAATTGGGGGATATCGTCCACGGTTAACATTGTTATATTCAATCCGATAGTAACTTCATTGGGCAAAGGTTGGCAAAAGGATATATTATCGTAATAAGCGATACCCTTATACAGGAAAGCACGCATAACACTGAGGTTGGATTCTCTGATTTGAGCAATCCCCGAAGCATTCCAATAGATGGCATTCCCGTCATCCGCAATTGCCGAAAAGGCACCACCCATACTCAAAGGCTTCACTCCCGAGCCAATCATCATAAAATCCCCTGCATAGCTTCCGGCTGAAATACCGATGCTGAAGCCGAGCAATATGCATAATACCGCAATGATTTTGTAATTCATTTGAAACCTCATTTTGTAATGGCTAATTTTTGTGTCTTTTCAATCGTTTTGCTTCCTTTTTCGGCTATAATACGATAAAAATACACTCCGTTAGCCAAAGGAAAACCTCTTTCATCGGTACAATCCCAAGCGTATACTGTTCTGGGATATTCGTGATAACCGACTCCCGTCGGTAAATTTTTGAATGTCTTAACCAATCTTCCCGATACGGTATAGACTTTAATCGTAACTTTATCGGCATCATCGGTCAAAACATAAGTGAAGCGTGTCCTGCCTGCATTTTTTGGATCAACAGCTTCTTTTACAACTACAGGATTAGGATAATTTGCCAAATTAGCGACATCAAAATGGTCATTGACGATAAATTTGACATCCCTGCTTTTGAAATTGCCATTCACATCTTTGCAGTCTATTACTAAAGTGTAATTTCCCTTCTGCAGATTCAATTGATATTTGATCGGGATGCGGTTTATATCGTCTTGATTGATAGTTTTCACCCATTGATTTTCCGGAATTTCCACTCCGTCCAAATACATTCTAATCGTATTATCAAAAACATCGATGCCGTTCGCATCACTTAACAGTAAAGAGATTGTTCCGGTTCCGGAAATATATCCTCCAACCGTAAATTCCTGATCTTGGACATTTACATCGATTGACGGAGGTTTATTATCTGCATTCCGAAGCAAACTGTAAATTCCTTGTTTATCAACTTCAAATACTACCTTATCTGATGTTGCAGAAAGATTTCCTCCCTGTTTAATCCATTTTCTGAATAGAGGTTCCCAACGATAAATTACATAAACATCCTGAGCTTCAGCTTGTTGAGTTGCAGCATCCTGATTACTATAGTAAAAAGTCAGTTTGAGCTTTTTCCCGTTAATAAATACTCCCGAAGAATCAACAATTGAATTATCAAGAGTTTTAATTTCATAAGGTGCGGAAGCTATTCCCGACGCCAATATAAGTTTATAAACATCAGGCTCCGCTTGAGGAATGACATCATCCAATTTCTGGATGGAAAAAAGTGAAGTCCGACCGTTAGGAACAAGTCCGGCAGGAATTTCACACAGCAGATTGTTATCAATACTGTTTATTATTGTTCCGGCATTATCAACGGCATGATAATTCATAGGCATGCTTAGCGTTGCATAGTTATTATCGTTATCAGAACTCCATTCCGGAAATTCATTAGGTATATTCACTTTTGCTTCCAAGATTACAGCAGAAGTAAATAGAGTATCAATAATTATTCTTTCCCAGCGTTGGCCATTATCTTGTAAAGGAGCAAAAATACCGGAATATAGTTCAATTGAACGTTGACCGGAAAACAAAGCTGTCAATTTTAGTTTTGTATTGGCAGAAGGAGCATTCCCTATATTCTTGATTAACATTTTTACGCCGAGGTTGTTGTTTTCTTCAAAAAATTCCATATCTCCCAACAATAATTCAGGTCCTGCAACTACATAAGAATAAAGATAAGATTCCAGGATAGTATTATTTTGATAGGTAGCCACATATTTATAGAAAATTTCTTTACCCGTATTTTGATGTGCTAATCCGTAAGATGTTTGAAAAATGCTTGCATCGCTCTCCGACTTAACCATCGGGATAGTTTGCCAATTCACGCTGTTAGAGGTCGAATCCTTTCTCACTTTACAGACTAAAGAGTTAAGGTTGTCAGTTATTGAGCAGGTAACTCTGAAATAAGTGGAATCCTGCCAAGTCGGAGTGGCGGGAATAGTAGTTATAGGTGCAAGTATACCTCTACCGACAGAAATATCCTTAAACCCGTAATATTCTCCTTGGTCAGAATATCCCGCTACATAAACACGCCGTTGATAACTGTCTGAAGCACTGCCGGCTAAAGAATAGTTGTAATTATAAACATTGTTGATAAAGGGATTTTCATTCGGAGGATTAACCGCTATTTCAGTTTGCTTTTGAATAAAAGTTCTGGCTGCAGTAACAGGAACTTCACAAGAAGCGGTAACACGGAGTGTATCTCCGACGGCATAATTTGTTTTATTTGTTGCCACATTTATTTTTTGCAGCGGTTTAATAACTTTGATATTAGGATCGCCCAAAAGTGCGCAGCCGTAAGTTAAAGCATTTTGAGCAGCGGAAGAAACTGTCATAACATAATATTTGGCTTTAGTAAAATTGATGGCTTCACCCAAAGAATTGAAATCCCTTTCAAACAAACTTTCATTTAAAGCCAATCCGAAATCTAAATCATTATACATATAACCTAAACCGGTAAATCCTATAGTTGCAATTGCTCCCTTTTGAGGTTCAAGAATAAGAGCTTCACTGATAGAAGCAGCTCCTCCGGTATCAAAAGCGGAACAATAACAAGCCAAACTTGTAACAATCGGATAATTATCATTATTCAAGGAAGAAACATTATTAAAATTGAACAAGTTATAATCCGCCCAAATACGACCTCCGCCATGGCCGATAAACTGTAAATACACTGCTCCTTCATTAATCTTTGACATCAAGGTGGAAGTTACTCCGTAAAAATCATGACTGACATTTTGGGTGTTGGTATATACTCTGGACGGACGATAATAGGAAGGGATTCTGTTTCTGCGGATGTATTCCGATTGCTGTGAAAATACATCGTTGGGATCAGTTTGTTTGCCGCCGGTAGCAAGAATCAACTGCCCGTGCCACAAATCATTATAATGCGGCTCAGTCAAATAAACTTGGCTCTTTTGAGCAACGGTTAATATCTGATCAGCTTTCCAAACATTAATACGCGAAACGGAAATTTCAGGCAAAGGATCATCACCGACAACACAACCATACCAATCGTCACTGGCAGTTGCTCCATGTTCATAAGTCCAAATCTTTTTTACGGGAATGATATTATATTTTCTGGCACTGCTGTTGTCACGCTCATCGTCAGTGCCGTCTCCTAAAAATACCACGCTTTTCAGTTGCGGACCGGACCAAGTATTATATGCATAACTAATGAATGATTTGAGAGCTTCGGCAGATTTTATGCCGTCATTAAATTCATCGTATATGTCCTGAATATCTATTATTGCCACTTGATAACCGATATTTTCCCAAAGTTGCTTGTATAATAAGGTCCCCTCATTTTCCATAAAATCTCTTCTGGTTATAATCATACAATCTGCAGAATTATCTGACGACTTTAAATGCGAAGGGATATTTACCCGAAAATCTTTAGGCATTTTCTTTTTATTTTCTGTAACTGCATAGTATCTGACATCATTTGAAACTACACTATCCTGGAAAGTAACAGTCCAAGGTGCACTGCCGCTTAAGGTAAAAGGTTCTATCTGAAGATTATTATAAATGCTGGAACCGATTTTATAGACTGAAACCTGATTATTGGAAAAGCCTTCCAACTGAAATTGGTAAAGGCCGAAAGGACGGTTGGACGGCTTAGTAAATTTGATAAAATCTTCGCTGGTTCTATACTCGCGCCAATAAGTAAGATCAATATAATCAAGCAATACCTGTTCATTCTTGCCCATCGGTGTGTCACCGTTCAAGCTGATATAAAAGTAATTGGTTCCGTGATGCAGATAGGAATTTGGTAAGGGCGCTTCATTGGTAAATATCTCTTCTGTCTGATCGCGCCATTCTCTTGTTCCGATCAAAGCTTGATTTAATCTGATTGTAGCTTTATGGTCATATTGATCAGGAGCAAGATATTCCATGTAAGTCAGGCCATATAAGCATACTTTTGTAGATAAATATCTAAGGTTTATGTCCTTGGGATATTGCAGTTCAAAAGGAATTATCTCCAGATTGGGAGCAGTTATCTTTTTCCAGAAAAACACATCTTCCCTGTAAAACGAGGGATTCAAAGTCCAACTGCGACCCAATTTATCAGGAATATATTGCTGTTCTAAATGAACTGTATATTCATAAGCGTCAGGAATTATATAGTGAGCGGAATTGGACTCTATCAAACCTCCGTTTTCCACTGCTAATCTTGCCCCCAAATGATCAGTTAAAGATAGAGTATAAACATTTTCGGCAGTATAATCGTCTTGATAACTTTGGTCTCCGTAATGGCGATCCCCGTAAAATTCAAAGTAATCTCCGCGGTTAAATCTGCCGTCAGCTTCACCGGAAAAATGGATAGCAACAGGACCATTTTCATCGCGCAATTCCAAATAGCGCGGATCAACCGTAGCAGGATTCCAAGCATATTCAATGCCCAAAGAATCTGCCATTATGCCCATTTTATCAGTCAAATATTGATAAGTAATCTTGTAAATTCCTTCCTTATCAACAATCAGCTGAAGTTCATTAACTTCATCTCCTGTTTTTGGAATGGGAGTTCCGGCACCCGGTTCTTTTGCTTTACGCCATACTTGAGAGGTCCGATTATTGAGAAAAAAAGAATCTCCCGCGTTATCAATAAAATTTTCCGATTGCTGCCAATTACGGGATGCTTCTTTATTGCCGAGTATCCGGATTATCAGTTCCGCTTCAGTTGTAACTTTAAGCTGTTTGCCCGCGGCTTGATATTGAAAGGGAAACAGCTGCAAAGAAGTCAAATGCCTGTCTCCCAAAAAAGCAGGTTCTCCTTTTGCCGCAAAACTGTCAGGATAATAATTATTTGAATTATAAGCTCTAATATTGGGACGGTAGTCGGAAGAAATCTCTCTTTCCGTTCCGGTAAATTTTCCCGTCGGCATAATCTTCGTTCCGGAAACTGTTTCACTTTTCTGAGATAATACTTCTACTCTGATATCACCGTCCACCGGAATACCGATTGCTTCCGAAAATGTCTTAAGTAAAGGATATCCTTCCTTAGCTAATTCGGAACCTCCGTCACAAACTATCTTTTGCCATTTTTGATTATTCACCGTCACTTCTTCCAAATGCCATGCAGGAAGAGTAAATTTAACTCTGATATAATCCGGTGTCTCTTCAGTAACGGTAAAAACTTCTACTCCCGCTAAGGAGAAAATTGCGCTGAGTATTATTCCCGTGACGATGATTTTAAGATAATTAAACATTGATACCTCATTGTCTGCTTATATCTTATTTGTCCTAAGCCCTATATCTTTACGGTAATGCATACCTTCAAAAAACACTTTATTCAAATCGTGATATACTTTTGTTCTTGCTTCAGCTTGCGATAAGCCTACGGCTGTTAAAGCCAAAATTCTTCCGCCTTGTGTGACTAACTCATCCCCGCGTAAAGCAACTCCTCCGTAATAAATATGGGAATCCATATGAGCGGAAAAATTAATCACTTCTCCGCGACTTATTCCATAAGGATATTCTTTCCCGACAGCATAAACACAAATTGCGTTTTTATTTGCCCATTTCAGTTGCAGTTCATTGACTTTATGCTGCAAGACGGCATAGCAAACATCTGTAAAATCAGTTTCTAAAAGCGGCAAAATGGTTTGAGCTTCAGGATCGCCTAATCTGCAATTGTATTCTATAACTTGGGGACCTTCAGCCGTAATCATCAGTCCCAAATATAGAAATCCTTCAAAAGGACACCCTTCTTCCCGCAAAGCTCGCAAAGTAGGTTCCACTATTTTTTTCTCTATTTCTGCCCTGTAAATTTCCGCTTCCGGAACCGGTGCAAAAGCCCCCATTCCACCTGTATTCGGACCTTCATCATTATCATAAAGCTGCTTATGGTCTTGAGCAAAGATTGTAGTTCGGTAATGTTCTCCATCCGTAACGGCAAAAAGGGAAACTTCCCAACCCTGCAAATATTCTTCTATAATAACTTTGCTTCCGGCTTCCCCCAAAGCTTTATTTTGCATCAAATTGACAATCACTTTATTTGCTTCATCCCTATCTTGAACGATGAAGACACCTTTCCCTCCAGCTAAACCGTCAGCCTTAAGCACCAGAGGAAAATTCCAATTCTCCAAAACCTCTATAGCGGAAGCAGCATCATTATAGATTTCATATTTGGCGGTTGGAATATCGTATTTGTTCATCAATTGTTTGGCGAAACTTTTACTGCTTTCAATTCTTGCAGCCGCTTGGGAAGGACCGATAACGGGAATATTGCTTTCCCTTAAATGATCTGCCAACCCTTCGGCTAAAGGCTTTTCCGGACCGATAAAAACCAAATTGACACCTTCAATGATGCAGTAATCTTCTATATCCTCAAAGCTCTCCAAATCTTCAGTTTCAAATTCTCTTGCGATTCCCGCATTTCCCGGTGCCACAATAACTTGAGGTTGATGCGAACTGCGATGAAATGCTTCGGCAATTGCATGCTCTCGTGCACCGCTCCCCACCACTAATATTTTCAAGAATTGCTCCTCAAATATTCAATCACGACGAAAAGCATATACTCTGCAGCCTTCCACCGAATGGAATTTCTGTCTCCGTCAAATATGACCCGCTCAGTTTTTGTCCCGTTATTATCAGATAAAGCAAAGCATACTGTTCCGACGGGTTTTTCAACACTTCCGCCCTCAGGACCGGCTATTCCCGTAATCGCAATTCCCAAATCACTTTGACAAAGAGCTCTCACACCTTCAGCCATTGCTTTTGCCGTTTGAACACTGACAGCTCCGAATTCGGCTATTGTTTCCCGCGGAACATGCAAAACGGAAATCTTTACCTCATTACTGTAGGAAACAACTCCTCCCCGCAAATAATTACTGGCACCGGAATTATCGGTCAAAAGCTTTTGCAACCACCCTCCCGTGCAAGATTCCGCCACAGATAAAGTCATTCTTTTTTCAAGCAATAATTGATGCAAAACCAACGCCGGCGTCTCGTCATCAATGCCCCATATATATTCTGCTATTGTATTGCGAATTTGTTCTGTAACTTTTTCAACCCTTTCCTGATTCGGACCGTAAATTCTTAAATCAACTCTTCCCGTTTGCGGCAGCCATGCCAAAGAAACTCCCTCCGGTAATTTTTGAGAAGGAAGCTTTTCCGCCAAAGCGGATTCACTGATCTTCCAAGTATGCAGGTTGCGGATTATCAACGGTTCGGTATGATAATTCTTTTGTAAAATTGCTTTGATATATTCTGAAAAAAGGTATTGCAATTCAATCGGAACTCCAGGTAGAGCAAAAAAACTTTTATCCCCTTCCCGATAATACAAACCGGGAGCGGTTCCTTTACTGTTTATCAAAGTGTGAAAATCGCTTGGCACCATTGCTTGTGAACGGTTGATTTCCGGAACGGGTTTTCCTTTACTCAGGAAGATTTGTTCCACGCTTGCCCAAACTTCCGCTCTAAATTCTAATTGCTTATTGAAGAAATCGCAAATTACGGCTTTGGTGACATCATCGTTCGTAGGACCCAAACCGCCGGACATAATTACAATCTCACTTGTGTTCCATGCCTTCTGCAAAGCGCTTTTTATCTCCTCAGGTTCGTCTTTCACGATTTCAGCTCTCGTAACAGGAAGTCCCAAAGCAGCCAATTCTTTTCCCAGCCAACTCAAATTCGTATTTATAGTTTGTCCCAGCAGGAGTTCGTTTCCGATATTGATTATATTGACTTTTGCCGTCATAATCACCTTAGTAAGCTTTGGCGAAAATCACTCTGCGCTTGGACTGAGCGCCGCAAACGATGCATTTTCCGTCTTCGGCTTCCGCATTTTGAGGAATGCAGCGCACAGTTACTTTGAGGTCGTTTTTAATTTCAGCTTCGCATTCCGGATTGCCGCACCAATGAGAAAGAGCAAAGCCGCCGTGAATTTCCGGCTGTTCTTCATTTTTAGGAGTAAAATAGCGGTAAAATTCCTTTTTGTCATCAATTTTTACCGTATTGGCTTCGCGGAAGGCAAAAGCTTTTTGATAAATATTATCCTGCATTTCATCCAAAATAACGGGGAGCTTTGCTGCCAGTTCCGCGAAAGGAATATGTATTTTTTCTTTAGGTTCTTTATCTCGTCTGCCGATGCACACACTTTGCTGTTGCAAATCCTTCGGTCCGATTTCCAAGCGTATGGGAATGCCTTTTTTAATCCAATACCAATTTCTTTCGCTGGAAGTCATATCTCTATCATCCAATTCCAGTCTGAAAGGAATACCGCAATAAACTACGAGTTTAAGCTTTGCTTGAATTTCACGCACAGAATTCATAACTTGCCGGCGTTCTTCTTCATTTCTATAAATGGGAATGATAACCGCATGAGCGGGAGCTATTTTGGGGGGCAAAACCAGACCGTTATCATCGCTGTGCGTCATAACCAAAGCGCCTATTAAACGAGTAGAAACTCCCCAACTGGTCGTCCATGCATATTGAACTTCTCCGTTGCGATTCTGAAATTTAATGTTGCTGGCTTTGGCAAAATTCTGACCCAAAAAATGTGAAGTTCCGCTCTGAAGAGCTTTTTTATCCTGCATCATAGCTTCAATGCAAAAAGTGGAAACAGCACCCGGAAATCTTTCGCTTTCCGTTTTTTCGCCCTTGACTACGGGAATTGCTAAATACCGCTCGACAAAATCTGCGTATATATCAAGCATTCTCAGCGTTTCCTGCATGGCGTCTTCATAATTCTCATGAACGGTATGCCCTTCCTGCCAAAGAAATTCCGTAGTTCGCAAAAATAAACGCGTCCGCATTTCCCAACGCACTATATTTGCCCATTGATTAATTAAAAGAGGAAGATCCCGATAGGAATTTACCCATCTGGAAAAAGATTCGCCTATAATAGTTTCGGATGTGGGACGCACAATATAAGGTTCAGTCAATTCACCGGCTAATTTAAGCCCGCCTTTGCCGTTATCCTCCAATCTGGAATGAGTGACAACTGCACATTCTTTGGCGAAGCCCTCCACATGTTCGGCTTCTTTTTCAAAATAACTTTTCGGAATAAAAATGGGAAAATACGCATTTCTGTGACCAGTCTCTCTAAACATCCCGTCCAATATTCTTTGAATATTTTCCCAAATTGCATAACCCCACGGTTTTATTACCATGCATCCCCGAACTTCACTGTTTTCAGCTAAATCAGCTGCTTTAATTACCTGCTGATACCATTCCGCATAATTTTCTTCACGCGTTGGTTCAATTGCCGTTTTAATAGCTTTACTCATGAAATACCTTCAATTCTCCACTAATTCAATCTTTTCAAATACAGCTATTCTGTCAATGTTTCCTGCTGAATTTAAGGGGAAAAAGATAAAAATTGCAAATCTTTTATTACTCTAGTTTCTTAATTATTTTTATCTTAATTAATGTCAAGATTTTTCTCTATGTCTTGCTTTATTATTTGCGGTAGTGATGCCGAGGAGCCTCCGGGATTTTTTCTCAGAGGCTCCTTGCAGTGCCGTGATATATATTAATGCAAGATATAAAAAAAGCCCCGCCGAAACGGGGCTTTTGTTTAAATATGGTTCCGGTTTATTTAGTCAGCAGCACTTTCTTGACACTATGATACTTGCCGAACTGCATATTATAGAAATATACTCCGCTGCTCACTTGTGTGCCGGCTTCGTCTTTCCCGTCCCAAACAATTTTATAATCGCCCGCTTTATTATGATTGGCGGTGAAGCTGCGCACTATTTGTCCGCGGACATTATAGATATCTATTCTGACCGGCCCGGCTTCTTTGATTTCATAAGATAGAGTAGTAGCGGATTTAAACGGATTAGGATAGGCATCCGCCAAACGATTGACAAGAGGAATTACAGGTGTTTCCGGTCCTCCGGGTCCTCCATTTACGGTTGCAGTTACGGGACCGTAATAATTGTATGAGCCGTCTATATCAATATTCTGCAACCAGTAATAATAGGTCTGACCGAATTCTATTTCCTTATCAATATAGCTATAGCTCACCTCTGTTCCGGTAGATTGACCTTCGGTGATAATATCTTTATTAATTCTAACCGCTGTATTCAATTCATTGCCCGTATTCCTCAGCACATTATAACCTAAATGATTGGTCTCTGATGCCACTACCCAACTTAAATTAACAAACATCTCGGAAGATAAGACAGCCGTAAAACTCGTCAATTCCACCGGCACAAAATCATAATAATAATCAATTTTAATATTATCTACTGCCGCAGGTGGCTGATATCCGACAGTACCGTCATTTCGCCAACTGAAAACCAGACGCTTTGTTGTTCCGGCAAAAGAACTCAAATCGATTTTTGCATTCTGCCATTCAGTTCCATGTAAATTATAGGTAGAACCAATTTGACCGGAAGTCAGTTCAGTCCCTGCTGAAGGTGTAGTGGCAGTGTCAATAAGAAATACCCGCAAATAATCATAATAATAAGGACTGCTGCCTTCACCTTCTGCTTTCCAGTCAAAAGACAGCTCAATTTTATACAAGCCGCCGGTTAAGGAAGGCAGACTTATATCGTTATAGAAATGCACGACTGAAGAAGAGTTTGTAGTATACGCATTCGTAGTTCCGCCGTCATTACTGATGTATGCAGATTGAGAGCGACTGAATGTAGCGCTGCCAACGCACCACTGATTAACTTCTGAACCATTTACTGCTGTTGTAGTTCCCCAGCCGCTTTCAAAATCGTTAACCTTATTTGCGACAGGAGGATAATATCCTGAACCGGTTAAACTGACATGGTGAACAGCTTTTTCGGCAGTATTGTCAATGATGTCCAAACTGCCTGTTCTGCTTCCAAAAGCGGTAGGTTTGAAAGTAACGGTAATATTTGCCGTAGCACCGCCACTCAAAGATATATCATTTTCAATGGGAGTTAAAATGAAATCTGTTGCATTGGTGCCGCCGATGGTAATATCGTCTTTATCAATGAATAGCGTCCCACCGCCGGTATTGGTAATCGTAAAGATTTGAGGTGTGGAACTTTGATCGATTTGAACACTTCCAAAGTCTTTACTCGTCGGCGCTATACTGAAGCCCGGTGCAGTAGGAGCTTCTGTTACGGAAACATCGTCTATGCAGATATAATATTCATCCATATCACTGTATCCGTACCAGCCCAAGTAATATATTCCCTTACTTGTGGGAGTAAAATTATTAGTCGATTTCAAATATGTGGCTGACATAAAAGACCCTAAATCTATTATCGTTTCCGTCATCCCGGCTGCGGAAGGTGAATGACCTGCCATTAACTTCAGCTTTTCCGGAAAAGAACCGGAACTGCGATAATAGAATTCTACAATATAAGTGGAACCGCTGTTCAGACTTAACGGAGGTGAGAACACCCAGTCATCCATCGCCATTGAAGAATTATAGCTGATGTAGAGAGAGTTGGGAGTTGAACGCGGATAACTTGTGCTGGTTTTCCAATAATTAGCGTCATTATTAGCATTGATGTATGTCCAACCTGAAGGTAAAGCGGGAGCAGTAACTCCATCAAAATTCTCAGTATACGGGAAGGTTGTTATTGTCGGGTCGTAGCATGTTCCGGTTAAGCTGATGTTATAAACATCTTTGCTGCTGCCATAAGTAATAGCGACAGAACCGGTGTATGGTCCGCCCGCTACGGTAGGCAAGAACTGAACCGTAAAATCTGTGCTCTCTCCTGCCGTTAACGCATTGTCCGTAATATCGATTGATTTGGAATAATAGGTTCCGGTTACTTCTACACTGCTTATGGCCAAAGTTCCGGCGCCGGTATTGCTGATGGTGTATTTTTGCGTGGCGGGAGTATTTATCATTACAGAACCGAAATCTTTTGTCGTTGAACTCGGCGAAATAGTGAAAACAGGTTGTGCGGGTAATTGTTCCAAAGTTACATGGTCAAGGAACATATTATCGCCATAAGCACTGACCGCTTCAAAAATTATATAGCGTCCGTTGCCTTCTGCACCTGTCGGCATATTAAAAACATATTCGTACCAGCCTGCAGTAGCAACTGTCGGTGAAAGTTGTATACTGCGATTAATCGTTCCCAGTAAAGTAGCTCCCGTCGTGTTGGCTGCCGTATTGTAGTAGACATTAATAAGGTCAGCATTTGTAAGATAAGCTGCATCTCTGTAGAACCAGAATTTGACCCTATAGTCATTACCGGGGAAATTAATCGGAGGTGTCACCAAAATTGCTTTATTTCCTGATGATGAATTGTAACTGTTATATCTTGCCATTGCGGCTCCGCTATAGGGAGAACAAGTGGGGTAGGTTCCCGAAGTTTGTCTGTCCCAAACAACAGTGCCTACAGTAGCTGTATTAGTCCAACCCACGGGAGCAAAAGTTGTCCCGTCAAAACTTTCAGTATAAGGGAAAGTTTTGATAGTCGGATCAAAACCTGAACCGGTAAGAGGAACATCATGATCTGTTTTTACATCACCTGTGAATCTTAAATATGCCGAATAATCTCTCTCCTCAGTAGGATTAAAAGCAACTTTAACTATCTTGCTGACTCCTGCTCCCAAAGACCATGGCGTAGGGTTCGAATTCATATCTAAGATAAACCTGGCTTGATCATTTCCGCCTAAGGCAACACTGGTAATATTTAACGTGCCGGTTCCCATATTAGTAACAGTTACATTAACATAAGAAGTCGTCGTGTTAACCCTAACCTGACCAAAATTAACGCTGGTAGGGGAAACCCCAAAAATCGGAGGGAAGGCAGTATAATTACTAATATTCAATTGAATATTAGGACGGGAACTGTTTACTGTTCCCGTTTCAGTTGTGGGAGCACTATTATCTTTTCTGATATACTGATTTAGGTTGGCAGCAGTTGAATAATACCACTGCATAGCTGGAGAAGAGCCGCTTCCGCCATAATTGCTTTCTACCAAAACTTCCAAATTATTACCCGTATAATCAAACGGTGTCGTTAAAGTAATCTCTGTCCAAGCGCCGGCTGTGCTACTTGTTATACTTCCGCTGTAAACTGGCGTTAATCCGGAAATCAAAGTAGGCCAAGACTGTGCCGGAGCCAATGTTGTAGCAGTAGTCATTTTCATATAAACTACTATAGGTATGGTTTTTGTCACAGTGCTGTAAGCCTTGTAAGCAATTGAATTAATCGTTCCGGAACCGCCGATTTCAGCAGAAGTATAAATCGCCGCGCTGCGATGATAACCCCATAAGGAAGAAATCGGTTCATAACTATAACTTGTTCCCGTTCCGATTGTTATAACATCAGAAAAGGCAAAAGAAACTGTTCCTAACATTAATATCAGGAACGCTAAAAATAAAAACTGCTTTCTCATAGTTCACTCCTTTAATAACATTGTTCTTTTTGCATAAAATAATTGTTAATAAGTTTAGTGGCAGAAGCCTGCCGTTTGCTTACGAAAATTCTTTCTTTAATTGCTTTAAAAACTAAAAAAGCATTAAAACCATAAATCATATATTCTTCTTATCTCCCTAAAAATTATAAGGTTATAAATTTAACC
Source organism: Candidatus Cloacimonadota bacterium (assembly GCA_035357855.1). Lineage (GTDB taxonomy): Bacteria > Cloacimonadota > Cloacimonadia > Cloacimonadales > Cloacimonadaceae > UBA5614. The sequence continues at coordinate 95,311 of DAOPOH010000011.1, forward strand.
TCTTATTTCTCTTTATTTTTTCTTTCTATAATTTCTTTTTTACTGAATTTAATATTTCCTGTCAAGAATTTTTTGTCCGTTTCTTTTATCCTTTTGCCTCTATATTAACTAAAGACTAATAAAGCATGACTTTTTTGAAATAAGATTTGCCGCCTGTTTGCATCTTTATAAAATAAAGTCCCGGTGCACAGACACATCCTTTTTGGTCCAATCCGTCCCAATAAAGAGTATACGCACCCGCTGATTTAAGACCTGAATAGATAGAGCGGACAAATTGTCCTTTCCTATTGTAAACTTGCAAGGTAAAATTCAATTCCTTGGGAAGGTTGATTTCGATATAGAGGCGTTTATGAAACGGATTGGGATAAACACTTTGCAACAAGGAAACAGATGCCGGCAGAACTTCATCCGAGTTGTGAACTTCTCCCACATAAACAGAGTCAGGACCGTAAAAATCAAAATTGCCGTCCACTCCCACATCTTGCAGCCAATAATAATACCAAGTCCAGCTATTTAAGAAGCAGTCTGTGTAATGGTAAGTTTGTAAGTTTCCCGTATTGGTAGCGGGAATAATCTGCTCATTGACAATTTGCGCCTGAGCTAAGTCTCCGCATAAGCCGCGATAGATATTAAATCCCACCAGATTATGCTCCGAGAGGGTAGACCAAGAAACAGTAACATAATAGCCGTATTCTTCATTTGCGTTCCAGTCTGTATCAAAAGAAACATAGACAACCGGTTCTTCGTTCAGACTGACCGCTATCACATTGGAATACATTCCGTAACCGGAAGTGAAAAAGGAGCGCAGACGGTAATAATATGTAGTATTGGATGCGGGAACCGTTATCAAATAACTGTCAACATAGCCCACATTCAAATTCTGATAACCGGCAACAAAATTTGTAAATAAACTGTCAGTTGCCACATCCAAATAATAAGCGGTAGCGTTAACCGCATGAGACCAGTGGGCAACAAAACTGTATGGACTGTTGATTGTTGCGGGATTGGCAAAAGGAGCCCAAATCAGATTTACGAATTCCGGATGGTCAATAAAGGGGTTGCGATTACCTTGGCGTTCTTGAATACGGTTGTTTCTTCTTCGTTCCCAGCTGTCGGGAGGGTCTTGCACATGCCATCTTAAGAGAGTGGAAAGTTTGCCGTAAAAAGGTCCGGAAGTGGGGGTCGTATCCTGCATTTCCAAATTAGCAACACCGCTATCGCCTTCATAGCGAACAGCCATATAAAAAAGCATTCGGGCAATATCACCTTTTTCTGCAGCCCGCGGTTCCCAAGAATCGGAATCGGTATTGCAACCGGTCGCACCACTGTAACCTGTATAAGGTGAAGAATCAATGTATGGAGTCCCACCGTCGTCAAAATCCTTATTACCTTTTGCGGAATTGACAGTTGCATCGGCAGGGCGCAAATGATGCAAATCTGTTCCTGCAGGAGGAACTTCTCCAAAATCACCGTGGCTTTTGGACCATGTATGTTCTCTGTTCCATTGTGAAGTTCCGCCCCCGTAATAGGTTTTCGGCACTGACCAACCGGTATACTCTTCTATAATATTGTTCGTATTAACGCTGTCTTCATCCGTATATTGCAGTTGCGTCCACAGCGCATTATAGGAAAATTGAGTAAGGTGAGTGGTTTGCAACAAGTTATGCAAAGCTGATTTCAAAACTGAACCTGTTCCGCTGATGCCTGTATAGTAACCTTCCACCACAGAATTTAAGGTAGTGACACTGCGCGGATTATTGGTGGCAGCATTAGTATTATAGAGAGTGGAAGCGCCTTCACCGTTGTAGTCATAAGCTCTGAACCAGTAAGTGGTATTGGGAGTAAGACCCGTTACTGAAACTACATTGATGGCTTCGCCTTCTATAATTTGGGTGGAGCCGTTGTAGACAACTTGTTCACCGCTGCCGTGATAAACAGCATCAGCAGCGTAGGATGTTCCGTTCACAGGATTGGTAAAGGAATTTATCCTGTTTACCACAACAATGCGTTGAGCTCCGTTACCGGGAGTCCAAGTTGCTTGAACGGAAGTGGTGCCGGGATAAAAAATGAAATTAGTTGTTTGAGTAGATGGAATACCCAGATTAGCAGTGTGAAAAAGTAAATCTTCTCCGTAGGAAGTGCCGGAAGCGTTAACTGCATAAGCTCTGACATGATAATCTGTATCGGGCAGCAGATTTGTTATAATACTGGTGTAAGTTCCGATGCCTGTGCCGTCATTAGTTAAGCTGTCAATTGCTACTGGATCAGGATTTCTGCTCCAGCAAACACCTCTTGCCGTAATTGAAGACGCTCCCGCATTTTCTACATTGCCTCCGGATACGGCTGTATTGTAGGTAATGCCGGAAACACCAATAGTAGAGACGATGGGCAGTTCCACATTCTGATAATCGGTAACAATGATGTCATGGACATATAAAGCATGACTGGGTTGGGCTAAACGGATAATTGCAGAAGCGGGAAAATTGACATCATAAGAATAAGTGGCACCCGTAGTGGAAATTCCCGTAAAAGTTGTAATATCTTCCCAAGCACTGCCATTCAGCTTTTGCAGTTTAACACTGCGTCCGGAAGAACCGGCAGCAAAATGGAACTCCACTTGCCCGACAGAAGGAAGAGAAGGCAATTCCACGATACCGTTAGCAGCCTGCATTTGAATGCGTCCGACAGAACAAGTTCCCGTAGCAGCAGCACCCGGTGAAACCATACAGCTGGTCATCGTAACTACTCCTGCTGCAATTGATTGCGTATAATTACCATAAGCAGTGGATGCGGTCCAATTCTGAATATTTTCATTGATTAAAGTCACGGCAGTCAGACTCGCATTTACCATAACCAGCATGCAAATCAACAGCGCAATCCGATTGAAAATTATGCTTATATCTCTATTTCTTCTCTTCAATTTTCACCCTCCGCAAATAAATATATTCTTCATCCTGACCTCTCATTCAGGAATAAAAACAAGGCAAATTACACATATTACATCCCTTCGGTCCTTCTTGCAGGAACTTTGAGCTGATTATGCAGTTTTAATTTTCTATATTTAATTAAAAAGTGGTGCTGTCCACAAAGTTAAAACCGTCCACCAAAACTGTGGGAAGTTTAACTGCACTATCCGCCAATTCACTTACACCGAGAGCCAAAATGCGTTTAGTCGTATCAGCGGGAATTTCATTAAAACGCAAATTATTAACTGCATGACGGACTTTCCCTTCTTTGAAATAGAGAACTCCGTCTCTCGTCATTCCCGTAACTTCACCGGTTTTCATATCCACGGGACGGATATACCAAAAACGGTTCACAATCAAGCCTTCGGGCACCATTTGCATCATTTTCTCTTCGGAAACATTTTCGCCCGGAATGTAAATATTGAACGGATCGGACGGTTCCAAATTTTTCAGTTTAGCCCAATAACGAGGGGTGGGTAAGTTTTCCAAAACGCCGTTTCTGACCCAATAAGTTTCTTTGGCCACCACAGCTTCATTGGAAAAAGGCTCAGTTACCAAGTCCGGCATAGTTAAGGTAGATAGCATGGAAAACTTTTCGCCCATACATTTTTTCCCCAACTGACCCGTAAAAGGCGTCAAGCCTTCATCAGTCTGACGACGATTCATCATCCACAGCATATACATATAGAATTCAATCAAAGCTCCGGGTCTGATGATAAGCGGAATGCGGCAAGGCTGAAAAGGCTGTAAATCATGCAGAGCGGCACTTTGAGAGTTCAGCTTTTCAATATCTTGTTCCAAATTAAAAGCGCCGTAATCTTTGGAAGAATAGGAAACTTTAGTCTCAGTCTCATCTTTTTTCAGCGTCATGGAATGACCGAAATTGGTTATATCATAATATCCATTAAAGCCGTTTTTCGTAGTTGTAAGCATCTCCATATAATGTTTTTCCGTCATTCCGGAAACGATAGCATTCTGCTTTTCGGCATTGGCAATGGATTTTTTGATCAATTCCACCATTTGTTCGGGCTTCAATTCAAGCGTGGACTGTGAAGCATTTTGGACCTTTGGAATTTCCTGTTGAGATGCACTTTCCACATATTCCGGGTCCGGTTCATTTACGGAAGCCATTTCTTCCGCACGCTTAATCATCTCCGACAGAGAATTTTCATCTGCTTGATTGACGGAACTGCGTCCAGTTTTCTGACCGAAAGCCGCTTCCAAATCAATATTGATATTTTCTCCGGCAATATGTTGAGTGATTGCATTTTGCGCGAAACGCGTCTCATGGCTGTTCCAAGCCTGAATGCGCAGAGTATAATCATCCGCTTTAACATGCTTCTTCACAAAATCGGCAATAGCTTCTAACTGTGCTTTCATTGTGCACCTCCAACTCTGATGTTACGAAAACGGGCAGGTGCAGCACCGTGAGTCATGCGTCCGGTTTGATTAGGCTGACCTTTACCGCAATTAATTACCCCGAAAGGACGCCAAAAACGCTCATCGCAAATGGCATCGCAGCTGTTCCAAAATTCGGGATTGCAGGATTTGTAAAGCACTTTCTTGAGCGGACGGAACAGTTTTCCGTTCTTGATTTCCCAAAAGAAATCGCCGCCAAACTGGAAATTTAACCTGTGCTGATCTATGGAATATGCACCTCTACCCTGAATGAAGACCCCATCATCCGTATCGGCAATTAATTGTGCGGGTGTAAGTTCTTTCTTTCCCGGCAGTAAATACAAATTGGGAATACGGTTTATCGGTTGATTGTAATAATCCGTGGCGCGAGAACATCCGCGACTGTGTTCCAAACCTATTTGCGGAGCAGTGTCTCTTGTGCTTCCGTATTCAGTTAAAATACCGTCTTTAATAATATACCAACGCTGATTGGGAACGCCGTCATCATCAAAACCCGCAGTTGCAAGACCTTCGTTTAAATTATTGTCTCCCACGAAATTGACGATGTCCGAACCGTATTTGTAATTGCCGAGTTTTTCCGGTGTGGCAAAAGAAAGGCCTGCGTAATCGGCTTCCCAACCCAAAACCCGATCCAGTTCAGTAGCATGACCGACGCTTTCATGCATCGTCAAACCCAAATGACCCGGATCCAAAATCAAGGCGCGTCTTTTTTCTTCTTTCAATGTGTCCGCTTTAACTTTGATGAGTGCTTCTTCCGCTATTTGTTTTGCTTTTTCCGTTAAATTAAGTTCCAAAATCCATTCCCAACCCGTTGCACGACCACCGTCATCAAATGTCCTGCTTTGACTGTCCTCAGCTGTAACTGCAGTAGCTGTCACCATTGGATTGATAAATTGCGTAGTTATATCCAAATGCGTTCCCAAAGTGCTGGCAAAAATCTTCTCATCCTTGTGCGTGATAAGATAAAATAACGCTTGCCTGATTCCTTCGTAATTCATCATAATGCGGTTCACTTCCAGCATCAGATCAACCTTTTCCTTCAAGGAAACCATAAAAGGATCAATTTTAACGGGAGTGCGATAGGAAGCAAGATAGCTGCGTTCGGGTGCCAAAGAAAGTCCCTTGCCTTTTTTAACTTGAGCGGAAAGCTGAGCTATATCAAAAGCACGCCTGACCGTGGCAGTCACTTGTTCCTTATTGAAAATATTGGAATGAGCAAACCCCCACGCTCCGTTTTTGAAGACGCGGATTCCATAGCCTTCGGAAACATCGGTAGAAGTGTTTTTTAAGCTCAGGTTGCGCAGCAAAATCATCTCTGTAGTGGATTTTTGAATCCTGATATCAGCATAATCCGCACCCAAAGACTTCGCAGCCTCCATTGCAATATCTGAATATTCCATCAGACCTCCTTCTCGACTTTATTAATTTCTGAAAAATAATTTTTTTATAACGACTTCATCCCCAACCGATTTCAGTTTTCTTCAGGGGAATCTTTACCGGCACAAATCAGCACTGAATTCACTTTCTCAGTCTTTTCCCTTTTCTTTCTAATCAAGATATCTGTCAAAAGATTTTTGATCATAAAAGAAAATGGTAACATCACAAAAATCGGTGTAGAAATTTGGTATTAGTAATCCCTGCTTGAGTTTTAGAATATTTCCGGCAATACTATTGCCGGAACACAACAGATTGCTAATCTATGCTACAAAATATCTTGAAGCGCTTCAGAGTTCTTTTTGCCTCCAGTGAGCGCTTCGGAGTCCTTTTTGCCTCCGTAATCTATAGTATGTATAAAATCTATCAGGCAAAATGGACTTCGGTCTTGAGCTTGTCGGAGTTCTTTTTGCCTCCGTAATCTATTGTATGCATAAAATCTATCAGGCAAAATGGACTTCGGTGCGCGACATTTACCGTGAAATTTACGAAGTCCGGAATTCCATTAGGTTAATATAAACTTTATATGCTTGCGGAGGAATTCCGAACTCCGAAATGCTTTTTTTTCGCGCAACTTGTAGCATAGGATTGTATCCTGTTGTCCCCGCAGGGTTTTGTAGCATAGGATTTTATCCTGTTGTAACCGCAGGTTTGTAACCTGCGGAACTTAATGGGCGGGTAGCAAA
>DAOPOH010000012.1:0-94296 GCA_035357855.1 Candidatus Cloacimonadota bacterium
ATGCATCTGCTAGGAAAGAATATTAAGAGGGGATACTTTTTACCTTTACCACCCAATAGAAGAGACAAACTCTCTTGACATAATAATGTATTTTATAGTTTATAAATTTTAATGTAAGAATATGGGAACAAGATAGTAATGCTGAAAAGGAATTTTTTTAACTTAATCGCATTTTTATTTATAACTTTTTTATGGCGCACATCTCTTGGGGGAACAATTTTAATCAACCCAACCGGAGATGGCGGTTTTGAAACCGGCACCACCTTTGATACCAACGGCTGGACAATTGTCGGCACATCTGATAACCACTATTTTGTGGGGACGGCACCCGGTCAATATGCCGGTGAGCGTTGTGCCTTTATCTCTAATGAAGCATCTTCATGGGTTGGTACTCTATCTTCTATATTTCGTCATATGTATCGTAATGTATTGTTTCCAGACAATGAAACCGAAATAACGCTGACTTTTTTATATAAAATTAATACGGTTGAAACGACAGGAATTGACCACTTCAGAATTTATTTAATTGATACCACTACTACACCACAAGTTAATGGATACCCCCAGGGAGATTTAATATATAAAAGTAATCTATCAGGAATAACGGCAAACACATGGGAAACACTCTCCATATCTATCCCTGCCAATTATGCAGGATTTAGAAAAAGACTCGTCATTTCATGGTATAATAATAATGCTCATCCTAATACTGTTATTGCTTTTGATAATATAGAATTGACCAGCAAAGTTCCGGATATAATAAGCAACTTGCCCTATACAACAGATATGACACCCGTAAAAAATATAGTTTCAATGCCTTCCGGCTGGATGAATTTGAAATCATCTGCAACTTACCCTTGGATAATAACTACTAACAACAATATCGGTTATCATTCCTCTCCTTATATTGCTATTATCAATAAATCGTCAGCGGCTGCAAAAAACGAATGGCTGATTTCTCCACCGGTTTCTGTAGTGAACGGAAATGCATATATAATTAAGTTTTGGGTTAAAGCTCCCGGTTCAGGAAGTAATCCTGAAAAATTAAAAGTTCACTGGGGGACTACTCCGACGGTGCAAGCTTTAACTGCCAATACGGCAATTTATGACAATCCGAATATGTTTATTACTGATTGGACTGAAGTCTCTATCAATTTTACGGCAACCACGACGCGCAATATATATTTCGGCTGGCATGGATATTCCGCTTCTAATGTAGATTATATTGCTCTTGACGACATCAGTATTTTACCTGCTACTCCAATTATGACAATCTCCGAATCTGCTTATGATTTTGGCCTTGCATATATCGGAGAAGGCACATGCACACCGCATACTTTTACGGCTACAAACAGCGGCGCAGGAACAATTATAATCAGCAACTCACCAATTATTACCATAGCAGCAGAAGATTTTAATGAAGTTAATAATTACACTGTGACAATTAATTTTATATTAGAAGCAGAAAATCCTCTTCCTGTGGAGTTATCTTCTTTTAGTGCTATAGCTACTGCGCAGAACTATGTTATGATAGAATGGACAACGCAATCTGAAACCAATGTCTCCGGTTTTTACTTATTCAGGAATACCGAAAATGACCCTTCTGCCGCGGAAAGGATTAACGCTTTTATTGCCGCAACTAATACCTCTCACGAAACTGATTATGTATTATATGACAGAGAAGTATTATCCGGCCACACATATTATTATTGGCTGCAAAACATTGATTTAAACGGCGAATTTGATTTCCACGGACCCGTAAGTGTTACGATATCTTCAGGAGCAAATAACATTCCTGATATACCTATTAACACTGGACTGCAGGTAGTTTATCCAAATCCTTTTATTGATCAGGCTACAATTGCTTTCGGTTTAACCAAAGATGAAGAAGTTAAGGTTATGATCTTTAATACTAAAGGGGAACTCATTCGTAATCTATATAGCGGAAGCAAAAAGGCAGGAAATTACAGAGTATTTTGGGATGGCTGCAATGATAGAGGTAAGACTGCTCCTTCGGGAATCTATTTTGTGCGGATGAAAGCGGGGAAAAATAATTCCTCGTTGATGTTGACCCTGATAAAATAGTATTGAAAGGTTATTCAAATCAAAATCAGTTAACCGAGCTTAAATTTATATGGACAAATATAGCTCAAGCAGGATAATTGAAAGAAGAAAATGGAAGGTGGAATTATGGCAAAGGAAAAGCTTTATTTGATTGATGCAACGGCGTTACTTTACCGTGCATATTATGCGTTTATTCGGCATCCGTTGATCAATTCCAAAGGCATGAACACCAATGCTATTTACGGAGTTGTGAATTCATTTCTCAGCTTTGTGAATAAATTTCAGCCGCAGCATATAATCGTGTCTTTTGACCGCAAAGCACCAACTTTTCGGCATGAAAAAAGTGAACTATACAAAGCCAATCGTCCTCCCATGCCTGATGAACTTATCCCACAGGTTGAACCCGTAAAAAAGTTCTTCAGTTTAATCGGATTACCGGAAATTTCTCAAGACGGTTTGGAAGCAGATGATGTATTGGCTACTTTAGCTAATCGCTTAAAAGACCAATATGAAATTGTGATCGTCAGTGGCGATAAAGATTATTCCCAATTAGTGCAGGAAGGCATAACTTTGTTCGATCCGATGAAAGAAGCTGTTATTGGTCGGGAAGAAGTGATTGCCAAATACGGAGTTACACCTGAACAATTTGTGGATTATTTAGCCATAGTCGGTGACAGCAGTGACAATATTCCCGGAGTAAAAGGTTTGGGACCAAAAGCTGCCGAGAATTTGCTGAAAGAGTATCACGATTTGGACAATATTTATGCTAACTTGGATAAATTGCCGGAGAAATTGAGAGAGAAATTGGAGGCCGGTCGGGAAAACGCTTATCTTTCACGCGAACTTGCTCAAATGGTGCTCAATGCTCCCATCCCTACTCCAACTGTGGAGGCTTTTCATTTTAATCCTGATGACCTTGCTTCCGCAATTCCTCTTTTTGACGAATACGAAATGCCTACTTTGAAAAAAAGAGTGCTCACTTTACTTAATCCGGAGCAAGTTGCAGCTATTCAAAAAATGCAGAAAACACTATCTTTGGAAGGAAAAAATATAGCAGAAGAAGAAAAATATTCGCAATCGGACTTATTCGACGAAAAGTTCGGTCAATTTGAATTGCAGCATCCGCAACCTCATCGGGAAATGAAGCAAACGCAATTTAAAGCTATTTTGACAGAAACTCCGAATAAGCTGAATGACCTGCTCAACCAAATTAAAGAAGCAGAGGCAGTAAGTCTTGATACGGAAACTACTTCGCTTGATGCCTTAAGCGCAAAGCTGGTCGGAATCTCTATTTGTTTTTCAGAAAAGGAGGCATATTATCTTCCGGTGGGGCATGCCAATGCTGAAAATCTTGATTTGCAAGAGACAATTACCGCTTTGAAGCAGGCTTTGCAAAACAAAATAATTATCGGGCATAACTTGAAATATGACTTAACCGTGCTTAAAAAGCACGGGCTGGAACTTGAAAACCGCCTATTTGATACGATGCTTGCAGCTTATATCCTGGATCCGGGAACGAATAAATATTCTCTCAGTCAATGCGCTCTCAATGAATTAATCTATAATATGCAGCCCATTTCCGAACTTATAGGTTCGGGAAAAAATCAAATTACCTTTGATCAAGTGGATGTGAATAAAGCTTGTTTTTATTCTGCAGAAGATGCTTGGGCGGCATTTCTTCTTTATGATAAGTATCAAAAGAAATTGGATTATACCGGTCTTGATAAAATCTATCAGGAAATTGAACTCCCGCTGTTGAATGTTTTGCAGGCAATGGAAGAAACGGGTGTGCACATTGATACAACCGTTCTGAGCAGTATTTCGCGTCTGATAAACAGTCAATTAAAAGATCTCACTGAAAAAATCTATCAATTGGCCGGCTATAAATTCAATCTAAACAGCACACAGCAATTGGCAAAGCTTCTGTTTGAAGATTTGAAACTTCCGATTAAGAAGAAGACGAAAACCGGAATTTCTACCGACAACAGCGTTTTGGAAGATTTGGCAGATGAATATGAAATTGCCGCTCTCCTGATTGAATATCGTCAATTGACCAAATTGGAAAGCACCTATATCAGCGCTTTACCAAAAATGATCAATCCGCAAACAGGCCGTGTGCACTCTTCTTTCAATCAAACAATGACTTCCACGGGCAGGTTATCCAGCAGTAATCCAAACCTGCAAAACATACCGATTCGCACTGAACTGGGTCGGGAAATCCGTAAAGCTTTTTCCGCACCCGATAAGGAAAGCGTTATTTTATCCGCGGACTATTCACAAATTGAACTAAGGCTTTTGGCTTTAATGTCCGAAGATCCTTATCTTTTGGACGCTTTTGCGCACGGAATAGATATTCATCGTCAGACTGCGGCATATATTTACAATAAACCTTTGGCAGATGTAACGCCTGAAGAACGCAGGAAAGCTAAAGTTATTAATTTCGGTTTGTTATACGGTATGGGACCCGTCAAATTATCACATGAATTGGGGATTACGCAGCAAGAAGCGAAAGATGTCATCAGTCATTACTTTAATCAATTTCAATCGGTAAAACAGTTTATCCTGCAATGCCATAATTTAGCAAGGCAGAAGCATTACTGCGAAACTCTGTTTGGGCGCAGATTGTATTTGCCTTATATCAACAGCAGCAATCTGAGATTGAAAAGTGAAGCGGAAAGAGTATCATTAAATATGCCTATTCAAGGTACCGCTGCAGATTTGATAAAGCTGGCTATGATAGATATTTACCGACAAATTAAAAAAGACGAAAAAATCAAATTAGTCCTTCAAGTCCATGACGAACTGGTTTTTGAAGTGCGTAAATCCGAACTGGATAGAGCTATTCCTTTGATAAAAAAATCTATGTCCGAAGCCTTGCCTGAACAATATCGCAGCATTGTCACTTTGGAAGTGGAAGCAGGTTACGGAGCTTCATGGTTTGAAGCTCACGCTTAGAGGAATTTAGCCTAATTCTCTATTCTTTTTGTTCGGTCTGAGAAGCAGGCTCAGGATTTGGAACAGCCTGTTTCTTGCGGGAAGAAATAATCAGCCAAATAATACTGACAATAAGCAGCAAAGCTGCTAAACCGACCAAGATATACGGTAAAACGGAAGAAGGTTGTTGCATTTTCACTATCATAGTCTGGGATTTGTTCCATAAATAAGAAGTTTGATATTCCCAGCTGACTGTTCGGTTCTTCAGATCCACTTTAGAAGGAGCGGCATTGGTTCTGATAATTTCATAAGGTAAATGCAGCTTATAGCGCCATTTTAAGTCGTCTTGCAGGTGGGTTTGGGCGAGTTGTTCTATGATATCTTCTTCACCGGTAAGGCTTCCCAGAGCGATTTTACGCCTCAGAGTAATAGTCCCGTCCTTCTCTCTGGTTAAAGTTATGCGTCCGAAGAAATCGGCATTGCTAATTTCATCGTTCAAATTGTTAAAAGCTTCCAGAGATTTGAACTTGAAATCAAGGTTGTAATAGGTAAATTTGCCTTTGCGGTATACGGATTTACTGATTAAACTGATACCAGGCTGATTGAGATAGCGATTGATTTCCTGCTTATTTTCGTAATTAGTCAGGACTCCGATCGTCATTTTGACGCGGCCGGAACCGTTGCGATTTAGCCAAAGTTCTTCATTATAATCGACGCACCCTGCTAAAAATAACATCAGCAATCCTAATATCGCTAAGCGTTTCATATTTACCGTCCTCACAGATATGATAAATGTATTTCAATTAAAAGCGAGTTTTTTGGCAAGGAAAAAGAGAAAGAAAATGATTGACAAAAGGAGATAATGCTTTATTATATGAAATTAAGTAACAGGATTAAAGAAAGGAGGTAAAAATGATTGCATTACAGCAGCTTTATCATTGTCCCATTTGCGGGAATGTTGTGGAAGTTCAATATGTCGGAGGAGGAACTCTGGTTTGTTGCGGGAAAGAAATGGAATTATTGAATGCTAATTCTGTTGATGCCGCCAAAGAAAAACATGTTCCGATAGTAGAAGGCGATGAAACAAGCGTTACCGTCAAAGTAGGTTCTGTTCCCCATCCTATGTTGGCGGAACATTACATTGCCATGGTTGAAGTTATAACTTCGGATAATCAGGTTTTAAAACAGGAACTTAAACCCGGGATGGAACCCTTGGCAATCTTCAATATTCCTTTGAGTAAAGTCCTGTTTGCTCGTGAGTATTGCAATGTACACGGTTTATGGAAAAACGTATAAAGGAGAATAGCAATGAGTTTAAAAGGAAGTAGAACCGCGGAAAATTTGCTGAAATCATTTGCCGGCGAATCCCAAGCTCGTAACCGTTATACATTTGCCGCCAAGGTTGCCCGTAAACAGGGTTATGAGCAAATAGCGAACATTTTTATGGAAACTGCGGAAAATGAACGAATGCACGGGAAAACTTTTCTTCGGCATTTGCTCAATAATGGCATGAAAGGTGAGGCACTAACCATTTCAGCTTCTTATCCCATTACTTGGGATGAAGAAGATACCGCGACTAATCTGGAATGGGCTGCAGCGGGAGAAAAAGAGGAATGGACAATTCTATATCCTGAATTTGCCGAGATTGCTGAAGATGAAGGTTTTTCCGAGATTGCAACAACCTTCAGAATGATAGCAAAAGTTGAAGCCAGACATGAAGCTCGTTTCCGCAAACTGTTGGATAATGTTAAAAATCAGCGTGTATTCAAACGGGATGGTAAAGTCTTTTGGAAATGTCTTGAATGCGGTTATATCCATGAAGGTGAAACACCGCCTCTCGTATGCCCGAGTTGCAAACATCCTCAAGCCTATTTTGAATTGTGGGTGGAGAATTATTAATTTAGAAGACATCTGCCGCTTATCATTTGACAGATTGCGCCACAGATGAAATTATGAGAAACACAAACAAAAGGGAGGACACAATGCAGAAATATCAATGCCTTGCTTGCGGGTATATTTATGACCCGGAAGAAAACGACAATGTTGCCTTTGAAGATTTACCGGACGATTGGACTTGTCCGGAATGCGGTGTCGGCAAAGACATGTTTGAACCGGTAGATTAAAATTTGCGAGTGCCGGATAATCAGTTTTTGGTTATCCGGCTTTTTTATTTTCTATATTTTATTTGTCCAAAGAAAAAATTATGAATTACGGAGAATGAAATGACTATACAAGAGTTTAACGAAGTTTTGGATTTTGCGGTAGAAAGAGAAAAGGAAGCTGTTCAATTTTATCATGAGCTGCAGGAACAAGCTCACTTCGCTGGACAAAAAGACTTTTTGAAAGAGTTGGAAAGCATGGAACAGGGACATATTAACGTGATCGAAAACTTGAGATTGAAGCAGCCTTCCGAAATGGATATAAAGACGATACCAAATCTGCAATTCAGCGAATATCTTGTATCTGATGTTGATGACTTAGACTTAACTTATCCAAATCTCTTAATTAAAGCAATGAAGCGTGAAGAAATATCTTTTAAACTTTACGGTGATTTGAGCCGTAAGTTTCAGGACAGCGAACTTGCCAAATTATTTACTAAATTAGCCAATGAAGAAGCGGGGCACAAGTATAAATTTGAACAACTTTATGACGAATGGCTCAGACAGGGAAATTAGTTCTGCAATTAAGTTACACCCAATTTTGAATTTTTCTTCGTAAAAATCTATGTTATGGTTAGCTCTTGACTGCAGTTCAAACTCCGGTTCCATTGCTTTGGAGCAAGACGGGAAACTGCTCTATCAGTGTTATTTCAATATTGATATCACTCATTCAGAAACCCTGATGCCGCAATTGGACACAGCAATGAAATTCTGCGGCTTGAAACCTGAAGACCTAAGCGGAATAATTACCACAATCGGACCCGGTTCTTTTACCGGTTTGCGAATCGGACTTGCTACAGCCAAAGGATTGGCTTATGCACGCAAAATTCCTCTCTTGACCTATTCTACTTTGGAGCTGATAGCAGCCAATTGTTACGGTTGTAAATATCCAATTTTGGTCTGTCTTGATGCAAAAATGCAGGAGCTTTATACTGCACTTTATTCTCCGAAATTAGAACCTATTCTTGCACCATGTGTTCTTAAGCCGGCTGACTTGGTATCCAGACTTGAAGAGGATGTCTTTTTGGTCGGAAATATGAATGAACGAATAAAACCTTTGTTAGAAGCAAAGGGACTACAAGTTTACAAAGGTTTGGAGCATCAAAATTTTCCTATGGCTGCAGGTCTTTTTTCTCTCAGAAGGTTAAAACCGCAATCGGAAATATATGATATACAACTCTTGGCTGAATTGGAACCGCAATATCTGCGTGCTTCCACTGCTCAAGTTAAATTGAAGGAAAAACAAAATCAATAGATAAATGAGAAAAGGTTGCCGTAAAGCGACAGCCTTTTATCATTAGTGTTACTTACTTGTTCTTTCTTCTCGGAAACTTTTTTCTAATAGACAATAATTCCGCTGATAACGGGCGGTGTATAAACGCGGGTTCCGAGTTCCTGATCCAATAAAAGCAAACCTTCGGGTCTGCCTTCAATAATTTTCAACTTGCCAATGATGGTTTCATCGTTGTTTTCTTCTTCCACTTGTTCATCCACATACCATTTCAGGAAGCTGATAAGAGCATGATCATTTTCCTTAATGGCCAGATCCATCAATTCATTAATGGACTTAGTGACGAATTTCTCGTGTTCATAAGTTTGCTGAAACACATCCATAGGATCCTTGAAATCTTTCGGCGGTTTGGCTATTTCTTTTAATTCCACTTCGCCACCTCTGTTTAACAGATACAAATAAAGACCCATGGCATGAGCGTGTTCTTCTCTGGTCTGCACATCCATCCAAGTGGCAAAACCGTTTAGAGTTTGTCTGGCAAACCAAGCTCTCATGGCTGAATACATGAATTCGGAATAAAATTCACGGTTGATTTGCTCGTTGATTGCATCCTGCAATTTTTTGCTGATCATTTCTCCTCCTTATATTTCTTGAGATATATTTCTACTTCTGCAGTTATATTCCGCAATACTTCCGCATCGGGAATGTATTGAACTTTAATCGGTTCCATCATAGTGAAACCGCATTCTTTGTCATCACCCAACAAGTGATGAACAATGTCCACGCTTTGTCCACCCCATCCGTAAGAACCGAAAGCCAAACCTATACGATTTTTGGGAGAAAGTCCCTTTAGATAATATAAAAAAGCTGCGACTGTGGGCAAAATGGAACTGTTTAAAGTAGGCGAGCCGACGCAGATATATTTAGCGGTAATAACTTGCGTCATAATATCGGAAATATGATTTTCCTGCAGATTGAACATTTGGATGCGGATGCCCCGATTCTCAAAAGCCTCCGCTATAGCGTAAGCCATTTTTTGCGTGCTCCTCCACATCGTATCATAGATTATCAGAGCCTGATCTTCATTTGCTACATTATTTGCCCAAGCTTGGTAAGCGGCAAAAATATCCGGTATCTGCTTTGTCCAAATCAATCCGTGACTGGGACAAATCATCTCAATCTCAAGATTGGCAGCAGCTTCCAAAACTTTCTGCACTTGCTTGCCGTAAGGTAGAACGATATTGGCATAATATTTACGGGCTTCTTCCATCACAATATTGAAAGGGTAATCTTCCACAAAGCGTTCGGAAGAAGCGATATGCTGTCCGAAGGCATCATTGGAAAACAGGATTTTTTCTTCGGGACAATAGGTGACCATGTTATCAGGCCAATGCACCATAGGTGTAGTCAAGAAAGTAAGATTGCGTTTACCAAGATTTAAAGTATCGCCGGATTTGACTTCATGAAAGTTCCAATCCTCTTTGAAATGCAGCTTCAAACCTTTGATGCCCATGCTGTTAGTGTAAATTTTGGCGTTAGGGATTTTTTTCATCAAATAAGGCAAGCCGCCGGAATGATCCATTTCCACATGATTCTGCACTAAATATTCTATCTTGGCGGGATCAATAATTTGGCTAATGCGAGCAATCATTTCATCATAGAGATAATATTTCACATTGTCTATCAGAGTGATGTGCTCATCCAAAATTAAATAGGCGTTGTAAGTGGAGCCGCGTTGAGTTCTGTAACCGTGGAAGTTACGCAAGTCCCAATCAATACCACCGACCCACCAGATGTTCTCTCTCAATTTTACGGGCTGCATAAATTCTCCTTTTTTTATAATTTTCCATTTATTTTGAATTATGTCACGCGAAAACGACTTTATTTTTGGCAAACCGGACAATAAAATGTGCTTCTGCCGCTTTGTTTAATGCGTAATACTTTATGTCCGCTCGGACAAATGTGCTTTTGGTAGACCTGCAGGAAATTCTGGAATTCGCCTTTTTTATCATCTATTTGACGGTAATCCGAAATGCTTGTTCCGTTATGTTTAATTGCTTCTCTCAAGACTTCTTTTGTGCTTTTTACAATTGCTTTAAGTTGAGCGGGCTTCACTTTATTTACCGGAAGCGTCGGATTTACTTTTGCCCTGTAAAGCAGTTCGCAAACATAGATATTTCCCAGTCCGGCAACAATTTTCTGGTCCAGCAAAGCATTTTTAATCGGAGTTTTTTTCTTTGCTAAAGCATTTTTTAGATAGTGTTCGTTAAAGGTGTCGCTCAAAGGTTCCGGACCCAATTCAGGCAGGTATTGTTCAACTTTGGATGAGGGTGCAACAATGATTTTTCCGAAAGTGCGAACATCGTTAAATAGTATTCTGGCACAGCCTGTGAGGGAAAGCAGAGCTCTTATGTGCTTTGCTTCATTATTATCTTCTTCTGAATAAATAAGTTTTCCGGTCATCCGTAAATGAATTATGAGCGCGTTATTCGTTTCCAAATGCAGGATGATGTATTTTCCTCGTCTTTCATATTCATTTACTTTAGCGGGAAAGAGTGGCTGATTAATATCAGGATCGTAAATGACAGTTCCTTTGTAAAGAGGATCCAGTTGGCAGATAGGTCTGTCTTGAATGCTTGATTTTAAGCCGCGCAGAATAGTTTCCACTTCAGGTAGTTCGGGCATTTTTTCTTCTTATCCTTTATCTGATGACAGTTATTCATTTCCTTATATCTATATGATAATCCAACCTGTTGTAATTGACGACTAAAAACTTATAGATGCGTGATTATGTCAATGGTGAAATTAAATCCGAAAAAATGGTTAGTAAAGGGGAAAAGTATCCCCCATTTTCCCGACTTTTGTCGTTAACAAATTCATCCTACATTCAGAGAAGATAAAAAACCTGAGGGGGATACTTATTGACTTTACTACCAATGACGAATAAATTTCCTTCTTGACAGCCGAGCAGAATAGAGATAACATATAATTAAAAACTAAAATAAAAAGTCGATTAGATATAATCGGAAGGAGTCAATGATGAAAAAAGCAGCATTTATCGTTGGTTTAACGGCTGCATTAATTTTATTAATGTCTGTTTTATCAGCCGTTGAAATAACTGTGGGAGCAGGTGACCAGCAAGGAGCCATTCCCATTAATTTCCAGTATAATACATCCCTTTATGAAACCGTTTATTTATCCTCGGAATTGAATATTGGCGGTGAAATAACCGGAATTCGTTTTTACAATAATTTTTATGATACTATATCAGACGCTTGGGTTAATATCTGGCTGGGAGAAACTCTGCAGACGAATCTTACCGATGCGTGGATATTACCAAACCAGCTTACACAGGTATTTTCCGGAAGTATGAATTTCCCTTCAGGAATAAATAATATTGATTTCACTTTCACTACTCCGTATTTTTACAGCGGAAACAACCTTGTTATGATGGTTCAGCATGCTTGGCAGGATTATTTTATGCTGCCCAATTCTTTCTATGCTCAAACAGTCGGTAACAATCGTTCCCGTCTTGTTTATAATGATAATTTCCCTATAGATCCGGCAAATCCTCCCGCAACCGGTGTCTTCGGGCAATTCCCAAAGACTACTTTCTTTGTTACAGTAACCGGAATGGGAACTTTGAACGGAACTGTAACTTCAAACGGTTCTCCGCTTGGGGGTGCTTCAGTAAATGTAATCAATACTGCACACAGCACAATTTCCGCTGCAGACGGTTCATACAGTTTTCCTTATTTGGCTGCCGGAACTTATGAAGTCAGCGCATCCAAACTTGGTTATCAAAGCCTTACTCAAAATGTTACTTTGCAGGCAAATCAAACAGCGGTTTTGAATTTTAATTTACAGCAATTATCTTTGGTAACAGTAAGCGGGCATGTTACAGCCAGTGACAATCCGGGTGTCGGGTTAGCCGGTGTGCAAGTCAATCTAAGCGGATATTCTACATATTCCACAGTCACTGATAACAACGGATTTTTTAATATTGGAGGAGTCTATTCAGGTCAGACCTATACTTACACTCTCAGTTTAGACGGCTATCAACCCCTGCAAGGAACTTTTACGACGGGAACGCAAAACTTGAATTTAGGCGAATTGGTTTTGCCGGAAATGGCATATCCGCCATCAAATGTAATTGCTGTTGAAGATAGCTCTCAAACCGTGACAATAAATTGGCAGGCTCCATCAGTAGCACAGGAAGGATGGATTCATTATGACAGCGGACAAAACAACACCTCTTTCGGAACCCAAGGTAATAGTTTCACGGTTGCAATTCGTTTCCCCCCTGATTCTTTGGCCGCCTATATAGGAACTAATCTCTATGCCGTAAAAGTTTGGCCTGCTACCGGTGCCGGATGGAACATTCGGGTTTGGACGGGAGGAACTGCTTTTGAACCCGGAAATTTAGTCGTGGACCAACCTTTTGTTCCAATCCTTAATTCTTATAATACAGTTATGCTGAATAACCCTGTTCCAATCACCGGAACAGAAGAACTTTGGTTCGGATATTACATCAGCGGAGCAAATATGAGTCATGCTCATGCGGGAATGGATTTTGGTCCGGCAGTAAACGGTTTCGGAAATATGATCCAATGGAACGGGAACTGGACTACCCTTATAGCGATAAATTCTTTTTGTGATTTTAATTGGAACATACAAGGTTATGTTGGTTTAACACCGCCCGTTATAGAACATCCTTTGTATCAGCCTTCTTTTTCTGCTCCAAAAATGGAAAGATCTCTCATCGGTTACCAAGTTTGGAGATTAGTTGAAGGTCAGGAAGAAAATCCCGACAGCTGGATAAATTTAACACCCATGCCAATTACTGCTACAAGCTACACTGATACCGCTTGGGGAACTTTGCCTCATGCGAACTATCTTTGGGCTGTCAAATCCGTCTATACAGGCAATGTTATGTCAATTCCCGTTTTTTCTAATTCCATAGTTATTCCCGAACAGCCGGGTTTTTTAGTCGGAGTTGTCAGAGACGGACAAAATAACCCCATAAGCGGAGCTACCATCATAGCGGCAACATTTAATACTTTAACCAACGGACAAGGTCAATATTCCTTGAGTCTTTTTGCCGGCACTTATTCCGTAACTGCTTGGCATCAAGGCTACAATCCCGTTACCGTTAATAACATTGTAATTCAAGAGGCACAGACAACTAATTTGGATTTCACTTTGATGCCTGTTGCCAATCCGGAAGAGCCTATAATTCCAAATATTACCGCTTTGACTTCAGTTTTTCCCAATCCGTTCAAAAACTCTGTTTCTCTGAATTACAGCCTGCGAAAAGGAAACGAAGTAAATATCGGTATATATAATGTGAAAGGTCAACTTATCCGTTCTTTGGTTTCTGATTGGAACAAAGCAGGCACCTACACAATTGTTTGGGACGGCAGGGACGGAAATAGTAAATCCGTTCCTGCAGGAATATATTTTGTTCGTATGCAGACTGACCGACAAACTTTCACGAAGAAACTGTTGTTAGTTCAATAAGGCTTAGACAGCGTGATACTCTAAAACTTTTTCCCGTTTGGCGGAAGTTTATAATTTAGGTGTCAGTTTATTCTTCCTCTTATGAAGCGGGGGGTTAACGGGGGGTTAACGGAGGCTTTCCCCACGATAACCCCCCCGCTAAACAAGAGAAAGAAGCATATAAAGAAAAAGCGAACCCGTATCACCGAGTTCGCTTTTTTTAATTATTTCAGATTAAGGCAATGTGCGATAGATTTGGGTGTATTTTTGTTCCAAGTCTTTCCTTCCGATTTTATTGGCAACATAGATACAAGTGCTTACCGCATCTTTATTTTCCGGATCTTTGGTATACCATTGCTCGGCATAAGGCATCAAGTCTGAAAAATCATTGAGAGAAATCATGCGGATACAATATTCGGAAAGGTTTTTGGATGTGGGGTTAGCGGTAATAAGTCGCTTTAGATAAGCAATTTCAGCGGTTGTATCATTCAAAGCTTTAGAGAGGTCTTTGGCTGCGGTGAGAGCATCAATGTTTTGAGGGTCAATTTTTAGAGCTTTAGTGACTATTTCTAAGGCTTTGCTGTAGTCCTTTGTTTCCGTATAACAGCTGGCAAGCAGTAATATATTATTGATATCGGTCGGTTGTAAAGTCATAATTTTTTGGAAATAGGGGATTGCTTCCTCATACTTTTCATTATTATAATAATGCGCAGCCATTGTCTTCAGTAAATCAACATCGTTAGGATTAATAGCCAAAACCTTGTTAAGATAATACTCAGTTTTCTCATTATCATTGGTCTCTTGATAGACTGCAACCAGCAAACGCAAGGGCTCAATTCTGGTAGTATCCAGAGCGGCAACATACTCTAAAGTATTGATAGCATCTGTATAATTCTTGTTTTCATACTGAAAACGACCGATATTAACCATTTTTACCCATGAGCTTTCTTTCTTTCTGGATGCGTCGCGACGGGTAGCTCTTTCCTTATCGTTTAAATCCTTAAAATTTGCCATCACCGTCAAAACAGAATCATATTTAGCGTAAGTCCTTTTGAAATAGTTCACTGCTTCATCGGCATGCTGCATATTCTGGTATTCAACATGGGTTCCTTTTTCAATCTTTTTTGGTTCTATTTGAGTGGCAAAATAGTAAATCAAATCTGCGGAACGCTTCAATGCCAAAACATGTTGGGGGTTATCTTGAAGGACTTTTTCATACAAAGTCAAAGCCTTCCTTAAAGAAGCTTCGTTATCTTTTTGAGTATAATAGACATTAGCGCTTTTCAGGTTTAGATTACCTTGCGGTGAAAGCTTCTGTTTGTTATGCGCACAAGCGAATAGGACAAGCAGACAAGCCATTCCGAGAAGGAGTGCTTTTTTCATATTTATTGCTCCTTTAGTTAAAATCGTATCTTTCTTTAACTTTGAAAATTTAATCCTTAAATAAGTCAAGAAAATTTGTCTATAGAATTGAGAGGAAAGATTTAGTCAAAGCAGTAAGAAACAAAAAATAGAGAAAAGAAATTCCAAGAAAGAAAAACCTGATTAAATTATCTTTACAAAATATGAAGACCGAAGATGATGACCTTCTGAGGTAAAAATAAGTAAGGAACTAATATGAAAAGGTGGCTGCTCTTTATATTTTGCCTGTTACCGCTGTTGCTTTGCGCAGAGTTGATAGATATCAATACCGCGACCTTGGCACAGCTGAAAACTTTACCTATTACAGAAAAACAGGCTAATGACATATATTCCTACAGGGAGTATATTGCCTATTTTAACAGTATCTATGATCTGCGCCAAATTCCTTCTCTTGATCAGCAAACCATAAATAAATTAAAACCGCTGATTATGGTTTCGCATTATTCTGAAACTGATGAAGCCACTGCAAGAAGAGAAGAGATTTTGGATATGATGGACCGCTATGATTCAAATGAAGGCGCTTCTGAAGGAATGGCAGATATTTGGATGGATTATTTGATGACACCTCAAAATGTAAACAAAATGCATTTTGACGATTTTATCAGCCTGCCAAATGTTTCCGCTATCGATGCAGCAGCAATTTTATATCGGCGCGCACAAGGCGATACAATTGTCGATACACGCGATTTGCGAAACACGCAAGGGCTTTCTCATTACGGTTATACGAACTTGCGAAGTTTTGTTTATTATACTGAACCACCCGTTAAAAACCGTCTTTTTACCGATGCGCAAATTCAATATTATACGCGTTATCTGGAAGAAGGCGCTACCGATATGATGAAAGAAGCAATTTTAAGAAATACGGGCAGCAGTTCATCCGGTGTAATTGCTCCGCACAAAAAGTATTACAGCTATTGGGGTTATTTCGGTCTGGATAAGGTAGATCCTGATGTTGTATTAAAGCTGAGGCTTCGTTACGGCAACATGTTCAAAGCAGGTTGGATGTATTACTCTCCCAAAGGCGAAACACCGGTTAAATTAGAACAATTATTCAATACTTCAGACATAGTTGAACCCGAATCCGGAGATAAACTTTGGAAAGATTCCAAACTTTTTGTCGGCTATGAAAATACTGATCTTCCTCTTCCCGGAAATTCATCGCTAAAAGTATATTTAGGTAATTACAGAGCCACATACGGTGAAGGTTTAGTGATGGAAAATACCGATTTCTATACTGCAAGAAAAACAGGCTACGGCTTTGGTAAAAGAATTATGGGAATTACACCCGATTTATCCAGGACACAAGAATACGCTTTACGCGGAGGTGCCGTCGAGTATAAAAATACTTGGGTGGGTGCCTCATTTTTCGTATCTCAGGATAAAAAAGACGCAATGGTCTATATGGAAAGAGATTCGGTCTTAACAACAAGCGGAACTTATACTTATTTACCGAGCACTCATCCTAAGCGCGATGCTAACGGCAAATACGATGTTTTTTCTTATGTTACGCCCTCCATTCGCTTTGATAATGATGAATTAAGTGAAGCGGAAACATTTTTCAATACCGAACTTCCGTTGGGAACGACCTATAATGTTCCTTATATGAATCTCGCTCCCCGCAAGGATTTTATCGATGAGAAACTTTGGGGAACACATTTGCAGGTTACTCCTTTTATCGGAACAAAACTTGGTTTTACTACTTATACCGCTCTTTATGACAATGTCAATTTTATCGCTCCTTCTGGAACTGCCTTGCGTGACCTTATCATCAGGGATACTTACGATTATACTAAATTTAAATACAACGACAGTGAAATCGGAGCTCTTTACGATACGAAAACAAATAAATATGAAAGGGACTATCGTCGTGTACTCGGTTTTGACGGAATGACGGTTTTGGGCAATACTTCAATCCAAGGTGAATATGCGGAACTAACCGTAGATGGAAAAGACGAAAAATTAGGTGATGATCCGGGTGCCGCTATTATCAGTGCCTATACTCAATTTGAAAATCTGTATCTCTTGACCCTATACCGCAATATTGACCTCTATTTTGACAATCCTTACAGCAATGCCTTTGGAGAACACGCTCGCTTTGATGACACGATTTTGGACAAAAATGTCTATACTTTATCCAATCCGTTGCTTTCCGACCTTTGGCAAACAAGTTCTCAAGCTCAACCGGAAAAAGGCTTGTATTTTGAAACCCGCTATAAATTTAACAATTATTATACAATCGGTCGCAGCTATCTTGATATTTGGGAAAGAATGAGCGATCACAGACGCAGCACCAGATTCCAAAGTGAACTGGAATTTCGTCCCCTTTATCAGTTGGGACTTAGGCTTCGCTACAAAAACCAGATAAACCGATATGACGATTTTGCGGACCGCGCGGTTTCCAAGACTAATGAATACACATTGACGGTAAGGACTTTCCTTTCCGCCAGAGATTATCTGGAATTTGAATACAGATACAATACTGTTTGGGGCCCGCCTTATACATCTTTGACCAATCCCGCTCAAGAACAGAATGAACAAACAAGTAATACCCTCGCTTCCGGAATGGTTTTGATGAAAGGTGATTATATAGGGACCAATTACACTCATCACTTCAATAAAAACTTATATATTCAGGGGTCGTTTATCTATTGGTACGGACATGGTATTTCACATTGGGATTGGGAAGATATGGAAATAGATTTTATGGGCAATAAAGGTTGCAAAAGTTGGATTTCTCTGCACAGTCGTATTTCCTCAAATGTCTATCTGACCTTGAAATATCGGAATAAATCATATCAAACTCTGGAATATTATTTGCGTAAATATGATGTTTCCTATCCCGCTAATCAGGATAATTATTTCCAGCGGGTTGAACATTCGGAAAACACAATCAGGTTACAACTTGATTATCGGTTCTAAGGGAGGAAGAAAGATGCCGTTAAATAAATTATTCAAATTAATTTTGTGTTTAGCTGTTTTCATCAGCTTAGCTCTGAATCTGGGTGCGTGGTCTGTTGCAGATTACTATTTGGGAAACACTGTTCCTCCGTTCAGTGCACGAATTATGGGAATGGGAAATACCGGAGTGTTTGATCAGCGCTCACCTTTATCAGTCTACATCAATCCTGCCAATATTAATCTTATGTCCTCTAATTACGGGTTCACTGCGGACGGCTTATTCACGCGGAATGATGACAATCGCAGTTTCCCTCTTTACAACAGCTTTGATAACTATATCGATGATGCGACTTACAGTTCAAATATTAAGCTTTATGATGATTACGGTTTTGGCGGCTTTGCCGGAAGGAATTTTGGCAATAAATTTCGGGGCGGATTAAGTCTGCAATATGTTCCCACCGTAAATTTTAAGGGCACTTATGAAGAACAAGTGCGTAACAATCGCAATTCTGACGATGACGGCTACCCTGAAATCATAGCAAGAAATGCCATAGACAATACAGGACGGATTAATGCTTTGGGAATTTCTTTGGCTGGCGGCTATAATCTGAAAGAACAAATGAAAATTAATCTGGGATTGACTTTCAGCAGTATGAACGGCTCTTCCACTTATCAAAAGAGCATTAAATGGAGCGAATGGGCAATGCAACAATCTATTAATAATACTAATTTAAGAAAGAATGTATTGCCGGATTCCATCTATACCAATGACTCGGATTACAGCGGCAGCCAATGGAAAATCGGAACAGATTTTCAGGTTAACGAACGACTCGGTTTCGGAATAGCATATACCTTCAAAAGCGAATTGGACAGAGACAATTCTATCAAGAGTTTTTACGGACCCGATACTACAATGGTAATTCCTGCTGGCGTTAATAATTTGCAGCCGGTAGTTACGTCTTCCAAATTCAGCGATAAATATATTATGCCTTCTCGCCTGAGAATGGGCTTTAATCTTCAACCGCGAAATATAATGAGAACTTATTTCAATGCAGAAGTTGAATACACGCGTTGGAAGGATATCAGCAGTAAATTTGATGACAGTTGGGATCTGCATGTGGGAGTTGAACATCAGGTTAATAACCGCATTCCGCTTCGTTTGGGCTTCCAATCTTTAACTGAATGGCAAACTACGCCCATATACTCTTCTTCTGCTCAACCTTCTTTGGAAGCGATAAAAATTATTACACCCACAATCACGGGTGGCAGCAGTTTTCCGATAATGAAGAACGTGGTTGCCGATATCGGAATCAGCTTCTCTTGGAGAGAATACGAAGCACTTGATCTGTTCAGAGACGGATATTATAATGATAAAAATTATACTCATCTTACCAGCTATCTTCTCTGGCCGAACAGCTATATCTTGCCGTCTGATCGCGGTTGGGAAAATCCGGATAAAGTAAGAGAATCCTTTACGCAATTGTCTGCGGGTTTGACTTGGACTTTTTAAGCATCAGGTTTGACCTGCTGCAGAGGTTATGATATGAAATTTAAACAGCTAATCTTAATTCTTCTTCTGACAGGATGCCTTGCTTTCCTTTCGGCAGACGATTTACGCTTGGACATTATATTTACTAATGATGTTCACGGTGGAATAGACAGAGCTGCTGCCACTTTTATCAATCCTGACTTTCCTCCCATGTTAGGAGGTGGCGGTGTTGCTGCTACAGTCATTAAAAATGTTCGAGCTTTAAGCGACGGCAAAAACAGAGATAATCTGTTATTGGATGCGGGAGATTTCTTCCAAGGCCATCCCATCGGCACTGTCACAAAAGGCAAAGCAATCATCGAATATATGAATGAAGTTAAATATGATGCAATGACTTTGGGTAATCATGATTTTGATTTAGGCGAAAAAACTTTGGAAGATGCATTGGCTTTGGTGCAGTTTCCCATCTTGTCATCTAATATTGTAAGGATCTCAACTAATCAACCGCCTTATTATGTCCGACCTTATATCATTGTTGAAAGAATGGGTGTCCGAATAGCAATTATCGGATTTACGACTTCGGATACAGAGAAAATGAGCTTCCCCGAGAATATTAAAGATTTAGATTTTACGGATGAAAAGGATGCCTTAAATAAATATGTTTCCATAGTAAAAAATCAGGAAAAGGCTGATATTGTAATAGTTTTGGGGCATGCGGGTCTGCCTTACGATCCGGAACTGACATATAAAAGCCGTTATGACGCTACAGGGAAATCTCTTTTGGAAAATCGTTACGCTTCTTGGGGATGGGATTCGCAAGAGCTGGCGCATGAAGTTAAAGGAATTGATTTGATCATCGGCGGCCACATGCATAAGGGATTTGGACAACCTTGGATTGATCCGATTACCCAAACAATGGCTATCCAAGGTTATGCTTACGGAAGCAACATCGGCTGGTTCACCTTAAAAATTGATCCAGTTACCAAAACTGTCAGCGGTTATGAAACTCCCGCAATTCAAGAAGGAATAATGATAACTCTGTTTGAGGATGAATTTATTCCCGATCCTCAAATCAGTGAACAAATTGCTGCTCAACAAGCTATCGCGGAAAAAGGTATGGATGAAGTGGTCGGAGTGGCCGGAGTTTATCTATCCCGAACTAATGTTGATGCGCAAAGCCTGATGGGTAACACGATTACTGATGCCATGCGGGCGGAAGTCAATGCCGATTTTGCTTTCTTGAATTTGGGCGGTATTCGTGCAGACATCAAAACAGGTCCGGTTACCTATCGTCAAATCTTTGATGTTATGCCTTTTGACAACCAGATAGTTAGTTTTACCTGCACAGGCGAATTCTTGAAACGCATTATTGAGACAAGGGTTGAGGGTTCGCGTCACGGTTTGGTAGTTTCCGGTTGTGAAGTTGTTTATTCCAAGAAAAGACCGAATTATGACCGTGTAACTTCTCTCCGTATCGGAGGCGAACCATGGGATCCCAATAAAATTTATAGATGCGCCACAACCGATTTTCTTATGCAGGGAAATGCGGGTCTGACTTTACTTACTCAAGTCCCTGAAGACCAGATTACCTATCATATGATCAACTTAAGAGATGCCATTGTGCATTATTTCCAAAAGAACAGTCCGGTTAAAACTAAAATTGATAATCGCTGGAAACGAGATGATAATGCTCAACCCTCTCCGGAAATTTTGCGCGCTAAAGCTAATGTGAATTGAAGCATCATAAAGATAAGCGCCTATTGATGATGTCAGGAGGCGCTTTTTTGTTAAGTATTTATCCCCTATCGTTAAAAGCGCGGGAAAAATTGAATGCTAATTCCATAACTGCCGTTGTTTTGAACTTTTGAATTATTTCTGTTATTAATCTTTCTTTCTAACAGAGTAAACTGCTTTAACATAGTAAAATCCTGTTTGTTGCAGATTGTTTATTTCGTAAGATAAATTTGATGTGGTAGTAAGAAGGCTAAAACTGCCGTAGGGATCAGAGGCAAAATATATTTTGTAATCTGTGGCATTTGGCACTGCATTCCAACTAAGAATAATACCGCCTTGCGAAGTTGAAATATCAACTACCGGAGTGTCTAAAGTTGTGACAAGTTGAGCAAAACCCATCGTGACATTAGGTCTGTAAGATGAAGTTGAGCCACTGGTAAAGACATTTGTTTCATCTGCAGTATCACTGCGCACAAAACGATATCCGTTGCTTAAACTCGTGTATTGAACCGTTCCTGTTGAAGTATATGATCCGATCAATCCGAAGGCTGTATCTATCAGGATATTATCCGTGCCGTTCCAAGTGAAAGGCGTGTTTAAAATTAACACATTCCAGCCCGTAGCAGTCGGTTTATAAGAATCCGAAGACCAAACTGTAGTCATATTCGTATTGTCTATCCAGTTTGATACATTAGAGGCAGTTGTATGTTTGAGGCGAATAACATAATTGGGCATTGCTAAAGACGGTAAACCTGTAATATTGAAGCCAAGCTGGGTGAGATTAATAGGTCCATAAATGCCTTGAGCATTTAGTTCCGCTTTGGTGTAAATTGCCTGCCCGTGCAAGCTTTGATACCACACATTGATAGGACAGCCGTCATACGTTCCCGTAGAGGAAGTCCCTGTTCCGATATTCACAAAAATAGCAGGTGATGCTGTCACTGTATTAGAAGGCTCTGATTCACTTCCGTCGTAAACGGCTTTCAGATAATAACTGTAACTGACACCGTTAACAACTGCATTATCGGTATAGTTCAAACCTGAGACAGTAGTCAGAAATGTTCCTCTTTTGTAAATTTTGTAACCTGTCGGTGTTCCGGAAGCGGGAGCTTGCCAAGAAAGATTGATAACGGAATTACCTGCAACGGCAGATAAATTTTGTGGGGGAGCATAATAAATTCCCTGTGGCGGGAAAATGATATGATCCAACCAGGCACAATCTGAACCTCCTGTTGCAGCTTGATCTTTGGAATAAGTCCAGGTAAAAGTATGTTGCCCGCCTGAAACAGGATAACTTTGATAAGTCCAATTGCCCGAACCTGACCATGCGCCTTGAGATATGCTGTCTATATAGAAAGTCAGGAAATCATAATTAGCCTCGGAAGATACTTTCTGCCAAAAACTGATATATCCGGAAGTCGCAATAGTAAGAGATAAACTTATAGTGGTTGAGGTATTATTTCCGATAGCACCAGATCTGGCAGCATAATTTCCTGTCCTTTTTTCACTGCTTTGCACGAGCCATGGAACAGCACTGTTATTGACCCAAGGATAAGTGCTGAAATTACCTGATTCAAATCCTTCGTCCGGAGTTCCGAGTATAACTATCAGAATTGTGCTTTGTCCCGTATTAGAACTATTATCTGTAGCGACAGCTTTGATTATATGTTCGCCGGCTGAGTAACCGGTTGTATTCCAATCCCAAGAAAAAGGAGATGTCGTATCAGTATATTTCCAAACATCATCAATATAAAAAGCTATACTGACGATTGTTCCATCCTGATCGGAAGCTGTAGCGGTGATATTGATTATACTGTTCAGCGCAAAACCTGTTCCGCTAACGGGGGCAGTAATTTGACAGATCGGCATTCCGGGCGCTAATCCGGAATTATAATTAAAAGAAATTGTGCTACCTGCAGAGCTTCCGATGCCAGAAATTGACAATCCGCCCAAAGCACCATTGGATAAGAAGCAATATGGATATGTCGTATTGTTGAAAGTAGTGCGACCGGATTCCGAACTGAAGTAAGCGGAAGAAACAGTTCCGTTAGCAGTTGGAGAACCTCCCGGTCTGTAAAGATATACTTCATCAGGAGGTCCGTCCGCATTGCCGTCTCCGGCTAAAGTATTAATCCGATAGATAAGCATTCCGCTTCCCGGAATACTGCTTTCAAAAGTGCCTGTCTTTTTCCTGAATTCTACAACGAAGTATTCAGTAGTAGAGTTTGGCGAAGCCATCTTGTAACATTGTCCGGACGAAGAAGTTAAAGGATTGAGCGTATAAGTTCCGTTGTAGATAAGTTCCGGCAGGGAAGAAATCCAGTGCCCGTATTTGTATTTCATAAAAGCGCCCATATGCTGAGGCGGATTTTGATCACTTTCCATCAAATCCCAAGAGCCGACGGTAGAAAATCCGTCATGACTGTAGTGATAGAGGTCAGGAGCTCCCAAGCTGTGAAACATTTCATGACAGAGGACACCGACTCCCCTTGAAGCCATAAATACCGAGAGTTGGAAGTTAAAGTTATATACGCGCTTGTTATTGATGTAGACATTACG
Source organism: Candidatus Cloacimonadota bacterium (assembly GCA_035357855.1). GTDB lineage: Bacteria > Cloacimonadota > Cloacimonadia > Cloacimonadales > Cloacimonadaceae > UBA5614. The sequence continues at coordinate 23,990 of DAOPOH010000012.1, forward strand.
GTCATAGATAGACCACATGTGAGGCCAAAGCAGTTCAGCCCAGTCGTCCGAATCACCTTGAATGATAAAACAAACATTATCCACCAAGCCGTCACCGTCTCCGTCCACTACAAGGTCAGTAGGGATCTGTGAACTGACTCCGTTAACCGCATTCTGCAAGAGAGTAAATTCCCTGTCTGTTCTTTCGCTTCCTTCATCTCCACCTTGATAACCGATCGGATTTAGAGAAGCGTCATAAGGACTGTAATAAGCTCTGGGATGAGAATCCTGCCAGGAAATGACTGTCGCGGAAGGAAGAGGATAATAGGAAGTAATAATATTTAGCTGAGAGTAGGAAGCTTCCAAATAATAGGACTGCATTGTATTGCCCGTAATTCCGTTGAACTTAAAAGAATAATTTGTAATAGCTTCAGTATACTCAGACTGGTCAGAAAAGCGGATAAAAATTACAATATTATTAAGAGTGCCGGTAGTAGGAGTGCGGCTGTTCGGAAGAGTATTTATTTGATTTTGCCAACGCTGCCTGCGTTCCAGAATTTTTTCCGGAGGAATTATTACCCATGGCGTCAGTCCGGTTGAAGCAGGATCGCTTTGTCCGACTTTCAATTCAGTAAATTCAAGTTCACTGCCTGCTCGCTTTAGGTAAACATACCATCCGTGGCTGTTTCTTTTTAAAGTAAAGCCGTTTTTGTCATGCAACCAATTGTAAAATTCATCGCCGCTGGCGTAAATTTCCAATTTTGTGCCGTCAGGCTGATAGCGGACAACCGGATAGAACTTTACATACACTCCGAACATCATACCGGAAAGTAATAAAAGAAGGGATAACAAAAGAATTTTTTTGAAAATGCTCATAACCTTTACTTCCTTTATCTTATTTATTCTTCTTCAAACTACCTGGTTAATAATATAGTGTATTTTTTATTCCCAAAACTTTCTGTCCAAAGAACGATATTGAATAGCTTCGGAAACATGTTCCGGCTTGATATTTTCACTGCCTTCCAGGTCAGCTATCGTGCGTGAAACTTTCAAAATACGATCAAAAACTCTTGCCGAATAACCCATGCGATCGATGGCATTTTGCAGTAAAGCATTACTTTCAGCACTTAATTGACAATACTTTTTTGCCATTTTGGAACTCATCTGGGCATTACAAAAGATTTTATCGGTTTTGAACCGAGCCCGCTGAACTGCTCTGGCAGCATTAACTCTTTTTCTGATTTGGGCGGAAGTTTCACCCGTAGGCAGAGAACTGAGGTCGGCATAACTGACGGCTGGGACTTCAATATGAATATCTATTCTGTCCAAAAGAGGTCCCGATATTTTTGTCCTGTATCGTAAAATGGTGCTCCATTGGCAGGTGCAAGTATGATTGGGAATATTACTGCCGTAGTAACCGCACGGACACGGATTCATAGAAGCGATGAGATTAAATTCCGCGGGAAAAGTTAGACTTTGAGAAGCGCGGGAAATTGTAACGACGCCGTCTTCCAAAGGCTGTCTCAAAACTTCCAAAACTGAGCGTTTAAATTCCGGTAATTCATCCAAAAAAAGCACACCGCGATGTGCCAAAGAAACTTCCCCGGGCTTGGGGAAAGTTCCTCCTCCGATTAAAGCTATGTCACTAATAGTATGATGCGGACTGCGGAAAGGACGCGTTGTCAAGATGCCGTTCACAAAGTTGGATGAATAACCGGCGACGGAATGAATTTTCGTGGCTTCCAACGCTTCTTCCAAAGTCAATTCCGGCAGAATTGTGGGAACTCGTCTTGCCAACATCGTTTTTCCGCTGCCGGGAGGTCCTATCATCAAAACATTATGACCACCTGCTGCAGCTACTTCCAAAGCGCGTTTGACCTGAAACTGACCTCGAACATCTGCCATATCAACGGGGAATTCGTTAAGAACGGAAAAGATACTTTCACGATCAACTTCTTTAGGCTGAATAATTGCTTTCCCGGTAAGATAATTTACCGTTTCTCGTAAAGAAGTGACTGGAATGACCTTCAAACCTTCAATAATGGCAGCTTCTTCAGCATTTTCATAAGGAACGATTAGAGCGTCTAAATTGTCTTTTTTAGCTTCAATGGCAATAGGGAGCACTCCTTTTACGGGACGAACATTACCGTCCAAAGAAAGTTCTCCTATCACACCGATGCGTTCAATCGGATTTTGCGGCAATTCTTTCAAGGCTTGCAATACCGCTAACGATATAGGAAGGTCCAAAGCTGCACTTTCTTTTTTCAAATCAGCCGGAGCCAAATTAATCGTATATTTCTTATTCGGAATATCCCAACCGGAATTCTTGATTGCTGCCATAACACGATGACTGCTTTCTTTCACCGATGTTGAAGGCAATCCGACAATAACTATCAGCCAAAGTCCGTTTTCCGTATCACATTCTATGGATACAGACTGAGCGTCAATTCCGACTGTCGTATAGGATAAAGCGCTTCCGAGCATTCCTACCTCATCTGCAAAAAATCTGAATTTAAGCTAAAGCACAATCTACTTAACCTGCTATTTTGTGGCAAGCATTACTGTCATTTGTTTGCGTAGAAAGTAGTGACCGCTGCTGTTTTTGACTTCTACCAAAAGCACATAAATCCCTCTGGGAAAAGGTTTCCCGTGATTATCACAACCGTCCCAAGTAATTTCACCCACATTGCCGATTTTTTTTACAGAAGCGATAATATGTTTCCTGTTACCGGATAAGTCAAAGACTGTGCAGCTAAGATAATTGGTCTGATCCTTAAAATTGTATTGCAAACTCATCTTTTCACCCAGTTGCGGATTAAAAGGATTGCCTACAATTTTGATATGTCCCTGTTCCAATTCTGACGGCGGAGGAGGTTCACTGTTTACTTGACCGGGTGTCCCTCCAATTGTAGAATAACAATAATGCCATGTAACAACGCCTTCCGAAGAAACATGTCTTTCCAAAGAAATATCCTTTTTATCGGTTATCCCAATATAGGAAACTGAATCAATTACGCTGCCGGCATCATCTTTAAGAACTAATACATCGCCTTCATTATTTAAAGGAGGCAAAGTGGAAGTCTGAATAATGCTTGGTCCCGGACAGTCGGGATATTTGTTGAGCAGGTTAACTTTGTTTTTGCAAAGCACTATATATTGCGAACAAAAAGCAGGCAGGGAAAAGGAAGTTGTGTTTCCCGCCAAATCAATTAAAGTGTATTGACGTTGAGAATAGTTTTGAGAGGGTATATATACTTCAACCCATTCCTGATTATCACTGCCGGGATTATACATTATCTCGTTTATCTTCAAGCCCAATTGTTGGATTGCACCCAAATTCATTGTCCAAGAATTGTCAGCGGGATTAAAATCATTAAAAAGAACGAGGTCAATCTTTAATGTTCCTTCGGAATTTTGTGGTAAGGATAAAGGAGCGGAAAAATGAACTGAACCGGCAGGAGGTAAAGGCTGAATATCAAATAACTGCAACAAATTATCATTTAACGAAACTTCCAAACTGATTGTCAAAGTATCGGAATCGGTTCCTGAATGATTGCGGATATCGGTTTCCAAACGATAGAAACCGTTAATAATTGTTACTGTCGTATTTTCCAAACCGTAATCAAATACGATGTGATTAGCCGAACCCGGAGTTGGATTTGCCTCAGCAATAAAATCCGTAGCGCAATTATCGGAATCATATCCGTCGGCAATTCTGGCAAGTGAACAACCTGCTTCCGCATCGGGCGCAAAAAAGGCAGCCGTATGATGTTGATCATCAATTAGACTATATGTATTCGGATTGCCGTATAGCACTGTATCGGTATAAATTCCGTTTGGAGAAACATAGCGCACGCCTGCTGTGGCATTATCACCATCTGTCATATTCAGATTGGCAAACAGCTGAGCCTGAATGATATTTTGTTCTCCTATTAAAAGAAAACGCCCTGCTCGTAAAATAAAATGCGGAAAAGTATATATATTGATAAAGGATTGACCTGCAACTTGCAGATGAGCACCTTCCAAATCCTCATCCTGCTGTCCGTTATTATATAGTTCCAGCCATTCGTTACCGGTATCGTTACCCGCCGGATCATACATTATTTCATTAATTACCACATTTGCTCGCAAAAGGCAGGCTGTGAACAAGCAGAAAATTAGAACAATAGCTTTGCGTATAAAAATATTTGTAGCGTAGGTTTCCCAACCTGCGATTTTGCGATATTTTCTTTCAATCATATTTTTTATTTTAAGGTATCATGAAAATGTTGACCATGCAGCATTAGTATCCGTTGTTTGTTATCGGCACCGGTTCAATGTGCCAAATCTCATTTGCGTATTGTTTGATAGTTCTGTCAGAGGAAAATTTGCCCATGCGTGCCACATTCAGAACAGCTTTTTTTGTCCATTCTTGCGGCTGCAGATATAGTTCATCCGCCTTATCTTGCATATCTATATAACTGCGAAAATCGGCTAAAAGGCAATAAGTATCACCACCCTCCAAAAGAGACTTCACAATCGGAGCAAAAATCCCCGGTTCCTCTTTACTGAAATAATTGCCCGCTATCATGTCCAGAACTTGCTTCAACTCCGCATCAGAATTGTAATATTCCCAAGGATTATAACCCGCTTGTTTCAAAGCGGAGACTTCTTCTGCTTTAAGACCGAAAATAAACATATTTTCAGCTCCGATTTCTTCCGCCATCTCTACATTAGCTCCATCCAAAGTCCCGATTGTCAAAGCTCCGTTCAATGCCAATTTCATATTTCCCGTCCCTGAAGCTTCATATCCCGCAGTGGAAATTTGTTCGGAAAGTTCTGCCGCGGGAATGATAATTTCAGCCAAGGACACTGAATAATTCGGTAAAAAGACTACTTTCAACCGATCTCGAATTTCTTCGTCCATATTAATTACGGCACCGATATTATTGATCAGCTTGATAATCCTTTTCGCTAAAAAATAACCGGGTGCGGCTTTTCCCGCAAAAATAACCGTGCGCGGAACAAATTCTTTTTGCGGATTGGCTTTTATTCTGTTGTAACGCGCAATCACCTCTAATACATTAAGCAATTGGCGCTTGTATTCATGCATTCTTTTAACCTGAACATCGTATAAAGTATCAGGATTAGTTCGCACTCCTGTCTCTTTATAAATCAAACGCCCCAAAGCCTGTTTATTTTTGCGTTTAACTTGCGCAAAGTCGTGAAGGAATCTTTCATCATTGATGAATTGCTCAATTCCTCTTAATTGATATAAATCAGTAATCCAGCCGTCGCCTATATAAGAGGAAATGAGATTTGCCAAATCGGGATTGGCTTCCAGCAACCAAAGTCTTTGCGTAATTCCGTTTGTCTTGTTTTGAAATTTTTGCGGATACAGCTCATAGAAATCGGGAAAAATTTTTTCCTTCAGAATTTTGGTGTGCAATTCCGCCACTCCGTTTATCGTATGACTTCCCACAATGCTCAATTGCGCCATTCTGATGTATTTTTCCGGACCTTCTTCAATCACGGACATCGTTCTCATCTTATTTAAATCACAGGGATACTTACGCGTAACCACATTCAGTAAATGATTGTTTATCTGGTAAATAATCATCAGATGACGCGGCAGCAGTTCTTCAAAAATACGGACTGACCAGCGTTCCTGAGCTTCTGGCAAAATTGTGTGATTGGTAAAACTGAAAGTGCGCTGAGCTATATCCAAAGCAGCTTCAAAGCTCAATTTCTGCTCGTCTATCAAAATGCGCATCAGTTCCGGTATGGCAAGGGCAGGATGAGTATCGTTCAATTGAATGGCATTTTTTTCCGGAAAATCTCTAAAATTGTCATTGTCCATCTTCCAATCGTCAATTATATTTTGCAGAGTGGCAGAAACGAAGAAGTATTCCTGCTTCAAGCGCAAAACTTTTCCCAGATGCTGATTGTCGTTCGGGTAGAGCACTTTGGAAATATTTTCACTTATGTCTTTACGTTCCACTGCTTTCAGATAATCGCCGCTGTTGAAATAATCAAAGTCAAACTCGTCAGTTGCAGTCGCTTGCCACAATCTTAAATTATTGACTGTGTTAGTCCTGAAGCCGGGAATGGGAATATCCCAAGCGACTGCCATTACATCGTCAGTATCAACCCAACGGTGTTCATAATGTCCGTCCGCCTGCTCTTCCGAAATGACTCTTCCGCCAAAACGAATTCTGTAACTGATATCCGGTCTGTGAATTTCCCACGGACAACCGTTTTTCAGCCAGTGATCAGGTTCTTCCACTTGATAACCTTGTTCAATTATTTGTTTGAAAATGCCGAATTCGTAACGAATACCGTATCCGAAAGCCGGATATTGCTGCGTCGCTAAAGAATCCATAAAACATGCTGCCAATCTTCCCAAACCGCCGTTTCCCAATCCCATATCCGGTTCCATATCCTCAATTTCTTCCAAATCGTAATTCATCTCCTTCAGCATTTTAGCGGCGTCGTCATGCAAGTCCAAATTGATTAACGCATTTTCCAATAAACGCCCGATCAAAAATTCCATTGAAAGATAGTGGACTTTTTTAACATTGCGCTTCCGATATTCGTATTGAGTGCGCAGCCAACGTTCAATCAACCGATCTCTTAAAGAAAGCGAAAGCGCATAATAAACATCCCAATCCTTGACTGTTGTCGTGTCCTTAATAAGTGAATACTCCAAATGGCGCAGGAACAAAGACCTCAAATCATCTTTATTCGTTCCCTGCTTATCGGTAAAGAATATATTCTTCTTATCATTTTGCGGTATGTAATCTTCTATCATATTTCTTCCCTAAAGTCTTTAATGATAAATAAAAGCCATAATTTTTGAAAAGTGATTTTTTAGGCTTTTTATATCCTTGCAAATGAATTCCAGATTTTGGTCAATAACAAAATTTGAATTGCTTATTTTTTTGCAGTTCCGTTGATTACGATTCTTAACCTAACTTATCCAATCGGCAAAACTGTCAGGATTGATGATTTTGTTCTCTCGCAAGGGATAATTTTCTAAGAACGGCATTGGAAATTTGTATTTCTTTTGGTTGTTCCACTTGATTTCATAAGCGCCAAAAGAGCCTCCTTCCTCTTCTACATAATCGATTTCACTTTGCAGAGTTGTTCTCCAGAAATAGGAATTCATCTGTTTAAGATTGAATAAAATAAACTTTCTGCGTTCTGCAATTACATAATTTTCCCAAAGAAATCCCGCATCCGACCTTGATTGTATCGGATTGTAATTACCGATAATCGAATTCAGAATACCGTTATCGTAAAAATAGATTTTTACATTATTCTTGATTTCGTTGCGTAGATTTCGTTTCAAAGCAGGCAGACGAAAAACGATAAAAGCTTTTTCCAAAAGGGTTACATATTTTTCTGCAGTTTCTTTATCACAACCGACTAATCTGCCGAGTTCGGTAAAAGATACTTCTCTTCCGACTTGAAAGGCTAAAGCTCGCGTAATTTTTTCCAATAAAGTCGCTTTCTTTATCTGATCAAGCAGAAGCAGATCTCTATATAAATAACTGTCTGCTAAAAGACGTAAAATTTCTCTTTGTTGGCCTTCTTTTATTACCACTTCCGGATAAGAACCCCAAATAAGACGATGAGGTATAAGCCTTTTTTCTTTTAGTTTGCCGTAATGTTCTGCCAATTCCGAAAAAGAAAAAGGTAATAAGGTAAATTCATACTTGCGTCCCGTTAAAGGTTCTTTTATTTTACTGTTCAAATCCAAAGCTGATGAGCCGGTGGCAATAACTTGCAAGTCCGGATAATTATCTACCAAAAGCTTTATGCACAAACCGATTTCTGAAATCCTTTGCGCCTCATCTATAAAGACAATACGCTTATTTCCGATTAAAGCTTTCAAAGCCGTGGAAGTTGCATTGCTAAATGCTTCCCGAACATCTGCTTCATCACCGTTAAATATGATGTATTTACCCGAAAATTCCTCCAGTAGAGAATTTACTAATGTAGTTTTACCCGTTTGACGCGGACCTGTAATTATTATTGCTTTGCCTTGGAATAATCTGTTCTTAATTTGGACTGCAATTTTTCTTTGGAGCATTCTGAACCTCTTATAGTAAAATAATTGAGCAAAGCTAACATGTCAATATAAATCTCTAAATTCTGCGATTCAAATCCCAGAATATTATAATATTTAGCGATTTCAACCGCCGATTTTAGATTGTTTCGGAGTCCTTTTTGCCTTGGTAGTCTAAAAGAGTGTCACAAAACTTTAGGCAAAATGGACTTCGGTGAAGAGCGTTTCGGAGTCCTTTTTGCCTTCGTAAACTAAAGAATGACACAAAACTTTAGGCAAAATGGACTTCGTTATTTATCAGATAAAACTGCGCTCTGCCATGTTCCGAAGTCCGGAATTCCTTTTAGATTAGATAAACTTATTTGTTGGGAGAGGAATTCAGAACTCCGAAACCTTAGCTTTTCGGAGTCGTTTTTGCCTTCGTAAACTAAAGAATGACACAAAACTTTAGGCAAAATGGACTTCGGTGAAGAGCGTTTCGGAGTCCTTTTTGCCTTCGCAAACTAAAGAGTATCACAAAACTTCAGGCAAAATGGACTTCGGTTAGTGAGCAAACTAACGCAGAAGGAGTTTATTGTTAGTAGCCGGTGGCTTCATTCACTGGCTATTAACAACAAATCCATACGGAATTAATCCATGCATCCCGTATTTTAATAAAAAGAGTAAATGAATATTAAAGTAACCGCACAATATAATTATTTTAAATTTGGTATGGACTTTTATTATGAAAAGAATATTTAGCTTACATATAGTCCTGACTTCATGTCTCCGATATAAAAATACAGACTTAAATATTCGTGTAAAAAATAAAGACGGACACATAGGTTCGTTTATCCATAACAAAGTGGGAAATACTTTGTACGCTGTTTTTTCTTGACAATGAATTTGTAATGAGCAAATAAGATTTATAAGAAAAATTGTGCTTAAAATCAGAGAAGATGCCAAAAATTAAAATGGATAACCCGGCACTGTATTTGATGTTACACAGATAGGACATATTCAGTTTTCGGTAAAAGGTTGAACGAAATATATAGCACAAAATAACGGAACTTAGGGCTTGGAAAATGAAGCAGATTTGGACTGATAATTTTACCTGCAATAAATTATTGGATAAAATATATTGAGATAAAAGGAGACAGTTATGAAACGCTTTTACGGTATTTGTTTATTGATTTTTATAAGCTTATTTGTTTTGAGTTGCACAGAAAAACCGACTCAAGTAAAAATTAGCGACGCCAATCAGGATGCTGTTGCTCACCTTGTTCCCGATCCCGATGTGATGGGAAATACGGAAATTTATTTTATTCCCCAAACAATTCAGGGTTCAGCCATTTGGGTTATTAACGGACCCGGTGCCAATATCGGAATGGATATCAGGGACAAAAACAACAGCGCCTTTATTTATTATGCCGACAGCTATATTTCAAAGGGTGACAATACGGCACAAACAGGCACGCAAATACCTTGGAACCGTTGGCTCAGGGTGCGTCTGGTTATTTATAAATCCGGACTTTCCGGTTATATTGTCAGTTTTATAGAAATGCTGGGTTTGGATTTCTTTGATTCATTGGAGAGTTATATGATTGAAGCAGTTTATGTTAATGACATATATCTGAGTTCAAACGGCAAACAATACAGGACTCCGGTCAAGGAAATAAAGCCCGAACAAATACATCTGCAGCTGAATTCCTAAAATTTTTCCGCATTATTTTCATTTAAGCTGAAGCTTGAAATAGGCTTTTTCGCTCATCATTTTCTTCTTTAATTCAAAAGCATATCATCTGTATATCAAATGTGTATCAAAAGCATATTAAATGTATCTTTATATACATTTAATATGCTTTTGATATACTTTTGGTATGCTTTTGAGGTATATCGGAGCAAGAGAAAAAGGGAAGGGAGAAATTAGGACAAAAAAAACTCCCTTTTGCAAGGGAGTTCAAGGAGAAGTTCAGTTATTGTGAGTTGTTAAATTATTCGAGAGGTTCGACGCTGATGAATTTACGGCCTTTGGCTTTGGTTTCGTATTGAACTTTGCCGTCGATGAGGCTGTAAATCGTGAAATCTTTGCCCATGCCGACATTTCTTCCGGCGTGGAATTTAGTGCCTTTTTGGCGGACTATGATATTTCCGGCGGAGACTTTTTCACTGCCGTATTTTTTGACGCCCAGATATTGGGGATTGCTTGTGCGTCCGTTTCTGCTGCTGCCAACACCTTTTTTATGTGCCATTTTAACCTCTCTAACCCGTTATAATGTCCGTGATGCGAAGGTCGGTGAAGCGGGCGCGGAAGCCTTTTTTGACACGGTAGCCTTTCCTGCGATTTTTATGGAAAATGACCACCTTTTTGTCTTTTCCGCTGTTCACCACTTCTGCCACAACTTTTGCGCCTGCGACATAAGGCTGACCGAAAATGATATTATCCTCATCTCTAACGAGCAGGACTTGATCAAGTTCGACCTGATGCCCGGGCTCTGTCGCACTCAGTAAGGGAACGCGAATGACCGCATCTTTTTCAGCCCTATACTGAAATCCTTTAAAATCTACTATGGCGTACATGTTTGAGCTCCTTAAGCCTCAATAATTTGTAAGTTTAGACAAAATCTTTTTCAGCCTTTTATCTGTCAAGCACTATATTTGGAAGTGATATCTTTCTCGTCCGGTAAAGTGAGAACGTGGAATGCACCTTGCGGTAAAGATTGGTCTGCAAGAAATTCTACCTGCTGCTGATAAGCGTCAAAATAATCGGGATACCGGGAGATGAATTCGTGCACATCGGGATTGACCAAGATGCGTAATTTTGTGTTGCGCAGGAAATATTCCGCTCTGTTCAGCCAACGGTAAATTCTCATAACTACCGCATCTCGGGAAAGGATTTTACCTGTGCCGTTACAGGACGGACAGGGTTCCGAATAATTGGACACTAAAGAAGGACGCATCCTCTTGCGGGTCACTTCCACCAAACCGAGCTCAGTGAAATTGTAGACTTTACACTTTGCTCTGTCACGATTGATGCCGCTTTTCAAAGCTTCCAAAACTTCATGTTTGTGGCTCTCGTCAGTCATATCGATAAAATCTATGATAATGATGCCTGAAAGGTCTCTCAGCCTGATTTGACGGGCAATTTCATTAGCCGCTTCCAAGTTGGTGCGCTTGATTGTTTCGTTGTAATTGCTATTACCCGTAAAACTTCCCGTATTGACATCGACTGAAACTAAAGCTTCCGTTTGTTCGATACGGATATTTCCTCCGCTGGGCAAATATACTCTGGACTGGAAAATGGTTTCGATCTTTTTTTCAATCGACCAAGCGTCAAAAATAGGAGAATCTTCTTTATAAACTTCTATCTTGCCGATCAGTTCCGGAGCAATGTCTTCTAATTGGGAGGAAATCCTTTTGGCAAAAGCTTTGTCGTCAATTACAAGCCTGTCAACATTCTCTCCGAAAAGGTCGCGAATTAAGTAATTTTCCAAAGCGTTCTCTTCAAAAACGCAAGCCGGCGCTTGAGCATGCGCCAACTGTTTTTCAATCAAGCGCCAGGTTTTTGCCAACGCGTTATATTCGTTTCTGAATTCTTCTTCGCTGCTGCCCTCAGCTTCCGTGCGCACAATTAAGCCGACATTCGGTTCTTTAATCTCCTGTAAAATATGACGAATGCGATTTTTTTCCTGAGCATTATTTATCTTCCGTGAAATCGCTATTTTGGATTTATTGGGAAAATAGACTAAATATTTGCCGGGAATGGAGATTTGACCCGTCAAACGCGCACCTTTTTTGCCGATCGGACCTTTGTGAACTTGGACGATAATTTCTTGACCGGGTTTGAGTAGTTGCGTAATTTTGGAGGAATCTCCGCGCGGGATGTGCTTGTGCGGCTGGTCTTTATCAAAAATATCCAAAAAATCCAAAACTATATCTGAATAATGTAAAAAAGCCGTTCTTTCCAGACCGATATCGATAAAAGCTGCTCCCATTCCGGGTAAAACATCTTTAACTATGCCTTTATAGATGTTGCCCACAAGGTTTTGATTGTTCCGCTTCTCGACAAATAGTTCCACGAGCTTGCCGTCTTCCAGCACAGCTACTCTTTTTTCCAGAGGATGGACATTGACTATGATTTCCGTTAAAACAGGTTTATTTTTCATCGGCAGTTTCCATAATTACAAGATAATTCACTCGAGGTTAAAAGGCATAAGGCATAAAGCGGTGTAGGGTTTAAGAATTGACTGCAGTTGGTCTGACAATAAGTCCTCAAAAGAAGCGAAATGCTGATTTGTCCGCGTAACTTGTCCTCTTCGGATTTGTTCCGCCAAAACTTGAAAATATTGTTTCCGCTCAGGCAGGATAACAGTTTGATATGTTTTCAGATGTGCCATTTCAGCAGCTTTCTTGATTGCAGTGTCCAAAGTGCCTATTTGATCGATTAAATGATTTTGCAAGGCGTCTTCGGCAGACCAAACCCGTCCTCCGGCCAAGTTTTCCAATGAGTTATAGTCAATTTTTCTGTTGGCTGCCACTCTCTGCTTAAATTCAGAATAAACCGCTTCGGAATTGCGTTGGAAAGATGCTATCAAATCTTTGGACGGAGGATTCATCGGATTTACCGCACCTGCGTATTTTCCGAAAGATATAGTTTCGTTGGTAATCCCGAGTTTATTGCTCATTTTGGAAGCGTCAGGCAAAAGTTGAATTACTCCGATGGAGCCCGTAATCGTAGAAGGATCGGCAATAATATAATCGGAAGCGGAACAAATGTAATATCCTCCCGAAGCTGCAGTTCCGCTCATGGAAATAATAATCGGAATTTTTACTTTCAGTTCAGCCAGTTTACGATAGATAATTTCGGATTCAAGAGCACTTCCTCCGGGACTGTTCACTCTCAAAACAACGGCTTTGATTTGCTTATCAGCTTCAATGGCAGAAATCATTTTCTGGATTTTGGCAGAGCTGATACCTTCCTGAAGCTGTGCGGATGTGTATGGTGCAATGCTTCCCTGCAAATAACAAAGCGCAATTTTGCCCTCTCCTTTCTCCTCCGGCTGCATCGAATTGTAATTTATGATATCAAGAATATCCTTTTTCGTAATTCCGTTACGCTTCAAAAAATCATCGCGACCTAACGGCAAATCAATCAAACCTGCAGCTTTTGCATATTGAGCGGAAACGATGTAATCCGGCCTCTGTTCAAAAACTGCTTTAACCTGCTCGGGAGAAAGATTCCTGCGTGCGGCTATATAATTAATAAGTAAGTTGTATCGGTCGCTTAAAACCTCGCTTAAGTTGTTTCTTGCTTCTTTTGATAAAACTGTATTGGAATAGGGTTCGCCGTAGCTTTTGAAAGTGCCTGAACGGATGACATTGACTTTTAAGCCGACTTTATCCAATAAATTTTTGTAAAAGGTTATATTGGTTGAGACGCCTTCCAAAAACAATCCTGCGGACGCTGCAGGGTTCATAACTATCGAATCTGCTAAAGCTGCAAGTAAATAATCCCGCTGATTATTCATTTCCAGACACGCCAATACAGGCTTTTTGGATTGTTTAAATACTTTTAAGGCTTCCGCTATTTCATTTATTCCCGCTTGACTGATTTGGGAAAAATAAGGTCTGATCAGGATGCCTTTGATGTTTTTGTCGGTTGCGGCAGTTGTAATTTTTGCGCAAAGGTCTTGAACTGAATAGTTATTACCCCTCAAATTATAAGCAATTTCATTGTAATCGGGCACCATTCCCATGGGCGAAATCTGTAACCAAGTGCCAGTTTTGGTCGGTTTACTGTAGGTTACTTCAAGATGGCGTTTGGGCATATTAAGCCCGAGGAAAAAAGCGATAACTGCAAGAACTATAAAGATCAAGCAACCGGTAAGAAAATAATTTTTCTTCATTTGAAACTCCGTTTTTATCTAAAATTGCAGATAATATTCATGCTAAAAAATGGCGGAGATGTAGGGATTCGAACCCTAGAAACGCTGTTTAGACGTTTACACGATTTCCAATCGTGCTCCTTCAACCAGCTCGGACACATCTCCGTAAACTTTGAAACATGCTTTTTTTACCCTTGTTCCTGTCAAATAAAATCTAATGCCGGAAATGACGCATTCCCGTCATTATCATACTTATACCGAATTCGTTGCAAGCAGCTATCACATCAGCATCACCTTTTGAACCTCCCGGCTGAATAATAGCTTTAACATTATGCTTCGCTAAAAAATCAACACAATCGCGAAAAGGGAAAAATCCATCGGACGCACAAACAGCTTTGGCTACATCATGGCTAAATTCTTGAGCTTTGCTGACGGCAATTTTGGCGGAATCAATTCTGCTGGTTTGACCACTTCCCAAACCTATTGTTCGGTCCTTATAAGTTAAAGCGATCGAGTTTGATTTTAATAAAGCGGCTGCTTTCCAGGCAAAGCGCAAAGCTTCCGTTTCTTCAGATGAGGGTTTTCGTTCGGTTACCACTTTCCAGCCTTCTTCCGAAGATACATTTGCCTCCCATTCCTGCACAAGAAAACCTGAAATGATGCTTCTGACTTCAAAAGCAGTGCGTCCGGAAAGAAGTTTTTCCATGTTATATTGAACCAATCTGCGGTCCTTTCTTTTTTTCAATACGGCAAGAGCTTCTTCGTCAAAATCGGGTGCGATGATGATTTCACTGAAGATTTCATTAATTGCGGAAACGGTGTCAAGTCCGAGAGTTCTGTTGACTATAATTATTCCGCCATAGGGAGAAAGAGGGTCACAAGCAAAAGCTTTTCTGTATGCATCGGTCAAGTTTTCACTGCTGCCGATGCCGCAAGGAATCGTATGTTTGAAGATGAGAGCAGTGGGAATTTCATACAAATTTATAGCTCTCAAGGCAGCGTCCAAATCCTGAAGATTGTTGTAGGAAAGAGGCTTGCCATGTAATTGTTTCCAGCCTTCGGTATCAGAACTGAAATATCCGGCTTTCTGGTGAGGATTTTCACCGTAACGCATCGCTTGCACTAAAGGAGCACTGATTTGCAAAGTCTTAAGAGCAGATAAATCATTTTCGGAAGCGGATTTTGAATCTGATGAGATAGTCCGCTGAAAATAATCGCTGATCGCTTTGTCATAGCGTTCCACATGCGCAAAAGCTTTGGCAGCCAAATTCCTGCGCCATTCAAGATCGGTTTTTCCGTTCTTTTGCAATTGAAATAAGGTTTCGGGAAAATCTGCACTGTCAGTCAAAACGGTTACATGGCGGAAATTTTTTGCTGCAGAACGAATTAAGGCAGGTCCGCCGATATCGATATTTTCTATGATGTCGTTTTCGGAAGAAGAGGGATTGGCAACTGTATTTTCAAAAGGATAGAGATTGACGGCAACTAATTCAATAGGCTGAAGATTAAGCTGTTGCATTTCTGCAAGATGTTCCGGAAAATCCAAATCTGCCAAAATGCCCGCATGCACTTTCGGATGTAAAGTTTTTACTCTTCCGTCCAAAATTTCCGGAAAGCCCGTCCATTCGGAAATAGGGATGACGGAAATATTGTTTTTTTGCAAAAAATCTGCAGTGCCGCCGGTGGAAATGATTTCAAATCCGATTTTGACAAGTTCGGAAGCCAGAAAATCAATTCCCGTTTTGTCGCTTACGCTGATGAGAGCATAGCGTTTCATTCAGTTTTCTCCTTTGTCAGTTCTTCAATCAATTCTGCTGTGTTTTCTTTTGTGAGGACTGCTTCCACTTCTTTATCCATTTTTTTGTCCGTGAACATCTCCAAAGTTACTCTCACAAAGTGTTTTTGACTCACTTTAGTCAGAGCTTTTTCTTTATTTTCAATGACTGTAACCAAAACCATACCGCCCAAAATGATGACCCAGTTCACATAAATCCAAAAAAGGAAGATGGGAAGCGATTTCAGGACGCCGTAAATCATTTCGTAATTGGTCAAATTGTAAACATAATAATCAAAACCGCTTTTGGCAATCACCCAAATCAGCGTAGTCCAAAATGCTCCTCTAAAAAGGGCACTACGCTTCACTTTGATGGACGGTACAATCATATACAAAAAGACCAAAGCCAAAAACTGCAGGATGAAAGGAAATAAAAAAATCAAATATTGCCTGAATAGAGCTATGTTCAGCAGGCTGGAAATTATAGGTAAAGAGGAGCTGGAAAAAAGCAACAAAATAATAATAAAGCCGAAAATTATGGTCCCGAAGAACTTCAGCAATTGCGAAATCAAATTTTTCGGCGGCTGAAACTCCGTCATTAAAATGCGGTCAAAAGCGTCTCTAATAACAGTGAACAAAGAATAGGAAGTAATAATGGTGATGACTAAACTGAAAATGTTGTATGATACCTGCTTGGAAATCAAACCCGATAAAATATTAGCAATGTCAGCAGTGGAGCCCGGCATGAGATTTTCGTAAAGTTTGAGGCTGAATTTAGTTTGAGCGGCAAGGACGGAAATTTTGGGGAGGAGAAAAACGATAAGCAGCAGAAAAGGAACGAAGCCGAGCACTGTAATATATGTTAAGGCAGCTGCTTCCATAAGAATGCTCTCTTCCATTATTTTCTTGTAAAGAATATTGAGAAAGCTCCAAATCTTTTTCCATAAAGCTTTGCGCTTGTTTTTATCAATGATGTTCAAGAGGAGTTTGTAAAGATCTTGCCAAATGAGCTTCAAAAATGACCAAATCAGGAATATGAATCTTCTCCAAAGTATTAACTTTTGCTTTTTTTCTTTGTTGCCGTCGGTTTTGATATCATCCATATTATTCTTCTCTTAAAGCGGTTACGGGATTTAAATTTGCGGCTCGAACGGCAGGCATAATGCCAAAAATTAATCCCACTCCGACGGAAACTAACAAAGCCACATATATCATATTCATTGAAGCAACCAGCTTCAGATCAAGATATTTGCCCACTAAATTCAAAATTGAAAAACCGAAAATGATGCCGACTACACCGCCCAAAGCTGTTATGAGCACGGTCTGAACCATAAATTGTAAAAAGATGTCAATTCTGCGTGCACCGATTGCCAACCGCACGCCTATTTCTCTTGTTCGTTCCTGAACCGAAGCCAGCATTATATTCATAATCACTATGCCCCCGACCAAAAGAGAAACTACGGCAATCAGAATAAAAATCGTGGTGAACAGCATGGAATTTTGTTTCATTTGATCAATCATCTCTTGAGCGGAACTAACTTCAAACAGTTTTTTACCTTGTTTTAAATTGAGTAAAATGCCGTTCAGTTTCTTTTGTAGTTTCAAAGCTTCGGTTGAATTTACCGCCTGGACATTAATCTGGTCTATTTCCTGATTGGGCGCTATCTTATGCACAAAAGTCGTCAGAGGAATAAAGGCACGCTTATTCATATAATCCAACATATTGCCGAATTGCTGCGAGCCTGATTCTTCCCATTTCTTTTCTTCCATAACTCCGATAACTTCAAGCACTTGACCTTCAACCGTAACTTTTTCACCGATGGGATTTTTATTGCCGAATAATTCGGATGCCACTTTACTGCCGACGACGATTACATTGTTATTATTGTTGAGGTCATAGTAATTGATAAATCTGCCTTGAGCGGGTTTCCATTCTTCCACTTTCACGAAATCGGGATAGACACCTGAAATATTTGCTTTGAAATAAAGTTCGCCAATACTGATGCCGGTAGAGCGATCACTGGCAATTGGAGTGTAGGCAGTAGCTTCCGGAATCAGAGATTGAATGTATTGCAATTCCTGTAAAGAAAATTTTGCCATTGACCAATCTTTGCGATCCAAATTCCAATTGCGGTGAATTTCAATTTTATTGGTTCCGCCGCGCTGATTCATCCACTCTAATGTGCTTCTGTTCATGCTGTTGATTATAGCCAGCACTACCATAATGGACATTACGCCCAAAATTATACCCAAAATCGTAACAAGAGTACGCACTTTTCGCATCCAAATGTCGGATAAACCGATTTCCAGAGATTCACGCAGCGAAATTGCCATCTACTATTTTTCCGTCTATAATGTGAATAATACGATTTGCACGATTTGCAACAGCTTTGTCATGAGTGACGATAATAATCGTATTACCTTGTGAATGCAATTCGCTGAAGATAGTCAGGATGTCACTTCCTGCTTGCGAATCCAAATTTCCCGTTGGTTCGTCCGCCAATAAAAGAGAAGGATTGTTCACAATGGCACGTGCAATGGCTACTCTTTGTCTTTGTCCGCCGGATAATTCGCTCGGCTTATGCTTTAAACGATCGCTTAATCCTACACTGTCCAGGACTTCCTTTGCCTTTTGTATCCTTTGTTTATAAGGCATTCCGCCATACATTAACGGCAATTCCACATTTTTTAAGACATTTAGATGCGGCAAAAGATTGAAAGTTTGAAAGACGAAACCGACTTTTTTGTTGCGGATGGCGGCTAACTCATTTTTGCGCAATTCACTCACTTTCAGAGCATCCAAAAAATAATCGCCTTGCGTAGGAGTGTCCAAACAGCCGAGAATATGCATTAAAGTGCTTTTCCCCGAACCTGAAGGACCCATAATCGCTACAAATTCACCTGCTTCAACATTCAAATCAATTCCGTTTAAGGCTCGGACTTTTACATCGTCCATGTCGTAATCTTTGATAATGTTTCTGGTTTCAATCAGTGACATCACTTTTCCCTATTCACTTTTTTAACATGTTAGCATATTTTATTTTCCCCTATCGTTGTCAATAAAAACACGCCTTCCGGGTTTTACATACTTTCTTCTTTAATTTTCAGGTTTCTTATTAACCACCCCGTATCCACGCCGAGTCCACCCCGACTTCACCGGCGTGGATACGGCGTGGATACGGCGTGGCTATCAGGAGTGAGTATTCTGAAGAGTTAATATGACACTAATATAAAGTAAAATTATGATAATCAATCAGTAACATATATAATAAGATGCAAATATCAACTTCATTAAGTTAGAAAAGTAAATGAAATTGCCAATAAAATATGCTTGACTTGCAAGAAAGTTTCAAACTCTATGCTTTCAATTTAATAAAATAAAGGATAATAATATGGCAAATGTATCAATAGCACCCGATGGAACTGAATATCTTCTTCCTAATGAGGAAGAAAATGCGAAAGAAAGAGAGATTTTAAAACGGATAACGGAAGAGCAACGAGCTTTGGGACGCAAAATCGTAGCTGTTCAAGGGTTAGGATTTGTAGGTTGTGTAATGGCTACGGTGGTTGCAGATGCTGTCGATGCAGAAGGAAAGCCGCTTTATTTTGTGCACGGTCAGCAAAGAACATCAAAGCGTTCTTTTTGGAAAATTCCTATTATTAATAAAGGCATTCCACCCGTTAATTCTTCCGATCCTGAAGTTCCCGAGATTTTTCATCGTTGCGTAATTGAGAAGAAAAATTTCCGTGCTACTTGGGAAGAATATGTTTTTGACTTAGCAGATATCGTAGTAGTGGACATTCAACTGGACGCTACTAAACCTGCATTTGGAGAAGCGGAAAAAGGATATTGCGATTTGACCGCTTTTCAGGAAGGCATTCGCACTTTGGGACAACACATTTCTCCCGATTGTATGATTTTGGTGGAGACGACTGTTCCGCCCGGAACTTGCGAAAAAGTGGTGAAACCTATTATTGAAGAGGAATTTACCAAACGCGGTATAGACATTAAAAAACAACCTCCGATTATCGCTCATTCCTATGAAAGAGTTATGCCCGGCGCTCATTATGTGGCTTCAATTCGTAATTATTGGCGTGTGTATTCCGGCATTGACAGAAGAAGTGCAGATTTGTGCAGAGAATTTTTGTCCAATGTCTTGGATGTGAAAAATTATCCTTTAACGGAATTGGAGAGCACAAACGCTTCTGAACTCTCAAAAGTAATGGAAAATTCCTATCGCGCCACCAACATTGCCTTAACCTTAGAGTGGGCAAAATTTGCGGAACAAATAGGAGTGAACCTTTTTACGGTGAGGGAAGCTATCCGTAAAAGAAAAGGAACTCACGACAATATGTTGCGTCCCAGTTTGGGAGTGGGCGGATATTGTCTGACGAAAGATCCGGTTTTGGCGAATTGGTCAATGGGTGCCTTATTCGGATTGGACGGCAAATTGGATGTAGCTATTCGTTCGGTTAATATCAACGATAAAATGCCTCTGCATACGATAGAATTGATTAAACAGGAACTTCCGGACTTACGGAATGTAAAAGTTGCAGTTTTAGGCGTTTCTTATTTAGAGAATTTAGGCGATACGAGACATTCTCCGTCCAAGACATTAGTTGAATTTCTCCGTAAAGATTTTGCCTCCGTAAAAGTGCATGACCCGTATGTTGAAGTTTGGGCTGAAGTGGATGACATTACAGTTTATAATAAGTTGGAAGATGTTTTGCCGGGAGCTGATGTCATTGTTTTTGCCGTGGGACACGATTTCTATCGGCAATTACAGCCTGAGGAAGTAGTTAAACTTTCCGGTAATCATCCCTTGATAATTGACTGCTCGAATTTCCTTTCAGATGACCTTATTCGTCAATACAAACAGCTTGGCTGCAAAGTCAAGGGTGTTGGTAAAGGCCATATAGTAAATCTTTAAAAAATAATACATTATTTTGCCGGCATGAAGAGAAGAAGAAAATCTTCCTGCCGGCTGTTTTTTTCATTAAAGCGGAAGTGCTCTGACTTAAAGGAAGTTTTAACACAGGAGAAAATATGTCGCAAAAGATAATCATTGAATTGGGCACGAATACAATGAAAGTTCTGCATGCAAGACGAACTCAAGATGATTGGGAAATTTTGAATGAATTGGTTTTACCCACGCGTCTCGGAGAAGGTTTGCAGCGGACGCATCTGCTAAGTCCGCAAGCTCAGGAAAGGAACCTCAAAGCGGTCTCCGATTTGGTATTCAGGTTTTCTTCCATAAAGGATTTATCTTTTGACATCATCGCCACAGCCGCTCTGCGCCATGCTAAAAATACCGAGCAATTTATTCAGGCAGTGAAGGATACTACTGGCTTGACCATTACTTTGCTATCCGGTAAAGAAGAAGCGAAATTGTCTTTTCTGGCATGTGCTCGCCAAATTTCAGACAAGAATTTACGATTGGGAGTTTTGGATATTGGCGGTGGCAGCACTGAATTTACAATCGGACATACCGGAAAAATAGATTTACAAATCAGCACAAGATATGGAGCTGTTTCGCTTACGGAACGATTTTTCAAACATGATCCGCCTTACGGAAATGAAATTTTGGCCTGTCAAAATTATGTTGCGGAAAGAGTGATGAAATATAAGGAGTCCATTTCAATCGACAAACTGACAGGGGTTGGCGGGACGCTTACGACTTTGGTTTATTTGGAAGAAAAACAAGCCTTCCCTTTTCAAACTTATACTCTGAAAATTGATAAAATACTTCACTGGGCTGAAACTTTAGCTCGTATGCCGTTAGAGAAAAGACAAATGCTGCCAGGAATGATGATGGGACGTGCTGATATCATTCTTGCGGGAGTTATGATTTTATTACAATTTATTCGGATAAGCAGGTCTTCTGATATTCTTGTAAGTTCTCAAGGCATCAGGCACGGATGGCTTTATGCTCATTGCTGAATTTGCGTTTCTTTGTCCTTCCTTAGAGAAAATACTTGCTTTCAAAACCGCATACTTAATTTTGGTTTTATATAATATAAAAAACAGCGGTCTCTTTTATACCGCTTGAAGCAGAAGGAGTAAAGCATGCCTATTAATTTGAAGAACAGACACTTTCTTTCCCTGCAGGATTTTACTTCGCGGGAAATTCAATTCCTGTTAGACTTGGCTTTTGATTTGAAAAGAGCTAAGTATGCGGGTAACGAAGTTCAACGCCTGAAAGGCAAAAACATTGCTCTCATTTTTGAAAAGGACAGCACGCGCACGCATTGCGCTTTTGAAGTTGCAGCTTTTGACCAAGGTGCTCATGTTACGTATTTGGGTCCGACTGGCAGTCAAATGGGGAAAAAAGAATCCATTGCCGATACTGCGCGCGTTTTGGGACGCATGTATGACGGGATTGAATACAGGGGTTACGGACAGGAAATTGTGGAAGAATTGGCAAAATATTCCGGAGTGCCTGTTTGGAACGGACTTACAAATGAAGATCATCCCACGCAAGTTTTGGCTGATTTTATGACTGGCATTGAGCAGATCAAGAAACCAATCAATCAACAAGTTTGGGTGTTTGCGGGCGACGGACGCAATAATGTGGCAAATGCTTTGCAAATCGGCTGTGCCAAAATGGGAGTTGATTTCCGAATTGTGGCTCCGAAAAGTCTGTTTCCGGATAAAAAGTTGGTAGATAAATGCAAAGGTTTTGCCAAAGAATCAGGCGCAAAGATTACTATTACGGATGATATTGCCAAAGGTGTAAAAGGTGCAGATGTTATTTACACGGATGTTTGGGTCTCGATGGGAGAGCCGGACAGCGTGTGGTCAAGCAGAATCAAGCTTTTGAAACCCTATCAGGTAAATAGAGAAATGATGCAATTAACCGGCAAAAAGGAGACAGTCTTCATGCATTGCTTGCCTTCCTTCCACGATACCAAAACCGCGATTGGAAACGATATTTTCAATAAATACGGTCTGAACGGAATGGAAGTCACGGATGAAGTATTTGAAGGTCCGCAATCGGTTGTCTTTGATGAAGCGGAAAACAGGATGCATACAATCAAAGCAGTTATGGTGGCAACCCTCGGTCAGCAATAAAAAGCGGATTTTCTTCTGCTTAAATAAGAGAAAAGCAAAGCCTGCAGCATATCTTTCTTAATTAATCCGATGATCAAGAGAACGAACGTATTTCCTTATACGGATATTTCTTCAAGTTTTTTATTGACTAAGCGGATAAAGACAGAAAATAAGTAATTAAAAGAAAAACGGATGAAGTATGCCCCATTTGTTTAGCAAAAGTCTGGTAAAAATAATTGACGGATTTGACAGCAAAGATCAATGCTTGGAGCAGATGGTTTCAATGCTAGCTGCAAGCGGGTGTATGGAATTTCCGGATAGATTTTTAGCAGCAGTAAAAGGTAGAGAAGAAATTATGAGTACCGGGATCGGAAAAGAGGTGGCAATTCCGCATGCCAGGGACTTAGTGGTCAATCAGATTAAGATTGCGGTTTGTCTTTTGAAGAAGCCGTTGGATTTTCAGTCTATGGATAATAAACCGGTCAAAATAGTATTTATGATAGCGGTTCCTCAAAATTCCAATACTGCTTATATGATGATTTTGAGGTCTTTATCGGAGTATTTGAAGCAAGAGGAGAAAAGGTTAGCCCTGCTCTCCTGTCAAACGGAAGAAGAACTTTTTACCAAATTAAGAGAGATAGAAGATGTCATTAAGCAAAATATTAAGCTTTAGTCTCCTGTTGGCAATTGCCTTTACCCTTTACGGAGTGAATGAAAATGCCGGCACTACGGGATTTAACAATTTAAAGATAGTCTACTCAGCAAGAGCGGTCGGTATGGCAAGTGCCATGACCGGAATTAACGAAACGCCGGAAGGGCTGCAATTCAATCCTGCAGCCATTCTTAATGCCTCAGATAAAACAATTACCAGCACTTATTGCAATTATGTGGTGGATTCCAATGCCGGAGCTCTGCACGCTATTTATCAATATGATGAAAAGACTGCTTTCGGAATTCTGCTGCATTATTTGGATTTGGGAGAAATGGATAAAACGGAAGTCACTACGCACAATGAATATCTGGAAACTGGCGAAACCTTTGGAGCAAGCGATCTTATCATCGGTGCGTCCGCTGCCAAAAATATAAATCCCATGATTGATTTGGGCGTAACTTTAAAATATATTACCGACAATATTGACAGCTATTCCGCTTCCGCTCTCGTTTTGGATGCCGGTCTGATTCATCATCCCGCGAATGAAAAAATTAAAGTCGGTGTCAGTCTGCGCAATTTAGGAAAGCAAATTACCTATTACACAAGTGAAAATTACAACGAGAAATTGCCTTTTACTTTTGCCGCGGGATTAAGTTACAAGCTAACTCCCAATCTTCTTGCCGCCTTTGATTTGTCTAAACCGACGGGTGCTAATGTCGGCATTAAAGTGGGCATGGAAGCAAAAGTCCATCCGATGTTTACTTTGCGTGCAGGATACAACAGCTATGCACCTGATTGGAAAACCGGAGGAGATTGGGAATGGAGTTCCGGTTTGACTTGTGGTGCAGGGTTTAATTGGAAAAATATTCAGCTTGATTACGGTTTGTCATCATACGGAAATCTGGGCTTCGTCAATCAAGTCACTCTGGCTTACAATTTTTAAATTTTCTTGATAGGGTATCAACCCGCTTTTTGCTTTTGATGAAAGTGAGGTAACAACTGCTGAGGAAAGACTTTTTACTGGAGATTGGCACTGAAGAAATTCCCGCTGGTTATTTACATGATGCGGAAGAATTCATTCTTTCGAATTTTAACGCTTTTCTTAAAGCTGAAAGACTGAAAGCCGAAGAAATCAAAACTACTTCCACTCCTCGCCGTTTAGCCTTATCGGTAAAGGGCATGGAAGTTCGGCAAGAAGACTTGGATACGATAAAAACAGGTCCCGCAAAAAGGATTGCTTATAATCCGGACGGCAGTATTGCTCCCGCGTTAGAAGGCTTTTTACGCAGCAATAATGCCAAGCCTGAAGATGTTTTTTGGCAGGATAACGGCAAAGGTGAAGCGGCATGTTTACGTCTGCACTCAATAGGTTTGCCCGCTGAGCAGCTTTTACCTGATTGGATTACGGCTCTGATCAATGCTGTTCCTTTTCCCAAAAAAATGAAATGGGGAGAAGGAGGCTTGGAATTTGCCAGACCTATACGCTGGTTAGTCTGTTTATGGGGTGAGGAAGTTTTACCCGTAGAAATAAACGGCATAAAATCAGGTCGGATAAGTTACGGCAACAGATTTGCCGGGTTGGATGCAAAGATAGAAATTCCTGCGCCGTCGGAATATTTTTCCTCCTTGCGGAAAGTCTTTGTCATAGCCGACAGACAAGAGCGCCTAAATTCCATTAAAACTCAATTGCAATTTATTTTCCCGACCTCTGCTTATCGAGTTGATTTGGAGGAAGAACTTTTGCAGACTGTCACTGATTTAGTGGAATATCCCACTGCCGAAACAGCTGAATTTGAAGAGAAGTTTTTAGCTTTGCCGGAACTGATTATCACTTCTACCATCAGCACTAATCAAAAGTATTTTGCAGTCAAAGATAAAAACGGCAAACTAACCAATAAATTCATCTTTATATCCAACGGTAATCCGGCTTTCAATGATCTGATTCGCAAAGGCAACGAAAAAGTGATAAAACCACGATTGGAAGATGCAATGTGGTATTATCAGGAAGACACGAAAAAGTCGCTTGAGCAATATGTTCCTTTGCTGGAGGAAGTGGTTTTTCAAACAAAATTAGGAACAATGAAAGCGAAAACGAACAGGATAATGGAAATTGCCCGTCACCTTAGTTCCTTACTTCACTTTTCAGAAAATGAAATTGCTTCCGTTTCGCGAACAGCTTTGCTATGTAAAGCTGATTTAGTAACGAAAATGCTGGGTGAAAAAGAATTTACCAAGTTGCAAGGTTACATCGGTATGCATTATGCCCTGGCATCTGGAGAAAAAGAAGAAGTGGCAAAAGGCATTTATGAGCATTATTTGCCGCGCGGACAAAATGATGCTTTGCCTTCTACTTTGAACGGAGCAATTGTAGCAGTGGCAGATAAATTGGATACGGTTTGCGGGATTATCGGTATAGGAATGATACCTACGGGTTCGGCAGATCCTTTTGCTTTGCGTCGTGCAGCCAACGGTATCGTTCAGATCATTGCTGACAGAGCTTGGGATTTGGATTTGAAAGAAGCGGTTAAGTTTGCACTAAGCCTTTTTTCACAACAGGAAATTAATACTTCTTCCAATCTGGAAATCATTTTGAACTATTTTCATCAACGCATAAATTGGTATTTGCAGCAGCTTCAAATTGATTATGATGTCATTGACAGCGTCATGCATATTGATTTTGGTAATCTTTTACATTTGATAGAACGCGCCAAAGCAGTGCAAGCTTTCAAATCCGATGCCGATTTCGTTAAATTGGTAATCGGATTTAAACGCGTTTCCAATATTATTAAAGCAGAAGAGCGTAACTTGACGATTGATGCTTCTTTATTTCAAGAAGAGGCAGAACGGGCTCTCTATCGGGCATTGCAAGAATTGGAAAAGAAAGTGGAACGGAAATTGGAACAATTGGATTACACCGGTGTTTTACGTGAGCTGGTGGAAATTCGGGCAGACATAGATCGCTTTTTTGACGATGTTTTGGTTAATACGGACGACCTTAATCTCAGGCAAAACCGCTATGCACTGCTGCAGAAAATCCGCAAAGCATTTCTCAAAGTGGCGGATCTTTCCCTGTTAGTGGTGGAAGGCAAATGACGCTTTTGATTTTGATCTAAAATAAACTGAATATAGAGGAAAACATGGCTATCAAATTATCTAATCGGATTCAGCTGATTAAACCTTCTCCGACGCTGACTATTTCCAACAAAGCTTCTGAAATGCAGGCGGCGGGATTGGATGTGGTAAATTTCGGAGTAGGCGAACCTGATTTCAATACTCCCGAATACATTAAACGTGCGGCGCACAAGGCTATTGATGATAATTTTACCAAATATACCGCCAATGCGGGTATTTTGGAATTGCGCCAAGCCATTTGTCAAAAGTTGGAACGCGACCAAGGTCTGAAGTATGACCCCAAGCAGATTTTAGTTTCTCCGGGTGCCAAAGCTTCCATTCTTGATGTTTTAATGGCAGTTTGCGATACGCATGATCAGGTTATTATCCCTGTTCCCTATTGGGTGAGTTATCCTTATCAAGTGATGCTGGCGGAAGCTGATCCCGTTTATCTGACAACTTTTCAGGAAGACGGGTTTAGAATAAAGGCTGATGCGCTGGAGAAAGTTATTAAAGAAAATCCTACCGCTAAAGTGCTGATTTTAAATTCGCCCAGCAATCCCACGGGAACTGTTTATACGAAAAAGGAATTGGAAGAAATTGCGGAAGTTTGCCTCAAACATAATCTACTTGTTATTTCCGACGAAATTTACGAAAGACTGGTCTATGAAGATTCGAAACATTACTCCATTGCTTCCGTAAGTCGTGATATGCAGGAACAGACTGTTGTCGTGAACGGCGTTTCCAAAGCTTATGCCATGACCGGTTGGAGGCTTGGATATGCCGCAGGTCCTGCTAATATTATTTCGTATGCGGGACGAGTTCAGGAGCATGCAACTTCTTGCGTAAATTCCATTACGCAAAAAGCTTGCGTTACAGCTCTGACTGAAGAGGACAATTCCATAGAAGAAATGCGGCTGGAATTTGACAAACGGCGCAATTTTCTTTACACAGAATTGGTCAAAAATCCGCATTTGAGCTGCTTCAAACCCGAAGGCGCTTTCTACATCTTCCCCAATATCAGCTGGTATATTAAGAATAACGCTTTGGGAATAAAAAACACTGATCAATTCTGCGAAAAGCTGTTAGAGCAATATCAAGTTGCTCTTGTTTCCGGAAGCAGTTTCGGAATTGAAGGTTTCGTCCGTTTTTCTTATGCAAACAGCATGGAAAACTTGACCAAAGGTGCTCAACGCTTTGCGGCTTTTTTGAACGAATTACGGGAATCAGCATAAATTATGAATGATTGGAATGACAAACTGCGCGAGCGATGGCAGCAGAAACGCAAAAAAAGCTCCAATTGGACAAGTCTCATCATAAAAGTTGTAGTTTTGCTGTTGATTTTGTATGCTATTGCCAAAATCGGCACGGGCAGCAGCTTGGATTGGTCAAAATTTAGTCCTCAAGCTGACAGTGTCCGCACTGATTCTGTTCGTTGAAACCGCATGTTTTTCCGCCGAAATTTGTTTTGCAAAAATAAAATTCACGGTTTCCTTTCTCCAACATAAACCGTAACAGGATATTATAAATGAGTTTAGTAATAGTCGGTTCCATAGGACTGGACACAATTGAAACCCCCAAAGGAAAAGTAACAGACGCTTTAGGCGGGTCCGCAGTCTACGGTTCTTTAGCAGCTTCCTATTTTACCCGAGTGCACACAGTCGGTGTTGTCGGCAGCGATTTTCCAAATGAACATATTGAATTGCTGAAGCGGCACGGCATTGAAGTAGACGGTTTGGAAATCAGAGAAGGAAATACTTTCCGTTGGTCCGGCAAGTATGAAGACTGGAATCAAGCTCAAACACTGGACACGCAACTCAATGTTTTCGGCAATTTTAATCCGATTTTACCGCAGGACTGTCTTCACTGCCAAACCATTCTATTGGGAAATATTCATCCTGACTTGCAATTGCAGGTGCTGAAGCAGATTAAGAATTACCGCATCGTTGCCTGCGATACGATGAATTATTGGATTAACGGCACACGTGAACGCCTGCAAGAAGTGATCAAAAGAGTGGACATCGTCTTCATCAATGAAGAAGAGCTGAAACTTTACACCAATGAGCAGAATGTTTTTCAAGCTGCAGATTTAGTGCTTGCTCAAGGACCTAAACTTTTGGTGCTGAAGCGTGGCGAGTATGGTAGCGTCTTGATTGGGAAAGAATTTTTGTTTTTTGCACCTGCATATCCAGTGCGGGAAGTGAAAGATCCTACCGGTGCAGGAGATTCCTTTGCCGGCGGTTTTATGGGCTATATGGATCAAGCCGGTGAATTTACGCCCAAAAATCTTAAAGAAGCTGTCCTTTACGGAACTGTGATGGCGGCTTTGAATGTGAGTGAATTCAGTGTGGAAAAGCTTACTGATCACTCTCTTGAGCACATCCAAAAAATGCAAACCGAACTCAAAAGTTGGATGCAAGTCTGATGTCTCTTGATTACAAAAAAGCGGGAGTTAACATAGACGCAGGTGAAGAAGCAGTCCAAGCAATCAAACAACTGGTTCGAACTACTTACAACAAAAACGTTTTGAGCGATTTGGGAAGCTTTGGCGGTCTCTATAAACTTGACCTTAAAAAATGGAAACAACCCGTTATGGTCGCCAGCACAGACGGCGTAGGCACGAAACTCCGCTTAGCGATTGAAGCAGAAAGATTGGACACGGTGGGGCAAGATTTGGTCAATCATTGCGTGAACGACATTTTGGTTCAGGGTGCTCTGCCGCAATTTTTTCTTGATTACATCGGTGTCGGCAAGCTGAAGCCTGAAAAGATTAAGCAAATTATTTCAGGGTTCGTTAAAGCGTGCAGAGAAAATAATTGTGTTCTAATCGGCGGGGAGATGGCAGAAATGCCGGGTTTTTATTCTAAAGATGATTTTGATTTAGCGGGCACGATTGTCGGTTTGGCGGAAAAGCGGAATCTGATTACGGGTAAAAAAGTGAAGGCAAGTGACCAATTAATCGGCTTATCCTCCAACGGATTACACACGAACGGTTACGCTCTGGCACGCACAATATTAAATCAAAACGGATTAAAAGTTGACTCATATATCGCCGAATTGGAAAGCACGGTGGCTGATGCCTTTCTGCAAGTGCATAAATCCTATCTTAAACTGATAAAACCGCTTTTGGAATTAAATTTCATTCACGGGATGGCACACATAACGGGTGGAGGTATTCCGGGCAACTTAAGTCGCGTAATTCCTGCTGGTTTGTGCGCGCATATTGACGAATCAGCTTGGGAAATTCCCCCCATTTTTAAGTGGCTGAAAGCGCTCGGCAAAATCTCTCAGCCCGAAATGCGCCAAGTTTTTAACCTTGGCATAGGCATGATTTTAATCGTTGCGCCCGAAGATGCAAACTTAATCCTATCTAAAACAAAAGGGATACTCATCGGCACGATAGAAAAAGCAAAAGGTGCAGATACTGCCAAAGTGCGCTATTGATCTTCCTTATCCTTTTTTTCATTAAGTAAAATTCCCGGTCGTTCCATTCGTCTTGCTAACTGAAGAGCTAAAGCAATCAGCAAAATCCCAATTGTAGGCATTTTACCTAAACTATCCCAAAGAATCAATACGCCGGCAGCTAAAATTATTGCCCAGATTAAATTCT
Organism: Candidatus Cloacimonadota bacterium; assembly: GCA_035357855.1. GTDB lineage: Bacteria > Cloacimonadota > Cloacimonadia > Cloacimonadales > Cloacimonadaceae > UBA5614. The sequence continues at coordinate 54,081 of DAOPOH010000012.1, forward strand.
GTCCTATGTTTTTCCAATTAAATCTCATTTTCATCTTGATTTTTCTCCTCTTTAGTCATAATTCAAATCATGCAAATTTTTGGAGAATGTCAATTGATTTTTGTTTTCTCTTGGAAGTGCCTCTATAATTGTCGACAAGCAAATGATATCTGAACCCAATTTATTTTCTATTTCTGTATCTTATTTATTTGCTATGAATATTTCATTTTCTTTCTGATAATATGATTTCAAACAAACCCGATATCTTGAATTTTTAATCTTCTTCCCTGTATTTAGCGTGGGGTTAGCGAAGGCTTTCCCCCCGTTAACCCCCCGTTAACCCTCCGCTTCACAAGAGGAAGATGCAAAAATCAAAGAATTATCGGATAGGAAATTAGAAAATATATAACTATTATCAATATCTTGAATAAATCTATAATGTTATTTTTATTTTATCAGGGTCAACATCAACGAAGACTTATTTTTACCCGCTTTCATCCGCACAAGATAGATTCCCGAAGGAGCAACTTTACCTTTATCATTGCAGCCATCCCGGAATACTCTGTAATTTCCTGCCTTTTTGCTTCCGCTTATTCGGCGACAATTTAATTTATAATATCAAACTCTTAATTCATATTCATTTTCATATCGTGATTTAAAATATGTCAGGATTCAAATCTTTAAGTGAGGTGTGCCGCCACTTCTGCAGCAGATAATTGCCAAGCTGAAGGATCGTGGTCCAAAAAAAGATAACCATCTTGCTCCAGAATCTTTTGATAAATCATTTGCTTTGCCTTAACGGTATCTTCTCTGCAAACATCATAGCTGCTGGTGATGGCTATCGGCAAATGAAAGCGCGTGGGAATAATGTCTCCGGCATAGATATAAGGTTTACCCTCAATAAGGACTTCCGCAATTTGCATTCCGCAACTATGTCCGCCTGTTTTAATAGCCGAAACATCGGGTGCGATTTCAATGTCGCCTTCTGTTAAATGCAAATTGCCTTCTTTTTCTAAAAGAGTTAATTGATGTTCAAATTGGTAAGCCGCTTTATTCAATTTATCCGGATTTTTGGCTATTTCCCATTCCTCTTTTTGGATATGATACACGGCATTGGGAAAAGTCAGGACATCTTTATCATATACGAATGATACAACCCCTCCGGCATGATCAAAATGCAGATGCGTCATTATTACATCTGTAATATCTTGAGGCTGCAAACCAAGCTTTTTAAGATTTTGCGGTAAAACAAATTCCGAAGGATTGTAGATCTCTTTTCTGCGTTTATTTAGACGGTTGCCGACGCCCGTATCCACTAAAATATTACGCGCACCGGTTCTGATTAAAAGTAAGTTCAGAGCCATTTTCAGGCGTTGGCGTTCATCAGTTTCCACTTTATCGTGCCAAATATACCAAGGTAAAACGCCAAAAAAGGCACCTGCATCCGTCCAATAATATCCTGCGGAAACAAGGTCTAAATTCATCAGGATTGCCGTTTTGCTTTATCGCTTTTCCGAGTTTGTTTGGAAGGATGAGAATTGGGATACTTATTATTATGGCGTTGATATGATTGCTGCGCTTTTTGCTGGGGAGTAAGTTCTACCTTTTTAGCTTTTGTTTCCGGTTCTTTATGTGAGGCCGGCATGATTACGACGCATTTGTTGTCGCCTTCGCCGATGGTTGTGGTTTTCAAATCCTTTTCGCCTTCCACAAATTTATGAATGATGCGGCGTTCGTTAGCCGGCATAGGATCCAAAGTCATTGATTTTCCGGTAGTTTTTACACTATTTATTAGATCAATATAATTGCGGAGCAAGGTTTGTTCCTGCCGCAGGCGATAATCTTCCGTATCAAGATAGATGCGGTCAAGACCCTTTACATTTTCAAAAACCCGGTTGACCAAATATTGCAAATGTTCAAGCATATTGCCGTTTTTGCCAATAAGAAAACCGGCATCGGAAGAGTTCTTGATCGTTACATAAAGCGTTTTTTGCTCGGTTTGAATATCTATCTTTTCAAAACTTATCTGCATCCGTTTGAGCAATTGTTCCAAAAAGAGTTTCACTCGTTCTTCCGTGTCTAAGAGCTTGAATTTAACTGTGGCAGGTTTTTTACCAAAGAGACCAAATAAACCTTTTGAGCCTTCGCTTACGACTTCATATTCAAGTTCCCAATCTTTAAGATTATGTTCCTTCCGGAAGGATTGGATAATGGAATTGAGGTCATTACCTTTTATTTCAATTTGTTGCATTATTTTTCCTTTTCAGCGAAATGTCTTTGCAGGTAATACTGTTGAATGATGGAAAGAATGTTAAAGACTGTCCAGTAAAGGACAAGTCCTGCAGGCATGGATTTGAAGATAAAGAACATAATCACAGGCATAATCCAAGCCATTAAGCGTTGACTTTGCTGCATTGCCTGTTGTTTTTCGTCCATTTTTTCCACTTCCTGCTTTTTAGGATTCAGCATGAGCGATTGGACTATCATAAAGACGCCCATCAAAATGGGTAGAATGTAATAAGGATCGGGTTCCGACAAATCTTTGAGCCAACCAAAGAAATGAGCTTGCCGCATATCCAGCGAATAACGCAAAACTGTATAGAGCGCAAAGAATACAGGCATCTGAAGCAATAATGGTAAGCACCCGCCTAACGGACTGGCTCCCGCTTCTTTGTAAAGTTTTGCCATTTCTTCCTGCATGCGTTTGGGGTCATTTTTGTATTTCTGCTGCAAAGCTTGAACTTGGGGTTGGATTTTTTGCATTTTCAGGCTGGCATCCATGCTCTTGTGCGTGAGCGGATGCAGCAAAACCTTTATCACTAAGGAGAAGATAATAATCACAACCCCGTAATTGGGAATCAATTTATAGAGGAATTTCAAAAACCAGGCAAATATATCCACTAACCAACGCAACCATGCGGCACCGCGTTCCGCCACATTTTCCAAACCGCCATTCCAAATCTTTAGTATTCGGTAATCAGCGGGACCCAGATACAGGATAAAATGCTCATCCCAATCCACTGAAGGGTTGTCACGCTTTGCCGTGAGAACAAAAGAGGGACTTCCATTTGCTGTATCTGCTTTGACGGAATTGATCAAAATCGGTTCCTGATTTTTGCAAGCCAAAACAAAATATTTGGAGCGGATAGCTGCCCAATCCGTTTTCCCCGGAAGAGTTTCCGAGCCTTTTAACAACTTCTGTAAGTTACGCTTGATTAAAGCATTATCCACTTGTGCATAAAAGCGGTAATCCTGACCCCTTGTCTTGCTGTATATTTCCGTATCATTGATGCCGCTCCCGTATTCTAAACTGTAACCGACCAAACTGTAGACACTGTGAATTTTCAGATTTAATCTAACCCCGTAATTATGATCAAGCACATAGGTCTTCTCAATCATTCTGTCCGGTTCGGGAGTAAAATAAAAATGGACTGCAGGCATTCCGTTGACTTGAGTTAATTCATAGTCAAAGGGCAGGTTTTTAAGGTCGGTAGTTGTATTTTCACTCAATAAAACAGTATTGGCTAAATAGTGTCCCGGCGGAATTAATTGAGTGAAGGAACGATCAGATTGGAAGAATTTTTTAAGATAAACCGCCTTAATTACTCCGCCCCGATTACTGAATACAACTTTCAATGAATCATTTTCCAAAATAATGTTGTCGTTGATGGCGGCAGTTTTCATATCAGGTTCTACTAAACTGGGAATTGTCGAAACCTGAGTTTGAGGCTCAGTTTGAGCTTTGACGGTATCAGCCGGTTGAGTTACAGTTTGGGCTTTGGGAGGAGCTTGAGTCGGTTTGGATTTTTTCCAAATAAATTGCTCGCTCAGAATGAAAATGAGGAAAATGAGCAAAATGCCGATTAAAGTATCTTTATTCACTTGCTTTCTCCGCAGGCAAAGGATCGTATCCGCCTTTGTGGAAAGGGTTGCAACGCAAAATGCGAAGCACTGTTAATCCTAAAGCTTTGAAAAACGGGTATGTTTGGAAGGCTTGGTATCCGTATTGACTACAGGACGGAGTAAAACGACAAACTTTCGGTAGCACGGGTGAAAGCACTTTTTGGTAAGTAGCTATCAGCATAATTATTATTTTGTTGGGAATGCGATTAAGTTTCATTGTTATTCTTTCTCTTGAAGTTGAGTGATTAGCTGTTCCAATTCTTCACACAGCTTGTTCCAAGTCAGTTCGCAGGCTCCTGCTCTGGCAATCAAATTGATCTTAACACCTTGCGGAAGATTGGCTCTTCGGTTCCAAAACCAAGCTTTAATTCTGCGTTTGAGCAAATTGCGCTTAACAGCGTTACCGGTTTTAGCTGAAACAGTGATGCCGTAAGCAAAATCATCACCTGCTTCAGGTAGGACGGGAACAAAGAAATGAGGAAGTCTGCAAGATGCTTTAGCATTGACAAAACTTTTGAATTCCGCATGGCGCACAATCCTGCGCAACATATTGTATCAGACGCAAAGGCGAAATCTGCCTTTTGCTCTCCGACGGGCAAGAACTTTGCGTCCGTTGGCTGTGCTCATCCGAGAACGGAAACCGTGAACATTTTTTCTTCTGCGGTTGTGAGGTTGGAAAGTCCGTTTCATTCTATTCTCCTTAAAAATACTATTATTATCAAATATTTTGCCATTTTATTGCCATAATTTTCAGAGGTTTTTTTATGTCAAGCCGTAACCTTGTTTTTAGTCAGACAAAATAGAAAGAGGTTAATATCTTAAAAGTTTGTGCAACTTTCTGTTTGTCAGATACAAAAAAGAGACTTATGGCTTAATGTTATGTTTAATTTAGCCCATTAAAGAAAATGAAATGATTTTGACTCCGTAAAGGCATACCTGTGTCTGTCCTTACTTATTGTTTTTTATGCGGGAATGGTTTATATTATTTGCAAAAATACATATTTCCGGTTATAATTTGTAAATTAGAGAAGATAATGAGAAGAAAGAGGCATTGAGATGCAACTTCTTGCCAATCGCATGAGAACTTAAATTAGTGAGCAAATTTTCTCGCTTCTTGACAAGGCAAGCGATGTGAAAATCGTGGATTTTTGTGCGAAAGTGGCGGAATTGGCAGACGCGCTGGACTTAGGATCCAGTAGTTTACAAAACTGTAGGGGTTCAAGTCCCCTCTTTCGCACCAGCAAAAAATTATGAAATCACAGAAAAGGAGATAAAAAGTGCAAGTAGAATTTAATCAAATCAACGGAGCGCGAAAACAGATTTCGTTAACGGTAGAAAAAGAAAGAGCACAAGCAGCTTATGAAAAATTCTTGGCTAAATCAGCTCAAAATGCAGAAATTCAGGGCTTCCGCAAAGGAAAAGCTCCTCTTTCCTATGTGGAAAAACTTTACGGTCCCAAAATAAAGAGTTCATTTGAAGATGATTTTGTGGAGGAAGTTTTTTCCGAAGCGGCAAAAGAATATGATATAAATTATCTGATGTTCCCGGAAGTGAAAGAAATCAATTGGGAAAAAGGGCAGGATATGAACATCAAGATAGAAATAGAAGTTGAACCTGAGGTTAATTTCAAACAGATAGAAGGGTTACGAGTTCCTTACAGACAGCTGAAATTGGAAGACGAAGTTCAAAATTATCTGGAAGACTTACGCTACGAAAATGCTGTTACGAGTGAAGTGGATGATGCCATTCAAGAAAATGACGAAGTGGAATTTGAAGTAAGATGCATTATCGACGGTGAAGAATTGGTTGATAATTTCAAGACTCAGATTATTCAGTATGTGGATAAACCATTGGCTGATGCTTCCTACGGAAAAAGGATCGGAGAAAGCTTTACCTTTAGTTTAACTCCCAAATATCTGGTGCGAATTTTCCGCAATCCCGAATACAACAAACACGAAGGCAATGTGGAAGCTACTTTTATGGTGAATTCCGTTCGCCGTATGCAGCTTCCCGTCATTGATGACGAATTTGCCAAAGATTTGGATTTTGATAATGCGGAAGATATGTATGCAAAAATTACTGAAGAAATGAGAGAGAAAAATAAGGAGAAAAATCAAAACATCAAAATTAATGCTTTGCTCACCAAACTCTATGTAGATAACAGGTTTGACTTGCCGGAACAGACAATTCAATATCTTACTCAAAAAGAACTTGACCAAAATAAGATCAAAGATCCACAGTGGCGTAAGTATTATGAACAACAGATTGGCGATCAGATCAGAAGTGAGCTTATAACTATGTATATTATGAATGCATTACAGAAGCTATATCATGTGGAACCGACGGAAGATGACATCAACAGATATATTGAACATGAAGCAAAATTAAGAGATATGAGTATAGAAGAATGGAAAGAAAAAAATAAAGAAATCCTTGACAGTGAGAATTTCAAGGAAACGATAAGCAATTATGTTATCTTAAACAGGATTGCCGAAACCAGTGAATTTTATGAAGAGGAAGAACAGCCTGAACCAGAAGAAGAGGCTATTCAAACGGAAGAATCGACAGAAGAATAAAACGGAGGAAGCATGAATTATGTCCCGATCGTAATTGAACAAATAGGGCATACGGAACGCGCCTATGACATCTATTCCCGTCTTTTGAAAGACAGGATTGTTTTTTTGGGCGGACCGATTGATGATTATTTAGCCAATACGGTCGTTGCTCAATTGATACATTTGGAAGGCGAAGACCAGGAAAAGGATATTTATATGTATATAAACAGTCCGGGCGGAATTATATCTTCCGGATTGGCAATTTATGATACTATGCAATATATCAAACCCGATATCAGCACTATCTGTATCGGCCAAGCCGCAAGCATGGCTGCAGTTTTACTGGCAGCCGGAACCAAAGGTAAGAGAATTGCCCTTCCATACAGTCGTATAATGATTCATCAACCTATGGGCGGTGCTCAAGGTCAAGCTGCCGATATAGAAATCCAAGCTAAAGAAATTCTATATTTAAGAGATAAGCTGAATGACATCCTGCATATTCATACCGGTCAAAGTTTGGAAAAATTGCGCGAAGACAGTGACCGCAATTACTTTATGAGTGCCACTGAAGCTCAGGAATACGGCATCATTGATGAGGTTCTGGTTCACAGGAGATAAAAAAACAAGAGGTCCCAAATGGATAAATACAAAGTCTTAAGCTGCTCATTCTGCAATAAATTGGAATCGGAAGTTAAATTGCTCATCAGAGGCTCTTCCGCCAATATCTGCAATGAATGCATAGAAATGTGTTATTCAATCTTAAATCAAAATCCTCCGGAAGAAGAACCGGAAGATTTTGAACTTGCAACACCCAGCCAAATAAAGAATTATCTGGATCAATATGTAATTGGTCAGGAAAACGCCAAGCAAGTAATTTCCGTTGCTGTCTACAATCACTACAAGCGCATCTTCAAACAGAAAAAAGACGATGATGTGGAATTGGAAAAGAGCAATATATTGATGATAGGTCCCACTGGTTCGGGTAAAACATTGATTGCTCAAACATTAGCTCGGTTTTTGAAAGTCCCGTTCGCCATTTCCGACGCAACTACTCTTACTGAAGCCGGTTATGTGGGTGAAGATGTAGAAAACATTTTGGTGCGTCTCCTGCAGAATGCCGATTACGATGTTGCTAAAGCAGAACGGGGAATTGTTTATATTGACGAATTGGATAAGATTTCTCGTAAATCCGAAGCTCCTTCCATTACCAGAGATGTTTCCGGCGAAGGAGTTCAGCAAGCTTTGCTTAAAATATTGGAGGGCACCAAAGTTAATGTTCCTCCGAAAGGCGGACGCAAACATCCTCAGCAGGATTTTATTGAAATGGATACAACCAATATCCTGTTTATTGCGGGCGGAGCTTTCTTCGGATTGGAAAACATTATCAAGGAAAGAATGGCAAAGAAAAGCTTGGGCTTTGATGTCAAATTGAGCACCAAATTGGATGACGACAGCATTTTTGATAATGCCGAATCCGTAGACCTTTTGAAATATGGTCTGATTCCCGAATTGATTGGTCGCATGCCCATTATTTGCACCTTACATGAATTAAGTGAAGAAGCTTTGGTGGAAATTCTGACTAAACCCAAAAATGCAATTTGCAAGCAATACGAGAAATTTTTTGCTATGGACGGAGTGAAATTGATTTTCAAGGAAGATGCACTCAGAGAAATTGCCCGCATAGCCATCAAGCAAAAAACCGGTGCCAGAGGATTGAGGGCAATTATGGAAAAAATTATGCTGAATATCATGTATGAATTGCCGGACAGACCGGAAATTGCCACTTGCACCATTTCTTCCGATGTGGTTAAAAAGATAAAAGAGCCTTTTCTGACCATGAAGGACAGCGAGAAAAAGAAAGCGGCAAATTAAGATTGCATCCGTATTATAACTGATTTTTTTTAATCCGCCTGCACGGCAGGAAAAGGGGAAATATGGAACTGGCTGTTGACCTGCATTCCCATTCCAGTTATGCAGGCGGTTCCGGTCTCATCAATTTAAATACTTTGGCTTCCGCCATGCGTTACAAAGGCATCAATGTCTTCGGCGTTGGCGATTGCCAATTTCCCGCTTGGCGTAAAACCTACACAGATCAATTAATTGAAGAAGATAATGGCCTTTATCGCTATCCCAACACCAAAGCATACTTTATCCGTCAAACAGAAATAATTATTACTGTAGCCATAAAAGATTACAAACAAAGAATTGTCGCTCATCACGTAATTTTATTCCCTGATGATGCAGCTGTCACAAAATTCCTGCAATGGATGCAAAAGTATAAAGCCAAAAACACGATTGCCAGACCCTATCTCGTTTACGGCAACCAAGTCGAATTGGAAACAAGTTTATCCGAATTGCAAGATATTGATGCCAATATAGAAATCATTCCGGCACATATTTTAACTCCCGACGGGATTTTGGGGAGCAGAAATAATCTGCGGCATTGGGATGAATTTTACGGCAAATTTACTTCAAATATTCATGCGGTGGAAACAGGACTGAGTGCCGACCCGCAAATGCTTTCTCACATTCCTGATTTGCAGGATAAAGCATTTATTTCCAGCAGTGATTGTCACAGCACTGCTTTGAACAAAGTGGGAAGAGAATTTACAATACTTATGACGAATGAGCTGTCTTATTTCGATATCATAAAAGCTATCCGAGAGCGAAAGATCAAGTTCACCGCTGAGTTTCCTCCTGCCGAAGGTCGCTATTATCTAACGGGTCACAGAGCTGACAGACATAAATCCGGGAAAGCATTTTACTATGAGCAAGAAACTCCTGAAAATCCAATTTGCCCGATTTGCCATAAAAAGATGCTGACAGGTGTCAGAGACAGAGCAAAACGACTTTCAACTAATGTATCGGAAATCAATGAGCAGCACTTTATGCATTTAATCCCTTTGATTGAAGTTTTAGCTTCCGCTTTGAGCGTTCAATCCGTCGCAAATAAGAAAGTCCAAGCTCTATATAACATCTGTTTGACAGCCTTCCCTTCCGAAATAGCAATCTGGCAGAGTCCAAAAAAAATTATCCATGAACTGCTTGACAGCAAACTGCCGCAGGAAATCGTAAAACTAATAATTGCCGTAAAAGACGGAAAATTTTGTTATGTTCCTCCGGGTTACGATGGTTTGTATGGAAAATTAAAGATTAGAGGAGATATAGATGAACTCTGAAGTGACTAAACCCAGACGAACAGCTCTGGCCGGACTTTTAGAAAACGGTCAAGGTGTAATCGTCTTCGCTCAAATGGAACAGGAAGGAATTGAGAAATTCGTTCAGGATAACAATTTTCTTTATTTGACAGGATTATCAATTCCCGATGCGGTTTTTTGCCTGTTTAAAATTAAAGACCGGATTCAAGAGATGCTTTTTATTCAAAGAGGCATTCCGGAACAGGAAGTTTGGAACGGCAAAAAGATGACTCGTGAAGAAGCACAAAAAATTGCCGGTATTCAAGATGTCGGTTATTGGGACGAATTTTACGACCGAATTTCATATTTATGTCCGCAGTTAGACTTGATTTGGTCAAATGTGGGCAACCTGATTATCAACAGACCTCCTTCTTACGCTACTTTCATGCTTCAACCCGTCCGCCGTACTTTTCCTGAACTTACAATCAAAAATTTTAACATCTTGATTGCTCCTATGCGTTCAGTCAAATCGGAATGGGAGCTTAAGCAATTACAAACAGCCATTGACCTTACCGGACAAGGTTTTATTGATGTTTTGCAACAAGCGAAAGCGGGAATGATGGAATATGAATTGGAAGCAATTCTTTATTATAGAATGCAGAGAAACGGCGTTCAGCAATGGGGTTTTGCACCCATTATCGCAACCGGAATAAACGCCACCACTTTGCACTATAAACAAAATAACTGCCAAATTGCAGAAAACGATATTGTCCTGCTTGATATCGGTGCTTCCTATCAAAATTACAGTGCTGATGTAACCAGATGCTTTCCCGTTGCCGGTAAATTTTCACTCCGTCAACGCCAAGTCTATGAAGAAGTGCTGAATGTTCAAAAGGAAATCATTGCTATGATAAAACCGGGTGTTGGAATGATGCAATTGAACGAAAAGACGAATGAATTAATTCAGGAAGCACTATTAAGGCTAAACTTAATTACGGAAAGAGAACAATTCAGGCGTTACTACATGCACAGTATCAGCCATCATTTGGGAATGGATACTCATGATTTAGGTGCTCGGGATTCAATTTTGACCCCCGGAAATGTCATAACCGTGGAACCCGGTATTTATATTCCGGAAGAAAGCTTAGGCATTCGCATTGAAGACGATATCTTAGTTACGGAAACAGGTAATATTAATTTATGTAAAGATATCCCCAAAGAAGCAGATGAACTGGAAAAAATCAGAATGGCGGCAATAAAATGACACGCAAAGCAATTTATCCCGGCACTTTTGATCCCATTACTCTCGGTCATGTCAATATCGCCGAAAAAGCTGCCTCTCTTTTTGAGGAGGTAATAATCGGAATAGCCGATTACACGGGAAAAGAAACAATGTTTAACCTTGAAGAAAGAGTCAGATTATGCCGTTCATCGGTAGAGCATTTGCGGAATGTGACGGTGAAGCCTTTTAAGGGGTTGGTTGTAGAATTTGCCAAATCCGAAGGCTGTTTATTTCTCATCAGAGGAATGCGTGCAGTGTCAGATTTTGAATATGAGTTGTCCTTGGCTTTAACCAATAAAAAAATCGCTCCTGAAATTGAAACCATATTCTTAGTTCCCAATCTTCCTTTTATGTATCTTTCTTCTTCAATGATTAAACAATTGGCTGAACTGCACAGCGATTTAAGTGATTTTGTCACTCCCGAAGTCGCTCAAGCTTTAAACCAACATTTTGAATAAGCAGGTCTGATATGCCCAAAAGAACAGTTTCACCTCCTGAGGAAACTAAGATTTCCGAACGCGTTTTGCCTTCCAATATAAATGCCGAAGCGGCGGTTTTATCGGCTATGCTGATTGACAAAGACGCAGCTGATAAAGGTATAGAAAAGCTCAAAGAGGAATATTTCTATCGCACCGCGCACAGACTTATTTTCCGCATAATGCAGGAATTATTCAATGAGAATTATGAAATAGACGCTATAACGGTGATAAATCATTTGGAAAGAGCGAATCTTTTGGAGAAAGTTGGCGGTATTCCTTATATTAATGAACTCTCTAATGTAGTTGTTTCCAGTGCCAATTTTGATTATCACCTCAACATTATGCTGGATCAAGCATACTTGCGTCAATTAATTATTGCTTGCAACGGAATTATAGAATCATGTTATCGAGCGGATAAACCAGTAAAATCCATTATAGATGATGCCGAACAAGCCATTTTCGCCATTGCCGAAATGCCGAAGGACCAAGGATTTGTCAGGATTAGCGATATTTCACCTGAAGTTTTGGATGCAGTAGAAAAAGTAGCATCAACGCATGTTCCCGTATTGGGTGTTCCAAGCGGATTTGCCGATGTGGATAAACTTACGGGCGGATTCAGACCCGGTCAGTTTATTGTGATTGCTTCGCGTCCGGCAATGGGAAAATCTGCTTTCGGACTTAATATAGCTGCTCATGCGGGAGTGGATTTGGGCAAAAAAATCGCTATCTTTACCATGGAAATGTCCCGTGAAGAAATCCTTATGCGTTTATTCAGCAGCGCTTCCCAAGTCCCGATGACCACAATGTTGAGAGGCTTCGGTTTAAACGATCAAAAAATGCGTTTGATTTTTCAGGCGGCAGAAGCCTTTTCCAAATCACAAATTTACATTGATGACCAAGGAACAAATACACCTTTGGAACTAAGAGCCAAAGCTCGTCGTCTGGCTTCCGCAATAGGCGGTTTGGATCTTATCATTATTGATTATCTGCAGTTGATGACTTCTCCCAAAAGCAAAGACAACCGTCAGCAGGAAATTTCCGATATCTCTCGTGCACTGAAGGTTCTGGCGAAAGATATGAAAATTCCCGTTATTGCTCTTGCTCAACTGAATCGTATGCTGGAAGCCAGGGATGATAAACGCCCCGTTCTTTCAGATTTGCGTGAATCCGGTGCAATAGAACAAGATGCGGATTTAGTTATGTTTATTTACAGAGACGAATATTATGTCAGACTCCAGCAGGAAAAGCTCAAGAAATCGCACAGCACAAAATATAATGAAACAGACTTTGAAGATGAGTTGGAAAAGGTAAAAGGGAAGGCGGAAATAATTATCGGAAAAAATCGGCACGGAGCTACCGGAGTGGCAAACCTCCGTTTTAACGCGGAAATCACCAAATTCCAAAATCTTGATATCGTAGATGATTACTGATTGGCTGGCTGAGATAGGCAGCTACTTTCTTTTTCTTTACGGTTGTTTTCGTTTTTTACCGCGTCTGCATTTCAGAAAAAATGAAGTAGTGCGCCAGATTTTTCGTATAGGCAATGAATCCGTAGGTCTGATCACTATCACTGCAGCTTTTACCGGTTTGGTAACAGCGGTTCAAGCAGTTTATCAAACAAAAGGATACATCCCCATTCAATTTATCGGGGTAATGGTCGGAAAATCAACTATGACGGAACTGGCGCCAGTTCTAACAGCTTTGGTAATGACGGGAAAAGTCGGTGCCAGCATGGCTGCAGAAATAGGGACAATGAATGTAAGCGAACAAATTGACGCTCTAAGAACGCTTGCCATCGAGCCAGCTGATTTTCTATATTTACCGCGTATTTTAGCAGGTATTATAGTTTTTCCGCTTTTAACAATTTATGCCGATTTCGTGGGAATACTTACCTCGTGGGTATTTGCTTTCTTTAAACACGGCATTAGTTTTTATACTTTTTTTAACGGAATGCGAAATTATTTTTTGCCTTCCGACCTTTGGGGCGGTTTAGTCAAATCCATATTTTTCGGTTTAATTATTACATCTATCGGTTGTTATACCGGTTCTCGAGCCTCCGGCGGTGCGGAAGGCGTGGGTAAAGTTACCACTCAAACCGTTGTTTATTCCGCTATTTTAATTCTGATAATGGACTTTTTCGTGGCATGGTTCCTGTTCGGCAGTTTAGCCTAATATCTTAACTGTCTTATGAGTAAACAAATTCCCGTCCGCATTTTGGTTTTATTGGTCATTGTCTTTTCTCTTCTGAGCGGATGTAAAGCAGCGTCCCCCAAAGCCGTCACTCAAAATAAAGCGGCGATCCCTTTTAATATTCTTACTTTAACCTCAATAAATAATTCAGGTCTGCTCAGACAACTTACACCTGCTTTTGAACAGGCAAATCATTGCAAAGTATCAATTACCGGCTGTGCCAACAGTGCCGAATTGATGGAATTAGTCCGCAACGACAAAGAAATTCGCCGGTTTGATTTAGTCATCGGATTGGATAATTGCTTTTTGAACGGAGCCGAAGATTATTCTTTATTCGCTTCTACCGAGCTGCCAAAAAAGATAAAAATCAGAAGTGAATGTCAAATAGAGAAGTCAGGTCGCATAATTCCTTACGGATACGGATATCTTGCACTTCTTTACAATCAAGCGAAAATCAATCCCCCTCCCGAAACTTTCGGCGAACTTCAGGATGCGGCATTCCAAAATCAAATGGTAGTTTGCAATCCTCATACTTCTGCTGTGGGGCGTGCCACTTTATTATGGACTGTAGCACTCTTCGGAGAAACAGGCTATCAACAATTTTGGAAAAGCATTAAAAAGAATATTTTTACCGTGAGCGAAACTTCGCAAGACGCACTGAATTTACTGCAAAATCAGACTTGCAGTATGACTTTTGGTTTAAGCGGAACTCCTGCTTGGATTACGCAAACGCAAACAAATCCCGCTCCCGTAGCTTTATCTATGCTGCAGGAAGGCAGTTTTCTATATGTGGAAGCTGCGGCAATTCCCAAAAAAGCTAAACAGAAAGCACTGGCTGAAGCTTTTCTTTCAAGTCTGCTCACCCCGGAACACCAAACCCAAATGACAAGCTGCTTGGGACTTTTACCGGTTAATGATTCGGCACCGCTTCCCACTTTATTTGCAGGAACTCCGTATTATGCAGTTTCTGTTAATAATCAATTATCACAGACAACGATAGAACACAATCTTAACAACTGGCTTGCCTTTTGGGACAGGCTATTTTCGCACACTCTTTATTAAAGTTTTTATTATGCTGAAGTTAACGGTTCCCGGTTTCAATATTGTGCTTTACCAACCTGAAATTCCCACCAATACGGGAAACATAGGACGCTTATGCGTAGGCAGCGGTTCAACTTTACATTTGATTAAACCTTTCCGCTTTTTCTTAACCGATAAATCTCTTAAAAGAGCAGGTTTGGACTATTGGCAATATCTCTCTTTAGTTGTGCACGATGATTTGGAAGAAATTCTGCAATCAGTGCCGCGCGAAAAGTTGTATTTTTGCACCACTAAATCGACAAATTCCTATCTTCTACGAAGTTATCAACCCGGAGATTATTTAATTTTCGGTCCGGAATCCAGAGGCTTGCCTGAAGCTTTACTGCAAAAGTATTCAGACCGCTGCATCACTATTCCCATGACGGAGCGGATACGGTCGCTTAATTTATCCAATTCGGTAGCGATTATTTTGTATGAAGCGCTGCGTCAGCAGCAGATAGAATGATTTATTGACTGAAAAGAAAACCGCTGCGCCTTATATCCCAAGCAAACAAGTCTTCTTTACTCTTTCCCGATAAAGCGGCAAGCAAAGCGTAAATATTCGGACTTTGGATTGCTTTTACCAGTTCTATCCTATTATCTGAGAGCAAGATTGAGTGCACAATCCGCTTGAGGTCATATTCTTTTGTTATACCCTTTTTCTCTATTATTAAAGGAAATTCCTCTCTTGCTTGAAAGGAAGAAATCGTATTTGATAAAATATATATTTCTGAGTCGGGTAAGCGGACAGACCATTTATCCGCCAAAGGAAGAGCATTTTTTTCTTTCGCGGTTAATATCTTTACTTGCGTGAAGGGTAAAATGTCCTGAAATGCCTTGCGAAAAGCTTCTTCCACTTCATTAATATTTAACTCTTTATTCAGCTGAAAATCAAAGTATTCAGCCAAACCCGTTACCCCCACAGCCAAAGCAGGACAAAAACTCATCTTCGGATGAGGATTGAAACCTTGAGTATAGACAATGGGCAAATTAGTGCAACCTACCTGTCTGAAGATCATTCTCATCCAATCCAGATGTCCGATAAAACGAAAATCTCCGCCTTTTTCATAAGTGAGCCTATAAGTTTGAATTTTCGTTTGGGAGTCTTTTTTAGAAGAACATTCCAGCGTTGACAAAGATTTTATCTTTTCATTTTCAAGGTCTGCAGTTAATTTTGTTTTTGCGTTTCGCATAATTGTTTGGTCATGACAAATTCCGCATCCAGTGCAGCCTGAGCGGCAATCGGGAGAGACAATTTCATGTTTTGCCAGCTCCCATTCCTGTTTAAGCCAATCTTCACTTATTCCGCAATCAATAAAATCCCACGGCAAAGCTTGATCTAATCTTCTTTCCGCCAAAACTTCCCGAAAATCATAACCTGTTTTTTTAGCAGCTTCTTCCCAAATTTGCCAATCAAAACCTTCCTTCCAACCATCAAAATGCGCTCCCAAAAGCCAAGCATTTTCAAGCCAATCTGCAGTGTGAATGTCGCCTCTTGATAAAACCGCTTCCAAAACTGAACTTTCAATCGTGTGATAATGAACGCGGATGTGTTTGTCACGCTGCAGAGCATGTTTGATTTCCAAAACGCGTCTTAAAAGTTCATCCGCCGGCAACATTGCACACCACTGAAAAGGAGTATGCGCTTTCGGAACAAAAGGAGAAAGGGTAACCGATATTTGAAAATTTTTCCCTGCTTCTTCCGAAAGCCTTTTTACCAAAGTTATTATGCCTTGCACATCTGCTTCAGTTTCCGTAGGCAAACCTAACATAAAATACAATTTAATGCGCTGCCAGCCTAACTTTCTGGCAATTTCAACCCCTTGCAGAATTTCCGCTTCAGTGATATTTTTATTTATTACATTGCGCAAACGCTGAGTTCCGGCTTCAGGAGCTATTGTCAGACCTTCTCTTCCCGCTTCTTTCAGCAGAGAAATCAATTGCTCATCCAAAGTATCCGCTCGTAAAGAAGGAAGCGAAATATGCGTTTTATTTTGATCAAGCCTGAGCACGAGAGCTTCCAGTAACGGTTTAATGCAAGTGTAATCACTGCTGGAAAGCGAAATCAAACCCGCTTCTTCCCAACCGCATTTTTGCGTTTCTGCCAATAAATCTTCTAAAATGTCTTCAGGATTGCGTTCACGCACAGGACGATAAAAATAACCCGCATGGCAAAAACGGCAGCCTCTTGTGCATCCGCGCATAATTTCTGCCACATAACGATTGTGAGTTGCCAGCTGCCATGGAAGCAGCTGCGGCTTATGTGTCCTTTGATTAAGGGTGAAATCGTCATATTTTCGGATTTCTATTTTCAAATTCGGATCAGTTTTCATCAATTCAGCATGGACTGCCGGAACATAAACTCCTTTTATTTCAGAGAGCTTTTTAAGCAGGTCCATGCGTTTGAAACCCGAACTGTTGCGGGGAGAATAAAGCCTGATTACTTCGGCAATTTCGGCTATGGCTTCTTCACCTTCTCCGATTAAAAAAGCATCAAAAAAAGGCACCAAAGGTAAAGGATTTGCGGCACAAGGTCCTCCCGCCAAAACAACAGGTTCACTGTCCGAACGATCTGAAGCGTGTAAAGAAATTTCCGCCGCGGAAAGAAGTTCCAACACATTAGTATAAGTCAATTCAGTCTGAAGCGTTATGCCTAAAACATCAAATTCGCGCAAAGGCTTTTTGCTCTCCAAACCCCACAAAGGCAAATTTTCTTCACTGCACAACTGAAGCGCATCCAGCCAAGGTAAATAGCATCTGTCAGCCATGGCAAAAGAGAGAGAATTGAGAATGGTATATAAAATTTTTAAACCAAGATGCGAAATTCCGACTTCGTAGACATCGGGAAAAGCCAGACAAAATCGTGCTTCCGCGCTTGCAAAATCTTTATGGCAGGCATTCAATTCATGATTTAGATAGCGCGAAGGCTTTTCTACACTATGTAAGAAACGCTCGGAAGGAATATTATCAGTAATCTTCAGTCCTTTATTTGCTGATTTTTTCTTTGGGAATATGAATTACGGCTTTCTTATTTAACTTCTTGCCGTATTGCTGCAGTATACTCGCTAGTCTATTATAAAGGTCGCTGATATAAATATCGGTTTGCTGTTGTGAGGAATTAATTTTACGGAAAAAATGGGATAATGCCGCTTCCGTAATGAGGCCGTCTCCCGGATGCGCGGATTCGGAATGATAAGTATTATTCTTGTAGCCTATAAATTTACTGGGGGCAAAAATATCTTTTTCCGGAATATAATACCACTGCCTGTATTGACTTAGTTTGGACTGCAAAATTTCATTTTCCCGAAGATATATCTGAAAACGAACGGCATTGTCCACTGCTTCAGCATAAGAAGTAACCGGCTCTTTTGCATTATCGGACATCTTTCCCCCCTTTTTTTTCCTTACACTTAAATTCTTTGTTTTAGTCAAGAAAAAATCAGCTCGAATTTTATGCGATAACTGCTTCACATTTTTTTGACAGATTGAAAAAGAGAGAATGAAATTACAGTCAGGCTATATTAATTGTAATACCTTATTTCGGATTCTTTATCGCAAACTTAATAAGTTATCTCCGAAATTTTTATTATCCCTAAATTGGAAATATGAAAGGCAAGAAAAATTTATACGGCTGCGCAGTTATCAATTAATCTGGTTTTACCGATGTAGACAGCAAGCAGGATACGCGTCTTATCCGTTACCGCATTAACCGGCTGCAAAGTATCCCTATCAACGAAAGCAATGTAGTCAATTCTCCCTTCCGCTTGCGTAATTAAGGCGGACATTTTTTTTTGCAGAACGGAAGTTTCCTTTTCTCCTTCTTTAATCAAAGTTTGAGCCAGTTTCAGAGCTTGGGACAAACAAAGCGCTTTTTGACGCTCATCAGAATTTAGATATTTATTGCGCGAGCTCATAGCCAGCCCGTCAGGTTCGCGAATAATAGGACAGCGGACAATTTCCGTCGGAAAATTCAAATCCCGCAGCATCGTCTCCAACACAATGCACTGCTGATAATCTTTTTCACCCATAAACATATAATTCGGCTTCACCAGATTAACCAGTTTGGCAATGACGGTTGCCACACCTCTAAAATGCCCGGGACGACTGGCACCGCAAAGAACTGAAGAAAGCTTATCCACTTCCACCCATGTCAAATAACCTGCCGGATACATCATTTCCGCAGAGGGAAAGAAAACATAGTCAACTTTATACTGCTGCAATAAATTAAGGTCATGCTCAAAATCGCGGGGATAAGTATTCAGGTCTTCCTGAGGACCAAATTGAGCGGGATTAACAAAAATGGAAACGACTGTAAGGTCGCATTGCAGATTGGATTTTGCTACCAAACTCAGGTGCCCCGCATGCAAATAACCCATCGTGGGCACGAAACCAACACTTTTATCCCGTTCCCAATTCAGACTCAGGTTCTGCATATCGCGTAAATCATTAATAATTTGCATATTATTTGCGGAGTCAGGAATTTTGTTTCTTGCAGGGGCGATTATGTTCATCCAGACAAACGATGATCGGTTTGTGATTTTGCATTTCCTCTTCCGTCATCAAACCGTAATTGACAATAATGATTTTATCGCCGGGTTGATTAATGCGAGCGGCGGCACCGTTAATTCCAATTTCACCGCTACCGGCTTTGCCCTCTATGATATAAGTGGAGAAGCGCTCACCATTGTTCAGATTAAAAATTTCCACTCTTTCAAATTCGCGCATTCCGCTTTGTTCCAATAAGTCTTTATCTATACTGATACTGCCGTTGTAATTAGGATCGCAGGCAGTAACAGTAGCCCGATGCAACTTAGATAATAACATAGACCTAAGCATCTTGCCTCCCTTAAATTTGGCACTTTTTATTTCCTTAAAAAAGCTGTTCTGAAAGTCAAATTTGTCCGACCGAGGTTACTGTCAAATTTTTTTGTATTTCCTTATTTTTTACTCACTTCTTAATAACCACGCCGAGTCCACGCCGTATCCACCCCGAGTCCACGCCGGTGAAGTCGGCGTGGACTCGGGGTGGATACGGCGTGGTTATTAGGGAAAATGCAAAGCAGAAAATTCTAAAGAAAGAAGTTGAAGTTTAGGCTTCCAAAGCCACAAAACGGGATAATTCTTGACGGATATCATATCCGAATTCATTATGTTAAAAAAATAAAGGAGAGCTTATGTTCCCCGGCGGAAAAAACATGAAAGAGCTGATGAAGCAAGCTCAAAAAATGCAGCAAGAGATGTTAAAACAGCAGGAAGAGCTGGAAAATCAAATATTTGAAGCCAGTTCCGGCGGCGGTATGGTTACAGTTCAAATTAACGGCAAATTTGAAGTGCAAAGCGTAAAAATTGATCCTCAGGCAATTGATCCGGATGATGTGGAAATGTTGGAAGATTTGATTGTCGCAGCTTTGCAGGAAGCGCATAAAAAAGCCAGTGAAGCTGTAAATAATGTTATGGGCAAATTTACCGGCGGACTCAATATTCCCGGTTTTAATTAAATTTGGCCAGGTGTTTGTAATTTACGGAAAAAGAAATATCCGCAGCGCAAGGCATTGTGAAGTGCTTTTTTACCGTAAATTCATATCAGGATTGATAAAATGACCAATTCGCCTTTATTGGAAAAACTGGTTATGCAGTTCAGCCGCTTTCCCGGCATTGGACGCAAAACTGCCCAGCGTTTAGCATGGTTTTTGCTCAGTGAAGACAAAGCTTCCGCTTATGAATTTGCCGATGTAATTAAGGAAGCTGCAGACAGTTTTACTGTTTGTTCACAGTGCTTGATGCTGGCGGAAAGCGATCCCTGCCACATTTGTCTCGATTCCGATAGGGATGACGGCCAGCTTTGCATTGTGGAAACTACACCGGAAATATTTTTAATAGAAAATATGCAGGAATATCACGGCAAGTATTTTGTGCTGGGGCATTTACTTTCACCTCTGGAAGGTTATGGTACGGAAGATTTGCATACTGCGGAATTACTAAAATTAATTGAAAATCGCAAGCCTTCGGAAATAATTTTAGCGTTAAAACCTTCCGCGGAAGGTGAAGCCACAATTCATTACATTTATGAATTGCTGAAAGATAAGGATATTACTCTCACCAGACTTTCAACCGGCATTCCTTTCGGTGGAGATTTGGAATACACCAGCACTTTAACTTTGACAAACGCATGGAAGCGAAGGTATAAAGTCTGAGATGTTCACCGGCATTATAGAAGCAGTCAAGCCCGTTCATGCGGTCTTTCCTCATTCCGGCAATACTCGTATCACGATTGCGAAACCGGATTTTTTCACCGATCTGAAAATCGGATGCAGTGTCGCCTGCAACGGAATTTGCCTGACTGTTATTGATATAAAGCCCGATGTCTTCACGGTAGAATGTATGCGGGAAACTCAAATCAAGACCACTGCCGGCAAATGGCAGACCGGCAGCAAAATTAATTTGGAGCGCGCTTTACAGATTGGCAGCCGTTTGGACGGACATTGGGTGCAGGGTCATGTGGATAAAACCGCTCCGCTTTTGGCAACAAAAACAACCAATTCCACTCTGTATCTGACTTTTGCCCTTCCTTCAGAAGATAAAGCCCTGCTTGTTCCCCAAGGTTCAATTGCAATTAACGGTGTAAGTTTGACCGTTGCGGAACTGCATTCCGAACGATTTACCGTCGCTTTAATCGGACACACTTTGGAAAATACAAATTTGGCTGACCTGAAAATTGGCGAAAGGGTAAATTTGGAATACGATATTTTGGGCAAATATATCCTACGCGGAAAACAAGTAACGGAATTAAGTCAGGAGTTTTTGCGTGAACAAGGCTTTTAACAAATTACTCAGATTTAACTTTAGCTTGATTTTTCTCTTTATATTGCTTTTCAGCGGATGCGGCAGTAAACAAAGTCCTACAGGCGGAAAAGCGGACACCAATAAACTTAAATTGCTTGCCGTCATTCCCGAAGAATTTGCCTCGATAGACCAGCAGCAGATTGAGCTCACTTTTGACAAAGCGGTGGACAAAACTTCTTTTTTAACGGGAATGTATTTCTATCCGCCCATCCAAAACAAAAAAATCAACTACGAAGCAAATGTAATCGGCATCCGCATTTTGGAAGCTCTGCTGCCGGATACGAATTATTACCTGATTTTAACGACCCGCATTAAAGACACGCGCGGGAATTCTTTAGACAAAAGTCAAACTTTGATTTTCCGACACGGTGTCTTGCAAAATAATAAAATTGCCGGTACCGTTATTTATGAAAAATCAAGCGATGAAGGCTTACCCGTTCAGATCAATCTGGTAACTCTTGATTCTTTATGGGTGCTGACCCGACAGGTTACCGGCAGGAGCTATTCTCTGGAAGGGCTAAATCCGCTTACTTACACTCTGCGCGCATATATAGACAAAAATTTAAACGGACGCTATGATTTCGGCAACGAGCCTTTTTGCGAAGGTTTAATTCCTCAACAACCGGTCAGTAATTTTGATTTAAATATGGCGTATGCCGATTCCGTTTTGCCGGTAATTAAAACTGTCAGAGGAATTTCCAATCGCGAATACGAAATCCTGCTCAATAAACCAATTGTTTCATTTCAGAATATTAAAGTGGAAAATCTGAAAACTCGGACAGGAGTTCGTCTTTTTGCCGTCAATCATGAATACGACAAGATTGATTTGCTCACGGAAGTTACCGATACGACCAAACTCCGTTTCCAAATTACAGATTTGAGAGACAGCAAAGGCAATCACAATAAAGCCTGCTCATTTACCATTTCCGGCTGTCCGAAGTCGGACTTGATTGCGCCGCTGGTTGTTGCCACTAATCCGCGTAACGGTGGTTCCGTAAACAGTTTACAGCCGCAAATTGAAATCACTTTTTCGGAAATTATCACTGCCGATAATTTTAAGGCAACTCTTGTAGAAGCGGAATCCAAAAAGGAAATACCCTTCCGGATAATTCAATCCGACAGCAGAAAATATATTCTTCAGCCGGAAAAGCCGCTTGCCAACTACAAATCTTGCCTCTTGACCATTGAAGAAACTACTGAGGATTTGAGCGGAAACAATCTTAAACCGGCATATAAATTGGCTTTTCTTCCTATTTTAAGAAGGTAAGCACAGCAGTCTTTCCACCGTTTTGCTATAGATTCCGATTCGATAAATTTTACCGGTAAATCCGCTATCTTCTATTTCACTATTTTTTGATTTTCTTATTCTGCTGAGCAGCATAAGCAAACATCTGATCAAGAGTTTTATAATTGTCAAATAATTCAGCCGCTTTCTGCAATTGAGTATCCAATTGTAAAGTGACTTTATAAGCGGCTTGATCACCGTATTTTTTGCCTATTATTTCACCGGCTAAAGAAGTACGAATAAAAGTAGCTATGCTGTCAACATCCGCTTGAGTAAATTTTATGTCTTGCTGTCTGGCATAATCCAAGAATTGATTAAAAGTGGCATCATCAACTCTATAATTTTCCGGCACTGAATGATTGTGCTTAACCATATAATCAACGGCAAAATTGAAGAAAGTATTTTTCCTTCTCAGTTCCACTCCAAAATTTGTCAATAAATCAGGTTCGAACTGAAGGTCAGGCGTGATACCTCCTCCTCCGTAGACCTCTCTTCCCTTCACTGTATAATAAATTGTATCATGAGCTTTTTTGTCCAATTCCTGCTTTTCCGCTTCAGTTACTTCCTTTCCCGTCAGCAGCTTGTCATTCAAAACCTTATGAATACAGCGGCCGGACTTAATATAATAATAAGCTGTCGTAATTTTAACACCGCCACCATTGGAAAGCGGGAACAACTGCTGGACCGACCCCTTGCCAAAAGTGGGTTTTCCTGCAATTAAACCTTTATCCCAATCCTGTAAAGAACCGGCAAAAATTTCGGCTGCACTGGCGGAAGCTTCATTGACTAAAACTACTATCGGGTAATCTTTCGGCTTTCGCGGATAGCGAGTAAAATATTGATGATTGGAATTTGGAGTCTTGCCTTTGGTTTCCACGACCAATTTATTAGGACCTATAAATTCATTTACCGTATCTATTGCCTGATCTAATAAGCCTCCGGGATTATACCTCAAATCTATGATCAAACCTTTTATACCCTGCGCTTCTAAAGTATCCAAAGCCGCTTTCAGTTCATTATCGCTGTTTTTGCTGAATTGACTGAGGCGGATGTAACCAACCCCGTTATCCAATTTGAAAGCGTAAGGAACACTCTTGATTTTAATGATGTCTCGAACGATTTCAAAATCCATGGGTTCTGGTACTCCCGGACGGGAAATTGTAAGCGTAACTTTGGTTCCGACCGGTCCGCGCATTTTTTTTATTGCTTCGTCAGTTGTGGCGGAAACAATGCTGATACCGTCCACTTTAACAATTCTGTCACCTGCCGCCAAACCCATTTTATATGCAGGCGTCCCTTCCATAGGAGACACTACCGTTATATAATCACCTTTTTTATCAATCTGAATGCCCAAGCCGCCAAATTCGCCTTCAGTCTGAGTGGTAAATTCGGAAAATTCATCTGCATCAAAAAAAGTAGTGTGCGGATCCGTGGAACTCAGCATTCCGTTGATGGCAGCTTTGATTATTTCCTCGTTGTCCAAGTCGGTAACATAGTTTTGCTTCAACTTGATTAAAACTTCATTGAACAGTTGCAAGTTTTGGTAAAGATCAGATTGCTTTTTATCTTCTGCTGCGTATACTTTGGCAACTTGAAAGAAGAATACTCCCCCCACCAGCCAAATAATGATTATTAACGCTAAGATATAAGGACGGTAATTTGTATTATTCATTTCTTCTCCGGTAAATCCTTAATAAAATCAAGCTTTATCGCTTTCCATTAGTTTTAAGACGCAAGTCAAAATATCCGCTCTGACGTCTTCCATGGGTCGCTCTGCCTTAATAACTCTGTAGCGCGAAGCATATTTTTCTGCCAAATTCAAATATTCTGCCCGAACTTTTTGATGAAAACCGATAGTCTCTTGTTCCAATCTGTCAAGCATGCGCTCTTGAATTCTGGCTCTACCTGCCTCAACAGGTAAATCGAGTAAAATTGTCAAATCCGGATCGGTATTAAAAGTGGCAAAAGCAGTAATCGTTTCGATTATAGACAAATCAAGATTGCGTGCCGCTCCCTGATAAGCGATGGTCGAATCGTAATAGCGATCACTGATAACAATTTTCCCTTCTTTTAACGCGGGAATAATTATCTGACCAGTGTGTTGACTGCGACTTGCCATGTAAAGAAGCATTTCTGTTTCCGGCAACATTTCCGAGTAAACAGGATCAAGCAAAATTTTGCGAATAGCTTCTGAAACCGGTGGTCCTCCCGGTTCACGCGTAAGAATGACATCAAAACCTTTGCCCTTGAGTGCATCTGCCAACATTGCAGCTTGAGTAGTTTTGCCGCATCCTTCAATGCCCTCAAAAGTAATGAACCAGCCTTTGTATTTTCTCATATTATCGTATCTATTTTGAAATTGGTGTCGTCACGCTCCGGATAATCAATAACAAAATGTGCACCTCTACTTTCTTTTCTGGAGAGGGCACTCCTGATTACCATATCGGCAATGACAGCCATATTTCTTGTTTCTATCACTTCTTTCCGCACTCGGTTGTGCTGATAAAAATTATTTATTTCGGTAAAGATGTTTTCCATCGTGGAAAGAGCGTATTTCAGCAATCTGCGCGAACGTCTGATACCGACATAACCTTGCATGACATTGCCGATAGTTTCTCTGTTATGCGAAATTACGACCCATTCGTTTTCGTTAAACTCGTCCGGATGATGCCATTCGGGAATTTCGGGAAAATCAACCGGTTCCAGATTGGAATGATAATGCCCGGCGCGATAAGCAATTACTAATGCTTCCAAAAGAGAATTGGACGCCAGACGATTCGCTCCGTGCAAACCTGTGCACGCAACTTCTCCTGCAGCATATAAATTACGGATATCAGTTATTCCGTCAATGGTAGCAAGCACTCCTCCGCAAAAATAATGCGCTGCAGGAGCCACGGGAATGTAATCTTTCGTTATGTCTATTCCATACTGTTTGCACATTTTATTGATGTAGGGGAAGTGCTCTTGTAAAACTTT
Organism: Candidatus Cloacimonadota bacterium; assembly: GCA_035357855.1. Lineage (GTDB taxonomy): Bacteria > Cloacimonadota > Cloacimonadia > Cloacimonadales > Cloacimonadaceae > UBA5614. The sequence goes on from DAOPOH010000012.1 coordinate 79,790, forward strand.
TTTATCCACTTGGGTGGCATCTAAGTAACAAAACTTCTCGCCCCGTCTTTTCAGTTCAGTATCAATTGCCTGCGAAACAATATCTCTTGGCGCAAGATTACCCAAAGGATGATATTTTTCCATGAAAGTGCTGCCGTCTTGCAATCTGAGGACTGCACCTTCACCACGTAAAGCTTCACTAATCAAGAAAGTTTTGCCGTCAGGATGATAAAATGCCGTAGGATGAAATTGGATGAATTCCATATTGGCTAAACGCGCGCCTGCTAAATGTGCCATTGCCATTCCGTCTCCAGTTGCCACTTCCGGATTAGTATGATGAGAATAAATACAGGCGGCACCACCTGTTGCCAACATCGTTTTCTTCGCTCTGAAAATCTCCACTTCGTTGGTTTTAGTATCCAAAACATAAGCTCCCCAACAAGTAATTCCCGGAATAAAACCTTCTCTTTGAGGAATATGATGTTGGGTAATTAAATCAACTGCCATGTGATGCTCGTAAATGGTTATCCCGGGATGGCTAAGACAATTTTTAATCAGAGCTTCCATGATTTGATGTCCTGTCGAATCTGCAGCATACGCAACTCGGTTGCGTGAATGTCCTCCTTCTCTGGTCAATGAAAGATTTTCCAGACTGCGGTCATAATTCTCATCCCTCACAGTAAAATCAGTTCCCAAATCCAGAAGATATTTTAACAGAGCGGGCGCTTCATTGATGATTTGTTTAATCACTTCTTTTTTGCCCAATTCCGCACCGGCAATATAGGTATCTTGAATATGTGCTTCAAAGGAATCGTGTTCATCCAACACTGCAGCAATGCCGCCCTGCGCATAATCGGTATTGCAATCGTTTATTTTCTCTTTTGTAATAACGGCAACTGAACCTTTTTTAGAAGCTTCTAACGCATACACCAAACCTGCAATGCCGCTGCCAATAACCAGAAAATCATAGTCTTTCATGATGCATTCCTATTGCTCACCTCTTTCCAAAAACATAACGATTGCATCTTCGTCAGGATTATGATAATATCTCTTCCTGAGCCCTGCCGGAACAAATCCCAATTTATGATAAAGAGATTGAGCTGTCGTATTGGAAGCTCTTACTTCCAAAAAATAATACTTGACCCCCTCTTTATCCATCAGCTTATATAAATTTTCAAACATAAAACTCGCTATCCCTTGCCTATGCAATTTCGGCTTAACTGCTATATTAATTATTGAACACTCATCCAAAACTTGACGGAAACATATATAACCTGCTACTTCATCTTCAGTTTCAACTACATAAGCACCTTCTTCCAATTCCATTTCAAATATCTCTTTCTGCCATGGATCGGCAAAAGAATGAACCTCTATATCATAAACCGCACTCAAATCAGTTATCCGCATCGGTCTGAAATTCAATTGCATTACATCTTTTCCGGAGCACTAATCCCCATTAAATCCAGACACATTGCCAAAATTTCACGAACATTGTCAATCAATAACAAGCGGGCTTGAGAAAGCTCTTTATGCTTTACATTGACAATCTGATACCTTGTATAATATTTATGAAACAAACTTGCTAATTCCACAACATAAACGGTTAAACGATAAGGTTCGCGCTGAGCGGCAATGCTTGTAAGCAATTCAGGCAGTTCAGACATTTTTTTAATTAAAGCCATTTCTTCCGGTTTATTCAATTTTTGGACAAATTCTTTCTTCCAAGAGCGGGGTAAAATTCTGTCTTTCTTCGCTTTTTTCAGGATGCTGCAAATTCTTGCATGAGCATACTGACAATAATAGACTGGATTTTCGCTGTCTTTTTTGAGCGCTAAATCCAAATCAAAGTTCAGATGTGCGTTCGCTTTGCGCGCTATAAAGAAAAAGCGTGCCGCATCTTTGCTCACCACATTCAGCAGGTCATCCATAGTAACAATTTTACCTGCGCGTTTACTCATTTTAATGCGTTCACCGCTTTCAAACAAATTCACCTGCTGCAAGAAAATGACTTCCAGTATATTTTCATCGTATTTCAACGCTCTGAAAGCAGCTTTCAAGCGCGGAACATAACCGTGATGGTCAGGTCCGAAGACATCAATCAGCTTTGTAAAGCCGCGCTGCACTTTCGTTAAATGATAAGCCAAATCGGGAACAAAGTAGGTGATAGAGCCGTCTGATTTCATCAACACACGGTCTTTATCATCACCGAATTTGGTGGAACAAAACCAGATTGCATCCTCTTTTTCATAGGTGCAATCAGCTTCGGCAAGATAACTGAGAACTTCTTCTACGACACCTTCCATGCGCAAAGTCTTTTCCGAAACCCAACTGTCAAAATACACTCCGAATTTTTCCAGACTGGCTTGCTGCATTTTATGAATTTCTTCCAGAGCAAAATCTTTCAAATGCTCAATCCGTTCTTTTTCCGGCATCATAAAGACGCGTATTCCCTCAGTCGCATTAAGCTTTTGTGCAAGGTGTTTCACATATTCGCCATGATATGCTTCATAAGGGAATTCATCCAACTTTTCACCCTGCAATTCACGCAAACGCAGCTCCAAAGATTCTGCTAAGATATCCACTTGATTGCCTGCATCATTGATGTAAAATTCCCGCATGGGATCGTAACCGACTTTCTTCATTACCCGATAAAGAGTGTCTCCGAAAGCTGCTGCTCTGGCACTGACAATATTTAGCGGACCCGTAGGATTGGCACTGACGAATTCCAAAAGCACCCGCTCGCCTTTTCCGAAATCAGAATCGGCAAATTTATCACCTTGAGAATGAATTTCCCAAAGCAGGTCTTGGTAAAAAGCAGGAGAAAGTGTGAAATTGATAAACCCCGGACCGGCTATTTCCACTTTCTTGAAGGTCTTAAGTTTCTTTAATTCTTCCGCCAGTTTCTCAGCTAAAACTTTCGGCGATTTTTTATTTTCCTTAGCCAAAATAAAGGCGGCATTGGTAGAATAATCACCGAATTCAGGATTATTTGGAATTTCTATCGTAAAATCCGATTCATACTTCAAATTTAACTTGTCCAAAGCTGCTGCAACTTGCTCTTTAATATACTGTCTGATCATAATTCTTTCTCTCTGCTTTCCGCCTTTTGCAAAAAATTACCGATGAACTCATCAAGCTGATAGTATTGTCTGGTTTCCGGCAGGAAAATGTGAATGATGACTTCGCCCAAATCGAGCAAAACCCAATGTGCATACTCCAAACCTTCTTTACTCAAAAGATGATAATGATTTTCTTTGACCTTTTCCAAAAGATAATTCCCGATTGCTCTGACATGTAAATCTGCCTGACCTTCACAAATAATAACATAATCAGTGAAGAAAAGCTTATCCGTAAAATCATAAGTCTTGATTTGTTCAGCTTTTTTTTCCACAAGCCAACTCAGGATAAGTTTTACTTTCTCACTCAATTCAGTCATATTGCTCCCGCTTGCTTTAATTTTTTGTATATTGTTCATAATCTTTTCCGATAATAATTTCAAAATCCGCCAAGGCGGAAAAATCCCTTGCTTCGGTATAACGATTAATCATTGTCATGCGTTGTAACCTTTTCAAATCAGTCAAATCACCCTTGCGAATAACAATGATAGTCTTATCATAGATAGGCTTCCTCGCCGTTCCTATGCTCACTATATCCACATTTTTATCTTCCAGCCAAGCGGCAAAATCCTTTGCCACACCTTCAAAACCGCATCCGTTCGTAAGAATAATCTTGATTGCGGGCAACTGTTCTTCGGTTGAAGTATCGGCTTTGGCAGATTGCATTTTATACTTATACCAAAATATACCGCCCGCGCTTAATAACAGCAGCACAATAATGATACCGATTGCCAAGCGCACTGAACGCGTCATTTAATTTTCATCCGCCTTTCTGTCAAATCCCATCCTGCAAACTGAAGCTTACAGATTAAATATAATCCGTTTCCAAAATAAAAAAATAAAAGCTGAGCAACTAGCCAAGATTATTGCTCCGCGGAAATTTTTTTGAACGCTGCGCGCAGTTTTTTATAGGCAGTGTCAAATGCTTCAGGAATAACTCTTTCACCGCCGATTACAGACATAAAATTGCTGTCACCTGTCCAACGAGGAACCAAGTGAACATGCAGATGTTCATCCACCCCCGCACCTGCAGCTTTGCCAAGATTTAGACCGATGTTCATACCCTCACATTTATACACTTCATTCAAGACTTTTTCAGCTAAACGCACAGTGGCAAAAAGATCATTATAAGCGGCTTTACCTATAGCTGAAAGAGAGGAAACATGCTTATAAGGGACTACCATGATGTGACCGTTGTTGTAAGGAAACAAATTCATAATGACATAACAATGCCCGCTGCGATGCACAATCAGGTGCTTTGCATCATCACCGGCTTTCGGTTTGAAGCAAAAGATACATTCATTACTTTTGGCGGAGAGAATGTAATCCAGCCGCCAAGGAGAATACAGATATTTCTTTTCTGCCATAATTCACTTCTGAAACATCGTATCTTCCAAAATCTTTTCCCCCCAATCAATTATTTCGCCGGCATGAACATTAGCCTCAATAATGACATTATAACCGCGCAAAATAGCTTCTGTGCCGATAGTTGCATTTTCCAGATAGCAATTCGGACCTATGTAACACCCCTTTTCCAGAAAAGTTTTCCCTTTTAGAATGCTGTTTGCTTCAATTGTGACATCCGGTTCTATGATAACATCTTCACCGATATAGACACTTGAGGGATTGTGGATAGTAACACCGTTATTTAGCCAGCGCTCTTTAATCTCTGTCAAGAAAGCGTCTTCCAATTCCGCCAATTCCTGTTGAGAATTGATACCGCTGGCTTGTTGCAAATCATCCAATAAAACGGATTCCACCTTCATTCCCTGCTTGACTAAGACGGAAAGGACATCAGTCAAGTAATACTCTTGCTGAGCATTATGATTAGTAATCTGATGCAATGCGGAAAACAAAGGTTCAGCTTGAAAACACCAAATGCCCGTATTAAATTCTTTAATTTGAAGCTGTTCCGGGGTGGCATCCTTAAATTCAACAATATCAATTACCCGTCCTTCTTCATTCCGCAAAATTCTTCCGTATTTACCCGCATCCTCTAATTGCGCCGTCAAAACAGTGCAGGCTGCTTTAGTCTGTTGATGCTTTTCCGTTAATTTTTTTAGAGTTTCCGATTTAAGGAGCGGAACATCACCGGCCAGAACTAAAATATCGCCTTTATAATCTTTAAAGTAGGGCTCTGCCATAAGAACGGCATGACCGGTTCCCAATTGTTTGTCCTGCATGGCAAAAACGAGATTGGGAAAATCTTCCAACGCCTTGATTACAGTGTCTTTCTGATGCCCGACCACTACGCAAATCTTTTCGCAAGGAAGTTGATTGGTTGTAGCTACCACCCTTTCAATTAATGTTTTGCCGGCAAGTTCAAACACGACTTTTGCTCTGTCTGATTTCATTCTCGTGCCTTTTCCTGCAGCCAAAATTATGGCAGCAACTGCTGTCATTTTGTATCCCCCTTTGTAATAAAATCCTTATACATAATTTGATATGTTTGCCCCGTTTCCGGATGTTTTTCGTCCGGAAGTATTTCCGCTAAAAGCTTTAGCAGATATTCTCTTTCCGCAATTCCGGGATGCGGAACAATTAAATTGTCCGTTTTTATGACTCGATCTTCAATCAGGATTATATCCAAATCAATTAAACGCGGACCCCATCTGAAAGAAGGTTTACGCCCCAAATTCAATTCCGCCTTTTTTAAAAAAGAAAGCAATTCCTGCGGATCTAGCGGAGTCTCTATTTCCAAAAGTTGATTGGCAAAATCAGGTTGCTCCGTATAACCGAAAGGCTTGCTGAATAAGACTTCGCTTTGACCCAATATCTTTATAAAGCATTTTCCGCGCAAATACTCAACCGCTCTTTTTAATTGTAAAGCAGGAGCATCAAGATTGGACCCGAGACACAGCCAAGCCTGCATTTAACGCGACCTTTCCATCACCAATTCAACAGATTTCAAAATACCTTGAATGGCAACTGACGGCTTTTGGATAAAAACCTTGGCTTTTTTTACTAAAGGAAATTCCGCCAACACCTTATCCAATATAATATTTGCTACCGATTCCAAAAGATAAAATTGATCAGTCTCCATAATCTTTTTTAACAGACTATAGACTTTTGTGTAATCCACTGTGTCATCCAATTTACGAATTTCTTTGTCCAAAGCGTCGTCAGTAGTTAGTTCCAAAGAAACTATAAAACGCTGACCCAAAGTTCTTTCTTCGGCAAATACACCGTGGAAACCGTAAAAAACCATATCATTCAGGCAAATTGTCACATTTGCCTCCCAAGCGATAGTTTATACGTTTAGCCATTTTTTTGTCCAATATCTTAACAATGAGGAAAGATAGCAGTAACCCGCCAAAGCCGATTAGAATTGCATAAGGTTCGGAAGTAAATTGCCTTGCTATCAGGAAAAATGCAAACAATGCCACCAGCGGCAATCCGAAAACAATCAAAGAAGACAGGACTCTGATTCCCGCGGAAATATCCACTTTGACTTTATCGCCAATCCGATAACCGCCGTCTGTATTAAAATTCAAAGTCAGCTTTGATTCATTGCCTCCGCAAAAACTATACATGCTGCAAGACTTGCAACCGCCGCCTTTCGCAATTTCAACCGTAATCCGATTATCCTGCACAGCTGTTACAACACCTATATCTTCAGTAATTTCTTCTTTCCCCATTTTTCTTTATCTCTTCTATGATTTTAGAAGTTGAAAGCCCGGGTCGTAAAGGAAGACTAAGAACTGTACCCCCTTTAGCTTGAACAATATCGGCACCGATAATATCGGTTTCTTTCCAGTCTCCGCCTTTAACCAACACATCAGGATTGACGATTTTAATAAGTTCGTAAGGTGTGTCTTCCTCAAAAATGATAATATAATCTACAAACTCCAAAGCTGCCAAAACAAGAGCTCTGTCTTCCTGTTTATTTATCGGACGATTTTCTCCTTTTAATCTTCGCACGGAAGCATCACTGTTTAAACCCACTACTAAAATATCGCCCAACTTTTTTGCCTGCTCCAAATATTGCACATGCCCCGCATGAAGGATATCAAAGCAACCGTTCGTGAACACAATCTTCTTATCCTCAAGATCAAGCTTGGCAAATTCTTCACGAGTAATAATCTTACCGTTGCTCACGATACGATATCCTTATTTCTTCTGCAGTAACTGACGCAGTTCCTTTTTTGCCGCAAACTATGCCTGCTGCATGATTAGCTATTTCAGCGGCAGTACTGATGTCGCAACCTGAACAAAGCGCCAAAGTTAAAACACTGATTACTGTATCACCTGCTCCGGAAACATCATAAACCTCTCTTGTAAAAGCAGGAATCCTTTGCATCTTATCTTGCGAGGAAAAAATATAAAGACCGTCTTCTCCTCTGGTCACGACCAAATAACGACAAGCAAGCTTTTTTCTAAGCTGTTTGGCATATTTGACAAATTCGGCTTCATCGGAAAAAATAACTCCCAAATTTTGCTGAAGTTCTCTATAATTCGGCTTGAAAACAGTAACACCTTTATATTGAAAGAAATTACGCTGTTTGGGATCAACGGTAATCAATTTCTTCTGCTCTTTTGCCGCTTGAATGATATCGGTAATCAGATTTGCGGTTAAGAGACCTTTATTGTAATCTTCAAGAATAACGGCATCCGCAGCAGGCAAGAATTCTTTTACCAGCTTCAATATTTGTTTTTGCGCTTGAGCTGAAATATCAAACCTGTTTTCTCTGTCAATTCTTGCGATTTGCTGATTTTCAGCCCCGATTCTTGTTTTGCGGGTAGTGGGTCTGTCACTGATATCAAGAATGGCTTGCTCAGATAAACGATGCTGTTTTAATAGATGCAAAATACGTTTCCCTGCTTCATCTTTACCGATAACTCCGCATAAAATTACTTCCGCATTCAGAGCTTGCAAATTTAAAGCGACATTAGCGGCACCGCCTAACCTGTATTCTTCCTTTTGCACATCCAAAACAGGAACGGGAGCTTCGGGAGAAATGCGCTCCACTTGACCCCAAATATAGTGGTCCAACATAATATCACCCAAAACCAATATTCTTTTCTGCGGGAAACTTTCCAAGATTGCATCTAAGTTTTTCATATTTTTCCGTTCCGAACCGGATATTCTCCGTTAAAACATGCGTAGCAATAATCCGAAGATGAAGTTACGCATTTCCGCAAAGCTTCCATCGGCAAATGCTTCAGCGTATCGGCACCGCTTTTTTGTCTGATTTCTTCCAAAGAAAGCTGATTGGCAACAAGCTCTTCTCGCGTGGGAGTATCAATTCCGTAATAACAGGAATATTTAATTTGAGGAGAGCCGATTCTGAGATGGATTTTTTTTGCGCCCGCCTGTTTAATCAAATCAACTATCTGGCGAATAGTCGTTCCTCTGACAATGGAATCGTCAATCAGCACAATTTCCTTATCGGTAAAAAAATTCGGCAAAGCATTGAATTTTTGGCGCACACTTTCATCTCTGATCGTTTGTTCAGGTTTAATAAAAGTCCTGCCCACATAGTGATTTCTGATCAGTCCAAGTGAAAGCGGAAGCTTTTTTTCTTGTGCATAACCCAAAGCAATAAAATTGGAAGAATCCGGAACCGGAATTACGCAGTCAGCTTCAAGGTCAGCATCTAATTTTGCCAACTCGGCTCCGATTTTCTCCCGCACTTCATATACATTTTCGTTAAAATGATGACTGTCCGGACGAGAAAAATAAATCTGCTCAAAAATGCAATGGCTCTGATGTTTTTCCTGCCGATAAAGATTTACGCCATTCTCAATCACGGAAATGCCTTCCTCATTGACTTTGATGATACCGGCAGAGGGAACTTCCTTTCTATCCGAAGCATATAAAGTATCCAAAGCACAACTTTCCGACGCTACAACAACTGTTCCGTCAGATGTTTTGCCCCAAACCATCGGTCTGATGGAAAAAGGATCGCGAAACATATACAATTCATTGCGAGTGAGCAAAACCGTAGAATATGCACCTTTAATTTCATGCATTAAACCTTTGATGGCATCGGGAATTGTCTTGTTTTCCCTTTCCACTTTGTAAGCGATGTATTTGACTAAAAGTTCACCGTCGTTATCGCTTTTGAAATAGACTCTTCTATGCTCTAACCAAGAACGGATTTCAGCATAATTGACAATATCTCCGTTACTTGCCAAAGCCAGACAAGGACCTGCTAAAGTTTCCACCAAATGCGGTTGAGAATTAAATTCGGTGGCACTTCCTTTGGTCGGATAACGCACATGACCGATAGCAATATTTCCCGGAAGTTCTTTTAACGCCTGATCAGTGAATACAGCTTTGACCAAACCCATATTTTTTCTTAGTCTGATAACTTTTCCGTCGGACACTGCCATCCCGCAACTTTCCTGTCCCCTATGCTGTTCGGCAAACATTCCCAAAGCAGTTAAATAGGAAGCTTTATCGTTTCCGTAGAAACCCAAAATTCCACACATAAATAACGCCTATTTTTCTTTATTAAACCGGAACTTATTCTCCGTTCCTGACCTTAATCTTTTCAGATTGTCCTTATGCCGCCAAATAAGTAAGCCCGCAATTACAATCACCATCACCAATCTTGGCGGATCGGGGAAATGCATCACAATTTGCGCAACTAATTCAATAATAATTACGGCAAAGGCAGTTAAAATTGAAGCCAAAGAAACATAATTAGTGGAAAACACAACAAAAATAAAGAATAAAACGCACAAAATCATCGGAATCGGCATCAGCATAAACAAAACACCCGTTGAAGTTGCCACACCTTTCCCACCGTGAAAATTCAAAAAGATACTAAAATCGTGACCGATGACGACAGCAATTCCATTCAGGCAAATAAATATTTGTTGTCCCAATTCACTACCTGCGGGCATGGAATTATGACTTGCCAGTAAAATTGCCAGCACTCCCTTCAACACATCGATTGCTAAAACTGCCGCTCCGGAACCTATGCCAAAAGATCTTAAAGCATTTGTGGCACCTATATTTCCGCTTCCGCTTTTCCGAACATCACTGCGGAAAAAGATTTTCCCGATTAAGTAACCGGTAGGAATACTGCCCAATAAATACGACGCTATCAGACAGGCATAAATCTGGTAATGAGAAAAAATAACTTGTAAGGCATTCCACATAATTTCGTCTCCGCTTTAGCGTTGTTCTCCCGTTTACTCTTCTTCTATCTTTTGTCTTGTTCGCGCGTCATTTTTATCTTTGCCTCTGAAAATCAGACGCAAACTTGTTCCCGTAAAGGAAAACATCTCTCTTAACTGATTATTTATATATTTGCGATAATTTTCAGTTATAAGAGAAGGCTGATTGCAAAAAAAGACAAAAGTGGGCGGATTTACCGATGCTTGCGTCATGTAATAAATTCGGGCATGACGTCCCGAAGGATGCGTCGGGGGATGATGTTCTACGACAGTTTCCATAAATCTGTTCAGTTCAGCCGTAGAAATGCGTTTGTTGCTTTCTTCCACAACTAATTGAACAGCATCCATCAATTTGACTACACGCTGACCTGTTTTAGCAGAAATAAAAAGAACTGGAGCAAATTGCAGAAAAGGCATTTCTCTGTGAAGTTCGTTTATAAATCTTCCCGTGGTGGAATTATCTTTATGTGGCAAATCCCATTTATTGTAGACAATGATAATTTCTTTCAGACGCCGCTTCGCATAAGCAGCTATTTTTAAATCCTGTTCGGTAATTTTTTCGTCTGCAGCTAATACAATAACAGCCACTTCTGCCCTGTCAATAGCTTCCAAAGTGCGCATCATACTAAAATATTCAACTCCGTATTTGATGCGTGTTTTCCTACGCAAACCGGCAGTATCAACTAAAATATATTCCTGCCCCCGATAAAAAAATTGCGTATCAATTGCATCTCTTGTCGTGCCGGGAATTTCGGTTACGATTAATTTATCTTTACCTATTAACCTATTGATTATTGAAGATTTACCAACGTTTGGACGACCCACTATTGCAATTCTGGTCCCCTCTTTTTCCTCATCTTCTAAATCATCTGCAGTCTCGGGAATTAAAGCCAGAACCTCATCCAAAAATTGACCGGTATTGCGTCCGGAATTAGCGGCAACAGGAAAGGCATCTCCAAAGCCTAACTGCAAAAAATCATAAAGCTCCAATTCATCTTTATCATTGTCAACTTTATTAGCAACCAGCATTACTTTATCTCTATGCGGATAAAGGATTTTGGCTATTTGCATGTCCAAATCGGTAGTGCCGGTTTTTGCATCCACCAAAAATAGGATTAAATCGCTTTCTTCAATCGCCAATACAGCTTGGTGCTTGACCATTTTGTCTATGCTTTCTTTGGAGTTGAATATAATCCCGCCCGTGTCCACCAGCTTAAATATTTTCCCGTTCCAATCTACATCTTCATATTTACGGTCACGAGTAACCCCCGGTTCAAAGTCAACGATGGCACTCCGCTTCTTACACAGACGATTGAATAAGGTGGATTTACCGACATTCGGACGACCCACTATCGAGACTATATATTTTCTCATAACTTCTTCATTGTAAATAAAGATACATCCCTTTTGATGCAATAATTTTTCTCAGGTCAAATTTGTCAATTGCTACCTGCTTAATTTCAACGGGGGGTCAACGTGGGCTTACCCTCCGTTAACCCTCCATTAACCCTCCGCTTCATAAGAGGAAGAAAAGAGAAAATTAAAAAATTCAACTTTATAAGGAGGAAAAAAGGATAAAAATTTTTACCGCTTAATTATCTTCGATGACCTCTGCGACGACATTTTCTCCTTAACTAAACAACTAAAAAACAGAAGATTAAATTGACACGGAAAACAACTTTAATATCAGAGTAATTCCATGGTGCTCATCTTGCTATCTCATTGCACCAGAAAATTGTAAACATATAAAAGCTTTAAGGATAAAGGGCTCAAATATGGCAAATGAAAGGACAAAAGCGCATCTGATACTGATCGGTGGAGGAACTTGCTCCGGAAAAACTACTATTGCCGGAGCGATTGGCAACAAAATCGGAATGGGAAAAACCATTATTCTTTCCCATGATAATTACTATTTGGATTTGGGACATTTGTCACCTGAAGAAATTAAACGCGTTAATTTTGACCATCCGGACGCCATTGACCACGAATATTTGCTTTCCGATGTCCGCAAAATGCTCAGCGGAATACCGGTTCAGCTTCCCGACTATGATTTCATTACGCATCGCCGTTCTGCCGGAACTGATTATATATATCAAAGGGACGTGATTATTTTGGAAGGTATTTTTGCGCTTTATTATCAAAGACTTTTGGGCTTAGCCGACCTTAAAATCTTTGTGGATACCGATGCCGATTTGCGTTTGGCAAGACGCATCCGCAGAGATATTCAAGAAAGAGGATTTGATTTAAATACAGTTTTGGATATGTATATAGAAAAGGTCAAACCTTCACATGAAGCCTTTATTGAGCCTACCAAAAAGAATGCGGATTTTATTGTTCCGGGCGAAAAAGAATTCGACCGCGTTCTTTCCATGATCAATTCCTATCTGCAATATGAGATAATAAATCATAATTGAGAGCGGGAAAACAATTACGGTCGTCTATAATTAATTTAATAAACTTTGTCAGATTGATTTCGCTTGACACGAAAAACGGAATAAATTTTAAGGCAAAAAGTGACGCGAGGTGGAGCAGTCAGGTAGCTCGTCGGGCTCATAACCCGAAGGTCAGAGGTTCGAATCCTCTCCTCGCTACCATTTTTTATACGGGCGGCGTAGCTCAGTTGGTTAGAGCGTCGGAATCATAATCCGCAGGTCCGGGGTTCAAGTCCCTGCGCCGCTACCATAATATAGTGTGAAATGCAAGCGAAAGCTTGCCTTTTTTATGAGTGTGATGCGCCAGTAGCTCAGCTGGATAGAGCAACAGCCTTCTAAGCTGTGGGTCAGGGGTTCGAATCCCTTCTGGCGTGCCATATAAATTTAATATGGTGGCTGTAGTTCAATGGCAGAGCACCGGATTGTGGTTCCGGGCGTTGTGGGTTCGACCCCCATCAGCCACCCCAAATTAAAATACCTCTACGGTAATATAGAGCAGGCCAAAGCCTGCTTTTTTATTATAAAAAAAAGGGGGACAGAATGAAAAAGTTATTGATTTTTTGTTTTTTAATTACAACTCTATTGTTATCAGGATGTGCTACTCTAAAAATTGAAAACAGTTATATTGACCCAAATTATAAACTAGAAAGCATCAGAACGGCTAATATTATCTTAGGAATTTCTGATAATGTAGAAGCTCCTGTTTATAAAAACAAATTTTATAAAGTTTATGAGAGTAATCAAAACTATTGCCAGTTGTATTCAGATTCTTTAAATATCAAAGTCCAAAGAAGATTCCCTCAGGCAAATGTAATCATCGTTGATCAGGACAGTTTAAGAGCGCTTGTTTCAACTGACTCAATACCGCTTATTCAGGCTTTTTGCAAAAAGCATATCATCAATGATAAGCCCTCGTATCTCGTGTATTTGAAGAAAACCTTTGTTTTTGAAAAGGTTCAGTCTATAAGAGTTCAACCCAATTTATATACGAATCGCTCATATTGTGTCACTAATTTTGATGTTGATGTTTATGATTTAATTGAGAACAAGATTGTTCGTTCTTATACAGTTTCTGATTTTTTTGAATTAGCTTTTTTTAATTACTCATCAACTATAATGGGTTCCATAAATAAAACATATGATGGACTTGCATCTTCTTTAGATCAATTGATTGTAGAGCCAGATAAAAAGGTTTATCAGGCCAGTGATGTTGTTGATGATGATGATAATTACAGACATTAACTGCCTGGAATCTATATGTCAAATGATCGATGTTTTGATAAACTGCAACTTGTGAGAATAAATCAAGCCTCAAGTAAACATAATGATCGACTTTTCTTAAGTCATTCATGCTCAAGAATAAAATGATGAAGAAGATTCTTAAAAGAATCCTAATATCACTATACTTAATTTACAATTTAATGCTTGATGTAATTTCATTTACAGAATGGCTAAATGTAGGCATATTAAAAAAAGCAGATGATTATCCATGGAAATGTGAAGGACTCCCATGGTACTATGAAAGTCCAAAACATTATAGCATTGGTTTTTTAATAAATTGGATTACCGGTACAATTTTAATGCTCATGATACTTTACTTTCTTAAAAATAAGAAACATAAAGAGTTTAAACAAACTATAATTGCTCTCATTATATACAATGTTATTTCTTTAATAATTTGTAATATTCAAATTTATACTTACGATTTCAGCCTTAATTGTAATCCTTGATTAGTTATGTAAATACCTTATTACTAGCTTTTAATAAGCTTTTAAAAGTGGCAAAGTATGCAAAGTGAAAAGATAACATCTCAAAAGTTGGTGTAAAAAGATAAAAAAAAAGGTTGATCCAG
>DAOPOH010000013.1:0-92827 GCA_035357855.1 Candidatus Cloacimonadota bacterium
GCAGACGATAAGTCTTGACATCCTGAATACCAATAATTCTTTTGTTTTCCATATATGTATTCATAATGGTTGCATTCCCTCTACCTGTCTCAAAAAAAAACTTCTTGACAAACTTATTAATTAAACAAGTGATTATCTCATTAATTTTTATAGAATAAATCAAATATATCTGAAAAAAAGGAGAACAAGATGAAGCACATCAGATTATTGCTTTTTGTTATCATCATTATCAGCCTGTTGCTGTCCTGCAGCAAGAAGACAACGGAACCGGACGTTCTTCAGCCGGTAGTATCAGATAACACAATTGTTGTTGGGAACAATGTTCAGAATCCTATAACTGGAGTTACAGACACTGAGGTCATCATAACAGGCGACAATCCTGAGCAATATCAGGTTGGCAGCGTGATCGTTTCCGGGATAACTGCTGAAGCACCTAATGGTTTGCTCAGGAAAGTGTTGAACAAGCAAATTAATGGAGACCAGGTAATCCTGACCACGGAAAATGCCAGGCTGGAAGATGCTTTTGACCAATTGGAGCTGAATATTACACAGAGTTTGAAGACCACAGACATCAAATCATCCAATCGTATGTCCAAGGGAGTAACCTTTCATTCCGATGCAAAGAATCCTTATGTGTTCAACTATGATATTGATGAAGAGTTTGAACTGGGAAATAATGTAACGATGTATGTAACAGGAAATCTGAACCTGACTTTGGGCTATGACTTCCAGACCCAGATAACCTTGCTGCAAGGATTGAAGTATCTGAAGTTTGAAGGTTATGTCACATCCAACGGAAATCTGGAAATGGAGACCACGGGAAATTTCAATTATGAGGATGAGATAGAATTATATCAGCATAATTTTGCGCCAATAACTTTTGTCGTTCCAACACCTATCGGTCCGTTTCCCATAATTCTCGTGCCCAAGGTGGTAGTAATACTCAACATAGACGCTTACGGGACAGCGACTGTTACTGCTTCGGTGACTACCTCAGCCAATGCCTCGGCAGGAGTGATATATAATAAGCCGGACTGGTCAACCATTAACAATAAGACAGTCAATTTCAACTACACACCGCCTGATTTATCGGCATCAATGAACGCTGTGGCGGGAGCCGGACCTCGTTTTGAGGTTAATTTATACGGCATAGCGGGCCCTTTTGCTCGGGCAAAGGGTTATCTGGAACTGGACGCCAATGTCAATTCCACTCCCTGGTGGACACTGCGGGGCAGGTTTACAGTGGATGCAGGAGTGGAGTTTGAGGTCTTGGGCTACGTGGCTAACTATACGGTTCCAAATATAATCAACTATAGCACTTTGATTGCGCAGGCACCCCAAAATCAGGTGCAAACTCCGACCTTTAATCCTGCCGCAGGAACATATTCACCCGGGCAGACGGTTACTATCACTTGTGCCACCAGCGGGGCAACGATTTATTATACAACAAATGGGAATGAACCAACAACTTCGTCAACAGTGTATTCTGCTCCTTTAACTTTACAGACCGGAACCACGACTGTCAAAGCCAAGGCGTTTAAGACGGATATGACTGCCAGCCAGACAGCATCTGCCACATATACTATAAGTTCATCAAAGGTTGCCACGCCGACCTTCAATCCGGCCGGCGGGCCATGTACATCACCGATTAATGTGACTATCGCCTGTGCCACAGCCGGAGCATCAATTTTCTACACAACCGGTAGCGGTGACCCGACTACACCCTATACCGGAGCTATAACAATCAGCACAACCACAACTATAAAAGCCAAGGCAACCAAATCCGGGATGCAGGACAGTGATATTGCCACTGCCACATATACATTTGGAGTAACCCCCAGTCAATTTGTCTACGTCCCCGGTGGTACCTTCACCATGGGTGATACCAGAGGAGCAGGGTATTCATATGAACTGCCCACCCATTCGGTCACCTTAAACTCATTTTACATAAGCAAGTACGAGGTGACGCAGGCGGAATACTCCCAGTACATGCAGCCGGGAAATAGCTGGACAAGCACCTATGGGCTGGGGGATAATTATCCTGCCTATTATATATCCTGGTATGCCATTCTCAAGTACTGCAACCTGAGGAGTATCGCAGAAGGAAAAACACCGGTTTACAGTATCAGCGGTTTCACCAATCCTGCTAATTGGGGAACGGTTCCTACAAGTAGCAATGCCACCTGGGACGCCGTCATCTGCAACTGGTCTGCCAACGGCTATAGACTGCCCACGGAAGCGGAATGGGAGTATGCCGCGCGGGGAGGTCAAAACATTCCTGATTACCTGTATTCAGGTTCTGATGACATCAATGCCGTTGCCTGGTATAGCGGAAATAATACACCCTCCGGCAGCAAGCCTGTGGGCGGCAAAGCCGCCAACGGCTTGGGGCTGTATGACATGAGCGGTAACGTTTGGGAATGGTGCTGGGACTGGTTTTCTAGCAGTTATTACAGCGTCAGCCCTGTAAATAATCCCACCGGACCCACGAGCGGCACGTACCATTCGTTGCGTGGCGGCGACTGGAACGACAATACCTACTGCCGTGTATCTAACCGCAACTCCTACTACTACCCGTATAGCGGCGGTGCCTACAACGGCAGCTATGACGTCGGGTTCCGGATAGTCAGGGCTAATTGATTTTTCCCTTTTCCCTTTTTTCTTTTCTCTTTTCGAGAAATTAGATACAGGCGTCCCAGCCAGTAAATTAGAAGTTGCTCAACACTCCGGTGTTGAGGCAAACATAATTAAATATGTGTCCGGTTGTTATCGCAGGAACGGAGTCCTGCGCATGTTGCTCAACACTCCGATGTTGAGGCAAATATGATCAGATATGAGTCCTGTTATTACCGCAGGAACGGAGTCCTGCGCATGTTGCTCAACACTCCGGTGTTGAGGCAAACATAATTAAATATGTGTCCGGTTATTATCGCAGGAACGGAGTCCTGCGTACGTTGCTCAACACTCCGATGTTGAGGCAAATATGATCAGATATGAGTCCGGTTGTTATCGCAGGAACGGAGTCCTGCGTACGTTGCTCAACACTCCGATGTTGAGGCAAACATGATCAGATATGAGTCCTGTTATTATCGCAGGAACGGAGTCCTGCGCTACGTTTCTCAACACTCCGGTGTTGAGGTAAGGGATTTATAAGTATAATGATAAATAACAAGGGTAGCTTATAAAAAATGGGCAAGAACACGATAGGTGTAGAGAATTTTAAGTATTTTTACCACTCTCGCAGTTTACCACACCTTTTTGATATTAACAAACCTGTATTTATCACATTTAGGCTCAAATTCTCGCTTCCCAAGTCAATCGAGTCAGAACTCATTAATCGCAAAAGAGAGTGGAATGAAAATTTAAAAACTCTATCCGGCAGTGAAAGAGAATCTAAGTCAAAGTCAAAATACAATCAGCTTTTCTTATGGTTTGATGAACTTATAGCTTGCTCTGTTGAGACTCCTGACCTGTTGAGCGATAATAGATGTATCGGGATTATTTCCCATGCCTTGCATCATCATGATAATGTACGGTATCAGCTTTTGGCTTTCTGCATAATGCCAAATCATGTTCATGTCATAATCAATCCATTACCGCAGGACAACAATAGTATTTTCCCAATTTCACATATTACTTATACGTGGAAGAAATATTCTGCAACTCAGATAAACAAACACATGCAAATGAAAGGAAGCTTTTGGCAATCAGAATCTTATGACCACTTGATCCGTGATCAAATAGAGCTGTTCCACTATCTGGAATATGTAATAGAAAATCCTGTCAAAGCAGGTTTGGTTAGTAAGTGGTATGAATGGAAAGGGACATGGGTCAAGGAGGAATTGAAGCCGGATAAATAAATATGTAACACAGGACTCTGTTCCTGCAATGTTATTAAATCGTTGTCATTAGTCAATGTATACACTTTTCAGCAATATTTTCCGCAGGAACGGAGTCCTGCGCTACGTTGCTCAACACTCCGATGTTGAGGCAAACATAATTAAATATGTGTCCGGTTATTTTATCAGAAGTGTATACATAAGCCCAGTTTCATATCCTGACCTTAATGGTCAAAGTATTAGCTTTAGGTGAGTAACTTTGTTGAAAACCTGATTTTGTTTAAGCATAATTAGCATGATATCATAATAACCCATTGGATTCAGATTTTCTGGTTCGGGCTTTGGACTTGATTTGGAATGCTGCAAATTCTTTCATAGACACCACCTCCCTCCTGCTGAGATTAAGTCTTGTTTGTTGCCGAAACTCAGAGATTTTCATGAGTTAAACCTGCGAGCATAAAATATAGGTTTCCTATTTAACAAAAATCAGCTTTATTGCTGAAATCCTCAAAAGCATTGACAGCTAAGCAAACTTAAAAAATCCTTGCTATTTGAGGAGAAGTAAAAGAAGCGGAATATATGAAAAGCAGACCTTTTGAACATTTATTGCAGCACATTAAAAACAGATATGATTTTATCCTGTTGAAGAGGATTTTGCTCAAAAGTCTGCTGATTCTGCTTTTGAGTTTCAACCTGTATTTTTGTGTGCGGTTTTTCTTAAAGTCCCCGCGCGACATTATTCTGACCGCAAATTTATTCCGCATCACTGCAGCCTTAGGTGTGTTATTTGTTATTTTTCAGGAGTATAAACAGCGTCCGAATTTGCTGAAACTTTCGCGTTGGCTGGATAATTTGCAGGGTAGTCGTGACGATCTTTATCAGAATATTTTGGAATTGCAAAAAGACGAAACCGTAGCTAAAAGCAACCTATACCGCAAATTATACGAACAAGGAACGCAAAGACTCAGCGAACAAATCGTGATTTATCCGCCTGTAGCAAGTCCGACTGTGATGAGAGTTTGCCTTTTCATTTTGCTCGGGTTGGCTTTGTTTTGGGGAATGAATGCAAGTGTGCTGCCGCACAGTCTGAACGAATTTTGGCTCAATCAAATCCAAACCGCCAATCAGATTAATTCCATTGAAGTAAAACCCGGAAATTTGACGGTCGGGCGCAATACCGATGTTTTGATTGAAGTCGCGGATGCAGTTCCGGAATTGCAGTATAATTTATTGTATAAATTGGAAAATCAATGGCGGGAAGTGGCGATGCCTGAGGGCAGATTCTTGTTTGAAAATCTGGATTATTCCTTTCAATATTATGTGCGCACAGGTCAAATCAAGTCCGGGATTTATCAAATTACAGTATTGGATAATCCGGCTGTCAGACGCTATTATGTCACCTATCACTATCCTGCATACACAGGTCTAAAAACCGAATTGGACAGCAGCAGTTACGGCAATATCAGTGCTTTGCGCCATACTTTGGTTACTCTTAATTTAGAAACCAATATACCTATGCAAACCGTTAAAATGAATTTCTCCGACGGGCAGTCAAAAACACTACAGAAAAGAGGGGAGAAGTCGTTTGTCACGCAATTGGAAGTGCTGGAAAATCTTACTTGGTATCCGGAATTAATTGATACTTTGGGGCGCAAAAATACTCCTGAAGAAAAAACGATTGAAGCCATTCCCGATTTACCTCCGGAAATTGACATTCCCGAACCCGGCGATGATGTTCTGCTTAATCAAAATTTGCTTCTGCCTTTGCGTATAACAGCTTCGGACGATTACGGCTTGAAAAATCTCTTGCTCAAATATCAAATCAATTCTCAAAACCTGCAAACCGTAGAAGTTAAAAGCATCATCAACGCTGTAAACCTTGATTTGGACTATGTTTTGAGCTTTCAGGACAAGAATTTGCTCCCGGGTGACATTGTCACCTATTGGGCTGAAATTTATGACAACTCTCCCGAACAACAACACGCAATCAGCAAAAAATACAAGGCACGCTTCCCTTCTATTGAAGAAATTTACAAAGAAATTGAAAAGCAGGAAACCGCTGGCAAAAACGATTTGAAGGATGTGCTGAATAAATCTTCCGAACTGCAAAAGGATTTTGAGCAGAAAAGGCGCGAATTGCTCAAGCAGGATAATCTGAATTGGGAAGATAAAAAGCAGCTGGAAAATATGGTCAAAACTCAACAGGAGCTTGCGGAGCAAGTCAATAAAGTGGCGGATAATTATCAGCAGCTGATTGATAAATTGCAAAACAATCAGGCGCTTTCACAAGAGACTTTGGAAAAAATGCAGAAAATTCAGCAGATCTTGTCCGAAATTGATAACGAACAGCTTCAGCAGGCATTGCAGCAATTGCAGAACTCATTGCAAAATCTCGATCCGAATGCCGTTAAGAAAGCGATTGAAAACTTCAAATTCTCGCTTGAGGATTTCAATCAAAAAGTTGACCAAACCCTCAAACTTTTGGAGAGCATAAAAAAGGAACAAGCGGTGCAAAAAGCTCTGCAAATCTCTCAGGAAGCGGAAAAAATGCAGCAGGCTTTGCAGGATAAAACGAACGATGCCAAAAATGATGCCGGCAAACTTGCCGCAGAGCAACAAAGCATCAAAGATAAATTAGACGCTTTAAATGAACAGTTGAAAAACATAGGTGACTTGCTTGACAAAGATAAAGATCAACAGGCAAAAGCTATGCTGGATGAGCTTCAAAATATAATGCAGCAGGAAAATCCCGCTCAGGATATGCAAAACAGCCAACAAGCACTCTCCCAAAATCAAAGAAAACAAGCTCTTTCGGCTCAGCAACAGGCTCAGCAAAAATTGCGTAAAATGACTAATAAACTTCAAGCTATGAAAGATGCTATGGGTGCAGGAAGTTCTCAGCAGGTTATGATGGCGATGCAAACTGCAGCAAGAGAATTACTCATCTTTTCTCAACAGCATGAAGCGACCGCCGATAAATATAAACAAGACCCCTATCCTATTCTTCCCGATTTGCTTTCTGCTTACGAAGGCATGCAACTCAGCCTTAATAAACTTTTTTCCAATCCGATGGTGATGATGTTCATCCCGCCTAAATTCTTTATGGATGCCAATCAAACCAATCAGAATTACCGTGACTTTTTTAATAATGTGAACGAAGTTCAATATTACAATATTCCCAAAAATCTGGAAGGCATTCAATCCGGTTTGAATTTGATGGCTTATGATTTAATTCAGGCAATGAACAGTGCTCAAGGCGGAGGCAGCGGCGGTGGAATGGAATCTTTGTTGAAAATGCTGCAACAAATGGGCGAAGAACAAATGGCAATGAACCTGCTTACCCAACAGCTTTTGCAACAGATGCAGCAAAATGGAGGCCGTCTCGGTGCCGCCGAACAGCAACAACTTCAAAGATTGGCTGCCGAACAAGAACGCTTGGCTGAAAATTTAAAGCGTGCTTTGCAAAATGATCCCGCCGCCCAAAAACAAGGAAATACGCTTCAGCAAATGGCTGATGAAATGGAAGCTATTGCCCGTCAGTTAAAGCAGAATCGTTTAGATCAGGATTTGGTGGACAGGCAGGAAAGAATTTTGTCCAAACTTTTGGATGCGCAAAAGTCAATCAACAAGCGCGAATTCAGCCAAAAACGCAAAGCTGAAACAGCAAAAAATAATCCGGAAAGTAATCCTCCTTCTACGGATTTTAATCTTCTGCGCAAAAAAGCTATGCTGGATGAGCAGTATAAAACTTTTCCGAAAGAATATCAGCAAGTCATTCAACAATATTTGAAACTGCTCAACGAGCAAAAATAACGGCTATGAAACGAAGAATAATTATCCTGCTTGCTTTTGTGGCAATAACATTATCTCTTTTAGGCCAATATGACGAGCGTGCAATCCTTTTCCAACAAGCTCAACAATTAACTTTCCAGCGTCAATTTACTCAAGCCGAACAAGCTTGGCTGAATTACTTGGCAAAATATTCCGATGACCAAGCTGCAATAGCTCAGCTCTTCCAGCTTTACCTGCAAATCAATCAGACCAATAAAGCACAGCAACTTTTGAACAATTACAGAAATGTGCTCTCTGATACCGCGCGTTTGGAATATGAGATCCAGCTTGATATTCAGCAGGCGAAGATAAATGACGCTTGGGATAAGGCTCAAGCCTATCTGCAACTGTATCCTAAAGATGAAAACAAATATCGTCTGCTGGCTAATTATTTTGAGCGTAAGGGCTTTTTTGAACAGGCTATGCGGCTTTATGAGCAAGGAAGAAAGACACTCAATAAACCTGACGTTTTTTGTTTGGAAATCGCTAATAATGCCTTTTACAATCATCAATATGAGAAAGCGATACCGGAATACCTGCGTTTTTTGGAACTGCAACCGGGGAATTTCTATTTTGTCAGCAACCAAATTCGCCAGATTTTGGAAGAAGCACCAGAGCTGATTTCCAAAGTTAAAACTATTGCTTCGGCAAGTCAAAGTTTGGAAGTGAAAGAAGTCTACGCTCTTTCTCTGAGCAGATTGGGACGCTTATCTGAAGCTTTGGAAGAATATAGCAAACTTCCCACGGAGAAGCTTTCCTCTTTTGCTTACGAACAATTTGCGGCAGGTAAAGATTCTGTTGCCATTGCAGCTTTCAATGCTTTGCGGCAAAGAGAAATAAGTGTAATTCAAGAAGGAGATATCCTGCTCAAAACAGCGGAAGCATATATCCATTTGAAGCAATATGCCCAAGCGGAAAGCACTTTGGCTTTCATTATTGACCCGGTCACGCATCAGCCGCAAGCGAAATTTAGTCGGAAGAAATATCCGTTTCAAGCCATGCTTTTATTATCTGACATTGCTTTGTGGCAGGGGAAAGATTCACGCATGATAGAAGCTTTATTAAAAGAAGCACGGCAATTTGCAATTTCATCAGATGACGAAGCAGAAGTGAATTATCGTTTGGTGAGCAATTACTTAATCAATGAACGCTATGACGATGCGGAACAATCGCTGACCGGCATCAGTGCTTCCAAGCAGCCGGACAGATATCTGTATTACGGCTTTTTGAATGCATCTTGTCAGGGTAAAACCGATGTTGCAGATTCGCTTGTGAACGATTTAATTTTGAGAGTGCCGGCCAGTCCTTATGTGAATGATGCTCTCACTTTGAATATTATGCTGATGAATCTATCCAAACCCGCGCAGGAGACTTTTTTGCAAGCTATTAGACAAAGAATGGCTCATCGGGATTCTCTTTCCGTGCAGACTGTGTTAAATCTTTCTCTTTCCGCCAAAGATGAAGAATTGCGTATTTTAGCTGCAGATTGGGCAGAAGCTTCAGGTTTTAATGCTTGGGCTGATGCAATTTATGATTATAATTGGCAGGACGGTTTGCTGAGAGAATATGCACAGTTGCAGCGGTTGCGTTTGCAGAAGCAATCATCTTCCGCTGAAAATATTGCTCAGGATTTTCTGAGGCAAAATCCCAACAGTGTTTTTTCTCCTGCCTTCCGGCAAATTCTGCAAAAATTGCCTTCCGGGCGGCCGACATTTTAACAGATTTAACTATAAAGGATGAAAAATGAAAAAGAAAATTCGCCGAACTTATACTTTTGACGATGTTTTACTGCTTCCGCAAAGCTCATCTTGTTTGCCGTCGGAAGTGGATTTGCGCACAGATTTGACTGCAAATATAAAACTGAATATTCCTGTTTTAAGTGCGGCAATGGACACAGTTACAGAATCTTCTCTGGCGATTGCAATTGCCAGAGAAGGCGGTTTGGGCGTGATCCATAAGAATATGACAATTGAAAGACAAGCCGCTGAAGTGGAATTAGTTAAGCGAGCGGAAAGCGGTGTCGTGACACATCCTTATACAGTTGCGCCAGATGACACTTTGGAAAAGGTCTTGCAGCTGAAAAATCAACATCATATCGGCGGCTTTCCCGTTCTGGACAAAGGCAAACTTGTCGGGATATTAACAAATAGAGATATCCGGTTTGAAAACAATCCCCGGCGTCTGGTTAAAGAATTGATGACCCCGAAAAGTAAATTGATAACTGCTCCGGAAGGAGTTTCCATGGCGGATGCGCAGCTGATTTTGCAAAAGAACAGGATAGAAAAACTGCTGATTGTGGACGCTAAAGGCAAATTAGTCGGAATGATTACAGTAAAAGATATTCTCAAGCGAATTGATTACCCCAATGCAGCTCAGGATAAGAAAAATCGTCTTTTGGTTGCTGCAGCTGTAGGAGTTACAGATGATTTTTTGGAAAGAGCGCAAGAGCTGGTCAAAAAAGGTGCGGATGCCCTGGTAATTGATACCGCGCACGGGCATCATGCCAATATCGGCAAAGCAATTCAAGCGATTAAAAAAGCCTGCAAAGTTGATGTTATAGCAGGAAATGTGGCGACGGGAAAAGGGACGCAATATTTGATTGATAACGGTGCAGATGCAGTGAAAGTTGGTATCGGTCCCGGTTCTATCTGCACAACCAGAGTCATAGCAGGCGTAGGAGTTCCTCAATTTTCCGCTTTATTGGATTGTGCAGAAGTTGCATCCCAAGCGGGAATTTCGATTATTGCAGACGGCGGAATTAAATATTCCGGAGATATTGTTAAAGCTTTAGCTGCTGGAGCAAGTGCTGTTATGATCGGAAGCTTGTTTGCGGGAACGGATGAAAGTCCCGGCGAAGCGATTATTTACAACGGAAGAAGATTCAAATCCTATCGCGGAATGGGCTCAATCGGAGCAATGCGTCAAGGCAGTAAGGACCGCTATTTTCAAAGTGAAAGCGATGACAGCAAACTGGTAGCGGAAGGCATTGAAGGCATGGTCCCCTACAAAGGACCGCTGAAAGATTATGTTTATCAATTAGTCGGTGGCATTAGAGCAGGAATGGGTTACTGTGGTGCGCCGAATTTAAAAATTTTACATGAACGGGCAGAATTCATAGAAATTACACCTGCAGGACTGAAGGAATCCCATCCTCATGATGTCAAAATCACAAAAGAAACGCCAAACTATTTCAGCAACGAATAATATCCTCAGTCCTCGATTAGTCAGTGCTCTGAATAGTTTTCTTTATTATTTGAAAGTGGAAAAGGGGATGGCAAAAAACTCGGTGGACGCATATCAAAAGGACTTAGAAGACTTTTTGCAATATAATCCCAAACCGCTGCAGGATTATCGTGCAAATGATATTATTGATTACTTGGTTACTTTGCAGAGCATCGGCTTAGTCAATGCTTCTATCGCGCGCAAAAGAGTCGCAATCAAGCAATTTTTTAAGTATCTGGAAAAGGAAGAAATTCCCGTGCAAGTGGATTTTGAGCAGGTTCCGCGCATAAAATTGACACAACATCTACCCGATGTTCTGACAGTTGAAGAAATGTTTCATTTATTGGATAGTCTGCCGACAGAGAAGCCTTTGGAAATCAGGAACAAAGCAATGATGGAATTATTGTATGCTACCGGACTGCGCATTTCCGAATTATTAGGTTTGACTGTGCACGATATTATTTGGAACGAAAAGGTTTTGCTGATTAGAGGCAAAGGGAGCAAGCAGCGTTACGTTCCCGTTTTGGACAATGTGCTGGAATTGGTTTCCGGTTATATTGCAAGGGTGCGTCCCATTTTAATGAAAGAAAAAAAGAACGATTATGTTTTTTTAAATACTTTTGGCAACAAAATGAGCCGCATGGGTTTCTGGAAAATTCTTCAACAAGCGGTGACCGAAGCCAAACTGAAAAAAGAAGTAACTCCTCATACTTTTCGGCATTCCTATGCTACTCATCTCTTGGAAGCGGGAGTAAATTTACGCATAGTTCAAACTTTGCTCGGGCATGCAAGCCTCAATACCACACAGATTTACACCCATGTGGATATACATTATTTAGTGGAAACTCATCGTATGTATCATCCTCGAGCGTAAAAGAAAAGAAATAGAACATATATAAAGATAAAAGGAAGGACAAAAATGAAAACAAATCGCTTGCTAACTTGGGGTTTACTGCTTCTTTTGGTCAGTTTTGGCTTGATGACTGAAGGGTGTAAAAAGAAGCAGAAGAATTTGATTCCGGTTACAGTTACTTTAGATTGGACGCCCAATACCAATCACACAGGCCTTTATGTTGCTTTGGAAAAGGGTTTATACAAAGAGCAAGGCCTGGATGTTAGAATTGTGCAGCCCGGACAAGGTTATACTGATCAAATTGTGGCAACAGGAAAAAGCGAATTTGGAGTTTCTTATCAGGAAAATGTGACAAGAGCGCGTTCGGAAGGGATTCCGCTTGTTTCCATTGCCGCTATTATGCAGCATAACACTTCTTGTTTTGCTTCCTTAAAAGACGCAAATATCAAGACTGTGAAAGATTTTGAAGGCAAACGCTACGGTTCTTGGGATTCGCCTTCGGAAATTGCAGTTTTGAAAGCAGTAATGCAAAAAGCGGGTGCTGATTTTAACAAAGTCAGAATTGTTTCGGGTGTGACGGATTTCTTTTCCACAATCGGTCGCGATGCTGATTTTGAGTGGATTTATATGGGTTGGGACGGGATTGAAGCAGGTTTAAGAAAAATGGAATTAAACCATATTATGCTCAAGGATTTAGAGCCTGCTTTGGATTATTACACGCCCGTGCTGATTACGAGCGAAAATATTATCCGGCAGAAACCTGATTTGGTTAAAAGCTTTCTAAAAGCCACTTCCGCCGGCTATCAATTCGCTATTCAAAATCCTAATGCGGCTGCGGATATTTTGCTGAAGCATGCTCCCGAGTTGAAACCGCAATTAGTGCAAGCCAGTCAACAATATGTCAGTGCACAATACCAAGCGGACAGTCCTGTTTGGGGTTTACAAAAAGCTGAAGTTTGGCAGAGATTTCAAGATTGGATGGCTGCGCAAAATCTTCTGAAGCAAACTACAGATATGAATAAAGCCTTTACCAATCGGTTTTTACCGAAAAAATAAAACTGCAATATGGCGAAACTGCTCAGCGTTCAAAATTTGAATAAATCCTTTCTGTTTGAAGGACAAAAGGTTCTGGTGCTGAAAGATATATCCTTGGAAGTTGAAGAAAAAGAGTTTGTAAGCATAATTGGTCCCAGCGGTTGCGGGAAAAGTACTCTGCTTGAATTGCTGTCAGGCATCACTAAACCGGACAGCGGGAAAATTTTTTATCGGGAACAGGATGTTACCGGACAGGCAGGAAAAGCAGGTTACATGCCTCAGGATGATTTGTTGTTTCCTTGGCTGACCCTGTTGGATAATGTCCTGCTCCCTTGCAAAATCAAGCACACCGATATTTCCGTCAGCCGACAAAAAGCGCTCAATCTGCTGCCTGATTTCGGTTTGGAAGGTTATGCACAACATTTACCGTGGCAGCTTTCTGGCGGAATGAAACAAAGAGCAGCTTTTTTACGAACAGTAATGTCCGAAGCGGATATTCTCCTTCTGGACGAGCCATTTGCCAATTTAGACGCTCTAACTCGGCTTCAGATGCAGGGTTGGCTGCATGGTATCAGGAAAAAACTCGGTCTAACCATTGTTTTAGTGACACACGATATCGATGAAGCTATTCGACTTGCGGATGTCATTTATGTGATGGACAGCAATCCCGGAACGCTGATTTACAAAGAAAAAGTTCCTGAAGTTTTGCATCAGGACGGGAATGATGTAACCCATCCGCTGTGGTCCAAACTGAAAACAAGGCTCTTACACAAGTTATTACCGTAAGAAACAACGCAAGTAATTCTGTATAATAGTAACGCGCTTTGGGGCTGATACAAATAACGCAAAAGCGCGTTATGCCTGCTGCAATTCCAGAATGCGGTCTCTGAGTTCGGCTGCCCGTTCAAATTCCAAATGTTGAGCGGCTCGGTTCATTTCCTTCTTTAGCAAATCAATGACTTTGTCTTTGTTATCGAGTTCCAGATAATCCATAAAATCAACTTTTGTCTGCTGCTTGTCTTTTTTGACTTTATCGATGGCGTCATAGCCTTCTGCAACTGCCGTTGCCTGCTCAATCTGCTCCAAAGTTTTGATAATGCTTTGCGGAGTGATGTTGTGCTCTGCATTATATTTGAGCTGTTTTTGTCGACGATAATTCGTGATAGCGACCGTTTCCTTGATGGCATCAGTAATTTCATCCGCATAGAAAACGACTTTTCCGTCCACATTTCTGGCTGCTCTGCCCGCGGTTTGAATCAGAGAACGCGCCGATCTTAAAAATCCAGTCTTATCAGCATCCAAAATTGCCACCAATGAGACTTCAGGTAAGTCCAGACCTTCTCTGAGCAAGTTGATTCCGACTATGACGTCAAATTCACCGGTGCGCAAACCGCGAATGATTTTTACGCGTTCAATGGAATCAATGTCACTGTGCAAGTAGCGGACGCGGATGCCCGCATTCGTCAAATAAGTGCTGAGGTCTTCCGCCATGCGTTTGGTCAAAGTGGTGACCAAAACTTTTTGACCTTTTGCCGTGCGTTCTCTGATTTGATTGATTAAATCGTCCACTTGATGCTTAATTGGCTTAATTTCAATTTCCGGATCAAGCAAACCCGTAGGGCGAATTACCTGCTCGACAATTTCGCCATGAGTTAGCTCCAATTCATAATCCGCGGGAGTAGCGGAAACAAAAATCACTTGGTGCATATATTTTTCAAATTCGTCAAAGCGCAAAGGACGATTGTCAAAGGCGGAAGGCAAGCGGAAACCGTAATCCACCAGATTTTTTTTCCGGGTGTAATCACCGCCGTACATACCGTGCACTTGGGGAATTGTAGCGTGGGATTCATCAATAATCATGAGAAAATCTTCAGGAAAGTAGTCCAGAAGACAGTTTGGAGGTTCTCCGGGTTTGGCTCCTGTCAGATGTCTGGAATAATTTTCAATTCCGGAACAGTAACCCAATTCTCGCAACATTTCCAAATCAAATTTTGTGCGTTGCTGCAAACGATCTGCTTCCACATAACGCTTGTTTGCCAAAAACCAGGCAACCCTTTCCTCCAGTTCTTTTTCAATAGAAAGCAAAGCAGCGTTCGTTCTTTCTTCAGACATGACAAAGTGAATGGCAGGGTAGATCGGATACTCTTCAACCTCACCAAGGGATTGATAATTAAGAGGATGCAGTTTTTCTATTTTAACGATTTCATCATCCCAAAATTCCACTCTTATACAATGCTCCAAATACGCCGGATAAATATCAACAATGTCACCTCGGACACGAAAAGCACCGGCTTGAAAAGCGATGTCATTACGACTGTAATGTGCGGCTACAAGCTTTTGCAGAAGGGCTTCACGCTCCATTTTATCACCTCTTTTCAGGCGGATAAGAGCTTCTCTATATTCTTCGGGAACACCCAAACCGTAAATACAGGAAACGGAAGACACGATTATGACATCTTTCCTTTCCATCAATGACATCGTGGCACGCAAACGCAATTTATCTATCTGCTCGTTGATATCGGAATCTTTTTCAATGTAGATATCCTTTCCCGGAATATATGCTTCAGGTTGATAATAGTCATAATAACTGATGAAATATTCTACCGCATTTTCCGGAAAAAGTTGTTTCAATTCACCGTAAAGTTGTGCTGCCAGAGTTTTATTATGTGAAAGGACAAGCACCGGCTTATCTGCTTGGGCGATAACATTGGCGATAGTGAAGGTTTTACCGGAGCCTGTTACGCCCAAAAGAACCTGATAGCGTTTGTTTTGACGAATTCCATTAACTAATTCGGCAATCGCTTCAGGCTGATCCCCACAGGGTTTATAATCCGAAACGAGTTTGAAAACAGACATTTATTTCTCCTTGATAGTCTCACTTAATAATATAATCCTTGACTATATGGCTTGCCTGAGTTTTAAGGACAAAAATAAAAAAATCTTGATTATGTCGAGAATAAACATTGAATAAGGGAGTTAAGATGGCACCCTCAGATGATTTTCAAATCAATTACGAGAATTTGCTCAAGTTAGGTTATGCCGTTGTGGACATTCGTTACAAGGATTATGATGTTTTACCGGACAGCCAGAAACTGGTGATTGCCAGAGTGGAAAACGATCGGGACGAATTTTACTCAATGATGCTTAAGCAGTATACCGGCAGAGAGTTTAAGCCCAACGAGATATATGAAATCTGGACCAATATCCTGAGGCACAAAATCAATATGAGCAGCATGCTCAATCGCGATATTGCAATCAAAGTTGCAGCGCTGGATTATTTCGAGACTGTATATTTAGCCAAATGAAAGAGCAGACCTTGCTCTTAATTAAACCGAATGCTACAGCCCAAAAGCATATCGGGGAAATTATTACGATTATCGAGCGCAACGGTTATGACATCTTGAAGTTGCGTTCCTTCACATTTGATCTTCCTTTGGCACATGCCTTTTATGAAGAGCACGCAGGCAAAGAATTTTTTGAGCGGTTAATCAATTTTATGACTTCGGGAATGACGGTTGCCGCTCTTTTGGAAAAGGAAAATGCAGTTGCAGATTTGCGTGAACTGGTAGGCGACACATATCCCGAACGGCGGAAACCGGGAACAATTCGTGCCCTGTATGCGGACAATATTACTGAAAATGCAGTTCACGCTTCCGATTCGCCGATGCATGCAAAGCGGGAAATTGCTTTAATTTTTTCGGAAACAGAACCCTAAAGAACGGCTCTGATTCAGAATCAGGAAATCGCTTCAAAACCTTATTTTTGGCAAATAAAAATCTTTAATTCCGGCACAAAATTATCAAAACCGTATTCCGACACCGAGGGAATATGTTTTTAAGATTTCGTTTGTGCCTTTGATTTTGTTGTCTCCGTTTTGATCAATATAGCGTTCAGAATAAACAGCAATCAGATTTGTGAAGTCCGAAAGGCGAAAAATTAAAGTTCCGTCAATTTTAGCAGAAGGCGTCTGCACTTTTTGAAGAGAGAGATATTGAACATTGCTTTGCGAGTAACAGATTGATGCAGCTTGGATTTTCGGGATTACGACAGGATCAACACTTGCCTTTACACGAACTGATTTCCCGGCTGTGTAACCTTCTCCATACATGTCTTGATAAGAACCTTCCAGCATAACAACATTTGCCACATGTGCTTTTAAGCCGCCATACCAGCCCAATGATTTATGTAGCGCGGATAAAGTGCTCTCTTTTGTAACTAATTCTGCCGTTGATAAAGGATCGGATGTCTCCACCACTCGGGAGCGTTGGTCTTCATAATACTGGTCGAAATAGGAGGGGAGAAACTGATTTCCGAATCGGCGCATTTCCAAATTTAAATCAAAAATAAGGAACTTTGTCTCAAATCCCGGGAAACTCAAGCCCTTACCATATCCGTCTATTTGAGCAAATTCACCGTAAGTTGAAAGCAGAAAAGGACCTGTTTGCACTATAGGTAAATCAAACCAAGCGCCGTAAACGGAAATTTCGTCACGCTTTCCATACCAGTGAGGAGTGGTAATATGATTATCAAGTAAAGACCAATAGGCTTCGGGAATATCGGCAAGAGTTGATACATAAGGATTAAAA
The DNA here is from genome assembly GCA_035357855.1 of Candidatus Cloacimonadota bacterium. Lineage (GTDB taxonomy): Bacteria > Cloacimonadota > Cloacimonadia > Cloacimonadales > Cloacimonadaceae > UBA5614. The sequence continues at coordinate 17,367 of DAOPOH010000013.1, forward strand.
GCAGGTGAATCCAGCACTCCGTCATTATCAATATCCGGATCAAGTGAAGAAGTATAAACACCGTCAGCAGTCGGAGTATTATTCAAAAGTCCGTCACCGTCAATATCATTCCGAGTGTTTTTTACTCCGACATCGGGGTCAATTATATCAGGCACTTTGTCTTTATCCTTATCATCGTATTTGGCATACTGATTGCGGTCAGTCACATAAGTGACGCCGATGCGCAAAGGTAATAGGGCTTCTTTTTTCCCTAAAGCGAAAGGCTCGAAAGAAACTTGGGCGGCAAGAAGATCAGCTTTAGCCAAATTTGAACAAAAAACTTCTAATCCCGGATGTAAACTCAGAGGAGGTTTGATGCCAATCATTGCTCCGATGTTTTTTTGGTCGGGATAAAGCAGACGGTTGTTATATTCGTTCATAATTAAACCGTGTGCCAAAGTATAGGAAGGGAAACCGGCTGCCTGCAGATACCAGGAATCGTTTCTATTGCCATATTTTACATAATAAATTTTGGAGAGCAAATCAATCGGTTCATCCCAATCATCCGACCGCAAGTTTAATTCGGGATCAAGCAAAAATTCAATGTCCAAACCGAAAGCAAATTTCCCCAATGCAACTTCAGGCATAAGACGTATTTGCGTCCAAGTATTATTGCCTTGAGTCATGTAACCCGCCTGTCCGGTAAAACCAAAAGACGGTTTATCGGATTTATCTTCATTATCTGTTTGGGCGAACAACAAAACTGGCAATAATAATAAAAGAAGAATAAAATGCTTCTTTCTCATTTCTGTTTTTCCTTGATTTTATTAATTTAATTTGTTTTGAATATCTTGCTTGTCTGTCAAGTCAAAACTCCGGAAAAGTGTATTTTTATGAGGGAATGGGTATTATTTGTTTTGAAGGATAGGTTGATTTTATAAAATATAGTAACTTATTAATAATCAATTAATTACTATTCCAGCCAAGATTTTTCCTATAGAACCACGCCGTATCCACCCCGAGTCCACCCCGACTTCACCGGCGTGGACTCGGGGTGGATACGGCGTGGTTATTAAGGAATACGGCAAATAAAATTTCTTGACGATTTTCTAAAGATAAATATTAATACAAACAATAAAATTAGGAGGATCCGAGATGGACGAACAGCAAAATTACTATCAACAGAATTCTGAGCCCCAAATTAAACCTGCCAATAATGTGGCACCGGTTATGACTATCGGGAACTGGATTGTTACAATGTTGTTAATGCTAATTCCCATAGCCAATATTGTTCTGCTAATTGTTTGGGCTGTCAGCAATACGGATAATCCCAATCGTAAGAATTAGGCTATTGCGCAACTCATTTTTGCCGGTATTGTAATTATACTTTGGATCTTTTTAGCAGGTTCTATTTTAGGCATGCTTGGAGGTTTAGCCGACTCTTTTTAGTTAAACAAGAAACACACTCAAAAATGTTAAGCCGGTCGGATAGAGGCCGGCTTTTCTTTATGCATTGATTTTATGTCAGGAGTGAAAAGGGAGAAAATAAAAGAGGAAAATATTGCTTTGACAAAAACATAGAAATTGATTTTGAAGACTTTAGAAAAAATAGTAAGAGTGCTAAGGAGTGATAACAATGGAAAAAGGTTTGATTGAATATTTTCTTGCGCTGGTGGGATTAGAAAGTGAAAGCCTTAATGAAAGGCTGATAATGGACAGGTTGAAAACTGATCTTTCTTCATTAGGCTTTACGGTTGAGGAAGATGATGCGAATTTAAAGACCGGAGGCAATGCGGGAAATCTGTATGCATGGCTTCCCGGAAATCTTGAAATGGAGCCTTTACTGTTTTGTGCACATGTTGATACCGTCCGTCCCGGTCGGAATATAAAACCGCAAATTACGGAAGATAAGATTACATCCGATCATACGACAGTTTTGGGTTCTGACGATAAATCCGGAGTAGCACAAATTATTTGGGGCATAAAAGAATACCTACAAAGCAATCAACAGCACCCGCCTTTGGAAATATTGTTCACGATCAGTGAAGAAATCGGGCTCTTAGGCGCGCGCTTCTTTGATAAAACCATGCTGAAATCCAAAATTGGCTTTGCTTTTGATTCCGAAGACATCAATGAGGTCATGATTGCAGCTCCCTCACAAAATATCATTAATATTACGATTTATGGGAAGGAAGCACACGCCGGAGTGGAACCTGAAAAAGGAATTAATGCCATCAGAGTGGCGTCAGAAGCGATTTCTGCTATTACTTTGGGTCGGTTGGATGAAGAAACAACCGCTAATATCGGAATTATTGAAGGCGGCATTGCCACTAATATTGTTCCGAACAAAGTTGTTATCAAAGGTGAGGCACGCAGTCATGATGCCGTTAAACTGGCTCAAGTAACTGATAAAATCGTGCAGACATTTGAAGAAACCGCTGCTCGACATAAATTGGGAGAGCATTCCGCCAAAGCTGAAATTGATGTGCATGATGAATATCACGCTTTTTGTTTGGAGCTATCTCATCCTGCCGTAAAAGTTGTAAAAGCTGCCATGGAAAGGTTGTATATTTCACCCCATTTTGTCAAAGGAGGCGGAGGAAGCGATGCTAATATTTTCAATGCTGAAGGAATTGCGATGCCGATTATCGGGACAGGCATGAAAAATTGCCATACGGTTGATGAATATATTCTGCTGAAGGATTTGGAGACAGGAGCGCGTTTAGTTGAAGAATTAATCAAAGTTTATACTGAAGGGGCGTTCTAAAGATGCTGAAAATTGCGCTTATCGGCTATGGTAAAATGGGAAAAATGGTGCACGAAACTGCTTCAAAATTCCCGATTGAAATCGTTTCTGTCATTGATCCAAAAGTTGAAGACTGCGCTAAAGAAATAAGTGCCGAAACTTTGAAAGATGCACAAGTCTGTATTGATTTCACGCAACCGGACATCGTTCTTGCCAATATTCGTCAAGTTTGTGCTTTGCACAGAAACTTGGTGGTGGGTACAACGGGCTGGAATGAACATTTGGAAGAGGTTACACAGCTTGTTTTAACTGCGGGAATCGGTATGCTTTACGGTTCCAACCTTTCTTTGGGAATGAACCTTTTTTATGAAATAGTCGCTCGTGCCGCTGAAATAATTTCTTCCTATGACGAATATGATTGTTTCGGTTTGGAATTGCATCACAAAGAAAAAGCGGACAGTCCTTCCGGCACTGCTAAGGAATTAGGCAAAATTCTGCTGAGCAAAAACAAAAATAAAAAAACGCTGCAATATGATAAGCTGGACCGAAAAATCAAACCTGAAGAATTGCATTTTGCAAGTGTCCGAGCTGGTTACATTCCCGGAACACATATTGTTGGTTTTGACAGCGAAGCAGATACGATTGAACTGACACATAGATTGCGTAACAGAAGCGGACTTGCCTTAGGTGCATTGAAAGCTGCAATGTGGATAGCGGACAAAAAAGGATTATACACTTTCCAAGATTATATCAAGGCTCGGGTATGAAAATTCCTTTCGTCAAGATGCAGGCTCAAGGTAATGATTTTATCATTGTGGACAGTGGAAAGATAAATTTGGGGGAAGAAGAATTTTCACAACTGGCAAAAAGCGTCTGTGACAGGCATTTCGGTATCGGAGCAGATGGTTTAGTTTTGCTGGATAAAGCCAAACCTCAAATGAAAATATACAATGCAGACGGCTCAATTGCAGAAATGTGCGGTTCTGCTTTACGCTGTTGCGGAGCACTTTTGACTGCTGAAACAGGTAAAAGAGAATTGGCGATTTGGACGGACAGCGGTTTGAAAGCTGTCTTCAGAAATGAAACAGACCCGGAATACATCACGGCAGAAATCGGAACACTTGTCCTGCAAAAGGAAAATGTCATCATTGAGGGTTTCACGGGAACTTATGTCAATGCGGGAAATCCGCATTTTGTTATTATTTGTGGCGACCTTTCAGATAATCCGCATCTACAAGCAGGCAAACTTATTTCAGAGAACCATTTCTTTCCTGAAGGCGTAAATGTCGAATTCATGCGAATTATTTCTCCTTCTGAAATTGAAATAAAAGTGTGGGAAAGAGGAGCGGGAGCGACTTTAGCATGCGGAACAGGTGCCGCTGCATCAGTTTTTACCGGGCAGAAAAAAGGCTTGCTTCAAGATGAAGTAAAAGTCTTTCTTCCCGGCGGAGATGTTCTCATCAGTAGCAAAAACGATAAATTTTATGTAGGCGGCAAAACTTCTCTCATAGCAAGCGGAGAATATTTATGGAAAGTTTAGGCCAATATTTGAAAGGCTTAAGGGAAGAACAACATCTTACTTTGGAAGAAGTCAACCGCGAACTCAAACTTTCCGAAGAACAGATAACCGCTATTGAAAATAACCAACTTTCCAAACTTGGCGATTACGGATTTGCGCGTGCTACGGTTTATACATACAGCAGGTATTTGGGAGCAGATGAAAAAATTACCTTCAATCTGTTTGACGGCTTGATGCCGTCCCGAACTCAAAACAGTTTCAAACCCCACGCTCCGATAAAAGAAAAAAAGGTTTTGATTTCCGTCAATTTTATCTGGACTATAATCATCATCATTATTGTCATTATCTTGAGCGCAATTATTTGGACGAGTTATAAGAGAGGTTATTTGAAAAGACCTTTTGAACAAACGAAACAGCAAGCCGATACAATCCTCACTCAACCTCCTGCAGTAAAACAAACAGCAAAACCTGATACGGTTAGAGAGCATCTATTAAAAATTGCCGCTCAGGCTGAACAAAATCCTCCTTCGGCTAAAACTAAGGAAACAATCAACCCGAAACTGCTTCAAAACAGCTTGAAGGATACGAGTGATTATGTTAATGAGCTGATTTTTGAAGGCAGGGAAAGTCCTTTCAATCCAAAAAATTAGAGGAGCGAATTTGTATTTCAAAACCGGCGGAAAATTGTATCTGGGAATTGACATAGGAGGCTCTTCCATCAAATACGGTTGCGGTAACAGTCATCATGGATTACTTTTTTTCCGAAGTAAAAATTTGGAAGAAAAGAACGCCAAAGGTATCAAAACTACACTCAAAAATATTTTGAAAGAAGCAGAGGGAACAATTAAGCCAAACAAACTTGAGGGAATCGGTTTAGGCACTCCCGGTATGCTTAATCTCAAGACAGGATTAATTCAAGGTATAAATCCCAATTTGCAAGATTGGACGGACCTTGACCCGCGTATATCTTTTGACAACAAATGGCATAACCGCATTTGGATTGATAATGATGCTAATCTTATGACTTTGGCGGAAGCAAGTTTACGACGGAAGGTAAAATATGTTGTAGGCATCACGATCGGTTCCGGTATCGGTTCGGGATTGGTAATAAACGGAAAAATCTATCACGGAGCTCACGGTTACTCTATGGAATTGGGACACAATACAGTTGTAATAAACGGTGCTTTATGCAATTGCGGAAGAAAAGGTTGCTTGGAAGCTTACGCATCAGTAAACGGAATGATCAATCGTATTCATGAAATAAAGCCGAATGTAAAGGTAATGAATATCGGTCAAATTTTAAGTTTAGCATCAAAGAATAGAGCAGTTGGGAAAATTTTATCCGATTCTCTCATGTATCTCGGGACGGCAATTGCCAATTTGGCAATCAATCTTGATGCGGATGCAATCATTATCGGAGGCGGTGTTATTGAGGTTCCCGAGTATCCTTTTGCCAAGTTGAAAAAGAGTATTAAGAGTAATTTGCCTTCTCTTTTAAGTTCTCAAATTCTTATAACGAAAGCCAAACTTGGCAATAAATCAGGAGTTATGGGCGGAATTTTACTGGCAGAGCAAAGCGATATTTCGGAATAGGGAACGAATATTGCATTATAAAATTACTTATCAATGAGGGGGTAAAAATGAAACTTAAGAAGAAACTATTATTTGTTGCCCTGATTATGCTCATGGCAATCGGCTTAATTTATGCGGATGTTCAATCGCCGGTTTCTAATATCATCGTGAATCCTAATCCTGTTTATAAAAATACGTTTATTTATATAGGTTTTACTTGTAATCTTGCGGTTGATATTGTGATTGAAAATGAGGAAGGAAATGTAGTTAAGACCCTTTATTCGGGATTTTTGAACAGTCGTTATTTTCAGACAGTTTGGGACAGGACTTCCGATAATGGCAGTTATCTTCCCGAAGGAATATATTATTTGTCCATAAATTATAATTTTAAGTATACTTCTACGAAGAAAACTATCATTCTGAAGTAAAATAAAGCAGAACCGGGACGGATATAAATTGATGTAGTTTTAGACTAAAAATTAAGAGCTCTTTCCGAATAGGGGAGAGCTCTTTTTTTATTGCTATAAAAGTAAATAACTCTTTTTTGCATGAATTTATATTTATTTCTTGAAAAAAATATATTGACTGAATATAGCAATTGAAAGATTATACAATTATAAATAGGGAAATTTGGTTTTTTGTCGGACAGGTTAATAAATCGGGGTGGAATTGATATCCTTCCCCAAAAGAAAAAGGGAAGTATGCATCCGATTTTTATTTTGTGCTATATTGCATAGATTATAGAGCATAAATTGATAAAAAAATGTAGTGGAGTTGCATGAAACTTATCCGCAATGTTCTACTGGCTTCGGGCAGTTCCTTTAAAACGGTTAATGTGCTTTTTGACAACACAATTAAGCAGATAGGAACGGGGCAAATCGTTTCCGAAAGTGTATCTGAAGAATACGATTTCAGCGGCTGTTTAATCATGCCCGGAGCAGTTGATATGCATACTCATATTCTGAAAGGCACTTCGGAAGACGAAACTGAATTAAAAAAAGCTACACAACTTGCCGTAAAAGGCGGTTACACCACTCTGGCAGATCTTCCTTATTTGACTAAAAAGCCTGTTTTCACCGTGCGTGATATTCAGCACTATCGCACTTTGACAGAAAAGAACTCTTTTTGTGATTTAGCTTTGTGGGGGAATTGCGATTTTTCCAAGTTTCCTTATCATCTTGATCAAATGAATGATATTTGGTCAGCTGGAATTGTAGGTTTCAGTTTGATGCATCCTTCTCCCAATAATGCCGTAGAAGACCTTTTCTACGAAGATATCATGGATTTGTTTGACACTATTTATGATGCGGACATTTCATTTTCCTTTCAAGGTTATGATCAACCAGAGACAGAAAGCGAAACTGATGCGGAAAATCAATTTCTTGAGCAACGCTTGAGTGCGATAAAAAAGATTTTGCGCCGCTTGCAAGACAATCCTTTACATTTTATCGGTATTTATGACCGAAATTCAATTGAAATTTTGAATGTCGCTTTTAGACGGGCAGACCTTACTTATGCGGTGCCTGCTCTCAAGTTGATGGAAATTGTAAACAAATTTAATAAAATCGGACCTGAGGCAGATGCGTCTTATACGGAATTTATCAAATTACTCTTTGACAGCATGAAAAACGGCAGATTATACACCATTTCCACGGAAAGCGGGAGCAAATTTCAAACTGCCGATAAGCTGATGTCGCAAGCGTATTCCGGCTATGCAACTTCACTTTTACAGTGGACAGTGCCTTGGGCATTTTCTGAATTATGGAAAGCGAACAAAGTATCGGTGCAAAGCTGCATACGCATGCTTTCGGAAAATCCCGCTAAGCGGTTGGGCATTTTTCCGCAAAAAGGGTGTATTCAAGCGGGTTCGGATGCAGATATATTAATTATTGACCCCAATACTCCCGTAAAGACAAACCTGAAAGATGAAGAGGGGAAGCCGATAACATTAAACTGTTCAGTTAAAGCTGTTTTTCAGAAAGGAAATTCTCTACTGCCTTTGAAAGCGCAAGCCAAACCTGCCGGTAAACTGATTGCAAGAAGCAATACCACGCGCAGGAAAAGCAGCACCACTTGTTGGAATTAATTATCTTCTAAAGCGATTTATCTTCAGGGGCGGATTTCTCATCCGTTCGATCTTTTTTACGCATAAAAAAAGCAAGGCAAGCCGCAAGAAAAGCCTGCCTTGTTTGTATTATAGGGGCTTATATGTTTATTGTTGAAGCAGAGCCTGTAAATGTTTTACATAATTTTCAGCTCCACCCGCCTGATAACCTGTGCGGTTAATTTCTTTGCCTTCAGCGTTCAAAAGAACGATTGTCGGATAACCTTCAATTTCGAATTGCTTAGCCAAAGCTTCATTTTGCTTTTTTTCCGCTTCCGTTTGAGGCAGGTTTCGCGGAAAATCAAGTTTTACCAGCACCAGATTTTTAGCTGCGTAATCCTGAAATGCTTTTTGGCTGAAGACTTCATTATTCAGGCGTTTGCACCAAATGCACCAATCTGAACCGGTGAAATCCAGTAAAAGAGGAAGATTTTTTTCTTTGGCAATTTGCAGTGCTTTTTGGTAATCGGTTAACCATTCAGCTTCTGCTGTTTGTATTTCTTGCTGTTGAAGCGCCGGTTTCTCCTCTTTAGTTTGGACAGTATTTTTATCGCGTTTGGCGCTGCAGCTAAAAAGATTGATAGCTGCAAACAATCCGATTAAGATAATTACGAATTTATGCATTCCAGATTTCCTCGTTATTCAGATTGACAAATGTTTTAATATTTGCCGCTTTTTTCAGCATTGCAAACACCGGACAATATTTTGTAACAGAAAGTTCAACTGCATGAATGAGCTTATCTTTCGGCAAGTCATCGCCCGTAAAGTTAAAGATTAAGCGGATATTTTCATAAATATAGGGCTCATTCTTTGAGTTATCACCTTCTGCATCAATTTGCAATTGGTAAGGCGGGACTTTCATTTTCTCTAAGATAGAGGCGACATCCATGCCTGAACAACCGCTCAAAGCAGCCAGCAATAAAGGTTTTGGTCTGGGACCGCGATTATTGCCTCCCATGCTTTCATCGGTATCCATCAGGAACTTAAATCCGTTCACTTCGGCTTCAAAAGTTAAGTTCCCCTTCCAAATTACATTAGTTTTTGCCGTTGCCATAGTTTTAATCAATTACCGTATCTTCCAGAACTTTTTCGTAGGCTTTGACATACAGTTCAAAATCTTTCAGAACTTGCTCCACTTTATCAGAGGGAAGATATTTGACGATTTTTTCCTGTTGGTCAAGAATAGTTTGCTGACTGGCTTCAGCCATTTTTTTGCCGCGAGGCGTAATCATTGCATACCAGCAGCGTCTGTCTTCTTCACTGGGTTTGCGTGAAACCAAATTTCTCTCCACCAAATTATCCATAATGCGGGTAATGCGGCTGTGAGAAACATTCAACACATTTGCCAATTCGTTCATATTGACCGGAGCGGACACGGAATAAAGGTAATGCAAAAGTTGGCATTCCATTTTTCCCGTTTGCATGCATGCTTTCTGCGAATAATCAATTTCACTGATTACCTTTTGCAGACGGCTGATCAAATCCGAAAACTTTGCGGCTTCCGGACTTGCGGTTGGGTTTTGCTTTTTCATTTTTTTCTCCTTTTTATTTTTTTTCAGTGGAAATATTGAACTTTTTATTGTTCTCAAATTTCAGAGAAAGCGAATAAACATCAAAACACTTTCTCTCTCTGTTAATATTTTAACTCAAAATACTGATCATGCAAATATATATTCACTCTATTATCTTCATTTTTGTCAGGAAAAATTCTAATATTGCACCATAAAAATGAGAAGCGCTAACTTGTCACGAAAAAATTATAATAATAAATCTGTATCCGAGAAGCGCTCAAAAAAAGTCTTTAACGGAATATTTTCTTTTTTTTGTAACTCTTTCATTTTAAGGAAGTTTCCTTATGTAAGGCAAAAATTTCTTGCCAGAAATATCCCTTTGAAGAGAATGCAAAAATAAAATTTGGAACGAGGTAAAAACGTTATGGCAAGTGTATTTGTCTGCACGGATTGCGGTTTTGAAACTGCCAAGTGGTCCGGAAAATGTCCGAATTGCGGAAGCTGGGATACTTTGAAAGAAGTGGAAAAAGTTACGGGGAAAGCCGCTCGTTTTCAGGGTGAAGGGCAGGCAAGTTTGCCCACTCGTTTGTCGGAAATAAAGTCTTTGCCATTGGAACGAATGCCTACGGGAGTATCGGAATTTGATGTTGTTTTGGGGGGAGGAATTGTTCCCGGAATGGTAATTTTGCTTGGAGGAGAGCCGGGTGTGGGCAAATCAACCTTGATGTTGCAGCTTTCCGATTGGTTGGCAAAGCAGGGTAAAAAGGTAGTCTATTTTTCCGGAGAGGAAAGTGCAGACCAAATCAATTTAAGAGCAAAAAGGTTAAAAATATCGTCCGAAAATATCTGGTTGGCTTGCACAAACGATGCAGATAATATTATAAATCAACTGTCTATGTTAGAGATGGAGGCAGCGATTATTGATTCCATCCAAAGTGTAGGTTTTTCCGCATTGGATTCAATTCCCGGCAGCATTACTCAATTGAAAGAATGCTGCTCTCAATTTGTGCGCATCGCCAAGCAAAAAGGAATTCCGCTTTTTTTAGTAGGGCATGTGACAAAGGATGGTTTAGTGGCAGGACCGAAGCTTATAGAGCACATGGTGGATACTGTTCTTTATTTTGAAGGGGAAGTCACCAATCAATACAAAATGCTGCGAGCGGCGAAAAATCGTTTCGGTTCCACCAATGAACTGGGTTTGTTTGAAATGACCGAACTCGGTTTGCAGCAATTAAATAATCCCAATCAGATGTTTCTTTCCGCCAATCCCAATCTTTCGGGAAGTGCTTTAGGCTGCATGATTGAAGGCACTCGCGCGTTTATTGTGGAAGTTCAGGCTTTGGCAACTAATTCAAATTTCGGGACACCGCAGCGGGTAGCGGTCGGTTTGGAGCAAAAGAAACTGGCTCTGCTGCTTGCTATTCTGGAAAAAAATCTTTCTATTTATATGCGGACTAACGATGTTTTCATCAATATGACCGGCGGCATAAAAGCATTGGATCCCGCTATTGACCTTGCAATTATAACTGCGGTGATGAGCAGCTTGAAAGATATGCCCGTTCCGGAAAAATCTGTTTTTATCGGTGAAGTTAGTCTCAACGGTGAAATCAGACCCGTAGACAGGCTGGAACTTCGCATCAAAGAAGCTAAACGTCTCGGCTATCAGCATATCTATATCTCTTCTTATGCTAAACGCAAAGCCGATGTCAAAGTCCATCCGGTCAAACATATCAGAGAAATTTCACGCTTATTCGGATCGATTGAAACTTTTAACAAGCAGTTTTGAAATTTATTTAACCGGTAAGAGAAAGCGCAGATATATTTTTGTAAAAAAGAAGATTTACAATTTCTCATCATTATAAAATATTTTAGCTAAAGCGGAACTGATTTTGTTTCTAGAAGTATAAACAAATGTTCGGTATGCTCTGAAATATGCTATTAATTGAATAAATTATCTTAAATTCGCTTCTCTAGAAGCATTCACTCTATTTTTAAGTCTTTTTTTATTCCTTACTTTTACTTTAGATCCACGCCGTATCCACCCCGAGTCCACGCCGACTTCACCGGCGTGGACTCGGGGTGGATACGGCGTGGTTCATAAGAGAAGAAGAAATCAAATTTACTTTTTATAAGGCTATTTTATTATTAGGCAAGCAATAACGATAAAAGGTAAGTAATTTTAGGCTAAAAGGTAAGTCCTAGTGTTATAGAAATCGGGGTATTGTGACATATTTTTAGAAAGAAAGAAAAAAAAGGGACGAACACTTCGGTAACGCCTTTTTTATTCGGTATTATAATATAGAGGCAGGAAAAAATATGCAAAGGATATTATGTCTTGAAAAACAAAAATAAATAAAGTTGGAGGCAAAAATGAAAGTGCGATACAAGAAAGCGTTATGCGGTTATGAAGGCAAATCTGATGCCGCAGTTTATTATTTTCATCCGGGGCTAAAGCAGAATCTGATGCGGGAATATGTGCGTCCGCGGGACAGTTCTTCCACGGAGCGCCATAAAAAAATTATGGCAAACCTGAAGCAACTCTGTGTTTCCGCAGGTTTTAAGCAAAATCTGAAGGACTACTTAATCCGCTATAATCAGTTAAAATGCAATGAAGAAAAGCCGCTTCTCTCGTGGAGCAATTTGTTTATGAAGCTGATGTTTGCCATGCAAAAAGCGCTGCCTGAGGTCGATCTTGCCGTTTTAACCCGGGAGCAAATATTTGCAGAAAATTTACCGTGCCGAAGTGTTAAAGCCGCTATTGATGCAGATTTGCTGCCAAAAGTGGAATATTATGAAAGATACGATGCGGAAATATGAAACGGGATGAAGCATTTATACACTTTTTTCCGCATTTCTGACTGCTTTCTATTCGCAGTTATCAAGCAGATGATAATTCTTGAAAAGATTGATTTTAAGTGAAATCATAATAGCTTTTTCTGCCAAAAATAAGTTTGAGGCAGACAATTCATTTGACATAACGGCGTTTATCAATTTTTAGGGTAAACAAAAAATAATTTAGGAGTGCTCAATGAAGCGGATTATGGTTGTCGGTGCAGCCGGACAAATCGGAAGTGAGATGGTTCCTTTTCTGCGCGGGATTTACGGCAATTCCAATGTCGTAGCATGCGATTTGCGGGATGATGTTCAGCCGGAATTGAAAGAAAGCGGTCCCTATGAACTTTTGGATGCTTTGGAGATAGCGAAATACGAAGATTTGCTCAAAAAATATAAAATAGATACAATATTTAATCTTGTGGCGGTCCTTTCCGCTAAAGGCGAGGAAAATCCCGTTTTTGCATGGAAAATCAATATGGGAGCATTATTTAATTCTTTGGAATTAGCGCGAGTGTATAAATGTGCAGTCTTTACTCCCAGTTCCATCGGAGCTTTCGGGAAAAGCACTCCTCCAAACGGTACTCCGCAAGATACAATTATGCGTCCGACAACAATTTATGGCGTTTCCAAGGTTGCAGCGGAACTTTTGGCAGATTATTATTATCTTAAATTTGGCGTAGATTCACGCGGAGTAAGGTATCCGGGTATCATTTCCAATGTGACTTTACCCGGAGGAGGCACTACCGATTATGCGGTGGAAATATTCTATAAGGCGATTTTGGAGAAGCATTTTACCTGCAATCTGAAACCGGGCACCTTTCTGGATATGATGTATATGCCCGATGCTCTCAAAGCTGTAGTGATGTTGATGGAAGCCGATCCCGCCAAACTTAAGCACCGCAATTGTTTCAATATAACGGCAATGAGTTTTGAACCGGAAACGCTTGCAGCCGAAATTCGCAAACATATTCCCGAATTTACTATGGATTATGAAATTGATCCTATCCGGCAAGAAATTGCGGACAGCTGGCCTAATTGGATGGATGACAGTGCTGCTCGCGAAGAATGGGGTTGGCAACCTGATTATGATTTGCCGAGCATGACTGAAGATATGATTAATGTATTGAGTAAAAAGCTTTTGGGAGTTTAAATGGTAAAAATCGGTGTCGTCGGAGTGGGGCATCTGGGCAAATTTCATGTGCAGAAATTCTTGAAAATTGCAGACTGCAGTCTGGCGGGCATTTATGACATTAATCAACAGCGCGCTCAGGAAGTTTCACAAGCACTCGGGGTTAAATCCTTCCCGACTTATGAGGAGTTGCTGGATAATGTTGACGCCGTAGACATTGCTGCCACCACCACATATCATTACGAATTGGCAAAATCCGCTCTGCTAAAGGGGAAACATATTTTTGTGGAGAAGCCTATAACCTCTGATTTGGCACAAGCGGAAGAATTGCTGCAAATTGCAAAAGATAAAGATATGATAATCCAAGTTGGTCATATAGAAAGGTTTAACCCTGTGATATTGAAAGTAGAAGATGAGATTAATGAGCCTATGTTTATTGAATCGCATAGAATTAGCATGTTTCAGCCTAGAGGAACTGATGTGCCTGTCGTGCTGGATTTGATGATTCACGATATAGATTTAATTCTCAGTTTCATTCAAAGTCCTTTGCAGGAAATAAGGGCAAGCGGTGTGGGAATTTTGACGCCAAGTATAGATATTGCCAATGCCAGACTTGAATTTGCGAATGGAGCCATTGCCAATGTGACTTCCAGTCGGGTTTCCATGAAGCAGGAACGCAAGATTCGCTTCTTTCAGCAAGATGCTTATATTTCTTTAGATTTTATCGCTAAACAGGTTACGGTAATGAAAAAAGCTGAGGGAATAAAAGATGTGCTGCCTGATATCCTGTTGGGGAAGACTGATTTTAAGCCGGAAGAATTGATTGATATAAAAAACATAGATGTGAGAGACTATCCTAAAGACGCTTTGGAAATGGAATTGGAGTCCTTTATTACCTGCGTTAAGGAACATAAACAACCTAAAGTTGACGGTGCTGCTGCCACTCGTGCTTTGCAGGTGGCGATGGATATCGTGCGCGTAATTAATGCTAACACAGTCAGTTACGATTCTTATTTAAATTAAATAACAGGTTTACGGAGAAAAAACTATGTCTCAAGTTTTTGTCAAAGATATAGGCAAACATATTGGTGAAACAATTGTTTTGAAAGGCTGGGTGCGCAATATTCGCAGCAGCGGAAAATTGCTTTTCATCATTTTCCGAGACGGCACGGGCGAAGTTCAAGCTGTTGCCTTCAAACCTGATCTGGGTGAAGAAAAATTTGAGCAGGCAAAAAGATTGACCTTGGAATCGTCTTTAATCCTGACAGGCGTTCCCAAACCGCACGAAAAACTTCCCGATACTTATGAAGTTGCAGTCAAAGATATCCGAGTGGTGCAATACGCTCAAGACTATCCTATCGGGAAAAAAGAACACGGTCCCGATTTTCTTATGCAAAACAGGCATCTTTGGGTGCGCTCCTCTAAACAATGGGCAAATTTGCGCATCAGACATACTGTTTATTATGCTATTTGTGATTTTTTGAACAAAAACGATTTTATCAGGTTTGATTCTCCCATTCTTACGCCCAATGCCTGCGAAGGAACAACCACTCTCTTTGAACTTGATTATTTTGATGAAGGTAAAGCATATTTATCGCAATCCGGCCAGCTTTATCTGGAGACGGGAATAATGAGTTTCGGAAGAGTTTACGATTTCGGACCTGTGTTTAGGGCTGAACGCTCCAAAACCCGTAAACATTTGACCGAATTTTGGATGATGGATGCTGAAGCAGCTTTCGTGGAACACGAAGAAAATATGCAGTTGCAGGAAGATTTGATCCGCTTTGTTATTCGCAGGGTTTTGGAAAAATGCCAAACTGAACTTGCGATTTTGGAGAGAGATCAGGACGCTCTAAAGGCTGCAGACGCTCCATTTAGAAGAATGACACATTATGAAGCGGTGGAATTCTTGCGCAGTAAGGGTTCAGAAATCACGCATGACAGTGATTTGGGCGCTCAAGATGAAGTGCTTTTGACGGAAAATTCACCGGTTCCTATATTTGTGGAGCGCTGGCCTCAAGGAATAAAAGCGTTTTATATGAAGCGCGATCCGGAAAATTCGGATCTGGTTTTGGGCTCCGATTTAATTGCACCCGAAGGTTTTGGCGAAATTATAGGCGGCTCTCAACGCGAAGATGATTACGATCTTTTGCTGCAAAGAATGCAAACTGAAAAGATGCCTATTGAGCAATACAAGTGGTATTTGGATTTGCGTCAATACGGTTCAGTGCCCCATAGCGGTTTTGGTGTGGGGTTTGAAAGGCTCACACAATGGATGTCAGGCACGAGGCATATTCGTGAAGTAATTCCTTTTCCGCGGATGCTCTATAGAATTTATCCTTAAAAACGGATAAAACTTCTTTCTGTGCTTGCTTGAGTTGATATGTGGAGGCATCGTTTTCCTGCGGATTTTAGATTGATTGATCAAAAATAAAATAAAAGGAATGAGTAATGGACTACCAAAAAAGCTTCTCTCAACACACCCGAACAATGCAGTCTTCTTTAATCCGTGAACTGGTGGCAAGCATCAAAACCGTTCCCGATTTGATTTCTTTTGCAGGCGGGTTTCCTTCCCCGAAAACATTTCCCGTCAAACAATTAGCCGCTTTATTCAGTGAGATAATCCAAACTGAAGGTGCGGATGTTTTGCAATACGGAGCCAGTGAAGGGGATAATCTTCTGAAAGATGAATTGATTAAATGGGAAGGCTATTCGCATTTGACTTATGACAATATGCTGATAACAGCCGGCGCCACAAACGGAATTTATTATTACACGAGATGCATGATTGACGAAGATGATGTCATTCTTTGCGAAGCACCGACCTTTCTCGGCACTTTAGTTGCGTTTGATGCTATGGGGGCAAAAGTGCACGGAATACCTATGGATGACGAAGGCATTGATCTTGACACCTTGAAAAAAGATTTACAAGATTTAAGAGCCAAAGGCAAAAAGGTGAAATTCCTTTACACTATTCCCGATTTTCAGAACCCGACAGGGATTACAATGTCTGCCCAAAGACGGAAAGATCTCATTCGTTTCGCTTTGGATCACGATTTGCCCATTCTGGAAGATAATCCTTATAAGCGTTTGAGATTTACCGGAGAAGACCTGCCTACGCTTTACAGAACAGCTTTTGAGCAATTTAGAAATCCCGATATCGTGACCGAAATTGCCTCTTTTTCCAAAATTTTGGGTCCGGGAATGCGCTTGGCTTTCGCCAAAGGCGATAAAAATTTGATTGAAAGAATGTGCTCGTGGCAGCAAAAAGTCAATATCAGTCCGGACTGCACGACTGAAAGAGCGGTTGCGCGATTTTTACAAAAGGGCTTGATGAAAGAGCATCTTAAGAGCATTTGCGAATTTTACAAGCCGTATTTAGAAACAATGTTGGAAGCGTTAGAAAGAGAAATGCCTTCCAAAGTTATGTGGACACGCCCGGAAGGAGGAATTTTTCTCTGGTTATGGTTGCCTGAAAAATTTAATTGCGATGAATTATTTGAGCAAGCCCGAGAACACAAAGTTGCGTTTATTCCCGGCAGCAAGTTCTTTCCGATAGGCGAAGAACAATACAATTGCATGCGCTTGAACTTCACTTATTCAACGCAGGAACAAATTAATGAAGGCATTACCAGATTGGCTGAATTAATCAAATCACTTTTGGCTTGACTATTTAAGCGGTTTGATTAAATTATGATTATACAAGAGGAAAGCAGATTTTAACTCTGTCAAGAAGAGGGTAACACAATGAAAAAGGTGATATTTATCTTGCTTATCGCAGCTGTAATATATATTTTGCCGGCACAAACAAACATATTTAATTCCGGCACGAACAATCTAAACAGCTCCGTTTCAAGTTCTCTGTTTAATCCCTATAAACTGAAAATGTCACACAGCATGGGCTTTTACACCGGTTCTTCCGGTTCCGGATTGAGTTTTTACGAATCCAGATATACCAATCATATCTTCTACGAATTTAACCCGAAACTCAATTTGGCACTGGATTTGAATTTCGTTAATTTCGGCACTGCAATGAACGGAAAAGGCTTCAGTTTTGAGTCAAATGGCGATAACCAAACCAAAATATTCCCGGAATTCAGCCTTAACTATAAACCTACGGATGCTATTTCCATCAGATTTGAATATCGGAATTTGAATAGTTTTGACCGCTGGTATCAGCATAATGCCTTTGATTGGTAGGAGTAGGCGGCCTGAATTTATTTTTTGCCATTCCGATTTTTGTTTTAGGAGCGTGTTTCGGCAGTTTTTTTAATGTATTAATTGACCGCTTACCGAAACATCAGTCCATTGTTTTACCCGCTTCACATTGCGCTTCTTGCGGCACGCCTTTGCCGTTTTACCTGAATATACCGATTGTCAGTTATCTTGTATTAGGCGGCAAATGCAAGTTTTGCGGTGCCAAAATCCATATCCATCATTTACTGGTAGAAATTCTGACCCCGGTAATTTATCTGGCGCTGTTTTGGAAATTCGGCACCGATCCGACGCTTTTTGCTAAGTATCTAGTCCTTTTTTCCTTTTTAATTCCCATTTTCTTTATTGATCTTTACAATAGGTTGATTTTGGATAAGATGACAATTCCAATGGCAATTTTTGGACTTGGTTTTGGTTTGTTGCCCGGGAATGATATTTCTTTTTGGAATGCGTTATTGACTGCAGTTATTCTGCTGCTGCTGATGTTGGGGATAGTATGGCTGTTTGAAAAGGTCAGACATAAAGAAGGAATGGGCGGCGGAGACCTTAAACTTTTGGCTGCATTGGCAACATATTTGGGTGCAATAAATATAGCTTTTGTTCTGTTTTTTGCCAGTATATTAGCTATAATCGGAGCAGTATTTTCAAAACGCGGCAGGCAAGAAGGAATTGCTTTCGGACCTTTTTTGGCGGTTGCTTGTTTGATTTGGGTTTTAGCGGGTGGTTATATTTTGCAGTGGTATGTGAATATCCTGTAAAACCGGTTCCGATTTAAGCAACATAAATTACCACTGCTGCAAAGAAGCAAACAAAAAGCCGCATCCTGAGCGGCTTAATTGTTCGGGGTATAAATCTCAATCAGGGTATAATTCTGGTGCCTGTTTTCCCTTCAAAAGCGTCTACAATCCGGTCTATGGAAGTAATCAGCACTTCTTTTCCGCCCTTTTCAATGAAGTCAATTGCCGCCAAAATTTTGGGTCCCATGCTTCCTGAAGGAAATTGACCTTCGGCAAGATATTTTTTGGCATCGGCAATTGTTAATGTATCCAGTTCTTGCATATCCGGCTTATTGTAATTGAGAGCGACTTTATCGACGCCGGTCAGGATAACGAGCAAATCGGCATCAATCATTTGAGCCAGCAAAGCGGAAGCAAAGTCTTTATCAATAACGGCGTCCACACCTTCGTAAGTTCCGTCGTCTTCAATGTAAATAGGGATTCCGCCACCGCCGACAGTGATTACGATTATGCCTTCTTCCACCAATTGTCTGACAATTGGAGCGGGGATTATGTCAATCGGTTTAGGGGAAGGAACAACTCTGCGAAAGCCTTTTCCCGAATCTTCTTTCAAGACCCAACCGAATTCAGAGTGAAGTTTTTCCGCTTCTTCTTTTGAATAATAAGTGCTGCCGACAAATTTAGTGGGGTGAAGCATACTCGGGTCATTACGATCAACGACTACTTGAGCGGTGATAGTTATCACATTACGCTGAATGCAGTTCAGGTGTAGACGGTTTTGCAGACTTTGCTCAATCATGTAACCCATAGTTCCTTCAGTGGCTGCATTGAGTACACCTAAAGGCAATGGAGCAATACCTTCTTTTTCACCCGCTTCCTGCTGACGCAATAAATTTCCCACTTGCGGACCGTTACCATGAGTAATGGCTAAACGGTATCCGCGTTTTATCAGTTCAACTACACCGCCTAAAGATTCTCTCGTGTTCCTGAATTGCTCGGTAATTGTGCCTTTTTGGCCTGCTTGAATAATGGCATTTCCGCCTAAAGCAAGAACGGCAGTCTTTTTCATTTCAACTCCTGAAAAGGGTAGTAGGGTGACTGTTAGAAGTCACCCTGTCCGTAATAGTTATATTAGTTTTAGCTTAGAAATCTTTCAAAACGTCTTTAATAGTGGGGATTCCGATTTCTTGCAATTCGTAATTGACTTGGCAAGAAGGTTTATTGATATTTATTAAGCGGAGCAAATTAATCGGAGTAGCGATGATAACACTGTCACAATCAGTATTGTTGATTGTGGTTTCCAAATCTTTAATCTGCTGAGGACTGTAGCCCATGGCAGGAAGCAAAACACCGATATTGGGATATTTTTTAAATGTATCAGCAATTTCACCGACAGCCCAAGGACGGGGATCAACCATAGAAGCACAACCATATTTTTCGGCAGCAATCACACCGGCACCGTATGCCATTTCACCATGAGTTAAAGTGGGTCCGTCTTCTACGACTAAAACGCGCTTGCCCGTTATGACTTCAGGGTTATCAACAAACAGAGGAGACGCAGCTTCAATGATAGTTGCTTTTCTATTACGGGAACGAACATTGTCACGCACTATCTGAATTTCTTCCAAATCCGCACTGTCTATTTTATTGATTACAATCACATCCGCTAAATAAACATTAGTTTCACCCGGATAATAGGAAATTTCATCGCCGGCTCTGTGCGGATCTGTAACTACGATATTGAGTTTTTTGTCTGAAGTGTAAAAAGGAATATCATTATTTCCGCCGTCCCAAACTATGACATCTGCTTCCTTTTCGGCTTCGCGAATAATTGCTTCATAATCCACTCCCGCATAAATTACACTGCCCATGCGGATATGCGGTTCGTATTCTTCCATTTCTTCAATTGTGCATTTATATTTATCTAAGTCTGACAATTCGGCAAAACGCTGCACTTTTTGAGCAACTAAATCACCGTAAGGCATAGGGTGACGAATGGAAACAACTTTCAGACCTTTTTCCTGTAAAGCTTTTACTACGGCACGGGTAGTCTGACTTTTACCACAACCGGTGCGAACAGCACAAACTGTAACTAAAGGTTTGTCGGTTTTAATCATTGTATTGGCGCCCATCATCATAAAATCTGCACCGGCAGCATTCACGATTGCACCTTTGTGCATCACTTCAATATGAGGCTGGTCACTGTAAGCAAACACGACTAAATCAACATTGTGTTTCTTGATTAATTCGGGAAGCTCTGCTTCCGGATAAATGGGTATTCCGTTCGGATATAGGCTCCCTGCCAGTTCTGCAGGATATTTTTTGTCGTCAATACCGGGAATTTGAGTAGCGGTAAAAGCAACAACATCATAGAGATCGTTGTCGCGGAAAAAGACGTTAAAATTGTTAAAGTCCCTTCCGGCAGCACCCATAATGATGACTTTTCTTTTCATTTTGTTCTCCTTACATAATAACATTTTGAAAGGCAGAATTTTGAATAGGCTCTTTCAGTCAAGCAAAACCGCTTTTGATTATATTTTAATAAGTTGTTATCTTATAAGAAAATGGGGAAAAGGTGACAGAAAATGGTGTTAATCAAATTGAAAATATTAGTTTGAGAAGGGAGTTAATAAGGTCGCATAGCCTTTTGAAATAAAAAAACTTTTAAGTATCTTAGCCACAGAACTATAATTGAGCGCAAAGACAATAAAACTCCCTGCTCTTTATAGGAACAGGGAGTATGTAACTTTAATTTCTGAATAGATTAACTGAGTTTTTTGTGGCAAAGCCACCAATCAAAGCATTCAAATCCTGCTGTTTTGGCTTCGCTTAAGCGTTTTTTGGCGTTATCAACATCTTTTGGCGCAGGCACTATTACATGGTCCTGCACAATTTCATTGTTAGGCCAGTTTGCAGGCATGGAAACATTATTCTTATCCGCTATCTGCATTGCTTCAACTGCACGCAGAATTTCATCCATATTGCGTCCGAGCTCTTGAGGATAGTATAACATAATGCGAATTATTCCTTCCGCATCAACTATGAAGACTGCACGCACAGTGTTTGTTCCTTTGTTGGGGTGAATAAGACCTAACTTGTTGGCAACGGCACCTGTGTCCGCTATAATTGGAAACTGAATTTCGACACCCAAATTTTCTTGAATCCATTCTCCCCATTTAATGTGAGAAAATACCTGATCCACGCTAAGACCGATTAATTCACAATTGAGAGCTTTGAACTTTTCATACCTTTTTTGAAACGCAACGAACTCTGTGGTGCAAACCGGAGTAAAATCGGCGGGATGACTGAACAACACAAACCATTTACCTTTCATATCGTCAGGCAGTGTTTTTTCTCCCCGCGTAGTTATTACCTTCATTTGCGGGAACTTGTCTCCCAATAAAGGAATTCCTGGTTGATTAATATTGTTTTCCATTTTTCCTCCTCTTTGTTAATATTAATCTCATATGACATAATAACCTGATTTAAATAAAAGCAAAATATATTCTGCGCATCTTTCAAAGTATGAATTTTCGTTGGCACACTAATGAATTCAACTGCATTAGAAAAGGTCAATTGCCAGGAATATAGAAAAATATTGGGTTGGCAGTTTAATTGAAAGCTTATCCGTAAGTTATTAACTTAGGTCAAAACTCTTCAGACGCCAGCGCCAATTTCCTAAAGCTGTGCCGGGAATATTTATACGAGTGCTGTTATCCAAACCTAAAATGTCCTGTAAAGGGAAAATGGCAATTCTGCAAGGGCTTGCTTCCGCTAACTTAATTAAACAGGTAGCGACATTTTGTGGTGTAAGTCTTTCTCCGTCAAGCAAGAATCCGGTTTTATGCAAATACGTTACCAGAAATTGATTGTCCGGTTTTCCTTCAGCTCGATTTGTCAAAAACCAACCCGTCGTAGTTTGATTATCATGCGTTCCCGTGTAGATAATTTTATTTTCGGGAAAGGATAAAACATCATTTTTATCGTCTTGAAAGCAAAATTGAAGTATTATCATACCGGGAAAGCCATAATGGTCACGCACGGCATTAACTGCGTCTGTTAAAATACCGAGGTCTTCGGCAATAAAATTTTGTGCGGGAAAATTATTTAAGATGGCATCAAAAAAAGCATAACTCGGTCCCGGCAACCACTCTCCGACTTGCGCTGTTTTGGCTTTGGCATCCACTGCCCAGAAATTGACAAAACCAATGAAATGATCAAGACGTAAATAATCAGCAAACTCAAAAGCCTTTGTCAAACGGGTTTTCCACCATGTAAAATTATCCTCTTGCATCTTTGACCAATTGTAAAGTGGATTTCCCCATAACTGTCCGGTCTCAGAAAATGCGTCGGGAGGCACTCCCGCTACTTTATTCGGGTAACCGTTTTTGTCTAAATCAAATAATTCCTGCTGAGACCAGACATCGCAACTTTCCAATGCTGCATAAAGAGGCAAATCTCCTATAATCTTTATGTTTTGAGAGACTGCATAGCTTTTCAGAGCGGATAATTGTTCTTGAAAAATGTATTGCAGAAAAACAGGATATAAGAGTTCTTCAGGCTTTTGACGATAGATTTTTTCAAAAACTTGGTTTGAATAAAAGCGAAATTCCTGTTGCCATTTTTGCCAAGGCAAAGAAGAATGAGCGGATTTGGCATAACTGAATAAGGAAAAAGGTTTTAACCATTCCTTTTCTCTTTCCAGAAATTCAAGCAGAGAACTTTCACCCCTTTTTTGGCAAAAGTCAGTAAATGCTTTTCTGAAGCACTTTTGCTTTGTTTTATAAACAAGGTGATAATGCACTTTTCCCGTATCGGGAAGGCGGGCAGAATCCAAATCACATTTTGTGAGTAAGCCGCTTTCAAAGAGCATTTCCGGGTCAATAAAATACGGGTTTCCGGCTAAACATGAAATCGGGTTATAAGGAGAGTCTCCGTAACCGGGATAATTTAGAGGTAAAATCTGCCAATAAAGACGATCGTTTGCCTTCAGATAATCAATAAATTTATATGCTTCTTTACCGAAACCGCCAATTCCATAAGCTGAAGGCAAGGAGAAAATCGGAAGCAAAATCCCCGTGGAACGTGACATTTTAGTCTTCGGGATTGCAGATTTTAACTACGCAAAGTGTCATTAGAGTGGGGGAATCGGCTTTGCTGAGTTTAATACTTGCGTCCGTCTCTAAAATAGTTTGGAAGATACTTGGAAGTTCATCGGGTTTATAGTTGTTGGCATAAGCTACATAATCTTTTCGCTGACTTTCAAACAATTCCTTCAGATGATAATTTGTAATTTCTTTATCAGTAACTTGTTGAGCACGCAAGGCGTAAATTTTCCAGACAGTAAGAAAAAATTTATAAATGAGAGAAAGGATTTGTAAATCCGCCCATTCGTTGTTCAGCATGTCCAAAATGCGGGCAATAACTTTAGCTGTATTCTTAGTTCCCAATGCACGATAAAACTCACTCATCGGACCTAATCGTGAAGTGGGTAAAGTGACAAAAACATCCTGTTCCGTAATGTGAGTGCGCTCTCCCACATATACAAGTAATTTTTCCAGTTCGTTTTCAGCTGAGCAGAAATCCAATTCCACCTTTTCCAGAAAGAGAGTCTTGGCGGTTTCATCCATTGTTTTTTGCTGCAGACGCAAAGAAGTCTCCAACCAATGCCGCATTTCACCACCAAATTTAATCGGCTCACATTCTATTACTTGGCAGGAATCCTTGATTTTCTTCCACTCGGTAATTCGTCCGTCTGCTGCTGCAGCCATTAGAACAACGACTTGAGAAGGTTCGGGATTTTGGAAATAATTAGCTATGACTTGCAGAAATTGCTTTTGACGGTCAACATTTCTTCTGTTTTTATCTTCTTCACCGAAGCGATGAGCGTTCTTGATTGCAATTAATCTGTTTGCCGCAAAAATGGAATAGCTGTCCAAATAATCCGAAAGTTCGGATAAAGTTAATTCATCCCCATATAGAGTAACTGTTTCAAAAGGAAAAATTTCGCGCCGGATAATTGTTCTGATGCCCTGGTAAACCTTTTCGGTCATGTAACCGTCTTCGCCGATAATTAGGTATCCGGCTGCACGTTTAGCTTTGGCAACTTGGACTAAAAATTCACGAGAAGGTATGGATTTCATAGTTAATGCACAAGAATTAAAATTACTGAAAGTGCGGAAATAAACCAGCAGTAAAAGGCAAAGTATTTCAATTTCGCTTTTTTAATCAAATTGATGAGAAAACTAATGACAAGATAGCCTGTTACGAAAGCAGCTAAAGCACCGCAGAGATAATTGAGCAATTGCGACGATTGCAGGGTAGTCAAAGTTTTGAACTCATTCAAATTTGCGCCTAAAATTGCCGGCAGACTTAGTAAAAAAGAAAATGTAGCGGCATCTGCTCTGTTTATACCGCAGAAAATTGAAACTGCAATTGTGGTTCCGGAACGTGAAATTCCAGGCAGCATGGCAATTCCTTGTCCCAAACCGATACCGACACTGCGCCAAATTCCCATTCCGTAAGAGGGAATTTCATTCTTCTTAACCAAATCTGAACAAAAAATAAATACTCCCGTAACACTGAGGAAAATCGCTACCAGTAAAGGTTGATTAAATACTGCTTCTATTTTGCTGCCGAAAAGAAGATTGATTATTCCCGTAACTGCCGTTGCAATAATCAGATAAAATAAAATCAGATGATTGCGGCGATGTTTGTTTGAACCTACGGCGTCTTTCCAATGGAAAAGAGAGGCAATTAAGTCAATAATATCTTTCCAGAAGAAAATAATTACTGCTAAAAGAGATCCTAAATGCAGAAAAACTTCAAGTGAAATATCACCGGTATTGTTCGTCTGTCCGAAAAAATAACGATAAAGAACAAGATGACCGGAACTGGAGATTGGCAGAAATTCTGTTAAGCCTTGAATTAATCCCATCAGGACAGCGTTGATAAGGTTCATTTTTTAATCCTCATAAAATATCCGGAAGTTCATAAGCACTCAAGCCTGAAATTGGTTCCAAACGGAATCCTTTCTGTTTAGCCTGAGCGATAAATTTTTGCAAATAAACTAAATGCTCCTGTGTGTGACAATGCATGATTGCGATTACAAAAGGCTGCTTTTGGGCAAGAGAGAGGCATTCAGAGAGTTTTTTATTTAAAGTGGCTGAGGATAGGTCCGGTTCATCGAGAAAAACATCGCGTTTGAAAGCGGGCACCAGATTTTTTTGTGCAACTGTATATGCGATAGAACTGTTTGAAGTGCGGCTGTCCACAAAGACGAGATTATGTTTACGCAGCACTTGCATCACTGTTTGCATCGTAGGTTCATCCGAAGTGGCAAGACTTCCCATGTGATTGTTGACGCCAATGCAAGCGGGCAATTTGTTGATGAAGTGTTCCATCCTGCGTGCGTTTTCGGTAGGTGAGTTATGAATGAAGATAGCATTATCACCGGGATTTTCTTTCGGGTAGTTTATCGGTTCCATCGGTATATGTATCAGAGTTTCATGACCTTTCTGTGTGGCTTTACGCATTGCTTCCACGGCATATTTAGCATCAGGTAAAATGGCAAAACATACAGCCGCCTCAGTTTGGGCAAAACCATCGAGTAATTTTCCCTGAGTATTGCCGAAATCATCTACGATAATGCAGAGAATTCTTTCCTGCGAGGGTGGCAAAGCTTCATTACTTCTGTAAAAAAGCTCAACTTGATAGTTTTGATGTGTATCCGGATCAGTGAAAGTCAGCACTTGTCTTTTATTCTTTACTTCACCGGAACGGAAAATACCGTTGCAACGCTCTACTTCGCCTTTGAATATCATATTAGCAAAAGTCAAATCACAAGCGGACGGATTTATGGGAACCGAATAGACAATTGCCTCTTTATTTTTCTTTCGTTTAATGATGCGCGAGTTAACATGCAATTTGGAAATTGCGCTCTGAATTGCTATTTCTGTCTGTGTTTGAGGTTCAGATTTTTCTGATGCAACTATGGCTCTTTCAGCTTTAGATTTTTGCTGTTTTGTTGATTCCTGTCTGTTTAGTAACGGACTTTCGGCAGTTTTTATTTTTTCTGCCTTAGGTTGAGATTTGACAGGCCGGCTTAACCAATAAATAGCAAAAAATACGCAGAGTGCAGTAATGATTACAAAGAACCGGTGCTGTTTGTCAGCTCGTTTTATTTTACGGGGAGAGGGAGATTTTCTTTTCTGCGGCATAGGAATTACTTACTGACCGGTTGTAAGTTGAGCCAAACGAACGCTTTTTTGGTTAAAAATATAAAAGGGTAAAAAAGCAGATTGGAAAATAGGAAGCCAATCATCAGCAAGCCCATGTTATAGAGCAAATTCAATGTCGTTTCCGGTTTGTTAAAGCTGAAAAGACGTATATTGAAGAGATTATTTTGCTGCCATTGTATTAATAAATTGATAATGAATTTAAATACCACAACTGAAGCGGCAATAAGAATAAACTGCATTATGATGTTTGCCCAGTTCTTTTTCCAATGCATGAAAATCACAATGTCAAAATGTTGCAAAGCGCGTTCATAAGTATGTCCCTTGCGAATAAAGGGAATAGCTATTTCTAAAAAAAACCAGCTTAATAAAATTCCGGCAACCATGGCGACTTTCGAAATGATTAAAAGCAGATTGAGAAAAGGAATGCTTATATGATAGGCATAATCTAAGATAGTTTTCAGGACATAGATCATCATTACAGCTGTTAAAAAGGCAAAAAGCCAACGATGCAAATCTATGGTAAAAGGGAGTAAAAAATCATGTCCCAAGCGCGTTTTAATCTTTCCGGTTAAGCGACAATGATGCCATTGCACAACAGCTTTAATAATCAGGAATAATATATATACCGCAATTATAAGGAAGAAAAATAAAGGGACAAACTGCCTTTGAACGGCAACCATGGTTATTATCCATTTTGTCAGACTGGATTGCTCCATCAGCAAAAGCATGACCGGAATAAAAACCAAATTCTGGATTCCGTTCCATTCTCCAAACAGGCAATAAAGCAGCTTTTTAATCGTTCCTTACCGTTCCTTCCTTTTAATTTCCAAAATTTTCAAAGGCGAAATTTTGTCTAAACAAATCAATCTCAGACAAGAAATGAGAATTTTCTTTTACTGTTTGTGGTTATAGAAGCTTTGAAGTTCATATGAAACGCTTGACCACTTCCAAGACTTCAGGCAAGTCCATACCGATTTTCTTCAAATGTTCCGGAGTGGGAATGCCTTCTTTGGTCCAGCCTTTGCGCTTGTAGACTGCATCGACCAGCTTATTGTATTGGTCATAGCGATAATCTTGCAAAGCTTTCATTTTTTCCTGAAGCGACATTCCGTCAATATTGATACCTGCTTTTTCCCGTAAGGCTTTATCGTAACGCTCTTCTCGAGAAAGGTATTCCTCTTCCGTAACGGGACCCATTGCTCTGTAAGGAGGAATATCTGATTGCCTTAAACCTCCGCCCATCCTTAGACAAAACACTTTTTGGAAATTATAGACCCGCTCACTTTGCAGAATAAGCTCCTCTTTATCCAGATGCTTACCGGTAACAGCTTTATAGATTTCAATATAATTTTGCACATGCTCGGGAACTTTTGCCGGCTCATCAGTCATGGCATTATCTTCAGGTTCAATGTCATTCCAAGGCAATTTGCACAAACCTTGAAGCCCAAACCAAGTTCTGAACATGGGAAAATAGTGAAGCGCTTCCGCTTTATCCTCAAAAGTTGGAATGGCATTATTGACCATATCCATGAAAATCAGCCAGGCTTCATCATGTTGAGGACCTTTCAGAGCAAGTGTATAGCCGCCTTGTTGTGCCAAAGATTCCTTGCTCAAATACTGACTGTATTCCATTCCTTTGGCTTCCATACCGATGTCTTGAAGCAATTGAGGCTCGGCCCCATATAGTTCAACAAATATTTTCTTCATTCGGCGAACCCCTTGACCGACGATTATACCGAAACCTTCTCCTTTTGCCATTTGGTGAAGCAGCTCCAAAACCGCATCAGCATTACCCCAAGTCAAATCAAGTCCGCCTGTTCTTTCTTTATTCAAAATACCGTATTCATAACATTCCATGGCAAAAGCTGTAGAGGTGCCAAAGGAGATTGTATCCACTCCGTAAGTATCACAGTAAAAATTAATTTCCACAACATCTCTGGGGTCCCAAATACAAAGATTGGAACCGCAACCGGCAGCAGTTTCATATTCCGGTCCGTCAACACAAACTTTTTGTCCTTTGTAAGGTCCGGTGCGAGGAATGAAATTATCCACCGCTTTGCAACAAGCTAAAGAACAACCGTACCAACACCCGTCAGGCATGCCCTGAGTAAAAAGTTTTTTGAATTCCCAGGATGCAAGACTACGAGCTTCGGGTAAATGACCGTATTTGAAATTTTTAATCGGCAGAAGGTCATAGTCGTCCATAATTTCCATCAAGTGTGCAGTGCCGACTTCTCGCATACGACATTGTTTGGCATCGCCTACTTCAATTTCTTTGTGCACCTTTAAACCGGTTTTCTGCAAAGTGGGTAAATCTACGGGATGATTGCTGTCACTCTTTAACCCGGAATATTTGACCACCAAAGCCTTAAGATGTTTGTCTCGAAAAACGGTTCCCGTACCCCCTCTGCCTGCTTGCTTCAATCTTGCTACCTGTCTTCTTTTATCCCAAAAGGAAAAATTCAAGCAAGTGATCAGAACATGTTGAGAAGCTTCACCGGAAGAAACGACGGAAACAAATTGCTCTTTTCCGGGAGCATCAGCAAATTCGTGAATAAACTGCTCGCAGGCGACATGACTGTTCAAATCTTCATCGGGTGCAGTCATAATTTGCACGATACCCTTATCGCCGTCAATATAGACAATGATGTCTTCAGCAGCCTTACCCTGAATTTCCAGTGCGTCAAAACCTGAAAATTTTGTATAGGGACCGAAATGTCCGCCGACATTGCAGTCTACGGGAATACCGGTCAAAGGAGAAATAGTGGTAACAATGGATTTTCCGCTTCCGGGATAATTTGTATTGCCACAAAGGGGTCCGAAGGAAATGCAAATCTCATTTTCTTCATCATTCCATTTGGTCGTTTCTTTTACTCCATCCCACATCAGACGCAGGTCGAAACCCTTGCCGCCGACAAATTTATCAATCATTTTATCCGACACGGGCTTTTCTTTTATTTCCAAATTAGAAAGATTTACATACAAAGTGCGTCGATTGTATCCTTTGATTACGGGCTTGAGTTCATACTTGTATTCAGCCAGCAGTTTGTGTTTTGCTTTCATAGCATTGATTTTTTCCAAATCCATCTTAATCTCCTTATTCCATTACCAACTTAATAGCTTCTGTAGGGCAGCTTTTGACGCAAATACCGCAAGAGATGCATTTAAAGGGGTTAAGCAAATCTGGATGAGTTTGCATTGATGCTGTCGGACAAGCGGCTACGCACATCAGACAGCCTATGCAAAGAGATTTATCCAGTATTACCACTCCTTGCGAATTAACTCTTAAAGCCAAAGTCTGGCATGCCGTTACGCAAGTTTCGCATTGATTGCAAACATTAATGGAACTGCCTTCAGCATTTTCGGTGATTCGAATGCTGGATTTTTCCGTATCATCAACCTTAAAATATAACTTAGAACATGTAGTCTCGCAAGCTCTGCAAGCTATACATTGATCAGGAAAAGTTCTAAGGTATTTCTTCATTTCCCGCTCCTAAAATCTAATCTTTTTTTAACAAAACACAGATTTGTCTTATTCGTCAATGATTTTTTCAATAAAATGCTGATTTTAGTTTTCTACCAACTTAGTCCGATGTATTTTTTTTATTGTTTCATATATGGAAGCAGCATCCAAACCTGCCCATTGATAGACAGCTTCCGAAGTCCCCGATGGCGGATATTCTTTTACCCCCAATTTGATCAGTTTAGCAAATAGTCCTTTTTGCAGCAAATCGTCTGCAATAATGCTTCCCAAACCGCTGTGAATGTTATGGTCTTCCACAGTAAAGATGATTCCTGTTTTTGCAGCTTCAGTCAGCATTTCAAGATCGAGTTCCAAGGGACAGGATACATACCAGACCTGAACTTTTATGCTTTCTTCAGAGAGTTTATCGACTGCTTGTAAAACTCTGCCGACAGGGGTTCCCGTCACAATTACAGCCGCTTTATCTCCTTCTCTCAATAAATCAGCTTTACCGAAGCGGAACTTGTAATCCGGTTGATAGAATATTTCATTTTCGGCATTTTTTATAATGGGAAGAATAGACCTGCCCATTGTAATCAGAAAATTACCCTTTTGATTGGCAGTCCATCTGATGATAATGTCTGTCTGATTGGGGTCGGCAGGACAAAGTAACCTGAAGTGATACAGATTTCTGGCTAATCCTATGTAATCTATACATTGGTGAGTCTTTCCGTCTTCGCCAACATCAATTCCCACATGAGTCGTTACCACTTTCAGATTTGCATGATTGATATCGTTCAAGCGCTGATTGTTATAAACTTCATCAATGCCAAACATACCGAAATCAGACCACCAGGCGGAAATTCCGCAAGTGGAAACAGCTCCTGCAGTTACACAAGTGTTTTGCTCCATAATCCCGCATTGAATAAAACGGTCGGGAGCGATTTTGGCAAAATCGCCGGTTTTGACACTGCTTTGCAAATCGCAATCAAATACAACCAGCGGAACTTTATTATCTTTATTGAGTTGAGCTAAATCGGCAATAGCTTTTCCCCAAGCGCTGCGATTGTCATTTGCTTCAGTGTAAGTAATCGGTCTGCCCGTATTGAACTCAGGGTTAAATTCAGGTAAAACCGCTCCTTTTACCATTCCGGCGGATTTTTTTTCTTCTCGCAATTGGCGATAATATTCCAGTTTATTTTCACCTTGTAGTTCCTGCAACGCGAGTTCCAATTGGTCAGGTTTTAAAGCGGAACCGTGATACTTAGCCTGATTTTCCATGAAGGAAACGCCTTTGCCCATAATTGTATGAGCCAAAATCATGCAAGGTTGTTCCGAATTTGCAGTTTCCAACAAAGCATCGTGAATCTGCTTTATATCGTGTCCGTCAATTGATATGACCTTCCAACCGGCTGCCTGCCAATTTGCAGTTATATCCTGCGGCATTACAGCATGGATAGAACCGCTAATCTGCAATTGATTGTAATCAATTATAACGGTAAGCCTACGCAGATTATATTTTATGGCAAAACGACGCGCTTCGCTGATTTGTCCTTTTTGCTGCTCACCGTCACCCATCAAAACAAAAGTATGGTAATTAAGTTTGTTTATGCGCTCTGCTAAAGCGAAACCGCAACCTGCGGAGAGCCCTTGTCCCAAATTTCCTGTAGTCCATTCCACTCCCGGAACTTTTCTTTCAATATGGCCTTCAAAAATTGAGCCTGCTAACCTGAATTCAGAAATGGCGTCTTCTATGTTAAAATAGCCCATTGCACCCAAAGTGCTGTAAACTGCGGGTGAAATATGACCGTTACTGATGATTACCCTATCCCTGTCAATTTGTTGCGGATTATTCGGATCGTGATTAATCATGTGGTATAAAGTCATTAGAACATCAATAGAGGACATAGAACCCCCCGGATGACCTGAGGCTGCTAAAGTAGTCATGTGTAAAATGTTAATCCGTGCTTGGTGCGCTAAATCTTTTATAATTGAAAAATCGGCTTCGGTTAATGTTTTCATATTCTTTCTCCCGATACAGAAAAAGCCACTCATCCCAAACCGGCAGGTATCCGATAAGTGGCTTAAAATTTGGTGGAGCATAGGAGGGTCGAACTCCTGACCTCATGACTGCCAGTCATGCGCTCTCCCAACTGAGCTAATGCCCCTTTCATATTTGCCACCAAAAATTAAACCTTCTTTCTGTCAAGCAGAAACAGTTCAGACTTGTGACACATATTTTTGTTGACAAATTAATTCCTTATAAATATCCAATTCTAAGGATATTAACTCCTTAAAATTAACTTCCAAAAGCAAGTATTATTTTTATGATGACGGCACCAGAAATGCACTTATAGCTAATTTTAACCCTCTTAATCTGAGAAACGACATCGGTATGTTGTGGGAAAATCATCTTTTTGTAGAACGCCTGAAAAAACGCAGTTATATGAACATACCGGCTAACATGTTTTTTTGGCGTACTTGGCAGCAGCAGAAAATTGATTTACTGGAAGAAAGAGGAGGCAAACTCTTTGCTTACGAATTTAAGTGGAAACAAGACAAACAAAAACCGCCTAAAATTTTCTTGGAGACCTATCCCAACAGCCAATGGCGAATAATAAACAGGTCAAATTATTTGGATTTTATATTATAAAAAAAGCCTTTGCAAATTTAGGTGTAGAATTATGGGCAGTTTGTTCAGAGAGAAAGGGCTCCGTTTATGTCAATGTGTTGTTTCCGATTTTTTGGTGTTTTACTTAATAAATTCTACATTTACTTTATAGATTTTATCTTTTTTTGTTTATTTTGAACGAATGTTTATGACTTACAAAGTCTTAAAGCAAAAGGGAAAGAGCTTTATCTTCTTGGATTGATTTTCGGTATTAATTAAATTCAGGTATAAAGGATAGCAGCGGAAAAAGAGGATATAGAAATAGTATTGTCGTTTAAGCGGAGATTTGAAACATTAGGGGGTAAAGAACTCAACTCAATTTCGGGAGGAAGGTGCCAAGATTGTTCATCAGCAGTATTATTGATAATAATCAGCAGGCTTTGATCATCTAAATAGCGTTCATAGATGAGAAGGCAGGGATGGTCATAAAAGCGGATTAAGCCTTTTTGCAAAGCGGGTTGGGATTTTCTGAGCGCAATCAGATTTTTATAATAATCGTGCAGTTCAACTGAAGTCAAATTATTATACCAATGCCAATCAAAAGGGCGTCTGTTATCGGGGTCTTTTCCTCCTCGCATACCGATTTCATCTCCGTAATAAATATGCGGAGTGCCGATATAAGTCATTTGGAAGAAGACTGCTAATTTGAGTTGGGGCATTTTGTCTTGAGCAATTTCCGCCAGCCGAACAGTGTCATGGCTGCCCAAAAGATTCATCATTACAAGTAAAGAAGATAGGGGATAGGCATTTAGTCCCAAATATAATCTTTGCAGAAAAGTATCTTTGCTGATGCAGGCACGCAGAAAATAATCCAGGACGGGATCTTTGAAATGAGCATAATTCATTACCGAATCAAAATAAAGAGGAGAGACCCATTGTTCGGCATGAGTCCACAATTCGCCCACCAGCCAAGCGTCAGGTTTAAGGGATTTGACTTTTTCTCTGAACAGCTGCCAAAACCAGAAAGGAACTTCATCCGGAACATCCAACCGGAAGCCGTCTATATCCATCTCAGTTAACCACCAGGAAACAGCATCCAAAATATAGTTTACCATATTCCAATTAGGCTGTGCCTCATTGATATTTTTAACGGCATTTTCATCAGGATGAGGGCGAGAAAGGTCATAATTCAGGTCCGGCATATCTTTAACTCCCCACCAGCATTGATAATAATCACGCGGATTGAAATCTTCTGGAAGGGGGGAAGGCAGAGGCCATTTTTTCCAATCATACCAATTCCAATAAGGACTTTTCTCACCTTTTTCCACGCAGTCTCTAAATGCCCAAAAGGTTTCACCCGTATGATTAAGCGCTATATCCAAAATAATGTGAATACTGTTTTCATGGCAAAGGCGGACAAAATCCTTGAATTCTTCTTCGGTAGCGAAATGAGGGTCTATTTTTTTGAAATCGGCAGCGTCGTATTTATGATTTGATTTTGCTTGCCAAAGCGGATTAAAGTAGATAATAGTGACACCGAGATCCAATAAATAATTCAAATTTTTACGCACTCCTGCAATATCGCCGCCGTAAAAACTCCACCAATCGGGAACCCCTTTTGGAGCGTAGGGATTTTGTTTCAAGCCGGAGATGTCATACCAATCTTCCACAAGGTGAAAATATTCTTGATAAGGTTTCAGATAAGTTCCTTTGGGAGGGGGAGTTTTGCAATCCGCATAATACCATTCGCTGAAATCAGGATCGTTTGCTTTATTGCCGTTACAGAAGCGGTCGGGAAAGATTTGATAGATTACACCTTCCGCCACCCAATCGGGGGTGTTGAAATTATCTTCTTGTCTGAAAACAGGTTCGGCAGAGTAGATTAAATCCTGCAGGGAAGAGGTTTCCGGCTCATCAGTTAAAATCAGAAGAGAATTGAAGCCGCCAAAAGGATCGGGTGTAACTTCATCCGCTAAGGGGTCAGGTATCCAAGTTCCGTCAACTATTAATTTATATTGATAAATTCCAGTTGGTAGAATGAATTCCCGCTCATACAGTCCATCTTTATAAAAGAGGGGAACGATCTGCCAATCGGTAAAATCAGCGGCTAAAGAAACTTCGTGTTCACCTGCAGTCGGAGGTTGATAACGAATGAGAACATTGTGCAGCATTGAAGAAAAGTCAGTTAAATAATGCCTGCTTGGATAAGGTCATGCATATGCAGCATTCCGACAGGATGATTTTGCGCATCAACAACGGGCAGCATAGTAATTTTATTACTTTCCATCAAATTTAGGGCATTAACGGCTAATTCTTCAGGATGAGTAAATTTGGGATTTTTAGTCATGCAATCGGCAGCAGTGTATTCCAAAAGATGAGTCTGCTTCTGCTGTAATTGCCTGCGCAAGTCTCCGTCAGTAATCATGCCTATTAGCACACCGTTATTGTCAATCACTGTCGAGCAACCCAAATGCTTACTTGTCATTTCCATAATTACGGCGGACATTTTTTGGTCGGCAGATACAAGGGGCAGGTCATTGCCGGAATGCATCAGATCTTTCACTCGCAGCAATAATTTTTTACCTATTGTCCCGCCCGGATGGAAGAGCGCAAAATCCTTTTCGGCAAAATCTTTATGTTTGAGCAGAGCAACCGCCAGAGCATCTCCGACAGCTAAAGCTACCGTGGTGCTGGCAGTCGGGACTAATCCGAAAGGTTCATACTCTTTTGGAATTGAGCAATCCAAAACAACATCGGCACTTGCTGCCAAAAGTGAAGTTGCGTTTCCCGTTAACGCAATTACCGGAACGGTTAGAAATTTGGCGTAAGAAACGACGGAGAGCAATTCCTGATTGGAGCCGCTATTGGAAACAGCCATTAAAACATCTTTTTCCTGC
The DNA here is from genome assembly GCA_035357855.1 of Candidatus Cloacimonadota bacterium. Lineage (GTDB taxonomy): Bacteria > Cloacimonadota > Cloacimonadia > Cloacimonadales > Cloacimonadaceae > UBA5614. The sequence goes on from DAOPOH010000013.1 coordinate 52,925, forward strand.
AGGACGCCCAGGTCACCGTGAACGCCTTCCGCCGCGTGTAAAAAAATACTTGTCGTGCCGGTACTGGAAAGAGTTGCCGCTATTTTCCGAGCGATAATTCCCGTTTTACCCAAACCGGTAACCACCACTTTCCCGCTGCAATTGAGCAATATGTCAAAAGCCTTTTGCAAAGAAGCTTCATCCAATTTTTCCGCTACTTCGGTAATGGCTTTGGCTGCCACATGTAATTCCTGTTTTACGATTTCTGCAGGAGACGCTTTATCCGCCATATCAAAGCTCTGAATTGATCTTTTGGATTGCATCTTCAATGCTCATGGCGCCCAAGTTCCCGACTGTATGTCTGCGCAAAGTCACTTGCCTGTTCTCAACTTCATTTTTACCGACGATGCACATAAATGGTATCTTTTTCAGTTCCGCATCTCTAATCTTGTAACCAATCTTTTCGCTTCGGAGGTCAGCTTCCGCTCTGATGCCTTGCTGCACAAGCTGATCAGTCAATTCTTTGGCATAATCAAGTTGTGCGTCAGTTATGGACATCACCATAACTTGAATGGGGCACAACCACAAGGGCATATTGCCCGCGTGATATTCCAACAGAGTGCCGAAAAATCGTTCCATAGAACCTAAGATTGCTCTGTGGATCATATATGGTCTGTGCGGTTGATTGTCAGCTCCGATGTATTCCATATTGAAGCGTTGAGGCTCATTAAAATCAAATTGAATAGTGGTGCATTGCCAGGCTCTGTTTAAGGCGTCTTTGATTTTGATGTCAATTTTCGGACCGTAAAAAGCGCCTCCGCCCGCATCTATCTCATAACTAATGCCTAATTTTTCCAGAGAAAGACGCAGACTTTCAGTAGCCATATCCCAATCCGCTTTTTCGCCAACAGGATTTTCAGGCATGGTGGAAAGGAAAATTTGGAATTGCTCAAAGCCGAAATGTTTCAGCATATCCATGGCAAAAACGAGCAATTTTTCCACTTCAGAATTAAGCTGATCCGCAGTGCAAATAATGTGAGCATCGTCTTGAGTAAAACCGCGCACTCTCATCAATCCGTGCAAAACTCCCGAACGCTCGTAACGATACACTGTTCCCAATTCAGCCAAACGTAAAGGCAGTTCTCTGTAACTGCGTAAGGACGATTTATAGATAGCGATGTGAAACGGACAATTCATCGGTTTTATGTAATATTCCTGACCCTCAATATCCATCGGAGAATACATGTTTTCACTGTAGTAGCCGAGGTGTCCGCTTGTTTTCCACAATTCGGCACGCCCGATATGAGGCGAATAAACTAATTTATAGCCATTTTTAAGATGCATTTCTTTCCAATATTGTTCAATTAAATGACGCATCATTGCCCCGTTTGGATGCCATAAAACCAGCCCCGGCCCGACTTCTTCACTGATGGAAAAAAGGTCCAAATCTTTACCGAGTTTGCGGTGGTCCCGCTTTTTGGCTTCTTCCAACATAGTAAGGAAAGCCTTCAATTCTTTTTCAGTCGGGAAGCTTATTCCGTAAATGCGTTGGAGCATTTTGTTATGTTCATCCCCTCTCCAATAGGCACCGGATGTCTTTAGCAACTTAATCGCTTTGATTTTTCCGGTGGAGGGAAGATGTGGTCCGCGGCACAAATCTATAAAATCGCCCTGAGTATAAGTGGAAATGATTTCATCGTCGGGAATGGCATCCAGAAGTTCCAGCTTGTAATTTTCTCCCATTTCGGCAAAAATTTTCGTTGCTTCCTGCTTGGAAAGTTCCTTTCTGGTATAGGGCAAATTCTGCGCTATCAGTTCGCGCATCCGATTTTCTATTTGTGCCAATTCTTCTTCCGAAAAAGGTTCATCCCTGTCAAAATCGTAATAAAAGCCTTGTTCAATTGCGGGTCCGATTGTGATTTTAACTTCAGGAAAAAGCTGTTTGACCGCTTGAGCCATCAAGTGTGCAGTGCTGTGCCAGTATATTTCTTTGCCTTTGGCATCGGAAAAGGTTTGAATAATCAGATTTGCATCCTCTGTAATCTCGGAACATAAATCAACTGTTTTTCCGTTCACTTCTGCAGCCACGGCAGCTTCAGCCAAGCGCGGAGAAATATCTTCGGCAACTTGAAGAGGAGTAACAGGTGCGGAATATTCCTTTATCGAGCCGTCAGGTAATGTAATTCGCAAAGACATAATTTCTTCCCTTTTTTGATTTTATTGTCTTGAAAACTTAGGTGCTTGATTTTGTCAATATCGGTATCACTTATGCACCAACCGCATGGAATTTCCGATTGCCAAAAGCGTAACTCCGACATCGGCAAGAACAGCTTCCCACAAAGTGGCAATTCCCATTATCGCCAAAACCATTACGGCAACTTTGATCGCCAAAGCGAAAATAATATTTTCCCACATAATTTTTCTTGTTCTGCGTGCCATTTTTACCGCATTCAACAATTGATGAGGCTCATCCTGCATCAGAACTACATCTGCAGCTTCAATCGCAGCCTGATTTCCGATTGCACCCATCGCTATTCCGATTTCTGCGCGAGCGATTACGGGGGCATCATTTAACCCGTCTCCAATGAAAGCAACGGGACTTTTCTGGCTTTGCTCAATCGCTTCCAACTGTTCCATTTTATCGGCAGGAAGCAAACGCGCGTGAAAAGCCGTCAAACCAAGTTTGGAAGCAACTTTTTCCGCTTGGATTGCATGGTCGCCGGTAAGCATGATATGTTTGCGAATACCCATTTTCCTCAGATTTTTTATGACAGCGGGGAAATCGTCTTTAATCTCGTCCCTGAAAGTTATGTAGCCTAAGCAAACTCCGTTTTCGGCTACGAAAATGCAAGTGTCTTCCGGTTCCGGAGGAAGGTTGATGATTTGTTCCTCATGTAAAAAAGCACGACTGCCGGCATACAAAACCTGATTTGCCGTTTGAACTTTGACTCCTTTACCGTGAAATTCTTCCTGCATAAAAACTTGCGGATGCGTGTATTGACCGGCAAATTTGGCTTTGATTGCTTCAGCAATGGGATGAGTGGAACTGTCTTCACAAGTCAACGCTGCCACTGCTAACCTTTCTTCCGACACTTCAGGCAGAGGAACAAGCTGCTGAACTTCCAATTTTCCCGTAGTTAAAGTGCCTGTCTTGTCATAGACAAAAGTCGTAGCGCGGGCTAAAGCATCCAGAAAATTACTGCCTTTCAGCAAAATCCCTTTTCTTGCCGCAGCACCAATGGCAGCGTAACTGGTCAAAGGAATGGAAATTACCAATGCGCACGGACAGGAAACTATAAGGAAGACCAACGCTCTTTTGAACCAAACTGACCACGGAGTAAAGGATACAGCAGGCGGAATTATGGCAATTATCAGAGCCAGAAAAACCACGATCGGCGTATAAATCTTGGCAAATTGTGAAGCGAAGCGTTCAGTTTTACTCTTTTTCTGAGCGGCATCTTCCACTAAATGCATAATTCTGGTGACAGTGCTCTCCGCATCTATGGAAGTCACTTTAATGACCAAACGCCCGCTTAAATTTAGAGTTCCCGCCAAAACTTCATCGCCTGTTTGCACAGATTGCGGCAAAGCTTCACCTGTTAAAGCGGATGTATCCAAAGCAGATTGACCTTCCAAAACCGTCCCGTCAAGGGGAATTCTTTCACCAGGAAGGACGACAATGCTTTCGTTGCGAACAATTTCACCGATGGGAACTTCGTCTGTTTTATCACCTATAACCCTGTGCACGACATCAGATTTTAGTTTCAATAAACTTAAAATGGAATTGCGCGAGCTGTCTACCGCTTTGTTTTCCAAAAATTGTCCGATTTCGTATAAAAACATAACAGCAATTGCTTCCGGATAAGAACCGAGGAAAACAGCCCCCAAAGATGCAATACTCATCAGGAAATGCTCATCCAAAAACCAGCCTTTGAATGCTTTAAGTAAAGCATTAAATAGCACTCTCCAACTGCTTAATATATAGGCAATTATATATATTATGATTTTCTGCTGCATAGGCAATGCGCTAAAATAGGTTGCAACATAAACCAACACTCCTAAACCGGCTGTCAATAAGGGCCAAGGAAGAGGTGGATGCGTCTGTTTAACCGTTTGAGAAACTTGTCTGATTTGGATATCGGGTTCCACATTTTTGACAGTTTTGCGGATTTCAGCTTCCAGAACGCGATTGGTCTTCGTCTTAACAGTCAGAGTTTTCTTGAGAAAATCTAAGTGTGCACTATCCACTTCAGGCAGATTGCGGATTTTTTCTTCAATATTTTGCGCGCAGCTTTCGCAGCAAAGATTTTCCAGTTCGTATTCTTCAATTACCATCTTTTATTCCTTTTTTGTTTCTTGGATATGTTGTAACCCTATGCGAAATAATTCTGAAACATGTTCGTCCGCAAGGGAATAATACACCGTTTTGCCCTCTTTTCTATACTTCACCAAATGAGATAAGCGCAAGAGTTTAAGTTGTTGTGAAACAGCAGGTTGCTGCATTCCAATCAGTGCCGCCAAATCCACGACGCACAGTTCTTGGTGCATAAGGACATGGATTATGCGCAAGCGAGAGGGTTCACTGAAAATGAAGAACAATTCTCCGAGCCGTTTTATTTGCTCATCCGGCGGCATAGCTTGCAGAATAGCGTCTATTTTACTCTGCGGTATATTTTTACATAAACATTGAACACTCATTTTTCCTCTCATTGAAGTTTCTTGTATGCACAAATATTTATACATTTATGAATGTCAAGCACTTTCACCTGATTTTTTTCTCTTTATTTGCATATCTGATTGTCAATCAATTGATTAATATTTTATCTGCAAAATTGCTCCCTTAACATCCACGCCGTATCCACGCCGAGTCCACCCCGACTTCACCGGCGTGGACTCGGGGTGGATACGGTGTGGTTATTAAGAAGGTAAAAAAATTTACTTTAACGCAGTAATACTAATTTGCGGGTAATTTTACTGTTTCCTGCCTGTAATTGATAAAAATAAATTCCGCTTGCTGCAGGCTTTGAGTAGCAATCTGTTCCGTCCCAACTCAATTTATATAAACCGGCATCCTTTTGTTCATTTACCAAGGTTTTAACTAATTGTCCCTTAACATTATAGACATTCAACTTCAGTTTAGCGGGTTGTTTCAGATTAAAAGAAAAATGAGCAGCGTTTTGGCAAGGATTGGGATAGCAGCGAAGAGCGGAAACAATTTCAGTATTTCCTTTTTCCGGGCGGCTTTGGACAAAAGTTGTGACCTCTTTTTCCGTATACCGGACTCTGATGCTTTTAGGATTATCGGAGCCTTGAATTTGCAGCCAATAATAATCATTGGGGAAATTTACCGTTTGGTATGCTGAAAAGTTTTGCCAGTCAGTCCATTCGATTAAGCCGACTTCATCAAAATAAGCTGAACCGTTCACGGCTTTACATACGATAAGATAATAGCTGCAATTGGAAGGTATGGTAATTTCTTTATAATAAAAAGTCCAATCTGAAGTGCCGGATAAGTTGCTGCCGATAAGGCTTTCCGTGGAAGAAGGATTATTTGAAGTGCGGGAAGAAAAGTATTTTATGTCTACATTGACGCCCGTGGCATCAACAGTTTTAATCCAAGCGTGCAGAGTGCATTTTTTCGTATTGTCATACCACTTCATTTTTGCTTTCAGCGGAACGGTTGCTGATGTGCCAGAAGCAGAAATCAGCAGCGAACGCAATCCCTCATGAGCACACTCTGTAGTAAAAGATGCGTTTGTGCCTGTCGGGTTAAAAAGATTGCCGCCTTCATCTTCCATATTGCAAGTCCACACGCATTCCTGACCGAGTCTTGCCTGCCAATCCTGTCCGGGATGGACTTCATCCAAACTGCTGACACTTCCGTTGCGCATAAATTTAATCGGTTCTGTGGCATAACTACCGGAGCCGATATTTTGTAAATGAAGCTGCAGATTGGTGGAGGTTGGAGTAAAATTCACGGAAGTCGTATCTGTAACAACTGTTGCAGTAACATCGTCTTTATTGACCCAAAGGATTGTGTTCAGGTCACGAGAGCGCTTGGCTAAATAATCTAAAATATGAACTCCCAATTTTGCGGATGCTCTTCTGGGAATTAAGTTGTCGATGAAACAAGGAATGATGCGAAAGTCGGAAAAGCCGGAAAAATCCGCATTCGCATAAAGAATAAAAGTCGGCATGGTTTCAGGATAATCTAAATCAAAAACAAAATTGCCGAGAGAATGCGCAATCAGTTTTCCCTGATACATTTCCACAGCTTGAGGAATGTGCGGATGATGAACTATGACCAGGTCTGCACCTTGTTCAATTGCGTAGTGTCTGATGGCAATATCCCACATATGAGGCACATCAGAATAGAGGCTGTATTCCTCATCTTCAATTTCGCCTTCAAAAAGTTGCTCGCGATCATAGCCGCTTCCCGGTGTTAAAGAATATTCGCTTCCGCCGTGCATTTCCACTATCTTCAAATCGGCAATGCCTTCTACTGCAACAAGTTGTTGTGATAGATAGTAGGGAGTAAAAAGAGCAAATCCGGGTTTATTATAGCCTGCATTCAAAAAAGGTTGAGCGTTGTTGTATTGACCGGTGCGATCACAACTGCGCAGCCATGCAATATTTAAGCCGTAAGAATTTGTAAAAGCCGGAGTGTATGCTTCGTAAGAATTGGCTCCGGAACCGCTATACAAAATGCCTTTGGCGGTTAAACTGTCCAGCATCTGATGCAAACCTTCATATCCATAGTCCAAAATATGGTTATTGGCGACGCTGACAATGTCAATTCCCGCGTAGACTAAACCGTTAATGTTATTGGGATTGCCTCTGTAGACGACAGATTTTGTGGGATGAGGAGTTCCGCGATTGGTGAGAACAACTTCCAGATTGGCGTTTGTGATGTCTGCCGCATCGCCTAAAATATTTTTAGTAGGCAGGAAAATAGCGTTCACTCCTTGCGTATTGATAATTCCGCCTGGGTTTTCATAATTGCGAGCCAACATAATATCGCCTACAAAATTAAGCGTAATTGGCAAGTTACCGCTTCCGGCATCTACATTGACATTACATCGTGCCAAACCCCATCTGCCCGTGTCATCCGTGACTTTCAAAGTTACAGTATACGGATGGTCATCTGCGGCTGTGAAAATGTGAACAGGATTCGCTGCCTGACTGTAAGTGGAATCACCGAAATCCCAACGGTAAGAAAAAGTATTACTGTCCGGGTCAAAGACATCGGAAAAGAAATTGACGGTCACATTGCGCGTTCGGTCGAAATTCAGTTTCACTTTTCCCATATTATAAGAGACGGAAACTTGCGGTGCAACAGGAATTTCTGAAGTCAAAAGACAAAGATTGTCAAACCAGATATTGCCGCTGCCGCTGTCCAAATCATTTATATATATGACGGAATTTATAACCGGATATTCGTCAAAATAAGCATACCAATCATCCGAAACGGGAAGTTGATACAAGTTCCATACAGATGTGCTAAAAGCGCCTTGATAAACCGTTACCCATTGTTCTATGTTGAGAATTGCAGTTCCGTCTATGGAATAAAACAAGGTGTGTGTTCCGCTGCTAAAACCTATGCCTTGAATTCTTGCAGAGGAACCCGTGTTTCTAATTGCTACCTGCAAAACTTTTCCCGCTCCTAAATCAAGAGAGGGAAGGGTTTCTTGCTTCCAAGTATTGCCGCTTAATTTTAACGCATATTGGGAAGAATTATAGGTATAGGTCTGATCAAGCGTCCAAGCATTCGGAGCGAGGTCTTCGTTGGAATAAGAAGAAAGGGTGACTGACCCGTCTTCGAAGTCTTCCAACATTTGGTAACGAGTTTCCCCTCTCAGCGCTAAATGCGTAATTAAAAAGAATAAAAATATAAGAACAACCCCTTTTTTCATATTTAATCCCTCTTTAATATGATGAGCCTCTCAGTTTTGAACGAGCGATAATTCGATCGGTTGGTTCCTCTCTTTAAAGATTTTATTCTATTCGTTTTTAACATGCAAATTCAATACCTTTTACTAATTTTATTGACTGAATTGTCAATGATAAATTTATGCTATACATCACATTTGTATATAAACGACCATAAATAGCGGGAGAGAGAAGAAAAATATGCAGCCGAGCAAAACGATTTTTTGGCTGGCGGGCGAAAGTTCCGGGGATTTACATGCCTCACTTGTCATGCATAGATTGAATCAGGAAATTCCTTTTTTGCGACATATAGGTATTGGCGGAAGGCGTATGCAAGCTGAAGGACTACAGCCTTTGTTTCCTTTTGAAAGATTTGCCGTGATGGGTTTTGTGGAAGTGGCAATGCATTTGAGCTTTTTCCTAAAAGTGGAGAAAACGATTAAGAAATTATTCAAGACGCAAAAACCTGATTTGGCAATTTTGGTTGATTATCCGGGTATGAATTTAAGAATTGCTCGCATGGCTGACGATGAAAAGATTGATGTGCTGTATTTTATCGTTCCTCAATTTTGGGCTTGGCAGCATAAACGCGTTTATCAATTGAGAGAGCGGACGCGTCAGGTTGCCTGCATTCTGCCGTTTGAAGAAGAACTGCTGAAAATTCATAATATCAATGCCGCTTATGTGGGTCATCCCATTGCGGAAGAAGTCAGTTTTGAACTGGATCGTAATGCTTTTGCCAACTTTTATGGATTGGATCCTGCTAAACAATGGCTCGGTTTCTTTCCCGGCAGTCGTAATAATGAAGTGAACAAACTTTTACCGATTTATCTGCAGACAATTAGTAGGATGGATGCCGACCGCTACCAATTTCTTTTTTCCAAAAGCCTCTCAGTCTCGCATCAATTGTATCAGAACCTGATTGATCGCTATGCTCAAATCCGACCTTTTATCATTGACGGCTATAATTATGAAATGATGAAATACTGTGATTTTTTGGTGCTCAAGAGCGGAACTTCCACATTGGAAGCCGCTTTTATCGGCACTCCCGGTGCTATTGTCTATGTGGCAAACCGTATTTCTTACGAGATAGGAAAACGCTATATTAAAGTAAAGATGATCGGTTTGCCAAACCTCATTTTGGAGAAGAAAGTTTTCCCTGAATTAATTCAGGATGAAGTGAAGCCAGAGCGTTTGCAGCAAGTGATTCAGACCTATTTATCAGACGGCAAATTGTATGAAGAAACAAAAGAGGAATTGCGACGCATCCATGACATTTTGGGCAGCAAAGTCGCTTCCGTGGAGACTGTAAAAATCATCAGAAATATGCTTCAAATATGAAAATCCCCTCTTGGTTAATGCATTGCGAACGCAAAGCAGGTGCTCTTTTCCTGCGCTGTCTGGCAAAAACGATCCACTTTAACATTATCAATAAACCGCCCGATGATTTCAAGTGCATCTTTATGTTTTGGCATCGTGATATTCTGCTGATGACTTTGCACCGAATAGGTTCCGATGCATGTGTGGCAATTTCTTCTTCTCAAGACGGAGAATTGATTGCGGGTCCGGTAGAAGAATTGGGCTTTGTAACTGCAAGAGGTTCTACGAATAGACAAGGTTCTAATGCATACAGAATGATGTTGCGCATGGCAAAAGAGCGTCAGTTGGGCATTACTCCCGACGGTCCTAAAGGACCTTCAAAAGTAATTCAGCCGGGAGTTGCCAGAATTGCTTACACGGCACAAGTTCCAATTATTGCTGTTGCTATGCATGCCGACCGTGAATGGATCTTTCACTCTTGGGATAAATTTCGCCTGCCTAAACCCTTCTGCACTGTTACTGCAATTTATGGCGAGCCTTTTTATATCAAAACTCGCGAAGAACTGGATAATGCTATTCCCGCTTTAACCAAACTGTTTGCCGAACTTGAGGAAAAACTTCCAAGCTGATTCTGTTCTGCTAATTCTTCAGCCGGTTTTCTCTTTCCGGCAAAAAAAGAACCGGCACTCAAGTACCGGTTCGATTTTAGGTTAAACTGTATTCTTTAATAGATTTTACTTGTTTGATCTATTAATTGAGCCATCAAGGTCAATTTACTGTTAATATCACTAAGAGCTTCCGGTTCGTCAGTTCTTACTTTGGCAGCTCTCAATTGTTCGTCCGCTTTTCTGAAGTAAGCGTTGGCGGCTATTCTTGCAGCGTCGCGTTCTTTACTTAAACGAGTAGCGGTGCGACCGTAAGCTTCTCTGGCTTTCTTTTCCAAATCAATAAATTGATTGTATTTTTCGGAACCGCGTCGCTGATTTATCGTGGCTAAAATAACATACGGCTGATACAGGGTCGGGTCTTTTGATAAAGCTAAATTGGCATTGGCTTCGGCTTCCGCCAATCTGTTCGTGGAAAGATAAACATCCGCGTATCTTAAATAAAGAGTAGGATTTTCAGGATCCACCGCTTTCATTTTGTCCAAAGTTGCAATTGTCTTTCTATTATACTCATTTGCCAAAGCGGTGTTGCCCTTGTCTACCGCTTCACCGGCAGCAGTTCTATACAAACCTGCCAGATTCAAGTATGCTTGAGTGCTTGTCGGATTGCTTACAATCACACTTTCATAACGGCTGATAGCTTCATCAATGCGTCCTGCTTTTTGATATGCAAAAGCTAACCGCCGAGTTAAGAAATCGTTGTCGGGATTTTCATTCACTGCTTTTTCCAAATAAGGAATGGCTTCATTGTATTCACCCATGTCATAAAGCAGGAAAGCCATGCGGTAATGTGCTTTCGTAAAATCGGGATTAATTCTTAAAGCTTCCTGCAAAGCTTCTTTGGCTTTGATGTTTTGACCAATCTCGGCATAAAGATTAGCGATATTTAACCACAATTCTTCATCTTCTTGTATGGTTGCTTGTTTGACTAAAGTGTTGATCAGCATTTCCTTATTTCCTGTGTCACGATACACATTAGCCAAGCCGGCTAAAGCGTTAATATCATTTGTGGAAAGAGTATCTGATAAAGATTTATTAAAGTTGGTGATGGCATCGGGATAATTCTTTTTCTGATAATTGATCAATCCGAGATAATAATAAGCCTGCTTATTCTCCGGATTATAGTTAAGCAAGTTGATAAAACCCTGCTCTGCTTGGTCAAAATTTTCCGCTTGATAGTCCTGAACTGCCAAAGTCATAATCTTATCCTGCTCCTGTTCAACGAATGCTGTCAGCTTTCCCATAAAATCATTATCCAACACTTGCCAGCGTTTCTTTTTGTCTTTTGCCACGTCAATACGCTGGGAAACGATGTCACCGGTGCGCATACTGTAAAAGCGGAACTGGATGCTGTAAGTCTGCTCATTAATGGTGCTGATAGAACCCAGGACAACAACATCTGCTTTCAGCTCACGACCGATTTCCGCCATGTCTTCTTTTTCCATTTCGTCTATGTCCTCAAAATTGAGATCATTGAAGACTTCGGCGGTGGTTTTCAAATCGATCAATTCGAATTTATCCTCTTTATCAAAAGTGCGCTGCAAATCTCTGATTGTCATGATTTTTTGAATATATTTGCTGGGACTGTCCAATCTTTTTAACGGTAAAACAGCAACTTTCACAGTAGTAACAGAAAGCAAAGCCGTTAGGGTCAGACTCAGCGTCAAAAGCAGAAGCCACTTTTTCATTATACCTCCATCTCTTTCGGAAAAAAATATTAATTTTTATCTTTCTTTCAATAAGTGGTGTTTGTGTCAAGAAAAATGACTTTTATACATAGGGAAGAAGGTTTCCCGAATAGACAGAAAGATTTTCTCCCGACGAAATTTCAAATATCAGAGCGCCATCTTCATTAAAACCACGACAAATGCCTTTATAGGTTTCATTTCCGCGGACTAATACAAATTTCTTGTTCCTGCCGTATAAATTGGCATTGAGAGCTTTCAGAAAAGGATATAAGCCCTCTTGCTCAAATTGGGATAACATTTGAGAATATCTTTTCAGAAAAGTTGAAAGCAGGGCTGAGTTTGATACCTGAAATCCTAAAATATTTTTAAGACTGACAGGCTGCCATACGGCATCGGATAATGTTATTTCATTATTGGTGTTTATTCCGACTCCGGTAAGCAAATATTCTTTCCAAGTTTCCATCAATATTCCCGCTAACTTTTTCCCTCTATAAAGAATATCATTGGGCCATTTCAGTTTAGTTTTTTCGCACAAATCCGGATAAAAATCGGTCAGAATATTTAACAGACACAAAGCAGGCAGCAATGAAAGTTGGGGAAAGAATTCTGTTAATTTAACAACATGAGTGAACCACAATCCGCCTTCGGGAGAAAGCCAAAAATTGTTTTCTCGTCCGCGACCGCAAGTTTGACTGTCTGCCCGACACAAAAAATTACAGGGAACTTTTACCTCGTCAATTATATTTTTAGCATCTTGCATAGTGCTATCAGTCTTGGTCGGATGAAAGCAGAAGCAGACAGGAATATTTATAATTTCGCGCAGCATAATAAAGCTATAAAATCAGCATAGCGTCGCCGTAGCTGAAAAAGCGATATTCTTCACTAACGGCTGTTTCGTATGCTTTCATGGTAAAATCATAACCTGCAAAAGCGGCAACTAACATAATTAAAGTGGATTCCGGCAAGTGAAAATTAGTCAGCAGTCCGTCTATTATTTGGAAAGTTTTGCCAGGGTAGATAAAAATATCCGTCCATTTTTGACCAGGGATAATTTTTCCGTTCTCAGCCATACTTTCCAAAGTACGAACGCAAGTGGTTCCGACAGCGATAATTCTTTTTCCTTCTTGTTTGGCTTGATTAATTAGTTCAGCCGTTTCTTCATCAATCTGACAAAATTCGGAGTGCATTTTATGATGAGTTATATCGTCAACTTTGACGGGACGAAAAGTCCCTAAACCAACATGCAACAAGACTTCGGCAAGAGTGATACTTTTTTGACTTAAAGTATCAAGTAATTCTTGCGTGAAGTGTAATCCTGCAGTGGGAGAAGCCACAGAACCGTTAACGCTTGCGTAAACTGTCTGATAATCAGATTTATCGGAGGCTTCATCATTTCTTTGTATATAAGGCGGTAAAGGCACATGTCCTATTTGCTCCAGAAGCTGCCAAAAATCACCTGTGTAGCGGAAAGTGATTTCTCTAACTCCATCTTGATCGGCAGAACCGATAAAACCGCTTAACTTTTCGGAAAAAATAACTTCTTGCGGTTGTTTTAATCGTTTTCCGGGATGCACGATACATTTCCACACATCATTTTTAACTTCGTTCAAAAGAAAAACTTCCACTTTTGTTCCGTTTTGTTTTTTGGCAAAAAGGCGAGCTGGAATTACTCTTGTTTTATTTAAGACGAGGACATCACCGGCTTGCAATATTTCAGGCAATTCAAAAAAGTGACGATGTGAAATTGTTTGCTGTTGTCTGTTTAGCAGCATTAGTCTGGCTTGTGTGCGTTCAGGAAGAGGGTATTGGGCAATGAGATTTTTGGGAAGATTGTAATAATAGCTGCTTTTTTTAGTGAAATCAGGCATCAATTAATCGTTCACAATCGGGTAGGGAACATTTTCTGCGGATTTAAGCACAGCGGTAAAAGCGCCAAAAGTTATTTGGCTGGTAAGTTTTAGCGGAATTTTGTAAGGGTCATCTGTTATCCAAATCAAGATGCGACCGGATTGTTTGAAGATGGCTTCACTTTTTAGTTGAGGTTCGATCACCAAGCATTGTTTTTTGCCGAAAATACTATCAATGGTTTCTCTGCGATGGATAACGACTTGTGTTCTGTAAGACTCTCCGTCTGTGGAAATATCTACGAGGACATTTTTCCCGGGGTAAAGATCCTGCTGCCGAACGTAATAAAAAGCGCTAAGAATATCTTGAGTATTGGCGGGAATGGGGACTTCTTTGGTTTTGAAAGTCCCTTTTTTAAAATTCCAGCGTTTATAAATAGCAGTTTTTTTGTTATGATCATAAGTCTGCACGCGATATTGTTTATATGTTCCTTCATTTAAGCGTTTGGAAAAGCAAAGGGTGCGCAGGTTTTCTTTTTCCCACCAACTTTCAACCACATCGCGCACTTTGAAGACTGAATCGAAAAACGGATAAGTTCGGGCATTGGAAGTGATTTTCCAGACGGGTGTATCATCCAATTTTGTGCTTTTTATTTCCAGCGTAGCTTCTGCTGCATTTATAATTCCGTATTTAATCGTAAAAGTGAGCTTTTCGCCGTCTGTGATGACGCTGTGCAAATTAATTGCAAAAATCAAGGGAATTAGGAAGAAAATTAAAGAAATCAATTTTTTTGACATATTCAGAGGACTCCTCCGGTGAGATAAATTTCTTCGCCTGAAAGTGAATTGCATTCCAAATTCAGTAAAGAAAGCACAGCTTGCGTCACATCTTGCAAAGAAACTAATTTATGTGCGGGATGAGATTGGCGGTAAGCCTCAAAATATTCCTGTCTGAATTTCAAATATTCACCGCTGTAATCGCTTTCCAGATCAGTTTCTATGGGAGCGGGAGAGAGGATATTGATTTGTATATTTTCCGCAGCAGTTTCCCAAGCTACGCTACGTGTCAGATTTGCCAAAGCCGATTTAGCAGCAGCATAAGCGGAACCGAAAGGAAGTCCGGTGCGGGTTACATTAGAACCGAACAGCACAATTTTTCCGAGGTTCCGTTCTATCATACCGGGTAAAACGCATCTTAAGATATTGTAAGCCATGGAAATATTCAGGAAGAAAATTTCTTGCCAGAGTGCCGGATCGCTTTCGGAGAGCGCTTTCGCATCATAACTGCGCACTGCTGCAGTATGAACCAAACCTTCGGGTTGCCAATCAGTTTCTTTTATTAAATTTGTAAGGAGTTCGGATGTGGCGTCAAATTTACTTAAATCACATTTTCCCAACTTGCATTGATTGCGGAATTGAGCAAGTAAAGGTTGAATTCTGTCCGTTTTGTCGTGCACCAATAAAATCAAATTGCAACCTTGACGCAACAGTTCCGCAGCCAAATTTGAGGCGGATTGACCGTTGGCACCTGTAATGACTATGTTTTTTGGCAGTTTCATAATTCTTTTATTTTATCCCAAATTAGGTGGGCAGCTTGGAATTTATCAGCTTTTATCTGTTCTTGTGAATTTTTGGTGAGCAGGATCATTTCCGTTTCATCCCTTCCGCAGACCTGAATGTCGTTAGCTATGATTAAATCAAGATTTTTTTGCTCCAGTTTGGTTTTTGCGTTAGAGGAAAGATTTTCAGTTTCTGCAGCGAAGCCGATTAATTTTTGTCCCGTTTTTTTGATTTGTCCGAGTTTTTGCAAAATATCTTCAGTCTGCCGCAATTTTAGTTCAAGAGCAGCGCTTTTTTTGATTTTTTCCGCTGAAGGTTGAAGAGGTGTAAAATCTGAAACTGCAGCTGCCATAACGATGATATCCATTTCCGGAGCAAGTTTTTCCACCGCTTGTGCCATCTCTGCCGCAGTTTGAGTATAGACGGCAGAGTTGAGGTAATAGGGTATGGAAACACTCACATCGGCATAAACTAAATTTACTTCCGCCCCGCGTAAAGCTGCAGTTCGAGCTAAAGCTAAACCTGTTTTTCCGGAAGAACGATTCGTAACAGTTCGCATCGGATCGATAGGTTCGGCAGTTCCGCCGGCTGTAATTAGCACTTTTTTGCCTATTAAATCACGCGAGTAATGCAGATAAGTTTTTATTGCAGATAAAATTTCTTCCACGGGCGGAAATTTACCTTTGCCCTCATAACCGCATGCCAACATTCCCGTAACCGGTTCCAAGACATAATTTCCGCGCTGCAAAAGAGTTTGCAGGTTTTCTTGCGTTGCCGGATGATTATACATGTGAACATTCATAGCCGGCACCCACAAAACCGGTTTAGGGTGCGCTAAAAGAAGAGAGGAAGCCAAATCATCCGCAAGACCGTGTGCTGCTTTGGCAATCAAATTAGCCGTAGCGGGAGCTACAACAACTAAATCCGCCCAATCAGCAAGAGTAATATGAGGAATGGGATCGTCGTTTGTGAACATTTCAGTATAAACAGGCGAGTGGGTTATTGCTTTAAAATCCAAAGCGGAAACAAAATTCAGCGCATTTTTTGTCAGAACCGTCTGCACGGAATATCCCTCTTTAACTATACTTCCGGCAAGGTCAATAGCTTTATAGGCAGCTATTCCGCCCGTTACAATGAGAACGATATGCTTTTGTTCCATCCTTCTTTTCTCTTGTATTTTATACATATTATTCTCTTTTTTCCTGCAAGGGGTAATAGTGTCAACTCTAAAATCCGGATGTCCCTCTTTTACATCATTCTTAATAACCACCCCGTATCCACCCCGAGTCCACGCCGGTGAAGTCGGGGTGGACTCGGCGTGGACTCGGGGTGGATGGTAAGGAAGATTTTGGGAAATTAATTTATTGACAAAGGCAAAGAAATGAAGTAAGTAGTTTTTTATTAAATGATTATGTAAAATATGATGTAAAGGATGTAACAATGCTTCAGCATGAAATGAATGAGCAGTTAAATCCTATAAATGCTTGGCTGCACGGCAGGCGATTCAAATATGTCCGCAATTGGCTAAATTTGCATTACGGACACAAGCAGATAAAAATCTTGGAAATCGGAGTCGGTTACGGTCGTTTAGTGGAAGAACTAACACCTTATTTATATATAGATTACACCGGAGTGGAGCTGATTGAAGAACTTTATCAGGAAGCCAAAAGGAGGCTTTCAAACATTCCTAACTGCCATTTGCTAAACGGCTCTATTTTAGATGAGGAAATCATCAGGCAATTGAACAATAATTATGATGTTATCATCGCTCTTGAGACATGCGAGCATATTCCTGCGCAAGAAGTTCCGAAGTTGCTTGGCATCTTGCGTTACAGGCTGCATTGCAAATATTTTATCAGCAGCGTTCCGATTGAAATAGGTCCGATAATTTTACTGAAAAATTTCGGGTCATATTTGCTTCATTACGGCAGATATAGGGAATATACAGTGAAAGATACGATTTATGCTGCTCTCGGAAAAATAGAAAAGCTTTCTCCCCACAGCGGAAATTCCGCTTATCCGAGCCATAAAGGCTTCGATTGGCGTTTTTATCGTTATTTATTACATCAGGATTTTAGGATAAAACAGACTTTACATCTGCCTTTAACATGGCTACCTATGGCGCTTTCCACAAATGTGATGTTCATAGCCGAACCGCGAACCGAAATTTAATATAATTGTAACAGAATTGAATATCAATCAGATAGCATTTAAAGCTGAATAAAATTCAAGATAATATTTGGCGGAGTAGAAATACGGATTATAATAGTAAGTGAATGCTTACTTACATAAGGAAGGGTAATATGAATTTCACGGAAAGACAGCAGCAAATTATTAATAAAGCGATTGAAATCATTGCTCAAAAAGGATATCAAGAACTTACGATCAAACATTTGGCTGCTGCTGTCGGTGTTTCTGAAGCAGCTTTATACCGATATTTCAGCAGTAAAAATGAACTTATTCATCAAATCTTGGCTTATTTTGAGGCGTTGGCACAGCAGATTATGGGCTCCATTACGGAGAATATACAAGATCCAATGGAGCAGGTGAAAGCTTTTGTCATGAATCGTTATGAACTTTTTACCGCTAATCCGGATTTGGCGAAGGTCATGTTTTCGGAAGAAATATTCTGGAATGATCCCTCTTTGGGAGCACACAATCTTGATATAATGCACAAACACAGCGAGCAAATAATAAAATCAATTCGTGCCGCACAACGCAAAAAAGAGATTAGAAACGATTTATCGGCTGTTCAGTTATTTCGCATTATTATCGGTTCTTTGCGTTTATTAATTACGCAATGGCAGCTGTCCGATTACTCTTTTTCGCTTACCGAGGAAGGGAAAAAGCTCTGGCAGACATTGGAAAAATTGATCAAAGAGACATAGAAATGTATAGAATAAATTTTAAATCAATAAAAGGAGACAAGTTATGATAACACGTAAGTGGCAAGATGCTGAAGTTATTCGTGACAAAAACGGAGTTACGGGTAGGAAAATTTACGACCAATCGGAAGGTCAAATCGTTCACATGAGTGTTGAAGCCGGTTGCACTTTACCTGCACATAAGACGCCTGTTAATGTTGTCTTTTATGTTTTGGAAGGCGAACTGACCATTGAAATTGGAGCTGAGCGTCAAGTTTGTCCGGCGGGAACATTGGTTGAAAGTCCGGCGCAAATTCCTCATGCTTTATATAATCAGACGGAACAGGTTGCCCGTCTTTTAGTTATGAAATTACCAAGACCATAAAATAAAGGAGAAAGACATGAGCATGTTTTGTTATCAATGTCAAGAAACGGCACGCAACAGCGGCTGCACCGTTCAAGGTGTTTGCGGTAAAAAGGATACCCTTTGTCATTTGATGGATTTAACGATTTACGGGTTAAAGGGTTTAGCGTGGGTGAACACCAAATTGTATCAATTCGGGAAATATTACCCGGAAGACAGTATTTTCGTGATGCAGGGCTTGTTTAGGACCATAACCAATGCAAACTTTAACGAGGATGTCTATCTGGATTTAATTCCCGAAATTCTGCAAAGGCGGGATGATAGGTTTGATGAATTAAACAGCCTTTACCTTGCCAAACACGGAGAACCTTGTCCATTGCCTCCTCCCGAAGCTGTTACTTTTCATGTTGAGCCGGCAGATTACCAAACTTTCGGAGAAAAAGTCGGTGTTTTGAGAACAGAAAATGAGGATATTCGTTCCTTGAGGGAGACTATTACTTATGGCATAAAAGGTATTTCCGCTTATGGAGACCATGCTGCAGTGCTCGGTTTCACGGATGATGAAGTGAATAAATTTGTAATGGAAGGTTTGGCAGCAACACTGGACGATAGCAAAACTGCTGATGAACTGACTGCGCTTGTGCTTAGAACAGGAGAGGCTGCCGTTAAAGTTATGGCAAAGTTGGATGAAGCCAATACAAAGACATACGGCAATCCCGAACCGACGAAAGTTCAGCTTGGAGTCAGAAAAAATCCGGGTATTTTGGTTAGCGGCCACGATTTGAAGGATTTAGAGGAGTTGCTCAAGCAAAGCGAAGGCAGTGGTGTGGATATTTATACGCACGGAGAAATGCTTCCTGCCCATTATTACCCTTTCTTCAAAAAATATAAACATTTTGCGGGAAATTACGGTGGTTCCTGGTGGCATCAACTTGATGAATTTGAAAGCTTTAACGGTCCGATTCTGATGACGACAAACTGCATAGTTCCCTTGCGTAAAGAAAGCACTTATTTAAACAGATTATTCACAACAGGAATGGCCGGTTATCCGGGTGCAAAACATATTCCTGACAGGGTTCCCGGCAAGGAAAAAGATTTTACCGAATTGATAGAAATGGCGAAAAAATGCAGACCACCCGAAGAAATTGAGACCGGTGAAATTATCGGAGGGTTTGCTCATGCGACTGTTCTTTCTTTAGCCGATAAAATTGTTGAAGCCGTAAAGTCCGGTGCGATCAAGCGTTTTGTTGTCATGGCAGGTTGCGACGGACGGATGCCTTCTCGCAAATATTTTACTGAAGTGGCGGAAAAACTGCCTAAAGATACGATTATTCTGACTGCAGGTTGTGCCAAATACCGTTACTTGAAATTGAATTTAGGTGACATAAACGGCATTCCGCGGGTGCTTGATGCCGGTCAATGCAATGATTCCTATTCTTTGGCAGTGATTGCATTGAAGTTGAAAGAAGCCTTCGGTTTGGATGATGTGAATAAGCTTCCGCTTTCATTTGATTTGGCATGGTATGAGCAAAAAGCCGTGGCGGTTCTTTTAGCGCTGCTTTCTCTGGGTTTCAAGAATATTATTTTGGGACCGACTTTGCCCGGTTTCCTTTCTCCTAATGTGGCAAAAGTTATTACCCAGACATTTGGCCTGAGGCAAATTACTAATCCTGAAGATGATATCCGAGCCATGCTGGCAGGATAATTGGATTAAAGAAAAATTAAGTTTCCAAACTGATTTAAACAGGAAAAGAGAGCAGCCGATGTGTTGCTCTTTTTATTTTTGAGGAGTAAATCTTTTTTAATTGATTATTTAATCAACGGGAAGATTGACTTTGGCGCGAAAGACCGTTCCTGTCCCGCAGAGTATATAACCCTCAATTTCATAAGGAACGAATAAGGATTGCCCTTTTTCCAAAGACAGGATTTGGCTACAATTTTCAACTTCAAATTTTCCTTCGTAGCAAAAGAGAATTTCCGGACTGTTAGACGGCCGAAACTCACTTTTTTGTTCGGTCTTATGAATTATAACGGAAAGGCAAAATTCATCTGCGGAAGTTTCATAGCGGCTTTCTATTTCGGAAATTTTAACGGGCTTAAGAGGATGATATTGGTGAGGAGTAAAATTCAAAATACGCAAAAGTTCATCCGTATCGATATGCTTAGATGTCAATCCTCCGCGCAAGACATTGTCACTGTTAGCCATGATTTCCATACCTGCTCCGCACAAGTAAGAATGTAAAACTCCCGCTTCTAAAAACAAACCTTGAAAAGGTTTAAGGACAATAATATTAAGCAAAAGGGGAGAGAGCACGCCGATGTCATAAGGATACAATTCCTGCAGGCGAAAAGACCAATCTCTGAGCATCTTTTCTTGCGTGGTTGCAGGTTCATATTTTCTCAAATTATCAAGATATAAATTAATAAGTCTTTTTCCGGCTTCTAATGAGGATTTAAGCATAGCTTGATACATTAATTTCAGAGTTTCCGGATTAGGATGGCGGATAAAATCGTCTATTTCAGACAGTTCAAAAGGGGAGAGGAATTTCTGCATGAGTTCTTTCATTGCGTCCAAATTTCTAAATCCGCATAAAGCTTCAAAATTAGTCAGAGCAACCAGAAGTTCGGGTTTGGGATTGGGATCTTTGTAATTGCGGTTGGGAGCATCCAAAGGAATGTGCAGCTTATTTTCACGCGCGAAGCCTTCTTTTGCTTGTTTGCGATTGGGATGCGCTTGAATGGAAAGAGGTTGCTCCGCAGCCAAGACTTTGAGCAGAAAAGGCAATTGCCCTTGATAAGTGCGAGCAGTGCGGCTGCCTAAAAATTCATCGGGAGCTTCGGTAATGATTTCATACAAACTTGCTAATTTGTCACCGTTCAGGACACGGGATGGGGCTTTGGGATGAGCTCCCATCCATAGTTCGGCTTGAGGTTCTTCGTTTCCTGTTGCTTTTCCGGTCAAATTTTGAATAAAGGTGCAAGAACCCCATACATAAGGCATAACGGGATTGACCATCCGCAGAATATTCATTTTTTCTCTCTGCAAAAATCCTTTTCTGACAAAAAAGATGGTCGGGATGACTGGATTTGAACCAGCGACCACCTGAACCCCATTCAGGTACGCTAGCCGGACTGCGCTACATCCCGACCTTATATTAATACCACAAAATAAATAGACGGATTTTGGCAAGTATTTTTTCCGGTTGACATTATAAGCCTTTACAGAATTGAGCCTTAAAATCAATAGACACTAAACTGCAGGAAAGATTTCAGACTATATGGAATATATAAATAAAATATGAGTTTAATCAGATTAGACAATATCGGGATTGAATTTGCGGGCTCTTATCTGTTCAGAGGCATAAATTGCACGATTGAACATAACAGCAGAATCGGATTAATAGGTGCCAACGGCAGCGGCAAAACCACTTTGCTGAGAATTATGCTGCGAGAATTGGAGCCTACGGAAGGAACTGTCAGCGGTTCTAAACACTTAAATATCGGATACTTATCCCAAGTGCCGGAATTTGATTCAGAACAAACTGTTGAAGAATATGTGCGCTCTGCCCGTCCGGATTTACAAACTGCTTGGCAGGAGATGTTAATTGCCGGGGATTCTGACGATATAAATGCTTTACATAAAGCGGAAGAGCGTTTGCAGCAAGCGGGCGGTTATTCCTTTGAGACAGAAATGAAGTTGACTTTAACCGCGATGAAATTCCCCAAAGAAGTTTGGCAGCGTAAATTAACATCTTTCAGTGGAGGTGAACGAACGCGTCTTGCTTTAGCTAAACTTTTGCTGTCGGATTATGAATTGCTGCTTTTGGATGAGCCGACAAATCATTTGGATATTGCCATGCTGGTTTGGCTGGAAAAATACTTGGTTAATCAGTCCAGACCTTATCTGATTGTATCGCATGACCGCACTTTTTTGGATCAGACGGTTTCAACTATTTTTAATTTGGAAGAGGGCACGCTTTCCATTACGAAAGGGAATTATTCTTCTTGGCGAAAAGCGGAGGAGATTAGTCTTTTGGAACAAGAAAGACAGTGGAAGCAGCAGCAGAAATGGTTGCGGGAAACCAAAGATTTTATTGCGCGCAATCTTGCCGGACAAAAGACCAATCAAGCTAAAGCGCGTTTAAAATCATTAAAACGAACCACTCTTTTGCAGCAGCCTCATAAAAAGCAAAGTCCTCAACTGAATATTGAAACCGGCAGTCGCAGCGGAAATGATGTCTATCGGTTAGAAAATGTTTCCTTTAAGATAGGCGATAAACTTTTGGCAAAAGATGTTAATCTATATTGCGGTTACAGGGACAGAATTTGTCTTTTAGGACCGAACGGTTGCGGTAAAACGACATTTATTAAGCTTCTGCTGGAAGAGATTCAGCCTTGGCAGGGCTTTGTAAAAGTTGGCGCAAGTTTGTCCATCGGTTACTATGATCAGTATCAGAATGAATTGGAAGAGGATTTGACGGTTTTTGAAACCTTGAAACAAGTTATTCCTCAAGCGACGGACGGTTATATTTTAAGTTGGTTAGCCCGTTTCGGGTTTAAAGGCGATGCGGTTCAAAAATCTGTTTCCGTTCTCAGCGGAGGTGAAAAGTCAAGGTTATATCTTTCTTTGCTTATTCACGCCAAGCCGAATTTGCTGCTTTTGGACGAGCCCACCAATCATTTGGATATTCCGATGCTGGATGCACTTCTGGAAGCCCTTACAGAATATGACGGCACGATTATTTTCGTTTCCCACGACCGCTATTTTATTCAGCAAT
Source organism: Candidatus Cloacimonadota bacterium (assembly GCA_035357855.1). Classification (GTDB taxonomy): domain Bacteria; phylum Cloacimonadota; class Cloacimonadia; order Cloacimonadales; family Cloacimonadaceae; genus UBA5614. Next base: position 75,916 of record DAOPOH010000013.1, read on the forward strand.
TGGCTAAGCGGTTTTGGGTCTTCCATAAAGTGATTTCCGGACAAGAAATCTATCCGACAATCAGTGCGGAAGACAAACCTTTTAATGAATTATTGGAATTAGCTTATCAAGAACCGGAACCGGTAAAGGAAAAATCCGCGTATATTAACAATCGGCAGAAAAAGGTTAATCCATGGGTTTTGGAGCAACTTCAGCGTGAAATAGAAAAGAAACACAAAGAGCTGAATTTGGCTCAACAAGAGCTTCAAACTTTGCAGGAAAAACTTTCTTTGCGGGAAACCTATTCACACGAAGAAGTTATCAGAGATTTGCATCAAAGAATTAAGGATTTGGAAAAAGAAATTGCTGCTGCCAAAGTTGCGATTGATCAGTTGGAAACAAAGTATCTGGAGCTGAGTTATGACAACGGTCGCTAAGCGCATAGGTTTTACTACTTCTCTTCCGGTGGAAGTAATTTTGGCGGCAGGTCATATTCCTGTTGATTTGAACAATCTTTTTATTAAGGGCGATACGATTAAATTTATTTCAGAAGCTGAGCAGGAAGGTTTTCCGCGCAATATTTGCTCTTGGATAAAGGGCATTTATACAATAGCGCAAGAAGCTAATTTGGATGAAGTTATAGGTGTCACGCAAGGCGATTGTTCAAATACGCATTCTCTGATGGCAATGCTCAGTGACAAAGGAATGCAAGTCTACGGTTTTGCTTTTCCTGCGGAAAGAAATTATTCTGCTCTGGATGAAGAGATCAGAAAACTGGAAGAACATTTCGGAGTAACGAGAAAAGAAGTAAATCGCGTGAAGGAACGGCTTGACGCCATTCGTAGAGATTTGCTACTATTGGATGAAATGACTTGGAAGGAAAATTTGGTTATGGGAGAGGAAAATCATTCGTGGTTAGTTTCCGCTTCCGATTTTAACGGCAATCCGGATAAATTTGATGCTGAACTGAAGTCTTTTCTGAGGCAAGTTAAAACAAGAAAAGCATATCAGCCGCGATTGCGTTTGGCGTATTTAGGAGTGCCGCCCATCTTTCACAATTTGCATGAAGTTGTTCATTCTCTCGGAGGAGAGATAATATACAATGAAATTCAGAGGCAGTTTGCCATGCTGTCCTTAAAACCGGATTTAGTGGAGCAATATTTGGATTATACCTATCCTTATACTGTTTTTGACCGCATAAAAGATATTCAGGTAGAATGCGAAAAGCGCTCCCTTCAAGCGGTAATCAGTTATACGCAAGCTTTTTGCCATAGGCAGATCGATAATATCTTATTAAAAAAGTATATAAAATTACCGTTTCTTACTCTGGAAGGCGACCAGCCGGGTGAACTTGATTCCAGAACTCTGCTCAGGTTGGAAAGTTTTATGGAAATTCACGGCGAGAAACTATAACAAGTAGATTTTACAGAGATGTTTTCCTTTGCCGGAAAGAGATTTTAGCATTAGATTAGAAGTATGAAAGAAATACACACGATAGCGGTCGGAATTAGCGGAGGAGTTGATTCCGCAATGGCTGCAAAGCTTCTTTTAGAGCAAGGCTATAAAGTTATTGGTCTGACAATGTCAATTTGGGATGAGACGCAGAATATAGGAACGCTTAATAAAAGCGGTTGTTACGGTCCGAGTGAAGCAAAAAAATTAAAAGATGCCGTTGCAATTTGCCAAAAATTAGGAATAGAACATCATATAATAAAATTGCAATCTGCATTTAAGGATAATGTGTTAGATTATTTTTGTTCTACTTATATGAATGGCAGGACACCGAATCCGTGTCTGATTTGCAATCAGAAAATCAAATTCGGGTTGTTACCGCAAACTGCAAAAGAGCAAGGAATTTCTTTCGATGCTTTTGCTACGGGACATTACGCTCGTATTCAGTATAATGAGAACTTGAAACGCTATCAACTTAAAACAGGGCTGGACAAAAGTAAAGATCAATCCTATTTTCTTGCTTTCTTAAGTCAGGAGCAGCTTAGAAACTTGATTTTTCCTTTGGGGAATTTGACTAAAAGAGAAATCAAAAAATTGGCGCGACTTTCGGGTTTTTCTGAATTGGCTGAGAAGCAGGAAAGCCAGGATTTTTTGGAAACAGATGATTACAGCGTGCTGTTTAAAAAAGGCACATTCCAAAAAGGCGAGATTGTGGACATTCATAACAAGGTTTTGGGAGAGCATAACGGTTTGATTAATTATACAATAGGACAGCGTCGCAATTTAGGTGTTGCCGGTCAAACAGAAGCTTATTATGTATTAGAAATAGATCAGACGAATAATCGCCTCGTCATTGGACCGAAGCGTTATCTTTACGGGACAATCTGCAAAGCCGTCAACCTGAATTGGGTCTCCATTCCTGCGCCGGTTAAGCCTTTTTGGACAAAAGCCAAAATTCGTCTGCAGCATGAAGCTGCATCGTGTCGTATTATTCCGCTTAACGGACAAAAAGCAGAAGTTCATTTTGAAGAACCTCAGCTTTCCATTACACCCGGACAGGGAATTGTCTTTTACGACAATGAGATTGTGTTAGGCGGCGGTTTTATTGAAAAAGCGTAAAAGGAATTTCCAATGAATGAGTTTGTAAAAAGACCGAATAAAGAAGAGATTATTTATCTGCTTAGTTTGCAAGATGCCGGTGAGATTAATGAGTTGTTTAAGCGGGCTTATGAAGTAAAAAAACAATATGTAGGGACAAAAGTCTACTTTCGCGGGATAGTGGAACTTAGCAATATCTGCACAAAAAATTGTTACTATTGCGGTATCCGACGCGATAATTTAAAAGTTAAACGCTTTTGCCTGACTAAAGAAGAAATAATTCAATCTGCCCTTTGGGCTTTTGAACAGCATTACGGTTCAGTCGTATTGCAATCGGGAGAAAGAACCGATGAAGAATTTATCGGTTTTATAGAAAAGATTGTTCAAATCTTGAAAGAAAAGACTGCCGGTAAATTAGGCATAACCTTGTCATTAGGCGAACAAACGGAAGAAACATATAAACGATGGTTCTCTGCCGGAGCGCACAGATATTTGCTCCGAATTGAAACTTCCAATCCGGAGCTCTATCAAAAATTGCACCCTAAAGACCATGATTGGAAAAAGCGTCGCGACTGCATCAGGACATTAAAGAGGCTTGGATATCAGACAGGTTCGGGAGTTATGATCGGGCTGCCATATCAAACCTTGGACGATTTGGCTCAGGACGTTCAATTTTTTTATGATGAAGACATAGACATGATAGGTATGGGACCATTTATTCCGCATCAGGATACTCCTTTGGCAAATGCAATTCCGGATTACGATCCCGAAAAACAGTTGGAGTTGGCACTCAAAATGATAGCTGTTTGTCGCATTTTCTTAAAGGATATCAATATTGCTTCCACTACCGCATTGCAAGCTTTGAAACCTGACGGACGCGAGCTTGGCTTATTAGCCGGGGCAAATATTATTATGCCTAATATCACTGATACAATGTATAGAAGCTATTATCAACTCTATAACGGTAAGCCTTGTTTGGATGAAAATGCTTCACTCATTCGCGATAACTTGGAGGCTCATATCCACAGTCTCGGTGAAACCATAGGTTACGATCAATGGGGCGATTCTTTACATTATAAAAAGGGGCGTTGAGCCTTGAAATGACCTGAGCCGCATCTATTTTAAGAAAAATTATTTCCTTTATAAGATATATTTTGGTTACAGTAAATTAATAAGTTAATGGCAAACTGATTTTCTTACCGGTTTTAGCAGATTCATAAATAGCTTGGATTATTTCCAGAGATTTGCGTCCGTCTTTTCCGTCAGTGCTTGCCACAGTATGACCTAATATAGTATGAACTATATTATGATAGTATGGATTGTGACCAAAACCGTATACTGTCGGCGGTTGATAATTGCATTCTTCCACAATTCTGTCGTCGTCATCATATTCTTCAAATTCCCATTCTACTATCTTATTCACGGCTACACCGCCAATTTTAACACTTCCTTTCTCGCCCAAAATAGTAATAGAACCTTCTAAATTCTTCGGGAAAGTAAGCATAGTAACATTTATTGTTGCGATTGCTCCGCTTTGGAAAAGCAAAATTGCGCAACCCGTATCTTCAGCTTCAATTTTGCGAGCCATAGTGGCAGTTTCGGCTTGAACGGATTGGACATCACCTAAGAGCCAATAGAGAGCATCTACATAATGACTTGCTTGATTGAGAAAAGCTCCGCCATCCATTGCCCAAGTTCCGCGCCAAGGTGCTTGGTCATAATAACTCTGAGGACGCTGCCAGAAAACATTGCTTTGTGCCAGATAAATTTTACCGAAGCGCTGTTTTGTTATCGCTTTTTTCAACAATTGCATGGTAGAATTCAAGCGGTTTTGCTTGACGACAAATAATTTTACTCCATTTTCATCGCAAGCTCGGATAAGAGCGTCCGCATCCTTAATATTAATGGCCATCGGTTTTTCTGTAATTATATTTACTTTCTTTTTTGCAGCCGCTATGCCAATCTGAGGATGTATTCCGCTCGGAGTGCAGATTGAGACTGCATCAAGCTGTTCTTTTGACAGCATCTCTTCATAATCCGTATAAACGGATTTGATGTTATACTGTTTTGCAGCGCTTTCTGCTCTTTCCGGTATTATGTCACAACAAGCAATAAATTCGGCTTCGGGAATTTGAGTCATAGCTTCAAAATGATTTTTGGAGATTCTTCCGCAACCGATTAAACCAAATGCTAATTTTTTCATCTTAATCAAAATCCTTTTATTTTATTTTGTTATATTATATATCTTAAAGCAGCATCCTTATTATGATTTAATTATTTTTTCCATTACGACTATATAGTCACGCGAAAATTTAGCGATAGAGATATTCCAACCTTCTATATGGGCGAACAACGCTTCCAGTTGAGGCTTTGAATACAAGTAAAGAGGGCATTTATTACGATAGCGAATTTTTCTCTGCCAAGCCAAGAATCCACCGGAAGCAGGAAAACTAAAAATAGCTTTATCAGCTGTCAAGTTCATAACTTTTTGCAGAATTGGATTTGGATCTTTGATATAATCCATAAAGCCTGTCAAAATGACATAATCAAATTTTCGATCCGTGCCTAAATCCATAAAATCCATTATCTTAAATTTACAGATATTGTCAACGCCGGCAGTTTTGGCTTGGCTGATAGCAAGCTCAATCATAGCGGGAGCAAAGTCAATGCCCAAAACTTCTTTAGCTCCTTGTTGAGCAAAAGCTATACAATAATGGCCCGGTCCGCATCCTATGTCAAGAACTGTTTTGCCTTCAATGGGGCGGCATATTAGTAAAGTCTGATTAAATCTGATAAGCATTGATTTCCGGAATAAGCGATTGATCGCCTTTTGGAATATCCCGTTTTTAGTTCCATAAATAGCATTGAATTTTTTAGAATAGTCGCTGAAAAAATTTGCCGTTTTATTTTCCATTTTTAGCCCTCAATTCCTTGCGATAAAAATCTCCAAGAGTAATAAAATTGCCTCTTTGGAAGATGGCTTCAAGCTTGGGAATAACTGTCCTGATATTAATATAAAATCTTAAACTTTGTAAAAAATTAAAATGTAATCTTGGATTATCAGGATCGATTTCACGCGGGTGAATATAATACAAAACTGGATTTCCCTTTTTCCTTAGTCGATCAGACATATTGAGAATAAGAAATTTGGGGAATAGCCTCAAGTACCCGCCTCCGAACAGACAAATATTTTTACCCAGGATTGAGACTACCGAGATAGGAAATTCATAAAGAGCTCCTTTTTTTGTCTTAATCCAATGAGGATAAACTTCTTTTGTCGTTAAACCTCCATCCAAGCGTTTTGCCGGAAACACTGATGAATCATATTTAAATCCGGCAGAAGCTAATTGGTCAAAGAGCCAAGGATTCTTTTCAGAAACTGAAAAAGACGGGCTACGATATCCGATGACTTCCTCACTGATTATATCTTGCAAGAGATGCTTTGAATCAGACAAGTCATTCAAAAACTGCTCAGGTGTCATATCGTATATTAGTTGATGATACATACCGTGGGAGGCAATTTCATGACCCCTGTTGTGCGTTTCTTGCACTAACTGAGGATATTTTTTTGCGATATAACCCAGAAAAAAGCAAGTAGCTTTGATATTATGGTTGTCCAATAAATCTAAAATCTTTTTCATATTGGCCTCCACTCTACCGGGATAAGAATCCCATTCAGACATTGGCGGAGTGCCATTAATAACAAAAAGATGGAAGTATTCCTCCACATCAATTGTTAAAAAAGTTGGTGATGCATCTCTTTCTTTGGTTTTCATAACTTTTATATTCAAATACTCTTGTTATAAAAAATGCTATCAAAATTAAGGTTATGCAGACCGGAAATTCTGAAAAAATCAACTGAACTCATTTTATGCCATATCAATTTCAATAAAGCGTTGTTCAAGAAGGGAGTGAATTTTGTCATGCGAGTAATATTCCTTAATTTTTTGTTTAGCTTTTTGCCCGATAGCTTCTCTTAAAACATTATCCTGTAAAAGCAACAAGCAATTATTCACAAAAGTAACACGGTCCGTGGCAACTAATAATTCATTATTGTGAATACAATCCAGGCTATCAGCAACTTCCGGAGTTGTGACAACGGGCACTCCGCAAGCCATTGCTTCCAGTAATTTATTTTGGATGCCTGCACAAAAGAACATTGGAGCAATGAAGATATCGCTTGCCAGTAATTCGTTGTATAAATCACGGACATAACCGAGCACAAACGTATTGTTTTTTCCCGATAAAGCTTTAATCGAATTCACTGGATTGGCTCCAATAATATGAAAAGATAAAGTCGGAAATTCTTTTATAAGTTCAGGCATTATTTCGCTTGCGACATAATTGGCTGCGTAAATATTATGAGGGACAGACATATTCCCCACAAAAATCAGTCTATAATTTAAAGAGTAGTTTTTATCATTTTCGCATAAATTAACAGGATTGGGAATAATGAAGCTTGCCGATTGCTCATTTAATTTTAAGGTTTTAAAATCTACCGGACTGATGACCCATCTCTCATTAAAAAAAGTCATCACGGCTTGTTCGTAAGCAGCTGTTCTTCCGGCTTCCCAAGTGAAAAATAATTTAGCGGGGAACTTGCGACAATACAGACTGCGCCTATACTCCATAGAAATACAATCCGTATAATCAAGGATTTTATAGCAGTCTTTATCAGCTAAAACATAGGGCACCAAGCGGATTAAATGTGTATAAATTACCGTATAATGATTTTCATTTAATTCTTGCCGAATTTCTTTCCGGAACTTGCGGTTCTTGTAATAACAGACCTGAAAAGGAGTTTTTGTGAACAGTCCGACTATGACATTCCACAATCCTTGCAAGGATGAATGATGTATGAGCTTAAGTTTGGCACAAAAATTTTGCAAATAATGAATATATTGGAGTTCGGCTTTGTCTGAATACAGGCAAAGCAAAGTTACGGAATAATGTCGGCAAAACTCTTGCAATAAAAAATAGGTTCTGACTCGATCTCCTCTGTTTGGCGGATAAGGAAGTCGCGAAGTCAGGAACAATGCTTTTCTTTGCTTCTCAGTATCATATTGCATAGACTTAAAAAGTTAATAAAGTAAAATCTGTCAATAAATTTGAATGATTAGAAGCTTATTCTGATAAATGATTAAGACTTTCTTAAACAGCTAAAAAATTAGGCATCAATTTCTTTGTGAAAGCTAAGAAGTTAAAAGCCTCCGATAGATGGAAAGAAGAGCATTTTCTTGCGTATTCCAATTGTATTTTTCCAGAACCAATTGCCTGCCTATTTTACCCATTTCCATACAGATTTGAGGGTTTTCCAATAGATATTGGAGTGCGTTTATGATTTCAGTTAAGTCAGTTGTGTCCACGCAGATTCCGCAAGCATTTTTCTCCACGATTTCTTTCCACATAGGGAAGTTAGGCACCAAACAAGCAATTCCGCCTGCCATGTATTCGAAAATCTTGGTGGAATGCGAAATAAGGTGATTTGGTTTCGGGAGTAATAGAACTACACCGACCAGCGAGCGCGCTATGATGTCAGCTGCCTGTTGGCGATTTACAAAACCGTGTTCAATGACCTTTTTCCATCCGGGAAGATGTATAAGTTTATCTCTGTATTGCGGGTAAGCATAAGTTCCGGCTAAATGAAAAGTGCAGTCGATATTCTCTATGGCTTTAATTACTTGTGTGATGCCTCTTTCCTCAGAAATGCTGCCTATATAGCATATAGCTTTTTCTTTTTTTGAATAATTTTCTTTCTGAATACTCTCCCATTCTTCCGGAAGAGGATAATTACTGATTAAATCCAAATTTCGGTTAATACCTATAATCTTTTCAGCTTGAAATTCAGTAGTAGTTATCACTTCATCTAACTGTTTGCCGATAAAGCGTTCAAACTGTTTAAATCCGTGAACGAATACTTTCCTGATAGAATTTGGGATATACTCTTTTTGCAGGAAAAATTCCGAGTAACACTCATGAGCATCATAAACGACTTTAGCGGAGGCAAAAATTTTGAGCAAAAGCCCGATAAGCAGTAATTCCGGGTCATGGAAATGGTAAATTTTGCAATGTAAACTGAGGACTTGAAAAAACATCCTGATAGGATTAATAACTATTCGCAAAAATCTATTCGGCATAGTTCCGATATCATGAATTTTAACACTTTTTATAATATCATTGCCTTTACCGTCTGCTACAACAAGATGAACATCATAACCGTTTTTAGCCAGACTGATGCATTCTTTGTAGAAAATTCTGACATCAGTTCTGGGGTGAACTGTAGAAAAATGACATATTTTAATTTTATCGCTCATCATTATTATCTTCTGCACAAGTCACGTTCAAATATAAAGTTGAGATTTTTTGAGTCAAGAGAACAATATCATAATTTGCAGCTGTATATCCACTGATTTGAATCGGATCATACTTCTGCCAGTTATCCTTCATATATTTTAATCCCGAAACAAGTTCTTTAACTGATGCTGGTTGAACTAAAATTCCAGTTTGCTCTGTTACGATAAATTCAGGACCTCCGCAACGAGTAGCAATTACGGGTAGACCTGCTGCCATAGCTTCAATTAAAACTATGCTGAAACTTTCAAGCAAACTGGGTTGCACTAAAATATCATAGGAAGAAAGTAAGTTGCAAATTTCTTCAGGTGTTTTTATGCCCAGAAAGTGAATGTTGTTTTGTAGGTTAAGATCTTTTGATAGCCTTTGTAATACATTTTTATATTTGCCATCACCAATGATGTCAAGCTGAAAGTTTATGCCTTCCTGCTTAAGTTCCGCCAAAGCTTTAATTAATAGTTGAATGCCCTTAGTAGGAATCAAATTGCCGATATAAACAAGATTTGATGGTTCACTTTTTTGGGTAGACATCAAGAAGTTTTGGATTTGAATGCCGTTTGGGATGATTTCTACGGGAAGATTGTCAAATCCGGCTTTTTGTATTTGCTTGCGAGTAAATTCAGATACCGCTATAATTCTTTCCGCCTGTCGGTATGTTTGCTTAATTTGCGGTCTGAGATACCGATTCTGCAAAAAATTGTCTATTGCACCGCGATGTTCAGTCACTATATATTTCAGCTTAAGGCGCTCACATATCATTCTTACAGCTGCACCGGCAGGATAACTGAAGTGCACATGGATAAGGTCAATTAACCAAATCTCGTTTATCTTTTGGATGGTTTTAAATGCGAAGAGATATTGAAATATGCCGATTAACGGTCTAAAGAAATTACGCGGGAATAGGATATATCGCGGGTGGTAAATCTCAGTTTCTCTTTTTCCGTATTGTTTTATTTCTTTATGAGGAATAGTAAGATTGCGTTTGCCTCTTCTTTTAGCGAGTAAGAAAGGTATTGGCGCAATTACTTTTATATCAACATAGTCGGGGAAAAAAGGCAGATTCCTTTCAACAAATGTTCCTCTTGTCGGTTCCGCGGGATTGGGGAATTCTTCACTGTAAATTAAAATGTGCACGTTTTTCATCAATATCACAAACGAGCCAGCAATTGGGTTTGGACCTCCAAAAACATTTTCCAAGTATCTTTGGCGTCTTGTTTACGAGGAATTAACTGTGACACTTTTTGTTCCGGATGTGATAAGAAATACCATAGCATCAAAATTATCAGCCAAAGCGGATAGCACAAAGAAGAAGAAATTGCTGCGCCGTAATAACCGTAATTTGGAATAAGGAAGTAAGATAAAACTATTTTAAGAACGATAGGCATTGCCGGAGCCAAAATAGTGAATATCGGGAAGCCCTTACTCCAAAGGAAAGTATTGAATAAAGCTCCTAAAGTTAGACCGAAAATGGCGGGAATTAAGAATATAAAAGAGTTATATGCCCCCAGATATGCTTTTCCGTATAGCAGAGAAATGACCGGCCGTCCCAATACTAACATTGCTATGATACAAAAAATATTGAATGCTATTACCAGAAGAAAGATTTTACGCAAGATTGTCAATGCTTCGTTATCATTATCCAGAGAAGTGAATTTGGTCAGTAACACGACGCCAATCATATTGCAAATCGTGTTTATCATATCCACAAAATTAACTGAAAGGGAATAAATGCCCAAAAGCTTAAAAGACCCTGTGCTCTTTAACACCAGTTGGTCTACTCTCGTCATCAAGATAATAAGGTATTCGGATAAAAAAGCTTTCCAACCGAGTGAATAGGAACGCTTAATCAATGGTTTGTCAATTTCCCACTGCAGATTAATTTGTCTGCTTAACCTGAAATGGAAAATCAGAATGCAGATAATAAAGGTTATTACATTCAGAAAATATGCGTATTCCATTCTCCAAGCTTTCGGAACGAGCCAAAAGGAAGGTAGTAGTATAATTAAAAAGGCAATTGTCGGTAAGCATGATAAAGCAGCATAGTCTTCAATTTTGTTTAAAGCCATAAAGAGGGAACGTTGTCGCGTGAACAGAATATAGGCTGCGATGTAAATTCCCAATAAGGTCAAAATCAAGTTGGAATAATGCTGGTCATTCCAATTCGTAAATGCTGGGAGGATAAATCCGAAAACAAAAGCCAACAAGATAGTGCTGATTAGGAAAAACAAAAGAGTAAAGCTGTAAAGTTTTTTGGGATCGGCTTTATCATGTTGCAAACTGTAGACAAATGATTTAGCGATGCCGAAATCAAGCAAGAGCCAAATTACTGAATTGATTGTGAACAAATACACATATCGGCCTCTCAAGTCCGGTCCCAAAAATCTGGAGAGAAAAACATTGGCTATAAAAGAGGCGATAATGGTTAAAACTTGACTGCTACTGCTGAAAGCAATATTTTTCTTTAGATTGATAGCAGCCATAGAACTAATTATCCGTAACCGGAATAGGCAGCAGTTTGACTAATGCTTCTCGACTCAAACTTAGCATAATTATTACAATTCCGGCAAGCTGAATGCCGTTTAATGTTTCCTTACAAAAAAGGAATGCTAAAAAAGACGCTGCCGCAGGTTTTAAGAAGAAATATAGAGACGCTTTTGAGGCACCGATTTGACGAATAGCTGAAAAATACAGGATATACGCTATGCCTGTGACAAATAAACCTAAATATATAAGGAAAGAAATATTGCTGCTATTGAGAGTAAAAGTTAGAGCTTTTTTTGTCAGGATGGAATAAAGCAGCAGTCCTACCGAGCCCAATAAGAAAGAAAAACTCAGAGTGGTGTAATTGCCTAAGTCTTGAATAATTTTCTTTGAAAAAACTGTATACAAGCCGAAAGTTAAAGCAGCACCAAAGCTGAATAAAATACCCAAAGCTAGATTAGGCGAGTTTAAATAAGCTGATTTTTCTCCGGATAAGATAAAAATAAGACCAATTAATCCGCCCGTCAAACCGATTATATGCAATCGTGTTATTTTCTCTTTTAAGAAAAGCCAGGCAAAAAAAGCCACAAAAAGTGTGTTGGTGCTGATAATAATAGCACTTAAAGATGCTTTACCATAAACCACTGCCAGTTGTAAGAAAAGCATGCTGAGGCAAACATTCAGAACTCCCGCAACGGCGCAATGGAAAATATCTGTTAACTTTATTTTGCGTTTCCCGGAGGTAAGTTCTTTTATCGCAAAAGGCAAAATAAGTAAGCCTCCGATCAAGAAACGCCAGGCAGTTACGGCATAAGGCGAAATTTCTGCTCCAATCAGCTTTCCTGCTACTTCAATAGTCGAAAAAAGCAGAATTGCAATAAGACTTAATATATGCGGACTTATGTCTGTTTTATTCAATTATCTGGTTTTACCCGCCTTACTTTCATTTTTTTCCTGAGTGTTCTTTCCTTTTTAGTAACTCGATTATTTCATTAAAACCATTTTATTTAAAGCGTGATTACTACCGCTCTGATATTTGTAAAGATAAACGCCGGCAGAAAGAGGATTTCCATTATCGTCTTTTCCGTTCCAATTCAGAGTATTAACGCCCGCTTTGGCATTGGGACAAGACAGATGAGCCACTAACTGACCTTTCAGGTTATAAATTTCTACTGTTGCAGGTTGAGCGGATTTGGTCGTGAAGCTGATAGTGGTGCTGTTTCGGAAAGGATTTGGAAAATTGGAAATCGCAATCGATTCAACCGCAAATGTGTAATCCTCGCTAGCAACGGTCGAAAAATCACTCAGATAGCGAGCAGTAACTTCATAGGTGTTATCATATTGAGTGGTAATTACTTTCATACTAATTGCTCCCGTTGGAATGGCTTGCCCAAGGTAATCAGCTTCATAGAAATTTGTGCGGAAGATAATTTGACCTGTCGGATCGCTGATATTGTAATTTACGCCCGCAGCAAAAGGAGTTGAAGTATCAAGGAAAGTTACATTGTTAAGTTGCACCAAGGCTGATTCGTAATTTTCAAAATTTGTTGTTAGAGCATTAATGGTAAGGACTTCGGGTGTTATTTCATTTCCCGAAGAAACGGGAGCGGGAATGTTGATAAAAGGTGTAAACTGCAACAAATTATGATATGAGCTTAAAGTTCCTGTCAAGTTGATAATGGCATCGCCTATTTCCAAAGGGGTAGTGATAATGCCGGCAAGGTCGTCCACCTCAATTGCACCGGTTGCGTCTTGGAAATATTTTTTGTTTCTGTAGGTTTGCTTATAAGTCAAAATTACGGGGTTAGAAACTCTATAAACAGTCGTTCCGTCAGGATTACTCGCTCTTAATTGACTTAAATTGCTCACTTCCGTGATGGGCAGTTCTCCTATGGAAAAATAAGTGTCCGATGTATCTGCTGTGGAACCGTTAACGGCAGCTATTATTACTCTGTATTGATTTCCGCCAGGTAAAGTATTTTCAACTGTATAATCATAGCTGCCATCATTAGCGGTTGCTTCTGTAATAGGAATGAGATTTTCACCATTCAATAGACCTATATTTACATCGCCTTCAACATTGGAGCTTGACCAAGTAATCGTATAAGTTTGTCCGTAATACCATGAAACTGCAGTATTAGGATAAGTGACAATTATTGAAGGTTCTGTGCTTCCACCTGTAAAATTATGGTAGCCCAGATAAGTAAAAGTGTTTTGCGGATACTGTGTCCATTCGTCAGGATTAAATGTAGTTGAGGGACTAGCTACATTGCTGTTTCGCACCAAAGTCATATTTTCACCCCAGTAATCCACCTGATCAACAATGCCGACCACATCAATCATTACTCCATTCCTAAAGAGTGCTACTGCATCATTTCCGTTAAAATTTATCGCTTGCGAAGTTGTGGCCAAATCTACATAAGGTTGCCCGGCAAGATTAGTGCCGCCGCTGTTGCTGCTTACAATGACGAAGACATCGTTATTATCCAGAGTTCCGCTTAAAACTAATTCGTTACCGAAAGCGCCTGCACCGTTAGTCTGTTTTTTGATTGAAACGGTAGCAAGGTTAACGGGAACACCGGTTCCATTGAAGATTTCTATCGCTTTGTTATATGATGAGCCTTCAACATATTCGGAAATAAGCAAATTAGTTGCTTGAGCGAACAATCCAATTGTTATGCTCATTAAAAGCACGATAAGAATAATGGGCTTTTGCATTATGAGTTCCTCCTTAAAAGAATATTTTTAACATTACAAACAACATCGGAGCGGCAATCAGCAGGCTGTCAAACCTGTCTAAAACTCCTCCGTGACCCAGAATCAATTTTCCGCTGTCCTTCACTCCGGCTGTTCTTTTTATCTTTGATTCCAACAAATCTCCAACCTGGCCAAAAATTCCTGCTCCCACGGCAAGTAAAATCCAAGGTATAATTTTGAATTGCATTCCCGAAAGGAATAGGACTGCAATCAGTAGCCATGACACAATTATTCCGGCCAAAAAACCTTCTAAAGATTTATTTGGACTGACCGGAAAAATGCCGCGATGCCTACCGAATTTCATTCCGATAAAATATGCCGTGCTGTCCGTCAACCAAATCAAGAGCAAAAGCAGCAGCAGGTATCTTTGTTCTCCATATTGCTCATTCAGCAAGAATATCAAGCCGGGCAAAATGCCTGTATAACACCAACCAAGAAATGCTCTAAACCAATATTTACATTTCTGAAATGCTTTTTCTCCTCTTAGCAAAACTAAAAATTTTATAAACTGAATTATGATTATAAGAAAGGAGAGTGAAATATTAATCTTTTTTTCTCTGAATACTCCACTTACCAACAGAAAGAAAATTAAACTCGTGAATACATCGGCTGCCTGAGCATATTTACTGCCGGAGCACAACATTCTGCTATATTCCCACATCCCTATTCCGGAAAGAAGGGCTAAAAATGCAAACAGATACCAACCGCCGGCGTAAAAGATGAAGAGCAAAACAGGTATTCCGATTACGGCAACAATCAGTCTGTGCTTCAGATTTTTATTCACTCACTCCGCCAAATCTGCGCTTGCGTCTTTGATATTCCAAAAGTGCTTTGATAAATTCCGCTTTCGTAAAATCAGGCCATAAAACTTCAGTAAAGTAAAATTCCGAATAAGCCGTTTGCCAGATGAGAAAATTTGACAATCTCATTTCTCCGCTGGTGCGTATTACTAAATCCGGATCAGGCATATTTTTTGTATATAGGAAAGAGGAAAAAAGCTCAAGGTTGATATCATCTATTTTTATTGTTTCGTCATTAAAAGCGGAAGAAATCGCTTTAGTTGCATCAACGATTTCTTGCCTGCCTCCGTAATTAAACAGGACATTGAGATGCAGACCGGTATTATTCCATGTTTTGCGCGTTATAGCATGAGCTTTTTCCAAAAAATCCGGGTCTAATTTCTCCGGACTACCGATTAACTTCAAGATGACATTTTTTTCCATCAATTCATTTATTTCTTTGTGCAGATATTCCATTAAAAGATTGAACAAACCTGAAACTTCGTTTGCGGGACGCTTCCAATTCTCAGTTGAAAAAGCATAAAGCGTCAGATGTTCCAAATGAAGTTCACCGGAAATTTCTACTACTCCCCGCACTGCATTTGCCCCAGCTCTGTGACCGTAGATACGAGGACGGTGTCTTTGCTTAGCCCATCTGCCGTTGCCGTCCATAATGATTGCAACATGCTTTGGCAGTCGGTTTATATCAAGTTTCTTAACTAGCGGTTTCCAGTCTTCTTTCATTTTGCATCTGTATCCTTTCTTGGGCTCGGGCTTTCAGCCAAGCGTAGATGAAACCGTCCAAATCACCATCCATCACCCTTTCCGTATTGCCGATTTCATAGTCTGTGCGGTGGTCTTTTACCATTTGGTAAGGCTGAAAGACATAGGAGCGAATTTGATTTCCCCAGCCGATTTCTGTTTTGGAATTTTCAATTTTCTGCTTTTCCTTTTCGCGCTGTTCTTCGTAATATTGATACAAACGTGATTTCAGAATTGCCATTGCTTTTTCTCTGTTCTGAATTTGCGAACGTTCATTTTGGCAGGAAACGACTATGTTTGTCGGCAAATGCGTGATGCGAACAGCGGAATCTGTAGTATTAACATGCTGGCCTCCTGCACCGCTTGACCGGTAAGTATCAATTTTCAAGTCTTTAGGATCAATTTCTAAGTCTATTTCATCCTCAATTTCCGGATAGACAAAAACGCTGGCAAACGACGTTTGACGCTTACCTTGAGCGTTAAAAGGAGAAATTCTCACCAGACGATGAATACCGATTTCAGCTTTGAGCATACCGTAAGCATAATTGCCTTTTACTTCAACGGTTACGCTTTTTATTCCCGCTTCTTCTCCCGATAAAATATCTATAATAGTAAATTCAAACTTGTTTTTATCAGCCCAGCGTGCATACATGCGCAGAAGCATTTCCGCCCAATCCTGAGCTTCAGTTCCTCCGGCTCCCGCATGAATTGTCAGTATAGCATCGTTATGGTCATATTTTTCGTTGAGCAAACACTCAATTTCCATGCGGTCAACAAAGGTTTTCCACTCTTTCCAATGTGAAAGAGCTTCGTCAAATAAGGAAGGCTGGAAATCATCATCCAGCAATTCAAGATAGGCATTGATTTCATCTTTGATTGAATCCAGTTGATTTATCTGCTCTATTTCTTCGCGTAATTGACTGATTTGTTTGGTGATTTTTTTTGCCTGATTTTGATCTGACCAGAAATCTGAAGAGTGCATCAGTTGTTCAAGTTCGGAAAGTTTACTAACTCTGTTTTCCCGATCAAAGTAACCTCCGAATTTCTGTTATTTGATCTATTAACGCATTCATATCTTTCTTAAAATCAATATATTCCACTTTTATTCCTTTTACTTTTTATCTATTTTCTCACTTATCCCATCTTTTAAAATGCCAAAAAAAGTCAAGCTGTTTCATAATTCAATAGAATACACAACTGGCTAGTAAAGGGTATAAGTACCCCCCTACCAGAGATTATAAATGGCACTAAGC
>DAOPOH010000014.1:0-53520 GCA_035357855.1 Candidatus Cloacimonadota bacterium
GCGTAGCTCAGTTGGTTAGAGCGTCGGAATCATAATCCGCAGGTCCGGGGTTCAAATCCCTGCGCCGCTACCAAAATCTTGTATGCGCCAGTAGCTCAGTTGGATAGAGCATCAGCCTTCTAAGCTGAGGGTCGGGGGTTCGAATCCCTTCTGGCGTGCCATGAATGTTACTTTTATAATATAATCGAAAAATTTTGTGGTGGGTGTAGTTCAATTGGCAGAGCACCGGATTGTGGTTCCGGGTGTTGTGGGTTCAAGTCCCACCCCCCACCCCATTTTCTTATATCCGTGTCCTAAAAAACTCTCTTTTTTATTGACGCAATTCCAAAGTAAAATCATCAAGACCGTAAAACTTCATAATACTTAAGAAAGGATAATGTATGTCCATATTTTCCAAAGTATTCGGTAACAGTAAAGACTTGCGCTTGATGGAATTGATTATGCAGCTCTCCCAAAAAGTTCAAGCTTCCCTTTTGAACCTTAATAATTTACTGATTCATTACGGTAACGAAGACGAGCTGAAAACTTCCTGCTTTAACATTCATACATTGGAAAACGAAGGCGATGAATTAGTTAAGCAAATCGCTGAACAACTCAGCGAAATTTCAATTACCAGCTGGATTAATCATGAAATGGTTTTGCGCCTTATCCACATTTTGGACGATCTTTTGGATAACAACCAAAGTGCGGTGCGTCTTACTGAAAATTACCACCTTTGCAAAATATCTAATGAAATGCTCCTTTTGGGCAATGTCTTAGCTGAAGGCAGCTCGGAGATATATTCTATGATGAGCCTGTTTTGCCGGCCCCATTACCAAAAAAATCATAAACAAATTATTTTACATATCAGAAAAATCCACGAATTGGAACATCGAGGTGATGTCTTAAAATCACAAGGATTGCACTCTCTACTCCATTTTGAAGACGAAGAAATGCCATTAACTAAACGCGAATTAGCAGAGTTTAGAAGTTCGGAAAAAATGTTGGAAATTTTGGAAATCATCACAGACGATATGCATCACCTCTCCACAGTCATCCATCAGTGCATTACCGAATAAGACATTTTAATGAATATCATTCTTATCTTAACTCTTCTTGCTGTCTTAGTTGCAGAATTCGTTAACGGCTGGACTGACGCTCCGAATGCAATAACAACAGTCGTTTCCACCAAAGTAATGACTCCGCGGCAGGCAGTCATTATGGCTGTTATTTTAAATATATTGGGAACTCTTTCCGGAACAGCTGTCGCCTATACAATCGGAAAAGGAATTGTTGATATCTCGGCTGTTACACCTGTAATAATTTTGATTGCCATGATAAGTTTGATTTTATGGAGCAGTGTAGCAGCCAAGTTTGGCATTCCGACAAGTGAATCTCACGCTTTGGTTGCCGGTTTAACCGGTGCAGTATTATATACTGCGGGACCGCATGCACTGATAGCTTCCGGCTGGTTAAAAGTGGCTTACGGCTTGATGGCTTCAGTTATTTTGGGATTTGGAATCAGCTGGTTAATTTCCAAACTTATTATTTTGATCTCCCCACTTTTCACCGGTAAACAATCCTATGTGGTATACGGTCGATTGCAGATTTTTTCATCAATGTTTATGGCATATAATCACGGTTTGAATGACGGACAAAAATTTATAGGCATCTTTGCCATGGCATTGGTGGTAGGCAATATTTTGCCGCAGTTTGCAGTTCCCGTTTGGGTGATAATATTGTGCTCAGTGATTATGGGAATCGGCACTTCCATCGGAGGATGGAAAATAATCAAAAAAGTCGGTATGGAAATGGCAAATTTGAAGCCTTGGCAAGGTTTTGCCTCAGAAACAGGCGCTTCCATTACGATTTTATTGGCTTCCCTGTTCGGCATTCCTTTATCCACAACGCATACAATCAATTCCGCTATTATGGGTTCGGCAGGTGCGCAAGGTCTGAAAAAAGTCAATTGGCATATTGTAGGGAATATAGTAGTAGTATGGTTACTTACTTTCCCGGGCTGTGCTCTTATTGCCTATATTTTAACCTGGCTGGTAAGAATTATCTTCAAAGTTTAATTTTTCTCTTCTTTGTGAGTTATCTTCCCCTCTATTCGAAACGGAAAAACGCTAAAATATTGAGGGTAAAATCACGGGAATGTTTTCAGAATTCCGAGACGATGCAAAAACAGCATTTGAGGAACCCTGCAAATAATCCCGACTAAATTCACCTGAAGAAGCGGAAAAAACGATAAAGCGACTGCAATTCAATTTACTTTGCTGCCCGTATTTATTTTGCAGCCACTCTTTTATAGCTTTGTAATGTCTCTTCCTGAACTGCAGAGCAACTGAACCGTCTAAAAAATCAGGATACCATGCTTCTTCCGCTTTTCTGCACCAATCCCAATTTAGGGCATCAAGTAAATATTGCTGCTCAAAATCTGACCGGTTTGCACGCAGCCATTTTGCCATTTGCTCAAAGCGCTTAATCCTGCTTAGGGGATGAAGTTGCCGGTCTTCGCCTAAGTTCAATTCCAAGAGTTCAAATAAGCATTGAACCGGTTCTCGCCAAGTAATTGCTTTTCTCCAAACCGTGCTAAAATCGCCTGTATTCCAATATTGATTAATAAGTTGAGCTATCTTTTCCCACAGCCTGATTTCATCAAATTCAAGTTCGGAAGTCTGTAAAACTTGATAAGGAGCGGTTTCTGACCATATATAACCAAGTTCGGATGCTTTTTCCGCTAAAGGCGTGCCCGCTAATATTTTCAGAAAACCAAGCTGCAATTCGTGAGGATAAGTCTGCAAAACCGCATCGACGGAAGCTCTGATTTCGTCATTCCCTTCTTTTGGCAAACCTACAATCAAATCTGTGTGCAAAGGAATGGCTGTCCTCATCCGCAAAGCTTCCAAATTCATTTTTACTTTATTCCAATCAGACTTTCTATTCGCCATCCTCAAAGTTTGCGGATGAACAGATTGAATTCCGATCTCAAACTGAATTCTTCCTTGCGGGGCTTGCGATAAAAGCTGAAAATCTTCTTCCTCAAGCCAATCGGGATGGACTTCAAAATGAAAAGGGATATCTGTTTCAAGTTTAATCACTTCTTGCCAAATCGCTCTTGCCCATTTCCTGTTTTGATTGAAACTGCGATCTACTAATTTAATTACTTTCGGCTGCAAGGCAATCAATTTATGCAGGTCTGTTTTTACTCTTTCCACCGGCAACTGTTCACATTCCTCATCTCTGGCAGAAAGACAATAACTGCACCTGCAAGCGCATCCTCTGCTTGCTTCATAATAGATCATTTTGCCGTGCAGACGAGCTTTGTCACTTTCCGTGTAAGGAAAAGGGATTTGCTCCAAAGGCATGCGCTCACCGGTGATAACTTTTTCCGAACAGGCAAAATTTCGTTCCGCTAATGCACGAAAAGCCGCTTCTCCACATCCTTCAATCAGAATATTGGGTTTGACGGCATCTCTTGATTTTTGATTGAAAGAAATTTCAGGTCCGCCCGCAATAATTACCACTTTCGGTATAAGTTTTCTTACCTCTGGAATCAATTGTTTCCAATATTCCGCATTCCAAATGTAGACAGATGCACAAAGCACTTCCGGTTTCGCTTGATAAATTATTTCCAGCGCTTCCGAAACAGGCTGTTTTAGCGTCAGCTCCAAAATATGAACTTCATGCGACAAATCCGTTATCAGAGTGCGTAAATAATATAATGCCAAGTTAGAATGCGTCCAAGAAGCGTTTACACCTGTCAGTAGAACTTTCAATCCGATATCCACCTTATTTTTTGCATTTCCGACAATAGCTTTTCTCGTTGAGCATACCTTTTGTGCACTTTATTATTGTGCAAAACTACACCAAAGTATAACAAATTGCCTACTACGAGAGCAATGTTCAGAGTAAAAGCTTCCTTTCGCCAATTGTAAATAAAAATGCCGAGCAAACTTAACAGAACTGCCTTGAAAATTACTATGGAAAAAGGCGCTTTTAATTTTTTAAAGACATAACGAGCTATGGGATTGCGCTCCCGCTCATAATGATCAGGTTTCATAACTAACCAAGTGGTGTAACCGTCCAAAATATTCAACAACAAAAAGACCAAACACTGTCCGCACAAAACTTTTTCGCTCATCAGTATCTTCAGAATAATTTCCTGCATTTATTTCACTCCTCCGACAGTGAGAAAAAATTCTCTGATTCGGTCAAGCAAAACGAAGCTTTACTTCAGCATACTAAAAAATTATGACGTACTTTAGGAAAAAGAAGAAAAAAATCCGAGGGGATACTTTTTACCTTTACCACCCACCGACAAAATTCCTTTCGCTTGACATATAATCGGGGTTTGAAAACGTGGTAAAATTATATAAATCTGGATAAAAGGAGACTTCATGAAGACGAAGACACCCACTCCGGGCGAGATTAAAAGAGCCTGGTATATTGTTGACGCTGAAGGTCAACCTTTGGGTAGAATGTCCTCACAGATTGCAGCTATTTTACGCGGAAAAAATAAGCCGTATTATGTGCCGAATATTGATACCGGTGACTATGTAATCGTTATCAATGCCGCCAAAGTAAAAGTGACAGGCACAAAAATGCTGAACAAAATCTATGAGGAATATAGCGGTTACCCAGGCGGATTGAAACAAATCCCCATCGCTGATCTTCTGGCTAAACATCCGGAACGGATTGTTCAGTATGCCGTTCGCGGAATGCTTCCCAAAAACACTTTGGGAAAAGAGATGCTGAAAAAACTGAAAGTATATGCGGGAGCAGAACATCCGCATACGGCTCAAAAGCCTGAACCGCTCAATTTGAAATACAGCTAAGGAGGAAATGGCATGCAGAATTTTGATGCAGTAGGCAGAAGAAAAACTGCCGTAGCAAGAGTGCGTTTAACTCCCGGAACCGGCAAACGCATAATTAATAATGTTCCGATGAAGAGATATCTGCAGAGGGAAGTCCTGGAAATGATTGTGGAACAACCCCTTCAGATAGTCAATCTCAGTGACCGCTTTGACTTGAAAGTCAATGTCTATGGAGGCGGTTTAAGCGGACAAGCGGGTGCTATCCGTTTAGGAATTGCTCGCGCTTTGGTGGAATATGACGAAAATTTGAGACAAGCTATGCGTAAGAACGGATATTTAACTCGTGATTCACGTATGGTGGAGCGCAAAAAATCCGGTCGTCCTAAAGCCAGAAAACGCTTCCAATTCTCCAAGCGTTAACCTGACGAAAGACGGCAAAAGGAGAGAATTCCTTTTTGCCGTAAGGACGCAGAAGTTTTTATATGAAAGCGTGTAAATTAATAAATCAAGCCATGCCCCTTTTTAAGGAAGCGGCAGTTGAAAGCCGTAAATATGACATGGCTGCCATTCATCCTGTTGCAAGAGTTGCAAAGCGGTGTTCCAAATTTGGAACTGGATTGCGTATATCCTGCAGCAGCAGACAAAACCGTAATTAAGAGGAGAAAAAAAATGTCCGTTGTTTCCATGAAACAGCTTTTAGAAGCAGGTGTCCATTTCGGACATCAGACTTATAAGTGGAATCCTAAAATGAAGAAATATATCTTCATCAAACGTAACGGGATCCACATTATTGATCTAAAACAAACCGTTGATGCCATCAACGAAGCTTACCAATTCCTGAAAGAAGTGGCTTCACGCAATGAATACATTCTCTTTGTCGGAACAAAGAAACAGGCTCAAGCCGCCATTAAAGAAGCTGCAGAAAAAGCGGGAGTATTCTATGTCAACAACAGATGGTACGGCGGTATGCTCACAAATATGCAGACCATTCGTCAAAGCATTGAAAAAATGAAATATTATGAACAGATAGTGGCGGACGGCACCATAAACGGTTATACCAAACTTGAGCAGCAACGCATGAAACATAAACATGACAAAATTGAAGCTGCTTTAGGCGGAATTCGTGATATGGATGCTCTTCCGGGTGCTGTATTTATCGTTGATACGGAACATGAAGCAATAGCAGTGCACGAAGCAAAGCTTTTGCATATCCCCATCATCGGCATGGTAGATACCAACAGCGATCCGGATTTGGTGGATTATGTAATTCCTTCAAACGACGATGCTACTCGCGCAGTAGCTTTAATTGCGGACATTATGGCAAATGCTGTCATAGAAGGAAGAGGTGCTGCCAGTGAAGGTGCAGTCGTTTCAGGCACTGCAATTTCCGAGGAGGAAAGCGATAAAAATATTGATTTGGCTGCAGTATTAGCAGCTACTTCAGTTGATGACACCATTATTGAAGAAAAGGAATACTCTGAAGAAGAGATAACCGAAAAAGAAGAACCGGAAGAAGATTGATTTCCTGGCGCTTAAAGTCCATTTTGTGACAGGAAGATTGAAAATTAAAAAGGAGAAAATATGACTCAGATTACCACTGCTCAAATAAAAGAATTGCGAGAGCGCACAGGCGTCGGAATGATGGATTGCAAACGTGCTTTGGAAGCTGCAAACGGTGACATGGATGCCGCCATCAAATATTTGAGGGAAAAAGGAATTTCCAAAGCTGAAGCAAAAGCACAGCGCGAGACCCGTGAAGGTATAGTCTACGCATACATCCATTCCAATAGCAAGGTTGGCGTTTTGATAGAAGTGAATTGCGAAACCGACTTTGTAGCCAATACCGATGCTTTTAAACAGCTCTGTAAAGACCTTGCCATGCAGATAGCGGCAACTAATCCCCTGGCTATCACTCCCGAAGAAATTGATCCCGCCATTCTGGAGCGCGAAAGAGAAATTGCTGCCAATAAAGCTGTCAATGATAAGAAGCCGGAAAATATCATTCCCAAAATAGTGGAAGGTCATCTGGCAAAATTTGCCAAAGAGCACGCTTTAATGGAACAGGAATTTATCAAAGATCCCTCTATTACGGTAAAATCTTTGATTACGGACGCCGTTGCCAAATTGGGGGAAAACATCAAGATAAATCGCTTCGCTCGTTTTTCAGTCGGCAATTAAAGTTAACGGGAGCGCAGTATGGATGTATATCAACCCGAAAAAATCCACCGCATTATGCTTAAACTAAGCGGTGAAATCTTAGCCGGAGAGCTTGGCCACGGTTTTGACGATGAAGTGATTGACCGTTTGACTGATGACATAATTGACCTCAGAAAAATGGGATACAGTATAGCAGTCGTTTTAGGCGGAGGAAATTTTTTCCGAGGCGGAAACTGGAAAAATCAATCTCTGAATCGGGTCGTCCTTGACAGCATCGGTATGTTGGGCACAGTCCAAAATGCGCTCTACTTAACTGAAATATTAAATCAAAAGAAATATCCGGCGGAAGTATTTTCCGCTCTCAACATGGACAAGATTGCCAAATATTACACTCCCCAGCGCGCAAAGAAAGCTTTGGAAAAAGGCAATATCTGCTTTCTGTGCGGAGGAACGGGAAATCCGTTTTTCACGACTGACACAGCTGCAGTATTGCGTGCCGCGGAAATGGAATTGGACATCGTTTTCAAAGGCACGAAAGTGGACGGCCTTTACAGTGACGATCCCAAAATCAACCCTCAAGCGGAATTCATTAGCAATGCCACTTTTAAGGAATGTCTTGAACGCAATCTGGGAGTGATGGACATGACAGCCTTTTCCTTGGCACAGGAATATTCCATACCGCTCAAGATATTTAATATCACACGACGGGGCAGTATCATAGAAGCTGCCCTGCGTGCGGACTTTGGCACTTTTATTCACCCTTAAATCAAGGTAAAAAGAGGATTTATATGGAGAATTTTAAAGAGCAAGCCGGCGAAAAAATGCAAAAAGCTTTGGATTCGCTGCTGCACCAGTTTTCCAAAATCAGAACAGGAAGAGCCAGCGTCTCTATTTTGGACGATGTTAAAATCAACTATTATGGCTCCCCCACTCCGGTTAAGCAACTTTGCAACATTTCCATTCCGGAAGCCCGTCTTATCGTCATTCAGCCTTGGGATAAGACAACTTTGGCAGACATTGAAAAAGCTATCCTTGCAGCTAATTTGGGAATTACTCCCGAAAACGACGGTAATGTCATCCGCTTACCTTTTCCGCCTTTAACTGAAGATAAGCGCAAAGAAATAGTTAAAAACCTGAAAAAAATGGCTGAAGACGCCAGAGTAGCGATTCGGAACATCCGCAGAGACATTAACGAGGAAGTGAAAAAAAATAAAAAAGACAGCGAAATCAGTGAGGACGACGAAAAGAAGTTTCTTAAAGAGATTCAGGAAATAACAGACGACTGGATTAAGAAAGTGGATGAAGCAGAGAAAGTCAAAGAAAAAGAAATCATGGAGATATAGCGCATTTAAGTTATCGGCATCCTTATTATGACAGGCAAAAACATCGTCCTAAGGCTGATTATAAGGCAAAAATGATTTTCGCGGAAAGTTTATAAAATGACATATTATTCTATATTGCAAATGACCGGCAAGAAGGTTCAATCCTCAAAGCCGGTTTTATTTTTTCCGTCTGCAACTATTACTTTCAGGAAAAGATAATCCTCAAATCTAACCATAAGGGAGGCTTTATGTTACAAGGTTCATTTGTCGCTTTGGTTACACCGTTCAAGCATGGCGAAATAGATTACATCGCACTGGAGAAGCTGATTAATTGGCATTTGGAAGAAGGAACCGACGGCTTTGTTTTGCTCGGCACCACAGGTGAAAGTGCCGCTTTAGCTTCAGACGAAAGAGAAGCGCTGCTGCGTTTTGCCATTAAACGCATCAATCGCAAAGTCCCTGTCATTGTCGGCACAGGAACAAACAATCTGCAGCACACAATCAGCCAAACTAAACAGGCAAAGGAATTGGGTGCGGACTATGCACTGGTGCTGGTTCCTTATTACATTAAACCTACGCAGCAAGGCATATTTGAGTTCTTTAGTGAAGTGGCAGCCAAAACGGACATTCCCATTATTATGTATAATATTTTAGGCCGCACGGGTGTGAACATGACAGCGGCCACGACAGTTCGCATTGCCAAAGCCAATCCTTCAATTATCGGTATTAAAGAAGCCTCCAATATGATTGTGCAGGCTTCAGAAATTGTGAGAGATGCACCCGAAGGTTTTGTTTGCCTGAGCGGTGAAGACGGAATCAATTTGCCGCTGATGGCATGCGGTTTTAAGGGAACCATTTCCGTGACCGCAAATATTTTGCCCAAGCTGATGCACGAACATATCCAAGCCTGCCTGAAAGGTGATTACGCCACAGCTTTGAAACAGCACCAATACCTGATTAAAATCAATCAGCACCTGTTTATTGAAACCAGCCCCATTCCAGTCAAAGAAGCCTTGCACATGATGGGTCTGATTGAAAACGAATTCCGCATTCCCATGTGTCCCTTGCAGGATAGTAACAGAGAAATCCTGAAACAAACCTTGCGGGAATACAAACTGATCTGAAGAAATAAGCTTCAAGCGGAAAAAAGACTTGCTTTAATTCTAAAAAAGGACGATAAAATGGCCACAACAAACAGCTTTCAACTTGTCAAAACGACTTTCGTAAAGGAAATCAACTCTGAAATTCAAATGTATGAACATCTCAAAACCGGTGCACAATTGATGTTTATCAAGAATGACGATAACAACAAAGTTTTTTCAATCACTTTCAAAACCCCGCCTCATGATGATACCGGGTGTCCCCATATTCTTGAGCACAGTGTACTGAACGGTTCTAAACATTTCCCTGCCAAAGATACATTTAACGAACTTTGCAAGGGCAGTATGAACACATTCCTCAATGCTTTTACCGATTCCGTCAATACCAGCTATCCGGTTGCCAGCACGAATGAGCAGGATTTTTTCAATCTGATGGAAGTTTATCTGGATGCTGTTTTCTACCCCAATATTCATCAAAATGAGAATATCCTGAAACAGGAAGGCTGGCATTATGAGCTATTTAGTCCCGAAGACCCGATCGTTTTGAGAGGTGTCGTCTATAATGAAATGAAGGGTGCGTTTTCCTCTCCGGAATCTGTCCTCTACCGCAAAATTACGCACACTCAAAATCCAGATACTCCTTTTGCTTTTGAGTCGGGAGGCGATCCGGAAGTTATTCCTCAACTCACATGGAAGCAGTTCAAAGCTTTTCATAAAAGATTTTATCATCCTTCCAACAGCTATATCTTTCTATACGGCGACCTTGATTTGGAAAAGGCTTTTGACTTGATAGACGGCAAATATCTAAAGGACTTTGACAAGATTGATCCCCATACCGAAATTCCTGCACAACCGCCTTTTCCACAACCGGTAGAAGTGGAAGATGTCTATTCTATTGGCGAAGAAGAAAATCCTGACGGAAAATGCTATTTGAGCCTGAATTACAGCTGCGGGCATATTTTGGATGCACAAACCAATAATGCCATGGACGCTTTGAAAGAAATTTTGATGGATACTCCGGCATCACCTTTAAAAATGGCAATCCAAAAATCAAATCTGTGCGCGGACAGTTTCACCTTCTATAATAATGGTTGCACCAGACCTTTCCTTTCCATTATCTGCAAACATGTGGCAGAAGAAAATATCCAAAAACTGACCGACTTAATTAATGCTGAATTAAACAAAATCGCCAAAGAGGGCATAGACCGCAAATTGATCGAAGCCGTATTAAATCGCAAGGAATTTGTCTTGCGTGAATGCGACCTGGGCAGTTTACCGAAAGGATTATTTTATAATTGGTTAAGTCTAAACAGTTGGATTCAGGGCGGTGACCCTCTGAATAATATTGCTTTTGATCCGATTTTGACAGATTTGCGTAAAGGCCTCACGGAGCCGAAGTTTGAGCAATTGATAGATCAGTATCTGCTGCACAACAATCACTCCAGCAGGGTTGTTTTAAAACCGGTGAAGGGTTTGGTCAAGCAGCAGGAAGAGAAGACCAGACAAAAGTTGGATACTTACAAAGCTTCATTGACACAGGAACAAATTGACGCTTTGATCGCAGACAATCTGCGTTTACAGGAATGGCAATCCACACCCGATAGACCGGAAGACTTGGCAAAAATTCCGTTTATTTCTCTTTCGGACATTAAGAAGGAAGCGGAGAAACTTCCTCTGGAAGTGGAAACAACCGATGCTTACACCCTGTTGAAACATGATCTTTTCACGAACGGAATAGTGTATATCAAGGGTTACTTTGATTTATCGCATCAAGCGGAAGATGATTTGCCTTGGCTGTCTCTGGTGAATGATTTAATCGGTAATCTGGATACCGAGCATTACACTTTTAGCGATCTTAACAATGAAATCGGCATCCACACCGGAGGAATTTATTCAGAATTGGTTTATCATGTTGATACGAAAGACCCTCAACTTATAACCAAAAGACTGGTAATCCACTCTAAATGCATTTCTGCTAAAGTGGACAAAATGGTAGAACTGGTTGCGGAAATTTTGTTCAAGACCATCTTTCAAGATCAAGAACGAATTCATCAGCTTATCAAAGAAATGATGTCCCGACTGCAAATGAATTTTTTAAATGCAGGTCACGTTACTGCCATTCGTCGGATGTATAGTCAAACCAGCCGGCAACATAAATGGTTGGACGAAACTGAAGGAATGGCTATGTATGATTTTCTGAGTAAGCTGGACAAACAAATGACGACTGAGCCGCAAAAAGTTTTAGCACAACTGACCGCCACTGCCAAAAAAGCTTTCCAAAAGAAAAATTTGGTAATGAGTTTAACCGCACCTGAAACGGAAATCCAAGTCCAGAAAAGCAAATTAGACAGAATTGTGAATGAAATTTCTTTCAAAGAAGCAATGCCCGCAAAAGATATTTTCGTTCCCAAGAAAAATAACGAAGGCATCATTGCACCGGTCAATATCCAATTTTGTGCTCAAGGGGGCAATTATCAAGATGCGGGATATGCTTACAAGGGCCAGATGATGGTGCTGGAAAATATTTTGCGGAATGATTTCCTGATGCAGGAATTGCGTGTAAAAGGCGGAGCTTATGGCATTATGGTGCAGTTTTCTCTCAACGGACTTATGCATTTTTGCTCCTATCGCGATCCGAATTTGAAAGAAACGCTGCAAACCTACGGCAGGGTTGCCGATTACTTAAGAAACTTCAGTTGCAGTCCCCGTGATTTTGAAAAATACATAATCGGAACGATGTCTGTCTTGGATATACCTCTCACTGTCAGCAGAAAAGCAAGCGTATCGGACACGCATTATTTAACGAATTACACTTATGAAGATAAGCAAAAAGTCAGAGATGAAGTGCTTTCCGCAACCATAGAGGACATCAGAAGTTTTGCCTCTTTAGTGGAAGTAGTAATAAATAAACGGCAATATGCGGTTTTGGGCACTGAGAGCAAAATCAGAGAAAATAGCGAATTGTTTGACAGCATTATTCCTATCATTCCAAACGGTTGATGAAACA
The DNA here is from genome assembly GCA_035357855.1 of Candidatus Cloacimonadota bacterium. Lineage (GTDB taxonomy): Bacteria > Cloacimonadota > Cloacimonadia > Cloacimonadales > Cloacimonadaceae > UBA5614. The sequence continues at coordinate 12,386 of DAOPOH010000014.1, forward strand.
AAAAGATAAAAAGAAAATAATCCGGCGTAAGGAACGACTTTATAATGTCTCAGTTCAGGACGAGGCTTTTTACGACGAATTCCAAAAACCTGTTCGTCACAAAGCCAAAAGGGCTGCCCATAAAAGTGCCCAATCTTACAAAAGCAACTTGATCTTGCAAACAGGAAGAGTCGTTGAGGTTAAATCCAACTATTTAAATATCGTTCGCATCGGAGAAGAAGAATTTCCCTGTAAATTAAGCGGACGCTTGAAGCAGTTTGCTTTAGGGACCAAAGTTCTGACTGCAGTCGGAGACTGGGTTAAGGTAGATTTTTCACAGGCACCGGATTTACGGATTGAAGAAATTTTACCCAGACGGAATACTCTTTCCCGTTATACGGAAGATGCTTTCCAGAAGCAGATTATAGTGGCGTGCAATCTTGATATATTAGTAATTACTGCTTCTTGGCGACAGCCATTATTAAAATTGGGATTGGTCGACCGCTATTTGTGCGTCTCCGCCATAAATAACCTGCAGCCTGTCATCTGCCTTAATAAAATTGACCTTTGTGATAATTTCAAAGAAGCGGAGCAAAGTGTTCAATATTACAAAAAGCTTGACATCCCTGTCATTTTTACTTCTGCAATTACACGTATGGGAATAGAGGAATTGAAATCAATTTTAGCCGGTAAAGATTCCGTTTTTTCCGGGCAGTCCGGAACGGGTAAATCATCTATAATCAATTGTCTGGAGCCCGGTCTTAATTTAGCGGTGAGAGAAGTGAGCGATTACAATGAAAAAGGAAGGCATACCACTTCACAAGCGCGTTTAATCAAATGGTCGTTCGGAGGCAATTTAGCAGATACTCCCGGTCTGAAAACTATTAATTTGCATAAGGAACAGAAAAATTTAATTCCTTTCGTTTTTCCGGGATTTGATAAATGGACAGACCAATGTTATTTTCGCAGCTGTACTCACAGCCATGAAGAAGACTGCGCAGTCAAAGAAGCGGTGCAAAAAAGTTTGATACCCGTGGAACGCTATGAATCTTATTTAAGAATAATGGAATCTTTATGAAGAATTTCGGAGTGTATCTCAACCCGAGCTATACGAAATTTGACGAAATTTTCAATCTGCTTCGTCAATTGCAAACTGAATATGGTTTAACTTTTTACGGGTTCAAGAGCCAGCAGGAAATTTTTCCTTCAGCATTTAATCATGTTTTGGATGATACGGACATAAAAATTCCTCTTGATTGCATATTAGTTTTCGGCGGAGACGGAACAATTTTGAGAGCCAAAAATATCGCTTTGCAAACGAAAGCACCGATTTTGGGCATCAACTTAGGTTACTTAGGCTTCCTTTCCGAAAGCACTTTGGCTGATTTGAAGAAATCCGTAAAAGACCTCTTGCGTAATAAATACAAGCTGCAACAACGGATGCTGCTTTCTGTGTTTCTGAAGCGTGATAAAAAAGTGATTTATCAGGGTTTGGCACTTAACGATGCGGTAATTTACAAAGGAAATTCGGCACGGATGATGGAAATCAGGATGTATAATTCCGGTCGTTTTGTTGTTGATACACGCTGTGACGGTGTGATTGCATCAACGCCTACAGGCTCGACAGCTTATTCTTTATCAGCCGGAGGCCCGATTCTCAGTCCGGTAATGAAAGCAATAGTTGTCAGTCCTTTGAATCCGCATATTCTTTCCATTCGTCCTATGGTTTTTCAGGATAAAGATAAACTTACTTTTCGCATAGCGGGAACTGATTTGCAAGGCAAGTTGCAAATTGACGGTATTAATGTTCATGAATTGCAGGAAAAAGACGAGCTGACCGTCACCGCCGCCAAACAGCAAGTTGACTTCATCAAGCTGAGCAACCGCACTTTCTATAAAATCCTGCGGAATAAGATGCATTTAGGCAAGTAATGCTGACTGAACTTTACTTAAAAAATTACATTTTAATCAATGAATTAAGGCTTAATTTCCAAGAAGGGATGACTGTGATTACGGGTGAAACCGGTGCTGGAAAATCCATCCTGGTGGGAGCTTTGAACCTTGCCTTCGGCAAAATAACCAGTCCGCACATTGCTTATGACCCCGCAAAAGATATATATATAGAACTTACTTTCAGCATTCCCGAAACTTATACTCAAGTGCATCAATATTTAGACGAAATAGGTTTCCCCGCTGAGAATAACGAAATTGTCGTCGCCAGAGAAATCAAGACCGGCGGTAAATCTACTTCTTATCTGAACGGTAAAAAGACTGCTCAGGCAGTATTAAAAGAACTTCACGATTTACTGATCGATTTTCATCATCAAAGAGAGCAGCAAAATCTGCTTCTGTCAAATTATCAGCTGGATATTTTAGATTTATACGCAGGCTTATTTCCTGAAAGGGAAAAATTCGCTGACTTGCTTCAGGAATTAAAACAAACTATCAAAGAACGCGATAATTTACTTGCTGCCGAAGCTGCCAATCAACAATTGATAGAACTATATCGTTTCCAAGCAGACGAATTGAATGCGGCAAACTTGAAAGAAGGCAAAGACACTGAACTGGAACAGGAATTCACTTTATTATCTCATGCGGAAGAGATTATTTCTTTAGCGGAGCAGATTTACCAAAATCTTTATGAACGCGAAGACAGCATATATGATTCTTTATCGCAAGCATGTGCGCAACTGCAGAAATATACAGAAATCAGCGGCAATGTATCGGATATATGCAATCGCCTTTCTATTTGTCTTGAAAATATAAATGATGCCGGTAACGGTTTGCGCCTGATAAAAGAGGAAATTTCTTCCGACCCTGCTCGTTTGGAAGAAATCAAATCCGAACTTGACCTTATCAATAACCTGAAAGTTAAGTATAAAAAGCCTTCTATTGCAGAACTTCTTGCCTATCGCGAGCAGATTGAACAAGCAATAGCGTCTTACGAAAGTAATAATGACACCGTTCAAATATTGAGTCAAAAGATTGAGCAGCTTTTTTCTCAATGTGCAGAACAAGCGGATTTACTGTCTGAAAAAAGAAAAATAGCTGCCGATAAATTAGCGCAGGATATCTTAAAAAATATCAAACAATTATCAATTCCTCACGCTCGCTTGGAAATTCAAATTGACAAAAAGACAAAGGATAAAATTCTATTATCAGATCTAGAAAAAGCTTATACGGAAAGTGGTCAGGATAGAGTTGAATTTCTTTTTTCGGCAAATCCAGGCAGTCCGTTACAGCCGCTGAAAGAAATAGTTTCCGGTGGAGAGTTATCGCGCATTTTGCTTGCCATAAAACAGGTAATAGCAAAAGTGATGCCACCGAAGACGATAATTCTGGATGAAATTGACTCGGGAATTGGAGGCAATACTGCAAGAGCAATGGCTGAATTTATTCATAAACTTGCAGCCGCTTTTCAAGTTCTGTGCATTACCCATTTGGCGCAGATTGCAGCAGTAGCAGATCATCATTTGATGATTGAGAAACAGACAAGAGGGGAAAATACAGCAGTGAAAGTTGAATTAGCTGAAGGCTCAAAAAGAATAAATGAAATAGCTCGCATGCTATCCGGAAAAATAACCGATTTATCCGTCCGGCATGCTCAAGAATTGATTAATAAGGGATAGAGGTGTAATTTACATGAAAGCTTCAAAAAGTAGAAGACTGCGTGCCCTGGCATTATTGGTTGTTTTAGCTGCTTTAGTTGTAGCCTTATTACATAACGGGTTGTCATCTAAGCCTCAAAGCATAAACTCCAGAGATATGGACAGAGTTTATGAGAACTTGACTAACGCTAATAAAGTCAAACTTGATGTCAGCGTCAATTCTCTTGATCAACTGAATGAATTGGTAAATAAAGAATTGGATAATCAGGGCTCTGTCAAATTAGGCTCGGAGGAACAAGGCAATTATTGTCTCTATATTTATCAGCTCACTCCTGATCAATTGCCCAAAATTATTTCCAATCTCTCCCAAATCGGTTCCATTTCCAGTAAATCGGAAAGCCTGAATCCAAACAGCACTCAGATTGATTTGGAAAATAAATTAAGAGACAGGGAAGCCCGTTATCAGATTGCTAAGCAAAATTATAAAGGTTATTCTTATCAAGATGCGAATTTAAGCAATATAGAGAAAGAAATTGACAGCCTAAAAATCCTGATTAACAATCAAAAGAATTTGCAAATGCCAATTTTATATATAAGAGCACAGGCTGCTGCTTCCGGAATTGGAAAAATGCAACATTATAAAAACATCCTGCTTGATTTTATCAAGTATGTGATTATTTTTGCTTTAGGTATTGCCATTCTTTATTTCGGTTCTATTCTGATAGTCTATATCTTTTCTTTGTTAGGAGTGCGTTTCCCCTCTTTCTCAAACATCTATAACAGAGGTTACAATTATTACTCAGGTTATAAGGGTTACCACAGTTACGGAGGGTATGGAGGATACGGAGATCATCATAAGCGCCGCGTCAAACGCATCTACCGTTCCAAACACAGTTCGGACACCGAAAATAAAGACGCCGACAAACAATAATTTGGTGTCGCTAAAAAGGGAGGCTATATTATGCAAGCTTGGATGATTTGGATGATTATCGGGATCATCTGTATTGTAATAGAAATCTTTGATCCTGCCTTCTTTTTCTTCAGTTTGGGAATTGCAGGAATTGCTACAGGCTTACTTTCCTTAGTGATAAATTCTACTCCTTTACAAATTATCATTTTTGCCGTGCTCAGTTTCATTGCATTTTTGAGCATGCGCAAATTAGGCAAAAAGGTGCTTACTGTAGCGGACAAGGAAACAAATGTCTATGCCCTGAAAGGCAAGCAGGGAATTATCGTAAAAGCAATTCCGGAACACGGAAAGGGGTATGTTAAAATCGGTGGAGAAGAATGGTCGGCAATAGAAAAGAACGGTCAAGCTCTTGATGTGGATACTAAAGTTGTCGTTATTGGAATTGACGGCAATAAACTGATTGTAGAAAGACAGGAAGTGAAAGCAGAAAACTAATCTTGCACCCAAAATTTTATTCATAATACTATAGGAGGTTATATTATGACTGCGCTTTATGTTGTTTTAATCGCATTAATTATATTGATCTTGGCTGTCCTTTCAAGGGGTCTGATCGTGGTTCGTCAAGCGGAAGTTGTCATCATTGAACGCTTGGGAAAATATTATAAAACCCTACCCAGCGGCTTGCATTTAATAGTCCCCATTTTTGACAGACCAAGGTCAATCCATTGGCGTTATGTTCGAACTGATTATCGCGGCAATAATATAATTACGACAAAAGTGGAAAATCGGATTGATTTGCGCGAAACCGTTTACGATTTTCCCCGTCAGAATGTAATTACCAGCGACAATGTCACCATTAATATTAATGCCCTTCTTTATTTTCAGATAACCGACCCTTACAAAGCAGTTTATGAAATCAGCAATCTGCCCGACGCCATTGAAAAATTGACTCAGACTACTTTGCGTAATGTCATAGGAGAACTTGAACTTGATAAAACCCTCGTTTCCCGCGATACAATTAATGCCAAGTTGCGTGACATTTTGGACGAAGCGACCGATAAGTGGGGAGTGAAAGTCAATCGAGTTGAGTTGCAGGACATCCTTCCCCCGGAAGAAATCAGGATTGCAATGGAAAAACAGATGCGCGCCGAACGTGATAAACGCGCCAAAATCCTGACTGCGGACGGCGAAAGAGAATATAACATCCGCACTGCGGACGGTGATAAAATGGCAAAAATCGCCCGTGCGGAAGGTGAAGCTCAATCTAAACTTCTGGTTGCCGAAGCGGAGAAAAAAGCCATTCAAATGATTGCTGAAGCCGTTAAATCCACGGGAACCGATCCCGCACAGTATATGTTGGCTCAAAAATACATTGCCGCTTTCAATGAAATCATCAAGCAAGGCGACAAAACAGTGGTTATTCCTTACGAAACTCAAGCGCTCTTGGGTTCCATCAAAACTTTGCAGGAAATCTTCAAGAGCTGATTAACATTATATTCATAAGCGGTAATGGTGTTGCCGATGCTGTTACCGCTTTTTTGTAAAAAGGAGATAATATGTCTGACATAATTTTTATCAAAGCAAGAGAAATTCTGGATTCGAGAGGCAATCCCACAGTGGAAACAGAAGTCCAATTAGAGTCGGGAATCGTAACCCATGCATCTGTTCCCAGCGGTGCATCCACAGGTGAGCATGAAGCGCTCGAATTAAGGGATGGCGATAAAACGCGTTATTTGGGAAAAGGTGTGCTTAAAGCTGTTCAAAATGTCAATGAAATCATCGGTCCCGAACTGTTTGAAATGGAAGTTACCAATCAGGCTGCAATTGATCAAACAATGCTCACACTGGACGGGACACCGCTAAAAACCAAATTAGGAGCAAATGCTATTCTTGCTGTATCCATGGCAGTAGCGCGTGCGGCGGCTTTGGAATTGAATATACCGCTCTATCGTTATTTGGGAGGAGTGAATGCCCGCCTTTTACCCGTGCCGATGTCAAATATCATTAACGGCGGAGCTCATGCCGATAACAATATAGACATCCAGGAATTTATGATTATGCCCGTCGGTGCTCCCAATTTTCATGAGGCTTTACGCTATAATGCAGAAACTTTTCATCATTTGAAAGACATCTTGAAAAAGCGCGGTCTGGCTACCTCCGTAGGAGACGAAGGCGGATTTGCTCCTAATTTAGCAAATAATGAAGAAGCGCTTAAAGTCATTGTCCAAGCCATTGAAGAAGCAGGATATATTCCCGGTAAAGATATTTGCATAGCCATTGATGCGGCTGCCAGTTCTTTTTACGCTGACGGAAAATATCATCTTTCGGCCGAGAACAAGGTTTTTACTTCGCAAGAGCTTATTGCTTATTATGAAGAATTAGCGGCAAAATATCCTATCATTTCTTTGGAAGACGGCCTGGCAGAAGACGATTGGGACGGCTGGATTGCTCTCAATCAAAGATTGGGACAGCACATTCAAATCGTGGGCGATGACCTGTTTGTCACTAATCCGGAACGCATTCGCAAAGGAATTGAACTGAATTGTGCTAACGCAGTGTTGATTAAACTCAATCAAATTGGCAGTGTCAGCGAAACTATTGATGCCATTACTACCGCTCATAATGCCGGTTGGCGTGCTGTCGTTTCTCACAGAAGCGGAGAAACTTGCGATACTTTTATGGCAGACCTTTGCGTAGCTATGAATACAGGCCAAATCAAAACCGGGTCAATTTCGCGGAGTGAACGCATTGCCAAATACAATCAGCTTTTAAGAATTGAAGAAGAACTGGGGGAAATTGCCCGTTTTCCGGGACGCACTGCAATCAAACAATTGAAATAAATCAACCGCATCTTTAAATGATAAAAGAGCCGTTCTCTTATGGGGACGGCTCTTTCGCTTCATATTAAAGTCAAAACCGATGAAGGTATTACCTTTAAAAAGGTCCAAATCGATCTCAAAACTCAGCAAGTCTTCCTGCAAGCCTTCAATTTAAACTTTCCGCAACTGATTATAGCTTAGAATTTAAACTCTGGTCAATTTCTGCTCGGAAGCCAATATAGATCAAAAGTATGACAAATGTATATCAAAAGCATATCAAATGTTGATTATATTACATTTGATATATATTTGATCTACTTTTGATATACATTTGATCTGCTTTGGGTTTTAGAATTGACCCGTCCTGAAATTGGTTGACCGATAAGAGAGAAGAAAGGATAAGTTATGAATAAAAAGACACGACCTCAAATTCGTTATCGTGAAGAATTTAAGCGGATGGCGGTGGCAGATATCGAAGCAGATGTCATGAATATAGTGTAGGAAATGTCTGACTTTCCTTCGAAAAATTTTACTCACAAAACGGACAAACTATAGCAGGACTTGATATATCAGAAGAGGATACCTTATTTGTGGTATTTACGAATAAATTCTTCCACTTCCGGAATGCCGCCTTGAAAAATCAGATAGCCGTTATAGGGTTCGCCTTTTGTAATGTCACCGGCAATGGGAGTAAGCATCATTTTCTTTACTTCTTCCCTGTCGTTTGTCTGTCCCAAGACCCATCCGAGCTTTATATACGCCACTTCCGGTAAAAGATTTTCGCCGGGCACGATGCCTAAACTCATCAAATCCCTTCCTGTGTCATAGACAAACATATGCACAAAGCCCCAAAGCGTCTGCACTGTCATAAAAATATGAATGCCTTTTTCCACTGCTCGACGGATTGCAGGATAAAGAGGTTTGTTGACATGCCCCAACCCTGTTCCCGCAATGATAATTCCTTTGTAACCGTTGTCAATAAGTGCATCAATAATGTCCGGATGCATGTTCGGGTAATAATATACGATTGCCACGCGTTCTTCAAAAAAGGGATAGACATCAACCTTGCGGTCATTGCGGCGTTTATTGTAATCTTTTTTGATGGGGGTAATTTTATCTGTTGTGACCATAGCGATAGGTACATCGCCGATGGTGCGAAAAGTGCTGCGATAAGATGAATGCATTTTACGGACGCGCGTTCCCCGATGCAGCAGTGCATATTCGTCACTTGTGGGTCCAAACATGCTGACCATCACTTCTGCGATGTCACTATGTCCGGCAGCCATAGCTGCATGCATCAAATTTGAAGCCGCATCAGAAGACGGACGATCGCTGCTTCTTTGCGAACCAACCATTACAATCGGGACAGGTAAATTCTGTAGCATAAATGATAAAGCGGCTGCCGTATGGTGCATTGTATCTGTTCCGTGCCCGATTATGATGCCGTCAATGCCTTTTCTAATTTCTTCACCTATGGAAACAGCCAGTTTTTTATATTGTTCGGGACCCATATTTTCGGAAAAAACAGCGAAAAGTTTTTCCGTTTCCAAATTGCAAATATCAGCCAATTCCGGAACCGCTCCATACAATTCACCGGGAGAAAATGCAGGGATTACCGCTCCTGTTCTGTAATCAAGACGGGATGCAATTGTTCCGCCCGTGCCGAATAATTTCACTTTTGGCAAACCGGGTGTATAAGGAAACTCACGCTCCGGAATTTTGTAATGTGCTTCTCTGTAGCCAGTTTCCTTCATATCCAAAATAGTGTCAACATCAATCCCGACATTATATCCTGTGGAAAGTTTGATGACAATATGCCGGTCATCGTCATTTTCCGAACGGGGTAAAATTAGACCTTGGAATCTGCCCCGCGTCGTATCTATGATAGTGTCGCCCCAAACGCGTGCCTGGAAAGACTTCAGGACTTCCAATGCCCTACCTTTGTAACCTTTGAAGATATCAAGCATGGCTCGCCTCCTCGGCTAAAAAGGCATCAACTTTGGCGCGTAATTCCTTCAGAGAAATATTGCCCAATGCGGCTTGCCGCAAACATCCCATCATCCAATCAGCTTCCGCAGCGGGCTGACGTAGTGAGCGATGCACGAAATTTTTATACATTAAATGCAAAGTGGGAATGTGCTCAAAGATTTCTTCAGGGCTGATTTGCTTATAACCTAAAGTCAGCAATAAAGAAGAAAATGCCATATTCGGGTTTTTATACAATAATTTGAGCAATTCGGGCAAAATATCCCATGCAAGTTTCCTACTTTTAACAAACTTAATCAAGTCCGCAATGCGCTCAATCTCAAAAGGCAAAGGTTTGCTGCCTTGCAGACTTTTCAGCGTATGAGCAAAAAGTTTGGCAAGAAAAGCCGGTTGTAAATTATATTCGGTAGACATTTTTTCAATCACGGGCATCAGATTATTGCGTAAAATATAAGTATAGGTGTCAGGGGGAACATTCCATTCCTGAAGCTGCTTAAAACGCTGTTCTAAAGGCACGGGAAGCTGTTTTCGTGCAGTTTCAATTTGTTCATCTGAAACGGGAATAGGGGCAGAATCCGTATCGGGATACATTCTATCCGGACCGGGCAAAACTCTTTCAAAAATTGTTATACCGTGCGGCAATGATTTTCTGGTCTCGTTGGGAACACCTTTAAATGCCAATTGGCAGCGCTCAGTAATGGTTTCAACCGCAGTTTTTAAGTCTTCCTCAGGTGTCCAAAATAAGATTTGAGCGTCATTTTCACCGGCATGAAAAGAAGCGGCAAGCTTTTTCCAATCGGCATCAGACAAATGAGGATTGAGTTCTTCCGAGTGAAAAAGATTGGGCTTTTCCAAACAAGCGATTACTTTAACACGGTCGGAAATCTCGTCGGCAAAGCATTTGCCGGGTTGAGTAAAGAATGATAGAATGTTTTTGAAGCCGGGAAGATTAACCGCAATTAATTTCCAATTTTGGTTGATTGCATTTTGCAAAAGAGGAATGTGCTTCCAATCTTCCGACTTTAATTCGATCCAATCGGCAGTCCAATTCTCCGGAGCAGGAAAGCGTTTGAGCAGTTCCTCTTGGATTAAGAGCATGGCTTTTTGACGAAAAGCTTCATTATGCGTCAATTTCGGTATCCAAGCAATGTGCGCGACACCTTTGATTTCAACTCTGGTGCCGCCGTTGATGCTGACATTTACATCCTGACGCGCTGCTCCGATACCCGTTCTCACCTGACCTGAACTGCGTGTGAGAAAACGAATATGCTGTGCGGCTTCGGCAGCTTCTTGCGGAGTAAGCATATCGGGATAGGTAACTGTCTCAATTAAAGGCATCCCCAATCTGTCCGTATAATAAATTCTGGTATGACGGTAATCAGAAACTTCACGGCAACTGTCTTCCTCAATACTGAATTGGATAACCCTGATTATTTTATTGGAAATGGGAAACTGACCTTCAATTCCAAGAATGGCTGTGCGCTGAAAACCCGTAGGAATGCTGCCGTCCAGATATTGTTTACGTGTGATGTGCAATTCGCCGACAATATTCATTTTCAGCAAAAGAGCAATCTGCATGGCTTTTTCAATGGCTTCTTCATTGAAGAGAAAAGGAGGAGTGTCATCTACCTCATAAGTGCAGGCGGAATCGTTTTTAAGACGATAAATAATTTGTTTGCGCGTGCGGAATTCCATTAAAGCTGTGCCGTCGTATTCTCCCAATTCAGATAAAGTGGGACGCATCCGACGCACAATTTCAGCATCATAATCATCAAAGTCGTGATAAATTCCGGTTGCACAACGGCAAAAAAGTTTTTCCTTTGTATTAAGCTGCTGATGGACTTCCAGACCGCATTTAAAACCCAGTTTGTGATAGGTTTCTGCAGGAGTTGACCAAATATCTTTCCAGCCGACTTGGTCACGAGTGCGCAACCAATTTTCTTCCCATCTGTTGCTCATGAAAAAAATCCTCTTTCTTAATCAGCTATAATTAATACTAAATGAACAACATTTCCGCTGACGGGAAGAAAGTCAATTAATATCGGAGGCGGTTACATTTTAGTGCCTAAGCTCCTCCAAATTTGCCTTAGCGTCAGGAACTTCAGCCAAAAACTCTTGCAACATTGCACAGGGATAATCAGCACATTCGGCACAATTCTTCAGACCTTTGCTCCGCACGCAAGCACGAATATCACATTCGTAACAATGCGCAAATTTGACGCCCGGTTCAATACATCCTAAACAGTTAATGTTATCTGCCGTGAGTTTAATGTCATATCTTTGCGACCACTTTTCTGCCACGGCAGTCCGTAAGGCATTGTCATTGGCTATAGTAGCCTGTCTTGCTTCGCATTTGCTGCAATCAATACCGCAGGCGGCAATGAGTTTTTCCATGTTGATTCTCCCTTTTATGCAGATTTTGCTTCTTCAGAGATTACAAATATTCGGCTTTCCACTTTTGTAGATCTTTTAATGCCCTGTTTGCATATTCGGATTTCTTATTTTTTTTGTCAATATCTTTCAGCTCGGGAAGCAAACCGAAATTAGCGTTTACAGGTTGAAAAACACGCTCTGCAGGCGTAACCAAACGCCTCCACATCTGACCCAAAATTGTTGTTTCCGGCAAAAAAGGCAGCTCTTTATCAGAACAAAATGAATAATCAATCAAAAGTGAAACGAGTAAACCGGAAGCAATAGATTCCGTGTAACCTTCCACTCCGCTGAACTGTCCCGCCAAATAAACATCGGGAATTGCTTTTAATGATAAGTTGCGGTTGAGAAGCAAAGGTGCATTAAGATACGAATTGCGATGAACGGAACCAAGACGCAAAAAAACAGCGTGCTCCAAACCTGGGATTAAACGAAAAACTTCTTTCTGCGCTGAATATATCAGCATAGTTTGACAGCCCACAAGATTGTAAGCAGTCCTGTCATTGTTTTCTGCTCTTAATTGCAAAACTGCATAAGGACGCTTTCCCGTGCGCGGGTCTTCTAAACCCACTGGACGCATAACTCCAAAGCGCAAACTGTCCGTTCCGCGTTTCGCTATTTCCTCTATCGGTAAACAATTTTCGTAAAAGCGGAAATCCAAGTTCTGAAAAAATTCGTTTTCAAACTCATGAGCAGTATGCTTATCACCCTGACGAAGCGCTTCTACAAAACGGAGATATTCATCTTTTGTAAAAGGGCAATTCAAATAATCTGCTTCACCTTTATCATAGCGTGTTTTGGCATAAATAATTTCCATATTTAAACTGTCTGAACTGACAATCGGAGCAATAGCATCAAAAAAGTAAAAATGCTCACCTCCAAAATTCGCAATCAGATTTTGCATCAAGGCGTCTGAAGTTAGAGGTCCGGAGGCTAAAATAGTTTTCCCTGAAGGCAAATCCGTTATTTCTTTTTGCACATAACTTATATTAGGATGATTTTGAACCGCCCTTGTCACTTGTTCTGCAAAAGCAAAACGATCTACCGCCAGAGACTGTCCGGCCGGAACTGCATTGGAAAAAGCTATTTTCAATAATTTGCAATCCAAAAGTTGCAATTCCGCTTTCAATAAACCAGCCGCAGTGTCCGTTCGCACAGATTTAAAAGAATTGCTGCACACCAATTCTGCACATTTTCCCGATGTATGCGCAGGCGTCATTTTAACCGGCCGCATCTCATAAAGTTTAACTTGCCAGCCCTTATCAGCAAGTTGTAAAGAAGCTTCACATCCTGCTAAACCTGCACCGATTATATTGATCAGCTTTTCCATATTCTCCTTTTTCCCGTTTTGGCATATATATCTTTCTTTTTTGTATATAGTAAGAAAAACTGCTTATTGAAAAGAGTAAAAAATAGCAAGCAAATATTTCATTATAAAATAGAAAAAGCTTCTCTCATTTAATTCGTTTACAAGTAACTGTCTTTTAAAAAAAACAGGGAAAGATTTTATTTGCTTTTTGAAAAAAAAGAATTAAAATATTTAGTAAAAGTAAATGTTCTTTATTTAGATGAAAAATTGGTGATGTAAAATAGTAGAAAATATTGTTATTGACATCGAACAAGAAATTGAAATTGATGTTCAAAATTTGAAAAAAGCCATTTCATTGAGATTGAAAATCTAAATTGGAATAATAAATGCAAAGTAATGTAAGTGTCCCAATCAAATTAAAAAAGGTGACTTTAAGAGCAGATAAATCATATACGCCTGGGAAAAAATGGTATAATAAAAGAAGGAGTGATATAAAAAATGAAAAGTAGAATTTACAAAGTATTAAATGATTCTACAGAGGACCTGAAAGTCAGTTACTTCGGATGTAACTATATTGATATTTTTTACAACGGACTGGAAGGTTTCCGCCGCTTGATATATAAGAAGAACCCCAATCGTCCCGAACCGCAAAAACCTGATTATCCGATAATCCACCAAACCTTTGAAGTAACAGGAAAGAATTACGAAGAGATTTTTACTGAATGGATGCGCCAGTTGCTTGCTTTTACCCAAAGCGGGCACTATTTACCTCTGTGGATTGACACGATCAAACTGGATGGAAATTCCCTAAAGATTCAGATTTCTTTCCGCATGGCAATGAAACGGGACAAAGTAAATATTCCCATCAAAAGCGTTGCTTACGAACCGGCAAAATTAGATAAGATCAAATCAGGTTATCAAATAACCGTAACATATACTGTCTAATACCGCTAAATTTTAGCTTGACGCAGCATATTGGCGTTGGTGACGACGGTAAGTGAACTGATTGCCATTGCAATTTCAGCTATCACCGGATGCAAAACGCCTAAAACTGCAAGCGGAATGGCAATCAAGTTATAAAAGAAAGCCCAGAACAAGTTTTGCTTGATTTTCTTAAAAGTAGCGCGAGAAAGGTTAATTGCTTTCAGTAAAGCTGTTAAGTCATTACGCACGATTGTAATGTCTGCTGCTTCCATGGCTATATCTGTTCCCTTACCCATAGCGATGCCGATATCCGCTTGTTTCAATGCGGGAGCATCATTAATACCGTCTCCCACCATTGCCACTGCTCCGAATTCCTGTTGCAGATTACGAACATAAGCAACTTTATCGGCAGGCAAGACATTGGCGAAAACGCGTTCAATTCCACACTGTTTAGCTATTGCTTGTGCCACCGTTGAATTGTCACCGCTCAACATAACAGGAATAATTTCCATTTTTTTCAGTTCATTGATAACGCTTGCCGCTTCCGGTTTCACAGTATCAGCTACCAACAAACAACCTAAAACAGTATCGTCACTTGCTAAATAGAACACCGACGCTTCGGGGTAAGAATCAAGAGGCAAATTTTTAACTAAATCTCGAGCGTTTGTTACTTGTTCCGAAATAAAATCCAAATTACCCAGATAATATTGTTTATCATTTATTTTAGCCTGAATGCCTTTTCCGGCAAGAGAACGAAAATCAGAAAAAGAAAGCAGGAATAATTTAGCATTGTCGGCAGCATTAATGACAGCTTGAGCTATGGGATGTTCGGAACCGCTTTCCAAGGAAGCAGCTAATTGCAGAACCGTATTTTCGTCATTTCGGAGAGGAAGGACTTTTATCAGCTCGGGTTTGCCGTAAGTCAAAGTTCCCGTTTTGTCAAAGACCATGACTTTAATTTCTTTCATTCGTTGCAAAGCTTCACCGTTACGAATGAGAATTCCCCTCCAGGCACCCATTCCGCTACCAACCATTAAAGCAGTCGGAGTAGCTAAACCGAGTGCACATGGACAAGCTATTACCAAAGTGGCAATCATTGCCATCAAAGCATTTGCTAAACGGTCATCAGTTACAAACTGCCAAGGCAGAATGTTTCTTAAGGCACCGCTAAGGTTTTGCATCTCTTGCGGGAAGAAATACCACGCCAAAAAAGTGAGTGCAGCTATAAATAAAATCACGGGAACAAAGATAGCCGTAATCCTGTCTGCAAGGACTTGAACCGGGACTTTGGAATGTTGAGCTTCACGCACTAAACGAACCATCTGAGCTAAAAAAGTATCTTGCCCGACGCGGGTTGCTTCTATTAAAAGACGACCTTCCTGATTGATAGTTGCACCCAAAACCGTATCTCCCTGTTTACGCAAAACAGGCATTGCTTCACCTGTTGCCATAGATTCATCCACTTCGGAAGCCCCTTCCAGAACAATTCCGTCAGTGGGAATTTGCGCTCCAGGTTTAACCACCAATTTATCACCCACTTTGATTTTATTGGCGGGAATTTCATATTCGGCATTATCCTTCCACAAAATCGCAGTCTTCACGCCTAAATTCATCAATTTACGAATAGCTTCACCTGCTTTGCCTTTGGCACTGGTTTCCAAATATCGTCCCGTCAAATGAAATGCAATAATCATAGCCGCTATTCCACTAAAATCCTGAAGTTTAATTACAAGTGACAAAGGACCGGTGATTAGTGCGGCAATTGTGCCGAGAGCGATTAAAACATCCATATTGGCGGCACGACGACGCAGTGATTTATAGGCGGAAACATAAACCTGACGGGCAGGAATCAACATTGTTAGAAGTGAAAGTCCCGTCATTATTACCGTATTTACCGTATGAGAAGCAAAAAGCATTTTTCCGTGAAGCATTTCCGGCAGCATCAGCACCAAAACCAAAGCGGTCAACCCCCAAGCCAAAATCATCTTGTATAAAGCTTTCTGCTGTATTTTATAATAATAATCTGCTTGCTCAATTGCAGTTTCCGGAGAAAGTAACTCCCTAATTTTAAATCCGGTATCCACAACAATTTGTTTTAGCTGCTCGGGAGTAATAAGGTCAGAATCATATTCCACGGAAGCTTCTTCCAACGGCAAACTGACATTAGCGGATAATACTCCTTTTGCGGAAGACAAAGCCTTTTCCACACTGGCACTGCAACTGGCACAATGCATTCCGTCAATTCCAAGAGTAATTGTTTGTTTCATCCTCATTATACCTTTATACTATTTTTATTAATATGATAATTATGTTTACGACGTCAACAACTAAAAATCGCCTCTATAGAAGCTGTCAAACAGAAAAAACGGATTACCTTATCGGAATTATTATTTTGTTGCTTTTGGGGATAAAGAACTTGTTTGCTGCCAAAGAATTCCGCCTATTATCAGAACTAATCCGCAGACAGTTGAAACGGTGATTTTTTCCCGCAAGATAAAATGAATTATAATGAGAGAAAGAAAAGGAGTGAGAAAAATCAGATTGGCAATTCGGGCAGTGACATCTGCTTTTTGCAAAGCCAGCAACCAAAACAAGAAAGTGATACCCATTTCAAAGATACCGACATAAATTGCTCCCAACCATGCAGTCGGTTTAAGGATTTTAATTTCCCCTTTTATCAAAACAAAGATTAGAACATAGATAAAACCGAAGGCAAAAATCCAAAATAATTTTACGACTTGATCGCGTTTATCACGGACATTAAAAAGCCAAAAGAGAGCCCAAATCAGAGTTGAAGCCAAGGCCAAACTTACTCCCATTGGTTCCTCAAAATGTAAACTGAAAGGCTTTCCGCGCGTAGCAATCACAACTGCACCGCAAAAGCTGATCAGCACCCCGCTAAAGTCACGCCAGGAAAACTTTTGCCCTAAAATCGGAATAGAAAGTAACGCCAACATGACAGCCCATATATAATTAAGCGCTTGAGCTTCCTGAGCCGGCAAACAGTTGTAAGCTTCCAATAAAACACTGTAATACAGAAAAGGATTCAGGAGCCCCAAAACAGCAGAACGAAGCAGGTCTTGACGACTGCTCTTCAAGATGAGAGCAATTTTCTTTTGTAGCAATCCCACACAAAAAAAGACGCATAAAGAGACAAAACTTGCCCCCAAAAGCAATTGTGAAGGCGTAAGCGAACGCAGACTAATTTTAAAAGCCGTGGAAACTGTTGACCACAGCAGAATAGCCAATCCTGCATACAGATAAGCTGTGGAATTTTCCCTTCGGCTTTTTTCCATTTTCCCGCTTCAAGTAAGAGAAGCTATCAACTTTGCAGCCACCGATAAATCTTTGACCACAAAGTCCGGTTGAAATTCTTTTTCACGCAGAGCGGGAGTAAATTCTTTCTTCCCTTCTCCGCTAAGCAGCAAGATCGTTTTCAAACCCGCTTTCTTACCAAAAGCAATATCGGAGTAGCGATCTCCGACCATCCAACTATACTCGGGACGGAAATGAAAATCTTTAACCGCGCGTCTAAACATACCCAAACCCGGTTTGCGATCTTCATGCGGAATATTGTATGGTTCCACAACTCCGGCATAATAATAAGGAGAGTAATACACTTTATCAATTACTGCACCTTCGGCAGCCAGTAAATCCAGAGCTTTTTGCAGCACTTTGTGCATTTCTTCCAAAGTAATGTAACCTCTTGCCACTCCACCCTGATTGGTAACCAACAAAACATAGTAACCCAATTGATTAAGCAATTTTATTGCATCTGCAGCATAAGGATAAAGATAGTATTGTTCGGGATCGTTAATATAGCCAAAATCATCGGGATTGATAGTGCCGTCTCTATCCAAAAGCACTGCTGCAGGATACTTTACTTTTTGCATTTTATTAATCCGAATTTACAATTAATAAGTGCGTCTGTTGTCACGAGTTTGGAAGCGCAAAGCGTCAGGCAGACTGGTGTTGAACAACACAATCCTATAATCCCAATAACCGGGACGGACAGTATAACTTATACTCAGTTTCCAACAGTGCAAATTGCGGCTGATATCAAAGCTCTGGGAGAGCATTTTTGTATCCTTAATATTGTAATAATTAGAATAACTCAGCATCCAATTAGTTGTAACTTTAACGGAAGCATTCAGACGCAAATTGCTTGATTGAGAATGCAGAAGATTTGCTTGAGCACGCATATCTTGAGTGATACTGATGCTCCAATTATCTTCAGCAGAGGCAGTTTGAGCAGAAGAAGGTGCAGCTGACAAGGTATCGGAAGGCGGTAAATAAGGAGCAAAAGTATCAATATGCGGTCGAGAAAAATAATCTTTATATTTGGCAGTACCACTCAAGTTGAGTGTATGCTGAAAATATTGATTTGTCGGTTTCCAATTCAACCAATGAGTTTGATATGGATCTTGCGTCAAATTGAAGCTTGAGTTATAGGTTAATTTAAATTGTTTAGTGTTCCAAGCGCCGGGTCTGAAAGTTAAGCTGTGAACAAGATTGGAAAGTTTGTGGTCGTCTTTCTCCAAATCAATTCCGCTGCGCACAGTCCAACTTAACAAATCATCCAATTTGCGCTCCTGCAATTTTTCCGTAGCTTTTAATTTTACCTGCCACTTTTGGTCTAAAGCTAAATTGACATAACGACTTTCTTTCCCGCTCATCAGACCGATGCCTCCGAAATAATAGAAACGATCATTATCGGAAAAATCGGGACTGTAAATGAAAGAAGCCGAAGGAGTAACAATATGCCGAACGGTTGAGACATAAAAATTGGGAATATTACGCAAGCCGTATAAAGTAAAATTAGCGCTGGTAGAGGCATTATAATCATTTCCGCGCACCCATTTTTTATCTTCATTATCGCGATCCATCCAGACTTCATCATAATTCACAGCTTGCGTTAAATTCAACCATCCGAACGCTTTGTAATTATAATTCAAACCTGCCGTTTGCTTAATTCCTATGTGATGCTCATTATAGCCGGTGCTGTCGGAAGAATTATCCCACAAAAGATCGGTGAATGTTTTGTGCTTGACGCTTGAGTAACCGGTATGGTCTAATCGGACATTATAACTGTAATTGAAATTTGTCCACCAGTTCGTTTTCACTTGTGTAGCAGTCTTTTTTGTGAATAATTCATAAACAGGGCGTGTCGGCAGAGAAAAACTGGCGGAAGGTAAATTTAAACGAACCGTGTTGTTGATTAAATCTTGAGTATAAGATGCAGCGACATTTAAGTATGAACTTAAAATCGGTTTTCGGAAAGACACGGAAGAAGTGACATTTTGCGCCAAAGCTTCATTGATATCGGTGCTGTTATTCCACAGCTGTTTACTGCTCAAATAGTTAATATTGGCATCCAGAGTAGCCTTTTCACCCAGTTCGTGATGGTGATTACCCAAAATGGAATAATAGTAGGAAGTGCTGTAATCCTTTATGTCCTTTCGGAAAGAAGTGTTAAAATTACCGTTGAAGAAATAGCGTTTGGCGTAGCGCGTTTCCAGATTAACCTGCCAACCTGTTTTTTCCATAATGTCAAAACCCAGCGTGGCATCCGCATAATCTTTGTAAGGGAAAAAGAAATCAATGTTGCGAATGAATTTTCCGTCCACAGTATTATATCCGGGTTCGGGAATGAGAAAGCCCATCTGTCTTCCGCGTTTGATGGAAAAAGTTATAAAAGGAAAATAAAAGACGGGCAAATGATTAACATAAGCAACGACCGGTTTGCCGACCACTTTATCGTCACGATAGAGGCGCATTTGTTTTGCCCAAAACCAAAAATCCGGTTGCGGGTCTTCACAGGTGGTGAATCTGCAACCGTCAACATCATAAATATCGGTATCTATCTTCCGAACTTCACCTCCGTAATAATACCCATTTTCTATTTTACTAGCAGCATCAAACACAAGTCCGGTTTGGGAATCCACATCATAATATATCTGCTTCCCGATCAGAACTTGGTCTTTATCCAAAAGCACAGTCCTGCCCATGGAAAAAGCTCGCTTTTGCTTCAAGTCAACTTGAATGCTGTCCGCCAGAATTTTGGAAGTCTGATAGCGAACTGAAGTATTGCCATAAAGGTAAATCTGATCGGTTTGATAGTTATAGGCAATACTGTCCGCAGCGTAAAATAAAGAATCTATATAGGTTTTAGTTGTCTTTACGCTGTCCGTGAGCGCAGATTGCAGTCTGGCATTTTCAGGTAAATCCGGTTTTAAAGCAGCAGGTGTCACATTTTCACTCCATAGTAATACCCCTGCTGACAGAATTAACAATCCCGCCAATCCTTGTCTGAACTTGATTTTTATCTTCTTCATCCCTATTTTGTTTATCAATCTTATCTCTTTTTTTCATTTAACCTTATCGCAGGTCTCCTGTCAAGATATTCATCAGAAGAAAGTATTTTCTGCCGGTAACTATTATGCTTTAGCCCTATAATAAAAATCTAATAAAGTTTCCCGACCTTAAAACAGCAATCATATATTAAGCGGCAAAAAGTATCAAGGCTACTGATAAAGATTGATGAATATTAAAATAAAAGGCTGTCGATTGTTTATCGGCAGCCTTAATGAAAGCGTATTAATCAGTTAAGCTTTATAATATCAATGAATAATGGTAATCTTCTTTATTGTGCTAAAGTCGTCAGTTTTCATCATTAAATAATACATTCCTGCGGGGCAGATATTGCCATTATCATTGCGACCATCCCAAGATAAAGTATAATAGCCAATATTTTTGTAATCATCCACACAAGTTTTGATCTTTTGTCCTTTTATATTGTAGATAATCATCCTTACATGTTCAGCCTTAGATAAACTATAAGAACCTCTGTAGGTTCCAGTTGTAGGATTATAAGGATTGGGACCTAACCTATTGAGAGAAAAATGCACGGAATTTATATCTGGAGCATCACCGGCAGTTACATTTATGGAAATTGGACCGAAAAATTTAGAACTTCCATCCAATTCATTGCTTTGTAACCAGTAATACCAAATTCCCTCTTCCGCTTCTTGATCTTGAAAATCGTAATCGGCACCGGCAGATGAATTCGCTGCAGGAATTAAATCCAAATTTATTTTTATTGCATCATATAACTGATTATTCTCACTCCTATACAAATTATATCCTGCAATTTGAGTTTCAGATTGTGTAGACCAGTGCAGATTAACAAATAATTCCTGGGTTAAAGCAGCCGTAAAAGAAGATAATTCTACAGGAACATTGCGTTCGTAGACAGTAATATCATCAAAATAAGTATAACGTTTTGTAGCAGGAGCAGGGGGAGTTGGCCTAAACCTGAGATAAATATTGGTAAAACCAAATAAATCAATATAGGTTGGCAGCCATCTCGTATTGCTTATATAATTCCCTAATGACTCCCAAATGCCGTCAATATCCGGACCAGGCGTTCCATCTTCTGCTTGATATTCCACAGTAATTTGATTTGTGCCCGTGTTAGTTCTGGAAAAGTATAAAAATCCCTCCGGATACAATAAAATCGGGGTAATTACATAATTAGTAATTACAGTGCTGAAGCCGATAGAATATGAACCGCTGTGAGCAGAAATTCTTGGAACCTCAGGTATGCTGCTATAAGTTGTAGAAACTTTTGCCACGCCGTTCATCTGCCAGTTAGTTACAGGCCAAGCACCTTCAAAACTTTCAAACCATGACCACGAGTCCTGAGCATAAAGCCCTAACATTGACACACAAAATAAAAAAGCTAAAAATAAAAATTTTCTTTGCATGATAACCCCCTCTCTATAAAAAGATTTTTTGGTTCTTTTTATATCCGTTTTCTTTTTATTATATATCAAAAATTCTGTCAAGACTTTTTTTATTATTTTTTTTTCTCTTATTCCACTATTAGTTTTTCATTTTCACTATTTATATAAATTCCAGTATACCTTTGCTTTCCTATTAACCACCCCGTATCCACGCCGAGTCCACGCCGGTGAAGTCGGGGTGGACTCGGGGTGGATACGGCGTGGATACGGCGTGGATATTAAGGGAGAAATTATGACAGGTGCAAAAAATCAAAGGGCATAAATTTGTTTTAATTAAGTCTGCAATAGTAAGATGATATGAAAAAAGGCAAGGGAAACGACACATCTATTCCTATTTTTGTTTATATGGACTAAAATTGGCTTTAAGATAATTTTGGCTTAACGGTAGGATATAAAATTATGAAAACTAAAATTTATTTGTTGATTCTTTTGAGCTTTATCGGTTCAATTTGTTTATTTGCCTCGGAACACCCCTCTCCGGAATTTGCACAAGAAAACCTTCCCTCATTTTACCAAACGGAAAGAGCAGACTCCGCTCACGGTTTTGACATTACAAAATATGATTTGAGCCTGAATGTAAATTTCCAGACACATTACATCAACGGAACAGTCAAAGCTTGGGTAACTGCTCAAGAAACGCTTTCCAATATAGCTTACAATCTGGTGGGACTTACCGTTTCTCAAGTTAAAGTGAATGATGCCGTCACTACATTTTCTCAGCAAAACAATTTGGTGCAGATAAATTTAACTGCATTTGCAGGACAGGAATTTACCACTGAAGTATCTTATAATGGCATCCCTCAACTATCTCCACCTCCTTATAATTTGGGCATTATCTTCGGAACCAATACTTGTTTTACTATTTCTGATCCTGATGCTGCACGCTATTGGTGGCCATGTTATGACCATCCTTGGGACAAAGCTGTGGTTGATTTGCACATTACTACGCGTGATGATTGGCTGGTAGCTTGCAACGGTTTACGCTCAAGTATCATTGATAACGGCAACGGAACTAAAACGCATAACTGGGTAGGTTCCAATCCTATGGCTACTTACTTGGTTTGTTTTACTGCGGCACCTTATGTGGAAATCAATCAAACTGCCGGCAGCATTCCAATTCAAAATTTTGTGCTGTCTAATCAATATAATAATGCCTTAACGGATTTTTCCACCTTACCCTCAATTTTGCAATATTACTCTTCCCTATTTGGGCCCTATCCTTTTGAAAAATACGGAAATGCAACAGTCAATATGACCACATACGGTGCGATGGAACACCAGACTATGACCACTTTGGGTATGCAATACATCACTGGAAATCATTCCGGGGAATTAACTATTGCGCATGAATTGGCACATTCATGGTTCGGCAATTGCGTCACTCCTTTGTCTTATAAAGATGTTTGGCTGAGTGAAGGCTTTGCCACTTACTCGGAATTTTTGTGGATGCACGAGCGCGACGGTTGGCAAGCTGCCTGTAATTACATGCAAAACGACATTCATCAATATTATATCAATTGGGAAACCGGAAACGCAAATTTGCCCAATATCATTTACGATCCGCCGTTTAATTATTATTTTTATCCCCAATCTTACGAAAAAGCAGCTTCAGTGCTGCATATGCTTCGCCTCAAAATAGGCGACGCAGCTTTCTTTCAAGTCTTGCAAAATTGGGTCAATATTTACCATAACGGAAATGGCGTAACTGCCGAATTTCAAGCTTTAGCGGAACAAATCAGCGGTCAAGATCTGCATCAATTTTTCAGGCAATGGATTTATTCGCGCGGAATTCCTTCAGCGAGTTATATTTTAATGCTGAATGAAAATAGCAATCAGGCAAAAATTATCGCTGAAACAACTTGCTCTACAGGCACGGAATTTACACTGGATATACCTTTGCAAACAACGGGATTGGCTGCGGGAGATTCTCTTGTCATAATTGCCGACCCCGATGGGTATAGCAATCTTTTCAGCCTTGCAAGCGGGGTTGGAACTTATCAAGTGAATAATATTGATCCTCAGCATTGGAATTTATGCCGTCAATACACTGCCTTGGATATAAATTTAACGCAATGTCTGCCTTCCAATCACTCGATATATCTATCTTGGGAGCCTTTTTTGCAGCTAACGAATTTAACCGGATACATGATTTACCGCAGGACTGAGAATGAAACAGAATTCACCTGCCTTACTTCAAACCCGCTTCTGCAGACGGATTATCTTGATAATGAGGTCCAAAACGGAATTCGCTATTATTATCAGGTAAAAGCTGCTGATGCTGAAGGCTTTTTGACTATGGGTTCAAATATCATGAATGCCGCACCTCTTGCTTTTCCTTTTGATTGGGGAATGTTGGTTGTAGATGAAACTAAAGACGGAAACGGCACAAATATCTCACCCGATGATGCAGCCGTTGATAATTTCTATGCGGCTGCAATTAATCCTTTGCCTTATGCGAATTGGGATTGTGCCACTTTAGGTTTACCCTCTTTGGATACGCTTTCGCACTATTCTTTGGTGCTGTGGCATGCGGATGATTATGCCCAAAACCTGATTGGAGGTTGTTTAGATGTTTTGAGCAGTTATCTTTTGGGTAACGGTAAACTTGTCATTTCCGGATGGAAAACGCCTGCCGTATTCACTCCTGAATTTACTGCTTCTTTTCTGCCAAATACCGATTTAATCTATGATAGCGGAGCCGTTTTAATTTCCGTTTTTTCGGAAAATTATCCGGAGTTGCAGGTTGACCAGACTAAATTAATCTCAGTTTGGAACGGAATGCTGCCCATGATTTATACATTCAATACTGAGGCCACAGTGCTTTATACGGCAAATATGACTGAAGGAGCAAACGGAAACGGTCTTCCTGCTTGCCTGCGTTATGATAATCACGGAACTTTAATTCTCTTCGGTTTTCCGCTTTACTATATGCAGGCAGACGGTGTTCGAGCTTTACTGCAGCAGCTTTTACCCGAACTTTATCCGGTTTTGGCAGCGGAAGATTACAATTCAGTCCCTGCAGCTTTACAAATAAATCTTTATCCCAATCCCTGCAGGAATTTACTGAACCTTAATTTTTCCACCAAAATTCCACCCGAAGCAACACTGCAAATATATAACAGCAAAGGGAGAAAGATAGCATCTCTCAATCCGGGAAAATTTCTGAAAGCGGACAATAATTTGCAAATGAACTTGACTTGTGAAAAAGGCAACTCTTTGCCTGCAGGAATTTATTTCTTACGCTATTCGGATCGTCGACAGGTAAAAATCCTGAAATTTGTGCTCCTACCTTGATTGAAAAAATTCCCCCGAAGTGCTAACTGCTTGCAAAAAAGAGAGATTTTCCTTGACAGTAAATACGGCTAATTTTTTGGTGAAGTTATAACTACTTGTTATAGAATTGAATATCAAAAGGCAAAACAGATTTGGATAGAAGTGAAGATTTTCCAATATTATAGAAAATAAAAAAAGGAAAGGAGAAAATCATGACAAAAGCAGATTTGGTAAAAATCATTTCTGAAAATACCGGCATTATTCGTAAAGATGTTGCAGTAGTGGTCGATTCCCTATTATCAACAATTAAGGATTGTTTGATAGAGGGTAATCACATTGAAATTCGCGGTTTTGGCACTTTCAAACTGAAAAGTCGGAAGCCCCGCATGGGTCGTAATCCCAAAACAGATCAAAAAGTTCCTGTTCCGCAACGCACAGTTCCCACCTTCAAATTCTCTCGTGAATTCAAGATGGCTGTTATGAATGTAAAGACCCAAAAATAAAGGAAGGGAGAAAGAATGCCCTGCGGAAAAAAGAGAAAACGCCATAAAATTGCAACTCACAAGCGGAAAAAACGGCTGCGGAAAAATCGTCATAAAAAGAACAAATAAGTGCAGATTATAAGGCTGCTGATATTGGTCGGCAGCCTTTTTCGCATTATCTAACCTTCTTTAAAGATATATAATGATAAAGTAAATTGCTTTTTTCTGGAAAACTAATTTTGAGCAAAAGATAAAACTTATGAGGTAAGCAATGATTGAAGTCTTGTCGGAAAAATGCGTCGGATGCGGTCTTTGCATTAAAGCTTGCGCTTATGATGCAATTCGCGTCACAGACAAATTGGCTGAAATTAATATAGATAAATGCGTTTTATGCGGTGCGTGCGTGCAGGCATGTCCCTTTGAAGCCATCCTCCTCAGAAGGAAAGCTGTTGAAGGAATAGACAAAACAGCATATAAAGGTATTTGGGTTTATGCTGAACAACGCGATGGTATCATCGCTCCCGTCGTATATGAACTTTTGGGTAAGGGACGCGAATTAGCCGATGATCTGCAAAACGAACTTTCCGCAGTCCTATTCGGGCAGGGAATGGAATCCTTAACAAGTGAACTGATAGCTTACGGAGCCGATCAAGTTATCTTAGTTGATGATCCCGCTCTTAAACATTTTCAAGATGAACTTTATGCCGATACCTTAAGCGCTTTAATCGAAAAGCACAAACCTGCCATCGTTTTAGCGGGCGCTACGGTTATAGGTCGTTCTTTTATCCCGCGCGTAGCTGTCGATGTTCATACAGGTTTGACAGCTGATTGCACGGGTTTGGCTATTGATCCTGAAACCGATAATCTGCAGCAAACTCGTCCTGCTTTCGGCGGAAACATTATGGCAACGATTCTGACTCCCAATCATCGTCCGCAAATGGCAACGGTTCGTCATCGCGTATTTGATCCTTTACCACGGGACGATTCCCGCAGCGGAGTCGTGTTAACAGAGTCTTTTAATTATGACCTGATTGAAACTGACGCCAAATGGCTCGGTTTTGAAAAAGAACAGACAATGCTCGTCAATCTGACGGAAGCTAACATAATCGTCTCCGGTGGACGCGGTCTGAAAGAAGCAAAAAACTTTGCCCTCTTGGAAGAATTAGCTGCAGTTTTAGGCGGTGCTGTCGGTGCAAGCAGAGCTGCAGTAGATGCAGAATGGATTTCCTATCCTCATCAGGTAGGCCAAACCGGTAAAACAGTCAAACCGAATATCTACATCGCTTGCGGAATTTCCGGTGCAATTCAACACTTGGCAGGTATGTCTTCTTCAGATTATATTATTGCCATTAACAAAGATCCCGACGCTCCTATTTTTAAAGTAGCCGACCTCGGCATAGTAGGCGATTTATTTGAAATCGTGCCCAAACTGACAAAACGAATAAAAGAAATCCGAAATAATGCTTAATGATTTATCTATATGCATATTCCCGAAGTCTGACCCGCTGAAAATCAATGCTGAAATAGATAATAATTTCATCTCAAACCAACATTGTCTTGACTTTCTGATTTGAAGATGAAAGTAACGGACATCTTTTTCAGCCTGCAGGGTGAAAGCACTTTTGCCGGATTGCCCTGCATTTTTATTCGCCTTTCAAGATGCAATTTACGCTGCAGCTATTGTGATACAAAGGAAAGCTGGACCGACGGTATTGATATGACAATTGAGCAAATCCTTGACGCTGTCAATCAATTCCCGTGCCAATTAGTTGAACTCACAGGCGGAGAACCTCTTCTGCAAAGCGATGCCGTTAAATTAATGAATTTATTAAGCAATAAAGGATATACAGTGTTACTTGAAACGAACGGAAGTCTTCCGCTTCAAACATTGCCCTCTTCCGTGCACATTATTTGTGATGTGAAGCTTCCCGGCAGCGGTCATCCAGACAGTTTTCTCATTTCTAATCTGCAAAGATTAAACCCGCATTATGATGAGCTGAAATTTGTTGTCAGCAATAAATCTGATTTTGACTTTGCTGTCCGCTTTATCAAAACAAACCGCTTGCAAGATTTTACCTTGCTTTTTTCTCCCGTCTATAATTCTTTGGATGCATCTCTTTTAGCTGAATGGATTCTTGCGTCAGGCTTGCCGTTGCGGTTAAATCTTCAATTGCACAAGCTTATCGGATTACCGTAAATTCTTGAAGACCCCTTTTCAGTGATGACTTTTTTGCCAAGCCTTACGGTAATTACGTTTGTAGACATCCTTTTCCGGATTAAGCTGCATAGCTTTTGAAAATTCCGATAAAACATCTTGCATAGGATATTTAAGTTTCAACTTAAGCGCCCCTAAATTATTATGCAGAGCCGCATCTTCCGGAGTTAAACCCACCGCTTTAGTTAAGAGCTCCAAAGCTTCACGATACTTCTTTCCTTCCTCCAATAAATTTGCTTGAAATTGCAAATCCAAGGAAGCGGTAAATTTGTCTCCGGCAACGGGATCTTTAGCCAATTCCGACATCATTTTCAGTAAATTGTTCTCCGGATGCAAGGCAAGTAATTCGCTATAAACCTTTTCCGCCTCATCCCATTCTTTTGCCAATAAAAGACACTGACCATAAGTTAAACCGGCAAAAACTTGGTCAGGCAGTAATTTATATATGTTTGCCAAAATTTCTAAAGCGCCTTGATAATCTCTCAAATTCATTTTCACCAATGCCAGATTAAATCTGTTCTCCGGTTTGTCTGACCACCGGCATAATTTTTCAAATATGGCAAGAGCCTTTTTCCTGCTGCCGGTTAACAGCTGGCGTTGTCCTCTGGTTCTTAAAATCGGAAGCATCAATTTTTGATATAAATTCATTTTTTTAATTCCGCTGTCAGTTCCTTTGATTATTAAATTCCTGTCAAGCCGGACGAAACAAGAAACCTTATTCCGCTCTCAATATCTAATTTATCATATTATTTGTGAATAAGATAGAAAATCATACTAAAATAGTATTTGTTCTTCTCCACATCTTGGAATATACTATGATAAATATAAAAAATCGGCGTTGATGAAACGCAGGGAGGATGAAATGAAGATTCTCGTGTTGTTCTATTCCACTTACGGTCATACTTATCAGATGGCATTAGCTGAAGCTGAAGGTGCACTCAAAGTTGAAGGAGCGGAAGTGGATATTAAACGCGTTCCGGAAACACTGTCTGAAGAGATTTTGGGTAAAATGAGAGCTTTGGAAGCGCAAAAGACTTTTACTCATATTCCTATCGCTCAACCTGCAGATTTGGCAAATTATGATGCTATAATTTTTGGTGCACCGACTCGTTATGGTATGATGCCTGCTCAGATGAAAGCCTTTCTTGATGCCACAGGTTTTCTTTGGTCCCAAGGTGCATTAGTAGGTAAATTGGCAGGTGTTTTTACCGGTTCGGGAACTCCTCATGGTGGTCAAGAGAGCACAATCCTGAATTTCCATACGACTTTATTGCATCACGGGATGGTAATAGCAGGTTTGCCATTCACTTTTGCCGGAATTTCCAAAACTGATGAAGTCACCGGCGGCACTCCATATGGCGCTTCTTTTATTGTCAGAAACGAAGGTCAAAGTCCCACTGAAAATGAATTGGAAGGTGCTCGCTATCAAGGTGAATATATAGCCAAATTAACAAAGAAAATGACTTGCTGCGTTGACTGAAATAACATCAACAGCGATGAAACGAAGAAACAGCATAAAACAAAATAACACTTTACAAATTATGCATATTCGGTTAGAAGGGCGCTTCTAATATAAAATATATAGTAAGGAAATGAAATGCGGAAGCAGGTGTCGTTAATCATAACTTTTTGCTTGATGCTATTTGCTTTAAGCGGAGTGACTATCTATGATATTCAATACACTACCAATGCCGGTTCGGGAACTTACCCTTCTCCATATGCGGGACAAAATGTAACTACGCAAGGGATTGTTACGGCTTACGGTTATTCTGGAAGTTACGGATATTATATTTCTATGCCGGAAGGCGGTGCCTGGAAAGGAATTTTGGTTTATGACAGCCATAATTCTCCTTTGCCCGGTTCTTTAGTATCGGTTAGCGGCCAAGTTTGGGAATTTTACGGTCTGACCGAAATCCGTAATGTCACTTCCTGCCAAGTGATAAGTTCCGGCAATCCCATTCCCCCGGTTGTTGATGTGACAACTTCTCAAGCTAACAGTGAAGCTTATGAGGGTGTCCTGATGCAGATCAGTAACGCATTAGTGACGCAAACCGTCAATCAATACGGAGAATGGTATGTAAATGACGGTAGCGGTGAACTGCAGATCGGCAGTGTCTTTTTTGACCAAAGCAGTTTGGGAACTTTGACCTCACAGGGAGTTTTGTTTAACAGTATAACCGGAATCGGACATTATTCTTACGGAAGTTACAGTTTAAACCCCCGATCCGCTGCAGATTTAATTGTCAATCCTCAAGGCGTAGTAATCACTTTGCCGCACCTGCAAGTCCCTTCAAATATAGATGTTACAGTTCCGATAAATGTATCAAATTTAACTTTAGCTCAAGGCTTTCAATCTTATCATTTCAACCTTAGTTTTGACCCCGGAGTTTTGACATATTTAAGTTACGGCACAACCGGCACCCTTTCCGCTAACGGAACTGTTATGATCACTCCTTCTTTGGGCAGCTTAAATGTTCAATATGTAAGCAACGGCTTTCTCATTGGACAAGGTGCACTTTTGAACTTGAATTTTAGAGCAGGAGTAGCAGGAGTTACCAATTTAACGGCAACAAACTTCACTTTTAACGATACACCCGTAATGCTGATAAATCAAGGTTTAATAACTGTCGGCAATTCCGGCGGAGAAGTAATTGATACCCTTTCCGTAATTCAAAGACCTCTGCTGAACATTCCTGTTATTGTTCTTCCCGGTGAAAACTTTAGCATTGAATGCGTTGCGCCTCCAAATGTTACAGGTTGGCAAGCTTCTCTGAAAAAAGGAAATTTGGAATACAATCTCCCTTTGACAACCACTTATTATGATCCTCAAATACCGCGTTGGATACTCACTGCTGAAGTACCGAACGTTAATGTATTTGAATTGTATGATCTGCATGTTTCGGCAAGCGGAGGAATCAATGACCGCACCAGACATTCGGTTGAAGTTTTGCCGACGCGTAAGACTAACTATTATTTCGCTCAAGTGACCGATGTGCACATGCCCACACATATTTTTTATCCGGATGCCGGTTACGATACCGATTCTACAGAAACCGTTGATTTTCGTGAAGTCATAAATGACATCAATATCATCAGACCGGAATTTGTCCTGCTGACGGGTGACATTGTCAATGAAGGAGAGCTGGAAGAATTTGAAAATCTGCGCGTCTATACGAAAGCTAAAAGAGTTTTGGCAGAATTTGAAGTACCCGTTTATATGATTGCGGGAAATCACGATATTGGCGGCTGGCCGACAACTCCCCCTTCTGCAGGTTCATCCAGAAAATTTTGGTGGAAGAATTTCGGTTGGAGTTGG
This sequence comes from Candidatus Cloacimonadota bacterium, assembly GCA_035357855.1. Taxonomy (GTDB): domain Bacteria; phylum Cloacimonadota; class Cloacimonadia; order Cloacimonadales; family Cloacimonadaceae; genus UBA5614. The sequence continues at coordinate 43,442 of DAOPOH010000014.1, forward strand.
CTGAATAATTCCGCAGTCAGTTGGCCTTTGCATACGCAAGATTACAGCTTTGACTACGGCCCTGTTCACTATGTTGGTTTGGAAGGTTATGATAATTATGATAATTATCTTCCCGATATTTACGGTGAGACAAGCTATACTACCGCCCAAATGCAATGGCTGCACAATGATTTAGCGGCAGCGGGAAACTCAACTAAAGTTCTGTTTCATCACTATGATTTTGCCGACCAGATAAATTTATCAGCTCTTGATATAGATATGGCACTTTGGGGACATATACATTATGACAGCGGTTCCATTACCGCCACACCATATAATTTGGCTACCGATGCAGTCTGTGATGGCGGAAGAGCATATCGAATGGTGAGAGTAAACGGAACATCTATACAGCCTTATGCCACTTTGCACGCGGGAAATTCGGGAAATCAAATCCATATTGAATACAGTCCAAATAATTTTGGCTATGCTGACAGTGTCACAGCTGCCGTGACGAACAATCAGCCTTTCAACTTTGAAAACGCGGTCGTCAAATTCAAAATGCCTTCGGGAAATGCTGATTATAGAGTTACAGGCGGAGTTTTGGAACAAGTTGATCGCAGCGGTGAATTTAATGTTTGCTATGTGAGAATCAATCTTACGGCAAATACAACAGTTACCGTGTCAATTCGCATAAGCGGCACTCAAGCAGATGACGCACATTTACCCGCAACTGAATTAACCCTAAACGGTATCTATCCCAATCCTTTCAGAGAATGCATCAACTTTTCTCTCAATCAGGAAAAAGCTCTCCCCTTATCGATAAGGGTCTATAATCTGAAAGGAGAATTGGTTAAAACAATCTTTGACGGCACTGCCAAAAGCGGAATTTCTTATTACACTTGGAACGGGACTGACAGCAGTTTAAGACCGGTTCCTAATGGTATCTATCTGCTTAATATTTCGGAAGAAAAACACAATCTGACCCGCAAAATAATCAAACTCCGATAAAAGAGCATCACAAAATGGCATAGAGAAAATGACAGAGCAAGCGCAGCATTCTTTGCCCGTTCCTCTGTTGTTGCCAACTTTGGCATGGTGCACGGGAATTTGCCTTGCCGCTTTTCTCCAAATTCCGATTTTTTGGTTAATTCTTGCAGGTGCGGCAGGAATTGTAACTGCACTTATTTTTCGCTTTCGTCTCCTTTTTTTAATCGTTCTTTTCCTAATCGCCGGTGCTTTAAGACTTTCTCTTGCCGTCAATGACAAACCGAATGCCCTGCGAGATTTATTGCAACAAAAGGAAAGTATAACTCAGCCTTTTACCGCAGAAGTCAAAAGTGTCCTCAATCCCGAGCACACATCTTATTCAGTAAATTTGCTGTCCGTCAATCAAGTTCCCGTCAAAGGAAAGGCATACTTTTACTGCTCCAAATCTTTACTACCCGGTGACAGATTTCAGGCTTTGGGAACGATTACTTTAAACAAACCTGATCCCGCTCTGGGCAATACTTCTTTTTATGATCGTCAAAGAGCTGCCAAAATTCCTTTCCGCATCAGTTCCGCATACAAAATACAGCCTTTGCCCCATCCCAATAAATTCAATTTGGAAAGATTACGCTTTCATTTACTGGAAAATCTTGATGCCAAATTAGGTCCGAGTGCACCATTTGCCAAAGCGCTTCTGCTGAATGACCGCACTGAAGACAGGGACTGGATCCAGCAACTAGTGCAAGGCGGATTATTACATTTAATTGCCATCAGCGGAATGAATGTCGTTTTTCTTTATTTTGTGCTTGTAACTTTATTCGGGATCTTTATCCCCCGCAAATGGTCTGAAGTCCTGTTTATCGTTTTAATGCTCATCTATGCGGGATTGTGTCAATGGTCGCCACCCGTGATGAGAGCGATAATTATGATTTTGTTATATTTATTTGCCAAATGGATGCAAAGGCCTGTAGCACCCTTGCAGATTATTTGTCTCAGTTTGTTGATTATTACTGCGTTTGATCCCGTGCAGTTATTCTCCGTCGGATTGCAGCTTTCCTATTTATGCGTTCTGGCACTTTTGTATCTAATACCGAAGCACAAACAAGAAACTTTGTCCGATATTGTCTGGAAAAGAAAGCTGCAGCAGTTTTGGCGCGGCACTATTGATACTGTTTCAAGTTCCGTAATTATAGCTTTGGTCATGCTCCCTCTTATGTTTTTTTATTTTAATCGCGGAAGCTTGAACGGCATTATCGGAAACTTATTAGGACTGCCACTAATCAGCATTCTATTGCCTTTAACTTTAATCTTACTCTTGCTTCCCTCTCATTGGCTCATCTTTACTTGGTTTCAGTCCTGCTATAATGTTTTTGTCTATATCTTCCAAGCAGTTGTGAAATGGACTGCCAGTCTTCCATTTTACATTGATGCAGTATCTTTCCCTCTCCCATGGTTGATTGTAACCTATCTGATTTTAGGCGCAGTTATCGTGAGATTAAAGACCGGTGTGAAACTAAAAAACTTGTCCTATGCTTTTTTACTCTTGGCAATCCCTTTTGCAGTCTATGCTTTATTTCCTCACGGAAAACCTTTTACTCTCACAGTTTTCAATGCCGGACAAGGTGATTGTTCACTTATTCAATATCCGAACGGACAAACGTTAATGATTGACACGGGACCTTTACTCAAGCAAGGTCAGACAAACGACACGCGCAGTTGGTTCGGAACCCGCACCGGACCTTGGCAAAGACATTTGGGTTTAACAAACATTGATCTCTTAATCCTTTCTCATTTGGATGCTGATCACAGCGGCGGACTTATAGATGTCTTCAAATCAATGCGCGTCAGAAATCTGATGCTTAGCCGCTATTCTTATCAAAGCAAAGAATGGCAAGAACTTCAGCAGACCGGTTATCTGAAAGAAGCAAAACTGCATGTTTTGGATGATACTCTCTCTTTTGATTTTGCCCGTTCGCATATTCGTATTCTTCATCCAGCAAAAAATTTTCACGCTTGCAATGACAATGATAATTCCATCGTGGTGCGCGTGGACTGCAAAAATTGGTCAGGACTGTTTACCGGAGACTTAACCTCTGCCGCAGAAGAGGTATTGGTTAATAATATCCCCGAACTTTTGGATGTTGATTTTTTGAAAGCACCTCATCACGGCAGCAAATATTCTAATTCCGTAGATTTTATTCGTGCAGTTTCTCCTTCTCAAGTTTGCATTACTGCAGCCAGGCATAACATTTTTGGTTTTCCGCATGCCGATGTCCTTAAACGCTATCGCAATTTTGGCATTGAACCGCAATTGACGGGCAACGGCTCTGTCATTATTAAACTGCCTTGAACATTTTCTTTCATGCCGAAATTGACAGTAATTGCCTTCGCCCGCTAATGTCACTTTCGAGCTAAAAAGGAGAAGGGATGGATAAAAATCTTTGGGAAAGCGTTGGTTTCAATCGAATTTTGGAATTGATAGAACCTGCGGGAGAAGCGGGCAGACATTGCAAACAGCATTTACTCTTCTATAAACCCGGTCGCGAAGCTTTATTGCGTAAGGAATATAAATCTTTGCAACAATTGCTTTCCGCCTTAAAAGCCGATAAAAAACTGAATGCTGCTCTGCAATCGGAATTAGCTGCCGTTCCTTATTTACCTCAAACTCTTAATGCTCTCTCCAAACGCCCTTTACTCCTTCACGAATGCTTCGAAATCAAACAGTTCGTCTATTACGCACGCCGAATTCGCGAACTTTGCTATACTCATAACTTGGAGACGCTTTATCCCTTTCCTCCTTTGGATAAAGTCTTTTCTTTGCTTGATCCGGATGGATTAAACAGTCCGGCTTTTCTGTTAAGCCCAGCTTTTAATGCCAAACTTGCAAAGCAAACAGAACTTTTGCAGGATTTGCAGCAGCAGAAAAGACGCTTGGAACAGCAATTACTGGAAGCAGCTCAAAATAAATTACATCTGCAAGCTCCGCGTGCTGAACTGGTCATCTCTCGCCTGCAATCCAAACAAATTCAAAAAATAAAAAAATCCGGTTATTACTACTTAGCGGAAGAAAATTTCGCCAACTGTATTTTCCGTTTGAAAGACACTCCCGCTCTTGCTTTAGTGCAGAAAAAAATAGCTAAACTGACGGAAAAATTAACGGAAACAGAAGACAGCGTCCTGCAAAAACTCAGTAAGCGCTTAGCCCGCTATGCTGCAGTGTTGCAAAAAACTGCATCTGCAGTGCAGATTTTGGATTGGGACTTTGCCAAAGCACAATTTGCCTTACGTTATTCATGTTGTCTGCCCCTTATAACATCCCGATTGCAGATTAATATCACCAAAGCTGTCAATCTGCCGCTCAAAATAAGCTTGGAAGAACAAAATCGCCGCTATCAGTCTCCTGACTTGAACTTTACTCACAAGGTAAATGTTTTAACCGGACCTAATATGGGCGGAAAAACTACAGCTCTGCAAACCCTCGGACAAATTTGCCTCTGCACGGCTTACGCTCTTCCCGTTCCTGCGCAAAAGGCAAAACTTTGTCTGTTTGACCAAATTTGGCTCAATCAGGATTACGGAAATAAGGAAAATCTCAGCAGTTTCGGACGCGAAATCGTTTCTCTTTCCTCTGCATTAAAGAAAAAAGGACGCTCCTTGTTCTTATTTGACGAATTGGCAAGAGGAACTAACCCCGCTGAAGGAGAAGCAATCCTTTTGGCAGTTCTGCAATATTTAGCTCAACAAAATGCTCTGACTTTGGCAGCAACGCATTTTGAAAAACCTGCATGCCTTACTTTGGCTGCTCAGTATGCAATTAAAGGAATTAATCAGAAGGCGCTGGCAAAGCTTTCCCGCCAAACCGGTTCATCTTTGGAAGCACAATTGGACAAATTAAATCAATTGATGGATTATAATCTGGTGAAGCTCTCAGGAAAAACCAAGCCCCCTCAAAACGCTATTCCCATCGCTCAAGCATTGGGCCTGCCGGAAGAAATCATTCAACTCATCCGGCTTTAATTTACTTTAGTGAACACAATTATCCCTAAACATACTGTTCACCTCTTCCCTTTCACACCACAATCTTAATGAAGCAAAATATCCTATCTTCCTCTTATTCAACGGGGGGTTAACGTGGGCTTACCCTCCGTTAACCCTCCGCTAACCCTCCGTATCATATAAGAAAAATAATAAACCGGCCTTTCGGAGTTCTGAATTCCTCCGCATACTAACAAGATTATCCAAACTAAAGGGAATTCCGGACTTCGGAAATGGCGCGCAACGAAGTCCATTTTGCCAATTGGCTTTGTGACAATTGATTATTTGCGAAAGCAATAAGAACTCCGAAAAGAGATCCTGTTTTTCATAAAAAATAATGATAATCATTTTACAAGATATTATCGCTATTTTATATGCTTTTATTTAAAAACGATTGAGTTACGCTAAAAATGCTATAAATAAAAGGAATATGCTATGAATAAAAAAATTTGTTGACATAATAAACAAAAAAAAGGAAGGAAATAAAAGGTAATTTAAAATTATGATTTTATCTTTTACAAAAGAAGATATATAAATCAGAAAATTATTTTGCTTGAGGAGAAAATGATGTTTAAGAAAACGATTATCCCTATTTTAATTTTAATGCTTAGCAGTGTAGCAATGTATGCACAATCTACCGGTGATTTCAGAAGCAGAGCAACAGGTAATTGGAATATTTATTCAACTTGGTCGCGATACAACGGTACAAGTTGGGTAAATGCTACAGTAGGTCAAATACCTACTTCTTCAACTAATGTAACAATTGTACCGGGTTGTGATGTAACAGTAAATTCAACGGGGGCTGTAGCTGGTTCAATTATTTTAGGTGATAGTGGAAGTGCAGGCGGTAATTTAACAATTAATAATAACGCCTCTCTTACTGTATCAGGTAATATTACCAACCAATCTGCAACACCAGCTACTACCCATTTTGTTACTATAACTGTTAATGGTACTCTAACTGCCAATAATATAACATTAAACTATAGTGTAAGTGGCAGTAAATATCAAAAAATTAAATTTTGTGTTGGTACTGCAAGCTACACAAATGCACAAGTTACCGTTAACAATACATTGACCCTGAACGGAAATAGTAGTGTGTATGTTGATTTATACTTATTTGGTAAATTGACTTTAAAAGGAAGCAACCCTCTTGGCGCTACGCCTTATATAACGAGTAACAATGTAGGCAGCACTTCGGAAGTTATTTTTGATAGTAATTCAGCTCAAACAATAAAAGCATTTGCAAGTAATGAATATTACAGAAATTTAACTATTAAAGGTTCAGGTCAAAGAACTTTAGGTTCGAATATTACGGTAAAAAATACATTGACAATGACTGCAGGCAGTTTAACAAAAGGCTCATATTCATTATATTATTATAACTCGAGCGCTTCCTTGTTGTATAACGGAACCGGAGCTCAAATCGTCACCGATGAATGGCCTGCTTCTATAAACATGAATGTAACTATTAATAATACATCTACTGATGGCGTTATTTTAAATGAAAATAAATATATTTTATCAACACCAATTACTGTAAACGGACATTTAAATTGCAACACGTATGTAATCTCAGGAACGGGTGCTTTTACTTTAGCTACCGGAGGCACAATTGTAACCGCAAATACTTCAGGTCTAAATGGCAGTATTACTTTAACTGGGACAAAAAACTTCAGCACTGACGCTAATTATATCTTTAACGGAACAAGTGCTCAAGTTACAGGATCATATATGCCCGCTACCGTTAATAATCTTGAAATTAATAACTCTGCAGGAGTAACTTTAAGTCAATCTGTGACTGTAACTAGCAATCTTTACTTAACAAAGGGCGCTTTTGTATTAAGTTCTAACACTCTTACGTTAAATGGGACAATCGTAAAAACAAGCGGAACTTTAACAGGCGGCAATGATTCGGAAATTGTTGTGGGTGGAACCGGTTCGACTTTATCGCTTCCCGCCGTAACTTTAAAGAATTTAACCGTTAATCGTCCGAACGGAGTAACATTAGCAGGCAATCTAACAATAGCAAACAATTTAACTGTATCCTCAGGTTGCATTTTCAATATCGGCTCTTATATCCTTACTTTAAACGGTGATCTTTTATTAAGCGGAACTTTAATCGGCGGCAACAGCTCCGAAATTATCGTAGGTGGAACAAGTTCGGCTTTATCTCTTCCCGCTATTACTTTAAAGAATTTAACCGTTAATCGTCCGAACGGAGTAACATTAGCAGGCAATCTAACAATAACAAACAATTTAACCGTATCGTCAGGTTGCATTTTGAATAAAGGAACATGGACAGTTACTGGAAATGTGATTAATAGTGGCACAATCAAATCTGCCATAGCCAATATAGGCACAACTGTAACTCACAATGCTGGTTCAACCATAGAGTATACTGTCTCTGGAATAGCAATTCCTGCGGATGCGGGATATAAAAATCTCAAACTGAGCGCTGACAATGGTTCATTCACATTAGGCGGCGATATTACGATTGCCAATACCTTCGATATAGGGAACAATACAGTCAGCATCGGTTCTTATGTTTTGACCATTAACGGCACCGTAATCGGTTCAGGTACAATTATCGGTGGTTCTTCAGCCGGAGTAGCTGTAGGTTCAACCTCTCCGGGCATTTTACCATCTCAAGTGAATATATTGACGGTTAGTTCCAACGTTGGTCCGGTTACTTTGCCTAATGACGTGGAAGTGGCTATTCTTACCATAGAGAATAATGCCGGTTTAGCATTAAACAACAAAAATCTTACTTTTACCGGACAAGGAATAACCTTTAGAGGCGAAATTATTATAACATCTATAAGTGTCAGCAGTACTGTTACTTCTAATATGCCTAATTACATCAACAGGGAATGGACAATAACCGGTTCCGCAGAGAATAATATTACAACTACTTTTAGTTGGTCTGCTGCAGACGATAATTATTTTGTATGGGGTTCAAGAGTACCAGCAGTTTTTAGCGGAACAAATAAATATACCGGTGTTTATAATGTAGAAAGCGATCCGAGGACGATAACCGTCTATTTACCAGCTTCTTTCAGTAAAAGTGTTTATAAAATCGGAGCCGATAACGGTCCGTTACCGGTATCCCTTACTGCATTTACGGCAGAGTTTATTAATAACTTAAGCGAAAATATGTATGTGTCAATAAAGTGGGTAACTCAATCGGAAACAAATTTGCGAGGATATTATATCTATCGCGGAACTACGAATGATTTGGCAACTGCAGAACAGATACCTTCATTGATTGCACCTGCTAATTCATCCGACGGGGCGGTTTATGAGTTTATTGATCGTGAAATTCAGACAGGAACCACATACTATTATTGGCTGCAGAGTTTAGATATGGACGGCTCGTCAGATTTTCACGGTCCGGTAAGCGTAACATTGAACAGCGGTCAGAATATTACCCCTCCTGCAATTATTACGGAAACCAAATTACTGAATGCCTATCCCAATCCGTTCTATCCGAATACTACATTATGCTACACATTGAAGGAACGCGGCCAGGTTACAATTGAGATCTATAATGTTAAAGGACAACTTATCCGCAGCTTTATGCCGCCCGCGCAGGATAAGGGTTATTACCAAATCTTTTGGGACGGCAAAGATATGAAAGGAACGCAAGCGTCGTCCGGAGTTTATTATGCCCGTATGACTTGCGGGAAATATATCTCCAGCCAGCGTTTGGTGCTGATGAAATAAGTTATTAACACAGCTTCGTAACATATCGTAAAGGCGGGTTTTTTACTCGCCTTTTTTTGTAACATAGCTTTCCAAGCTGTTGTGTTCCGACATTTCGGAGTTCTGAATTCCTCCGTGCACTTTCAGAGTTTATGTTACCTAAATGGAATTCCGGACTTCGTAAATGTCGCGACCGAAGTCCATTTTGCCCGTAGTTTAGTGACACTTGCTTTTTTTATTAAAGCAAAAAGGACTCCGAAACAATCTCCGAAGTCCATTTTGCCAAGTGGTTTTGTGACAAATGATAGTTTACGAAGGCAAAAAGGACTCCGAAATCGCTCAGTTAATTTTTGTAGCATAGATTAGCAATCTGTTATGTTCCGGCAATAGTATTGCCGGATTATGAATTTTATCTTTCTAATGCGGGCATTACTAATACCCGCTTACAACAGGATACAATCCTATGTTACAAAAACCTTCGGTTTGATATTTTTTCATAAATAAAACCTTTTGCGTCTATATCCTTTGCGTCTCTGGCGTCCTTTGCGTTAAAATTAATACCCCTTGCGTCTTTTGCGTTGTCTTATTTCAATTGCATTAAAAATACAATGAATACTCCCGTTTATTGATTTGCTTCCTGACCCTCAATTATATATTCACCGGGTTGCAATATTTCTTCTTCCGGTTGGCCTTTTATTTTGTAATAAAAATTGGCATAAGCAACATATATGTAACTTTCCAACCAGAGATAGCCGATCCCGAACGATAATATTGAGAGAAAAATCCAACCGATAAAGGATAAGATAAGTCTGAACAGATCCCATTTGTGTCCCGCCATCATTTCTTTGCTTTGGCGCAAAGCTTCAGATGCTTGTAATTGGGGATTTTCTGCCAGAAGGAAGAAAACCATGCTGTAGCTCAAAGCAGCAATGATACCGGGAACAATCAACAGCAAGGTCCACAAAAACACATAAAGAAGCATTAAAAGATAGGCAGATAGAGACCTGCCGAAATCCTTAAAGCCGTCAAACAATTGTCCCAATTCATAAGGCTCGGGATGATAGACCTTGAGAATGATTTTTGTATAGCCCAAAGTCATCGGCCCGCCCAAGATGAGAGAAATGATCGCACCTAACCATGCTGCATTCCCTCTGAAGATAGCGGTCGGTGCCATCAAAATCAGCAGCTACATAAAATTGATCGGAATCAGAGGCGTCCATTGTCCCGCCAATAATTCTCTTGTTTCTCTACGCACTTCACCCACATTCATATCTTTATCCTCTTTTTTGCTTTATTCACTCATTTTTCATTTTCAAATATTAAAGACCGTTGAATAATTAGGGCATTAAATATTTAGGGGTTATTTTCTAGTT
>DAOPOH010000015.1:0-46664 GCA_035357855.1 Candidatus Cloacimonadota bacterium
CTGTCGTGAATAACATACATTAACAGGGGGTTCAGCCGAACCCCCTATTTTATTTTGTGATGGTTATTAACTAAAAAAATGGGAGGGGGGAAATGAAAAAAATTACAATTTGTATTTTTCTATTTAGTCTAGCTGTCTTGTGTCAAGCACAGTGGCTTCTCAATGAGGGTTTTGAAGCTGCCAATCTTCCAGCCGGCTGGACGGTTCATGACACTGACGGAGATGGGCGCGCTTGGCACCCTCTTAACAACTCTTCTCATGCTCATTCGGGAAATTACGCTGCTTTTTGCGAAGATTATCTTCCCAATGTGAACAGCGACTGGTTGATTACCCCGCCTTTGAATATCACAAGCGGCGATTCTCTTTATTTTTATACCCGGTCTTGGATTAGCACTGAAAATTTGACGGTGAAAGTATCGACAACTGGAACGGCAAATTCCAATTTTACCTCTCAATTAGCTGCTCTCACTAATATCGGAACTTCATACTCATATCAGCAGCTGAGTTTGGGCAATTTTGTCGGGCAGACCATCTATATTGCTTTTTTCTGGCAATGCACAAATTACGGCATTTTGATTGATGATGTCAAAGTAGGCCATCCGCCGATTGTAACTCCGATTCTTGATTTACCGGCTTCCTTTACTTTTGTGCAAGATACGACTTTGTCGGTAGATTTCACGCCATATATCACCTGCACAAACATTAATACAGCCTCTCTTTCCGTAAGCGGCAATCAGCATATAAACGTGCAAATCAATTTGCGGCAGGTGACTTTTACTTGTCCGGATTGGCATGGGAGTGAAACTCTGACATTTACTCTGACGGACAACAGTTCCGGACAACAAACCGCCGACCAAGTAGTAGTTAATGTTAATCCGGTGCCTGCCACTGACCTCGCTTTGACGCAAATCATAATTCCTCGTCCTCTTGAATACATCTCGCACTATATCTATCCTGAAATTTTAGTGACAAATGTCGGAAATACCATCTACTCTCCGCCCATTGATGTAAATTGCGTTATTCGCGACAGCTTGAATCTTATAGTCTTTTCTATGGACGCTGTCTATAATCAAGGCTTGGCTCCTGCCGCAATTGCGGATATTCATTTCTCAAATTCTTGGCTGCCTGCGACAACAGGACATTATACAGTGATTTTTACTTTGGTCTCTGCGGACGATAATACGCTCAACAATACTTTGCAACAAAGTTTCACTATCGTAATTCGTGAAATGACAGGCGGACCGGACGGTTTTGGCTATCGCTGGATAGACAGTAATGCTGAGGGCGGTCCTGAATATGTATGGATTGACATCAGCTCAACAGGTCAGTCTGCAGTCACTTTTGGTGTGCCTTCTTTTGCGGGAGATGACAATTTCAGCGCACCAATCAGTTTCGGCTTTGATTTCCCCTTTTACGGTAACACCTATAATCACGCATATATAGACATCAACGGTGAATTGCTGTTAGCAGAAAATTCCTGGTATATTGCTTATCCTTCTTCCAATTGGAGCAGTGACGGCAATATGTTTAATTACCTATATCCGATCCCGGGTTACACGCAAATGCCTGCTTTGGTTGCAGTTTATTGGGATGACTTAATTGCGGATGAAGGAACGGGAAATATATACTTCCAAACGACTGGAACCGCACCCAATCGAAATTTTATAGTTCAATGGGATAATCTGCATTTTTACGCTGGCTCGGGTATAACTTCTCTTCTCAAATTCCAAGCTGTCTTGCATGAAAATGGTGAAATTTATTTCTACTATCATACAACCGTTACGGGGCAAACAGGTTCCAATGTCCCTCATGACAACGGACGCAGTGCTACAGTCGGAATCCAAAATGAAGCAGCCAACCTTGGACTGTGTTATTTGCGGGAATTGGTGCAAGGCAGCAATTATTTGGGAGTGACCCCTCCTGGTAATCTTTTGCATGATGAACTGGCGATTCGTTTTTATGCGGGAACGGATTTACAGCCGCCCGTTATTACTCATTCCGCCATAGGAAATACTTTCAGCACTTCTCCTTCTATTTCCGTTCATATAATTGATCTTTCACAAATAACGACAGCAGAACTGCTATATAATTACAACGGAAGTTGGATTGCCATGCCACCGACGCAGGTCCAAAATTCTGATTATGTTTTTAACTTGCCCGATCTGCCGCAAGGCTCGCTTGTGCGTTATTATTTTCATGCGGCAGATGAACACAATAATGCTGCGTTTTTACCGTCAAATGCACCGACGGAATATTACAGCTTCAAAGTTTTACCTTCAGCAGATACGCATGTTTTGGTTGTTTATTCCGGAACCCAGGATTATAATTTGGTGGAATTGCCCGTTTACGAAGCGACTTTGCAACAGTTGAACATAGCTTATGACATATACAACTGGCAGGAATATGTGTCCTATCGTTTTCCTATTGCTTATGATGCCGTTCTTTGTTATGCCAGTATAGGAATTTCCGGCGCCCAAAGCGATACTTTATGCATTGCATTGATGCAATATCTGGATAGTGGCACTATTCAAAATCCCAAAAATGTATTTTTCTCGTCTGATGGCTTTGCCTTTTCCCAGAGTGGACATCCGAATTCCAGTCCGGAAAAGAAACTTTTGGAAGCGTATTTCAGAACAAATGATGCCTCACCTACAGGCGGAGGCGGGTCCAACGGATTAGGCGGACCGGACGCAATCGGCTATGCCAACGGAACTTTGTTAATTACAGACAATTCACCAATCGGAACACCGGGAAATTTATTCAGCGTTTATGCAGATTCACCGGATTGCATCTTTCGTTATGACAGTTGTCCGGACTGGTATGCAGACCAAGTTCAATATCCTGAAATCGGAGCTGACAACGCTTTACTTTTTGAAGGCGGACCTTTTAGCGGTCACGCCTATCTTTACCACGGAGTTTGTGCTACTTCTCTGGAATTGCCTATCTACAAAACCTTCTATTTCAGTTTTGATTTCAGCCAACTCAATATTGCAACTGAGAGATATTTATTTTTACATGACCTTATGGACTGGTTCGGCATTTCGGGAAACTCCGCTCAGAATGATAATCTGCCTATCCCTCAAGTGCGATTGCAGGCAATTTATCCTAATCCCTTCAGCGGACAAACTACAATCAGTTTCACAGTGAAAGAAAATTCAGACACGCATTTGGAAATATACAATGTAAAAGGACAATTGGTCCGCACTCTTTATAACGGCAAAATCCAAGCCGGCTCTCATCAATTAAAGTGGGACGGAAAGGATTTCAATCACAATTTTGTTCCCTCCGGTATCTACTTTTGCCGTCTTTCCAATGCGGGAGTAACACAGACAAAGAAATTGTTGTATCTTCGTTAAACAACAGTAAAGAATTTAGAAATAAAAAAAAGCCCGTTGAAAATCATCTGTTTCAACGGGCGGATATTTGAAGACAAGCTCAGAGCACTGAATTCAGTTTTTCTCTGATTTTGTCAATGGTTGTTAGGCCTACGATCTGTTCAACGACCTTACCCTGTTTAAAAATCAGCAAAGAAGGAATGGACATAATAGAATAGCGGCTTGCCAAAGCAGGTTCTTCGTCAACATTTACTTTACCGAACTTTACTTTCCCTTCCATTTCCTCAGCTAACTTATCAACTACGGGTGAAATTGCTCTGCAAGGACCGCACCAAGATGCCCAAAAATCAACTAAAACAGGAAGTGCAGAATTAATTACTTCAGCTTCAAAATTGGCCTGATTGAACTCTCGCAGTGCCATTTCTTACTCCACTATGGCAAGGATTTCTTTCTTGCCGAGAATCAAATATTTCTTGTTGTCCAGCTCAATCTCAGTGCCGGAATACTTTCCAAACAGAACAGTATCCCCTTCTTTGACTATTTTCTTCAAATCTTCATCGGTCCCGACAGCAACGACTTTTGCCATTTGAGGCTTTTCTTTTGCCGTATCGGGTATAATAATACCGCCAACAGTCTTTTCAGTGACTTCGTCGCTTAATTCAACGACAATGTGATCTTCAATCGGTTTCAGTTTCATAGCTAACCTCTCTATTTTTATTTGTATTTTTTTATCGCAAGGCTGGAAATATCCAATACCCATGCTTTTCTTAGCAATCACAAAGTCTGATTGCTAATTTCTGTCAAGAAAAAAATTATGACTTGTTACTTACACTCCTGTAATCTTATAAATGATAATCAATTATCTCTCTCAAATATATCTTGTTCCTTTGTCGGAAAATGCATTTACAGATAAATCGGCAAATTCGCCTTTAAAAAATTTTGGAATAGCTGCGGCAGCTATCATAGCGGCATTATCCATACAAAGCGTTAGCGAAGGATAGAAGACTTTGGCGTGAATTTGGGCTGCGGCTTTATCCATTTGAGCACGCAAATAAGAATTGGCGGCAACTCCTCCTGCGATAAGGATAGTGTGAATATTATTCAGTTTAGCGTATCGGACTGTCTTTTTCACCAAAGGAGTGACGATAGCATATTGAATTGCGGCAGCCAAATCCGCTTGGTGCTCTTTAATCCAATTCTCTTCATGAGAGCTGAGGAATTGCAGAATAGCTGTTTTCAGTCCGCTGTAGCTAAAATTGTAATCATTCTTTTGTTTAAGCGCCAAAGGAAAATTATAAAAGGAAGGATTCCCGTTTTTTGCCAATTTATCAATTACCGGACCGCCGGGATATCCTATACCGAGAAGCTTGGCTGCTTTGTCAAAAGTCTCTCCGGCAGCATCATCTAAAGTTTTACCCACACAGGTAAAAACAGTATCGGATTCAAAATTAATCAGTTCAGTATGCCCGCCGGAGACAACTAACGCTAAATAAGGAGGATTGATATAACCGTGCACCAAATGATTGGCAAAAACATGACCCAACATGTGATTAACCGTAATCAGCGGAAGATTAAGAGCCCAAGCCAAACTTTTGGCAAAAGAAAGCCCCACCAACAGAGAACCGATTAAGCCCGGGTTGATTGATATCGCTACTGCAGACATTTCTTCCAAAGACAAATGTGATTGCTGCAAGCAGCTCTCCACCAGAATAAGGATATTTTTCATGTGCAGTCTGGAAGCCAGTTCAGGCAAGACACCTCCGAAAACCACATGTTCCGGTTGAGAAGAAGTATTCATTACTACTATATTGTAGGAAATGTCAACAACGGCAACCGAGGTATCATCACAGGAAGATTCGATTGCCAGGATATATTTATTTTTTGTCATGAGGAAAAACTATCGTAACAAAGCGCGGTGTATAATCCAAAAGCACAATTCCTTCGGGAAGATTTATGATAACCGGAGCGGTGGTTTCGTTTTCTTCCGGTTTGATTGCAACCTGAATATCATTCATATTCAATTGTTTTATATCTTCTGCTTTGCCTGAAATCCTGATTGCCGCTTGTTTGGGGAGGAAATTGACCTGAGGCGGAGCGGAAATTGCAAGATTGGAAATAACTTTGGTCTGAATGTCCGAAAAATCCGTTATTAAAGTTACTGTTTCCGGAGAGACTGAAACTCCTTCGGGTTTAATTAAATTTATTGTTTTACGCTTATCTGAAAGCATATTTAGAGTTATAGGTTCGGTTTGCAGCGAAGTTATTTTATCTAATTTCTCTTTTTCACCTCTGACAGCTGCAACTTCAGGTGATAATCTGTAAGAATTTTTTGCAAACAGAGACTTTGCCGCTTCATCTTCAAAAACCGCATTAATTCTGACTTGTTTCCCGACAATGGATTTCGAAGAGCTGATTTCTTCTTCCAAAAGTTTAATCACAACAACCTGATAATTTGTCGGAATTTCCAGACTGTAAGCATTTGATTTCATTGCTGAAGAATTTTCCGTAAGCTCGCTTGCGTCGCAGACCGCATGCAGATTGGCAAATTTGAGTCGAAGAAGAGAGATTCCTTTCCCTTTGACTAAAAATTTGGCTTTAGCCGGTAAAGAAGTCTCAGCTAATTTGGCTGGAACATTTACATAAGTAACAGGAAACTCGGTAACAGTTTCTTGTATCCTGAAAAGATTTAGGCTAAACCAGAGGATAATTGCAATAGCAATAGAAAGGGCAATGGTTCCGCCGTTACTTATCGGTTTCATTTTAATCGGCTTTGCCGGTGCAAAAATTCATTCATTTTGGTCAGGAAATCCTTTCTTCCATATCGGCTAAAGCATTGATATAATAGATATAAGCTTGGTCGGGAGAATCGTAAGGCGAAAAATATTTATGCACATCTCCGTCCTGAAAATACTTTGTCGACATATAGTAAAAATGGTCTGAAGTGGACAGCAATCTCATTTGTTTCAGCAATTCCTCATCGCCGTATTGTTTGACTTTTTGCAGCAATTCATAATAAGTTTCAATTGCATTTTTCTGCATATCGTTTTCCAGCCAAGCGCTTAAATCTCTTTCTGCATCAGCCCAAGAAACCGGTTGAGGAAAGCTTAATGCCTCCTGCTGGTAATTAGCGTAACTTTCAGTCTCTCTCGGAGTTAAGAAACCCAGATAATCTCGCTTTAATATTTCTTCCGGCAAGTGACGCATAAAGTCAAAAATACCTGTTTCCGCCCATTGATGCTCACCGAAAGTTTCGTAATCCATAAACAGGTTAAGGAATTGATTACGGTTTTCCTTTTCTGCCAAAGTAAGTTGTTCTACCCAATGCACGAATTTGGGAACCGTTAGCGGAAATTCAGGCCAGTCGCGATTGGAAAAACGAAAGGCGATATCATCCGCCAATTGGTAATATTTGAGCAACAGATTCATTGTTTTAGTGTAATTTTTGTAAGCATACAAAGGTGAACGCCATTGCAAAACCCTGTCCACACCTTCGGTAATAATAGTCCGAAAGCCTTCAATATCATAAATCAAATCGGAAAGGGAATCCTGATAAATCAGCTCGGTATTGCGGAAAGTAACTGTTTTGCATCCGAATTCTTTTTGCATCAGCTCTCTGTGCAGCTGCACCTGATCAAGAAATTCGTTCGTATCATACAAAAAGCTCAGCGAATGATAATATGTTTCGCCGATCATTTCCACGCAATCTGTCGCCATCAATTCTTGAAAGGAGGCGAGCACTTCCGGTGCATAAAGTTTGAATTGTTCAATTGCTGTTCCCGTTATGGAATAGGCAATTCTAAACCGTCCTTCATACTTGCGGATTAATTCCAAAAGCAGATTATTCATCGGCAGATAACATTTATCCGCCACTTTTCGCATGACTGAACGGTTCAGATTATCGTCAAAATATCCGCTGCCGGTGCCGATATCCATTACATTGAAATGTTTTAATCTGAAAGGTTGGTGAACTTGGAAATAAAAAACTATATTAAGCATTACTGATTCCTTGATTTTTAGAAGGCGAGGAAAGATATTCAGTAAGCACAGAAGTATATACTTTTCTGATTTTTTCCGCCGCTTCATCCCATAAAATGTGATTAACTTCTTTTTTACTTTCTTCGCCCATTTTTTTGCAGACATCAGGATGTTCAATCAAGTAGCAGATTGTATCCGCCATTCTGTCCGTGTCCCAAAAATCTATTTTAAAGGCATTATTGACCACTTCCGCCACACCTGATTGTTTAGAAATAATAGTGGTAACGCCGTAAGCCATAGCTTCCAAAGGCGCAATGCCAAAGGGTTCGGAAACGGAAGGCATGACAAAAATATCGGCAGCGCGAAGGGCACGGTCTACTTGTTTTCTGTTCAAAAAGCCGGTGAAGAGGAACTTATTTTTCAAGCGCAGGCTTGCCGATTTTCTTAATATTTTTCTGCTCATATCGCCAGTCCCTGCAACAATGAAACGAGCTTCCGGATGTTTGGCAATGACTTTTTCCGCCACTTCCAAAAAATAATCCGGACCTTTTTGCAGAGTAACCCTGCCCAAAAAGAGGATAGTCGGTCCTTTAAAAATACGCTGTTTGGGAGCGTCTTCTTTCACTTCCACGGTAAAGGCGTTATGGACGATTTTAATGCGCCCGGAATCTATTCTGTAGCGGGACATTATCATCTGCGCAGTGTATTGGGAAACGGCAATTACCCTGTCAGCATAAGACATTCCGGCATATTCAATTCTGTGAATTCTTTCGTCACCGGGACCGCCTGCTCGGTCAAATTCTGTTGCGTGAATATGCACAATCAGCGGTTTCCTGCTTATCTTTTTTGCCAACATTCCGGCGGGATAGCAAAGCCAGTCATGGGCATGAATCAAGTCATAATCAAGGGCAGAGGCAATTTTTTGCGCTCTGACCGTATATTCTTGGACTTTTTTAATTAAATCTTCTTCGCCGATTAAGCTTAAAATGGCATCTTGCAGCAATTCTTCTTCCTGCAAAACAGTCATTTCCAAAGTGGAAGAAGTCGTTTTCACCAGCTTGAAATAGCGCGAAATATCGTTCATTTGGATATAACTTTCCGGGTGGACCGTGATGCCTATATAGTTTAATCTTTCTTGATTGGAAGTAAATTTCAAGGCTAAATATTCTTTTTGTTTTTTCGGCTCCAAAAACACCGCTGGCATTTTATCCACATCATCAACCTCACTCAGAGGAAAATACACAGGGTCTTTGGTGGGAAGAACCAAATCTACTTTAATGCCTAAATTCAAGAGTGATTTGACCATTCCGTAACATGCCATTCCAAGTCCGCCGGAAATAAAAGGCGGGAATTCCCACGTGAACATCAGTACTTTCATACTGACTCCCCTTGTAATTTTTCTATAAAAGTTTCTATATTATAGATAGCAGCCACGCTCCATGCCATTGCGGGGGCACCTTTAGGGAAATGAGGAAAGTCACCGTCCCAAACTTCAGCTACGGAAGCGATGTGACCGCGCATGATACTATTTCTGAAAACCCCGATAAAATCGGAAAGATTTTGGATAATTTCACGCTTGGATTTAGTGTCCTGATAAGCTTTCAAATAAGTCCCGCAAAATGGTCCCATCAGCCATGCCCAAACGCTACCGTTGTGAAAAGCTTTATCTCTTTCGGCTTGAGGTCCGTAATATTTCTTTTTGTATTTAATATCGGACGGACTTAAGGTGCGGATGCCGTAAAAAGTATATAATTCCTTAAAAGCTTTTTGGAAAAGTTTATCCAGCTGCTCTTTAGTGAAAAGTTGCCAAGGAAGAGCTGCAGCAATTAATCCGTTCGGCCTGAATTCACGCACAGGTTCGTCTCCGATAAGACGGTCGGCAGGATAATCCCCCAACCAAAATTTGGGAAAAGAGGCAGCAATTTTATCTCTTAATGCCAAAAACTCCTGATTTACAGAAAGAGGACGCGTGGATTTGGCGTTGTGCATATTAACCATTGCTTCGTAAGAACAAATGGCATTATAGAATAAAGCGTTGATTTCAATGGGAGCTCCGTCCCTTGGTGTAACGGCTTTTCCGTCTATTCTGACATCCATCCAAGTAGAGTGGGCAAATTCCGGTTGCAAATTCAATAATCCGTCTTCGCGAATATTAAAAGGCAAAGTCCGATTGTCCAAAATCCCTTGCAATATTTGCTCAGCTAAATTTACCGCCTGTTTCCAATAGGTAATTGAATTCTTCTTCTTCCCCAATTTATACATCAGAATAATATACCAAAAAGTGGCGTCCAGAGAGTCGTAATTTCCTTCTCTGCCGCTTTCGGGCAAAGTATTGGGTATCAGACCGTTACGAATATAAAGACTGTATTTGCGCAAAATCGCTTCCGCCGTTGATAATTTGCCTTTGCTGTGCAAAAGAGCATTTACGACAAACATTGTATTCCTTCCCCAAGCTCCGTACCACGGATAACCGGCTACGATATCGTCGTTGGAAAGAAAGTCCTGCAGCATAAATTCCAGAATTTTCAAGTATTCTTTACGATTGAATAGATAGCTGTCATTAAAATCCAGTTTGGAAAGCAGAGTATCGTCTTTATCGGGAAAACACGGATAATCGTGAGGAAGCGGCAATCTTTGGTAACGCTTAACAATCCGCTCAATTAATGAATCAATTTTCGTCAATTTCCTGTCTGAAAAAAGAAGAATAGTTGCTTCTCCCACAGCCAGCTCAAAATTTAATTCAAACAAAGCGATTTGATCACCGATGCCCGGGTAGCCGTTCATCACTTCCCAAGGGTAAAACACATTGTAATAAACCAGACGATTGGGAATAAATTCACCCTTTTGAGAAGCGCCGTAAACTTCTATTCCGTTCGAAATGCGCTTTGCCGAAAAAGTTGAATAATGCGCTTTATTTTCAATTGTAGTACTGATTTCTTCATAATCCAGACTTCCGGGCGGGTTTATTTCGTGATGATTGATTAAAGTGAACTTGGGAAGCAGCTTGAAATGCAGTTTGTGATGACCCAAATTGGTATATTTGATAAGGACTGTATTAGTATCTGCATCCATCATAATTTCTTTTTTAATCAAAATATCATTTTGATGCGGAAGAGCGGAATAAAGGAAAATGGGATAGGGACGCAGCCAAGGTTTAACCAAATGAAGAAATCCTTCGGGAAAAATGCAATTGCTGTAATTGTTACTGTCCAGATAAAATTCGTCGCCTCTCCATTCCACTTTTTCTTCCATAGTTGAAACCAAATGATTGCGTTGGAAATTTTCGTCACCGGCAATCAGCAAACCATGATACTTACGCTGATTGATTAAATTGCCAGTCCCCAGAGCGTATCCTCCCAAACGATTGGTCAGAATCCACTCGTGATGGTGTGTCTCCATAAAGTAGTTATTCATCTTTGCCTCAGTATGTTATCATATCGTTTATCTATATTAAAAGCTTATTTTTTAGTCAAGATTTTCTATCGCCTCTTATCGTCAACTGAATATCCACCCCGAGTCCACCCCGTATCCACCCCGAGTCCACGCCGGTGAAGTCGGGGTGGACTCGGCGTGGACTCGGCGTGGTTATAGAGTAAGGGAAAGGGGTAAAAATAGGCTAATACTATTTAACTAAATGAATAATAATATTTTAGTGTCCAAAAACATTCAAAATCACTCTGAGCATCAGCAGAGCCAAGACCACTATAAAAATGCGTTTTATAAATTTATTTCCCCGTAAGATTACCAGTTTGGAACCGGTTAAATTACCCAAAATTCCACAACAGGCAGCAGGAATTGCTAATTTGTATAAAATATTGCCTGAAGCGGCAAAAGTGATGACGGCAGCCAAATTTGAGGCAAGATTGACCACTTTTGTATTACCGTTGGCTTTTATATAATCGTATTTGAGGAGCAAAGTAAAGAAAAGAATAAGAAAAGTTCCCGTGCCGGGACCGAAAAATCCGTCGTAGAAACCCACGACCAATCCCGTTATCAGGCACAAAATATATTTACGGCAACCTGAAATTTCTTTGGATTTATCTTTGAAACCCATATTCTGATTGAAAATAGTGATAACAGCAATTATTGGAATTAACAGGATTAAAATGTAATTCAGAAAATCCGCTTTTATCAATAAAACCGTGCGAGTGCCCATCCAGCTTCCCAAAAGTGCAGCCGCTGCAGCAGTTAAAGCAGCCTTTAAATCAATCATTTTATTGATTAAATAATTGCCCGTCGCCACCAAAGTTCCCCATACGGAAGAGAATTTATTTGTTCCCAAAGCCAAATGAGGCGGCAAACCGACTAAAAGATATGCAGGCAAAGAAATCAATCCACCCCCTCCGGCAATGGAATCCATTAGTCCGCCAATAAAAATCATCACCAAAACAATGATATAATCAGTTGCAGCTAAATGCATTATAACTCTGCTCTAAATTCCATTTTCAGTTCATGGGTCATAGTTTCGTGCGGATAGGACTTGCCTGAATATTGCACGCTGCCGGAAGTAAAACTGCTGAATTTGCATTGCAGCGTCAGTGCATAATCCAGAATAAATCCCTGCCGTTTTTCCCGTGCAAAAAGCATCCAATTGGAACCGCTTCTTTGATTATATTGTGTTAAAAGATTAGCCGTAGCCCTGTATTTTTGCCGAAAGAACCAAGTCAATTGCGGATTAAATTTGTAGGAATGGAGTTTATAGGTGTCGTCAGCATTGCTCTTTTTGCCGTCTTCCAAAGCGTAGGAAGCTGTCAATTGCGTGCTGAGAGCGGGATTTACGCTCCTGAAATAAGTGGCGATAAATTCATCGGAACTAATGTCCGAACTGTATTTGGAATCACGTTCCAAAGTGTATAAAAGTGAAGTCCGCAACTGACCTCCGAGCACTTTTTTCCACTCCAACTCCAATTCACGCTCTTCTTCGTAAATTTTGCTGTAATCCTGATAACGGGCATCGCGCACATCCGCTGACTCATATCGCAAATTTGCAGTCACGACTTTTTTCCACACATCAATCCATAAAGTGTGCCGCATAAAAATGCGCCCGTATTTCGTGGAATCGGAATGCATAATATCATGCGGCAATAAAAGATAAAGTTCCCAATCACCTTTTTCGGTTGTGTTGTTCGTAAGCTGAAAATCGCTGTCCAAATTGAAACGGTGCAATATACTTGCGGGAAAATAATTGGGAGCAAGGTGGAAGCCCAAATTCAGGTTTGCGTTAATTTCAGCCGATAATTCACCGGTGCCGCTGTTCACATAACTGTATTCGTAATCGCCGTTTTCAGTCAAAACACCCGTGCTGTCATAAGCACCTAAACCGTCTCCCACATACTCCAATTCTTTGATTTTGGGGATGTATTCCAATTGATTGAGCTGATAAGCCGTTCCGACAAAAATGGAATTATTCCATAACTGATGGGAAGATTTGAAGTCAATAATGTCGTAACTGTTTTTATTTTTTGCGGAATCTGTTTCGGAAAGCTTGTCTTCAGTTTCCCTGTGCGCAATATTGAAATTCAGAGTATTGTTAAATTTATTCAGCATTTGTGTAAACTGCCAGACTTGCGAAGAGGAATTTTGACGCCAGTCCTTGTTCGTGCGAGCGGAATTTGCGTCGTTTGCATAACTTAAAACCGATTCGTAGGAGCTGTTGTCGCTCAATTTAACGGCAGGATTGATTTTCAAGTATTGTGTTCCCGATAAGGAATCGGTCTTTTGAATTTCTGTATCATTTTTCTGCCAAAACAGGTCATTGCTGAAAGTGAGGATTTTATGCTGCCAGGCATTTTGCCAAAGATGGTAATTCGTATTTAGCAAAGTGTCTCCCATTGCAGTTTGCGAGAAGATGCCATACCAATTGAAGGAAGGAATTAAACCGATTTGACTAAGGCGGGAATCGGTCTTGATATATTTTTGCGTGTAATGCCCGCGCACTTGTTTGTAGCGTGCCGAGAGCTCTTCCCGCCAAACAGGTTCGTTTTCAAAACCCAAAGTCAAATCCAACTTATCCTGAGCCAATGAATCTAATGTCGGAACAGAGGAAAATTCGTAGTATTCATTGGCGGGAATGATATTGGAAAAGAGAAAGCTGTTCTTTTCCTTATGAAGATAGGAAATATCCAAAGAGGGCTGAAATTTTAGTTCCTTTAATCGGAGATTGATGTCTGCAAGAGTAACTAAACTGCTATTGTCATCATCGTTCAAAGAGGAAAAAGTATTGTTGTCTTTATAGGTATAGACGCCTTCCAATTGAGCATTCAGGTTATCTTTTCCGTATAATAAATTGAGCCCGAGATTTGTTTTCGTGACAGGTGCAATCAGTTTTCTGTATGGAATCCAACTCCCCAACCCCGCTCCCATATATTTATATTTGTCCGTTCCTATAGGTTCATAACTTCCATACCCCGGACCTACATAAGTAAAATATACATTATAGTCGCCTTCATAATTGCCGACATATCTATAATATTGATTTCCTGACGGATCAGTTTCTTGAACATACTGACCCGTGCTGTCCGGAAAAGCACCTTGTCCCCATACTGTTGCATCTCCGGCTCGACGCAAAGAATCCTTGTCTGCGGAAGAAAAAGTCCACTGCAAAGGATTACTTTTATCGTCTGCCTGATAAATGAAATGATGCGTCAGTTTCAAGTTCGGAGAGAAATTTATAAATGAAGAATTTAGGAACAGGTTTTGAGTATAGTATTCATCAGTATATTGAAAGTCCGCCACAATTCTGCTGTCCGCCGTAATCAGTTTCTTGAAAGTAATTGAGCCTTCCGCATAGTCAATAACATAATCGGAACCTCTGTTTTGCAAAACTCCGTTAACGGAAATTTTTTCACTGCCGGGAACTACCTGAACCGTTTGTCCGGTTACATTTGCGGTTAAATAATACGGACCCTGCTTGCCTTCTATACCGGGAATAATATTTATTTGATTTTTCCCGCCATTGACAGCTGCCGCAGCTTGCAGACCGAATTTATCGGAATACGCTAAATTGATGCCCTCGAATTTTGTCCGGTATTGCATTAAAGAAGTATCATCAAATTGAAAATCCTGGTCCCCCAACAAAATGGAATATTGCCTGCCGTAAAGTTTCAGATACACTTGATCCAAACTGCTGATTTCTCTTGTATCGCCTTCGGGAGTGAGTTGGGATTGGCTGTCGGAAAGCCTTCCTTCAATCTGCATATTATTGCTTATTTCTCCGTTTAATTGCAAATACAGAGATTGCTTCAAGTCATAGGATTCTTGATTCGAAAAGGTTAAGGAAAAGGTTTTGGAGCCTGTGATTTTCAGATTTTCTTCGGGAGTGAAAACAGTTCTCCTTTTCAGAGGCATTTGCATGGCCTGCAGACTGTCTTTTATGCTTTGCTGCTCATAAATGAGCAGCTTCTGTCTTAAAAAATTAGGAATTACGCAATAAGTTATCGTGAGGGAGGGTTCCAATTCACTTAAATTCAAGAAAGTGATTATCCCTTTCCCGTAATCAATCGTGTAATCAACTCCTCTTTGTAAAATTTGCGTTCCATTTTCTATTCTTTCGGAGTTTGTCACTAAACAGCTGTCCGGCAATTGATAAGATGAAGAATCTGCAATAAGCAAAAGACGGATTATTCTGAGGTTGGATTCAACCGATTCTGCTGAAGCAAAAGAGGTTTGACAGCAAAGGAAAAAGAGCAGGACAAGCAATAATGCTTTGATTAATGATTCATAGGCAGAAAATGATTTCAAAACCTGTAATTTAGTTATACTTTGTGAATTACATAAGTAACGACGCCCCAGATGATGAAATCTATATTTTCATCAATCCGGATGGATTCAAAGGATGGATTTTCCGGCACCAGCCAATAGATTGCGTCGATAATTTTTAAGCGTTTGACGGTCAGTTCGCCATCCACGATAGCAATCACGATTTTATTATTTCTTGCTTCCAATGAGCGATCCACTATCAAAATGTCGTCCGGCTGAATTCCCGCACCTGTCATGGAATAACCCTCCACTTTAACGAAGAAAGTGGCGTTCGGATGAGTAATCAATAGTTCATTCAAATCCAAAGTTCCTTCAATATAATCTTGAGCGGGAGAAGGAAAACCTGCCGGAACTTTCGCTCCCAAAAGCGGACGCTCCAATGAAGTCGTTCTTTTATACTTGTAAATCGCCTTAATGTTAGTCTCGGGTTTTTTATGTTTTACCATCTTACCTTCCTGAATAATTATTTTCCTCCTGAAAGTCAATAAAAAAAGGCGCTGACTTTGTCAACGCCTTTGCCCTTTTGCATGATAAATTACATACTTTTTAAATATTGCTTTGCGTAAGAGCCGTATTTGGTATCAGTGGACAAACGCTGAAAATCGGCTTTTGCACCTTTCATATCTTTCTGACTGTATTTGGAAACGGCTCTGAAATAAAGCGCATCGGAATTGGCGGGATTCTTCTCCAAAATCGTATTCGCCCAAGTAATCGCTTTGCCGTAATTCTTTGCGTTAAAATAATACTGGCATACATACAAAGCTATGTCTTCAGCATATTCAATACTGAGATATTTTTCAAAATATTCCGTGGCTTTAGCTTTGTTTTTCATCTGATCATAATTGCCACCCATGAGTTTATAGATTGTTTTGAGGTCAGGCGACATAGGATTTAGGGCAATGTATCTTTCAAAAACCTTATTGGATTTGTCCCAAGCTTTAATTTGATTGCTGCGATACAAGTTGCCCAATTTAATGAGCACATTGGAGTCGGTTTTGATGGAATCTGCTTTTTCATACCAATAAATGGCATTAGTGAAATCGTTATTTTCTCTGTATAAATCTCCCAATCGGTGACAAGCGCCAAAATCGTTGTTGCTGATTGCGTATTCCTTCAATATTTTATAAGCTTGAGTCTCGTTTTTCAGGTCATCTTTATAGATAGCAAATTTTTTGAGCAGAATTTCATCATTTTCGGGATGAGCGGCTAACATCAAATCGTAATAAGCGATGGCTTTGTCATATTCACCCGCATCCCGACAGGCTACAGCAGTATTCTGATAAAGGTTATAAAGAATGGTATCTACGGAATCGCGAGGAGAAGCTTCAGGCTGCAATTCTTTATATTTAGCAATGGCTTTTTCATATTGGATAATAGCGCCCTCATAATCTTCATTCGTAGAAAGTTCATACCCGTAAATGCTATAAATATTGGCGATATTCTTATTTAAACGGAAAATCATTAAGGGAATGGAATCGGTGGGAGCAGCTGTGGGAAGTGCTTGTTTATAATAATCAATTGCAGTATTGTAATGGGTGATTGCCCCTTCATAATCTCCGTTCGAGTAAGCAGTTTCCGCATCTTTTGCTGTTTCAACTGCTAACTGTTGAGGAGTTTTAACCGGTTCTTTCGGAGCTTGTTTTTTATAAGCACTGCAACTGACCCAAAGAATCAAGCTTAGCAATAAGACGATAAATTTCGTGGCTTTCATATTTCCTCCTTTCTGTCTATAAAACCTAAAAAATAAAATTTAGATTGTTTGTCAAATCTAAAATGGGCAGAACCTTCTATTTGTATTTAATTACATAACAAACTGAAAGTTAATAACAAAAAAAAGAGCGTTAATAAAGAAATCTGATTACGAAATGACAATTATGATATCATCCTTGCAATAAATTTATTGACAATCTTAAATAAATAGGAAGAAGGTAAATTGAAAAATTTTAAGTAATGCATAAGAAGAGAATATAACCTGTTTCGAGGGAGGAAAAATGAAGAAAATATCATTTCTTTTAACGCTAATTCTCTGCTTTTCATTTTTATCGGCAGTGCAGAGGGACAAAGTTTTAGTAGAAATCGGCACTGGTGCTTGGTGTCAATATTGCCCCGGTGCTGCCATGGGTGCTGATGATTTAGTGGAAAACGGTCAACCGGTAGCCATTATTGAAAACCATAACGGTGATCCCTATGCCACAACAGACTCAAACGGAAGAAATACCTATTATGGAATAACGGGTTATCCAACAGCATGGTTTGACGGCTTAAATCCACAAGTGGGCGGAAGTCATACTGCCTCTATGTATTCGTATTATTTGCCGAAAGTCCAAGCTCGCATGCAAGTAGCTTCCCACTTTACCATTTCCGCTACGGGAAACCATACTGACAACAATTATAATGTGAATGTTGTGCTTAATAAAGTGGAAACGGATACGAATACGAATTTAAGGTTTCATGCAGTAATAACTGAATCTCACATTCAATATTCCTGGCAAGGGCAAAGTGAATTAAATTTCGTCAATAGACTGATGATTACAGGACTGAACGGTCAGGCAATTGATTTCAACACAAATTCCACTTTGAATATTCCTCTCACTTTCACTGCTAACCCTGCTTGGGTCATCGGAAATTGTGAATTGGTGCTATTCATTCAAAATAATACTTCCAAAGAAGTCTTGCAGGCTACCAAGTATTCTTTTATTGAATTATTCGGAGGTTATGCACCGTCCCTGACTCAAATAAATTTTCCCGATATCTATGTGAGCGGACAAACAACACTGCCTCTGACGATTAACAACTATTGGAATATAACGGCAACAGGAACAATTTCTTCCGATAATCCGGCGTTTTTAATCAATCCCGCAGAACGCTTGAACTTTTCCATTCCGCCTTATGGGAGCACAGCTTTTAATGTTATCTTTGCTCCTACGGCTGCAGGTGACTTTAGCGGCAACTTGATAATCACGAGTAATATGCCCGGAAATGAAAACCTGACCATTCCTCTAACCGGACATGCTTATTTAGATACTGCTCCCTATGTTACCGATGTTCAGGTGAGCGGAATTCCCGTGTTCACAATGTTACAGACAGCCGCATATACTTTCCATGATGAAGATAATGACGCGGAAGGCACATCTGCTTATCAATGGTTTAGATTAACTCCTCCTGCCACGCAAGGAATTGCCATCAGCGGTGCAAATAATGTTACTTATCGTTTGGTGCAAGCGGATATAGGAAGTCAATTAGCTGTTCAAGTTACCCCTCATGACGAACATAATATGCCCGGCACACCTGTTATGAGTGCTTACGGTGAAATTATTGAAAATCTGCCTGCTCCGCAAAATCTGACTGCCCAAATTACTAATGATAATCAGGATGTAATTCTGAATTGGGAAGCACCAAATCATTTTGCCCGCGATTTTATCGGATACAAATTATTCAGAAACGATTTACCCATCGGAAATTTTCAACCTAATATCACAACTTTTATCGACACCGGACTTTACCCTTCCGTTT
This sequence comes from Candidatus Cloacimonadota bacterium, assembly GCA_035357855.1. Taxonomy (GTDB): domain Bacteria; phylum Cloacimonadota; class Cloacimonadia; order Cloacimonadales; family Cloacimonadaceae; genus UBA5614. Next base: position 18,582 of record DAOPOH010000015.1, read on the forward strand.
ATCAATATTGGGTAATCGCTCTCTTTTCAAATCCGCTTTCTCAATCTGATCCGTCTAATGTGGTGACGGTAAATTTGACTTCTGCGGATGATAATGTCCTGCCTGTTACGGAAATCGTTAATATCTATCCTAATCCTTTCCGGACAGAAGCTGTTATCAAGATTGTAAGCAAGGCCAAAACACCTGTGGAAGCGTCGATTTATAATCTGCGCGGGCGTTTAATGCAAAGAATGAAGGCAGAAACTGATGCCGAAGGAACTGCTTCTATAAATTTGCAAAAAACATCTGATATGCTGCCGGGAGTATACTTCGTTAAAATCTCAACTCCCACTTCCGAATATAGCCGCAAAGTTATTGTCTTGAAATAATAAAATTCATTAATGCTTGATAGAAGAAGGCACAGCAATCTTAATTGTGCCTTCTTCTTGATGTAATATCGTATGCGCTTCACTCATTTCAAAATTGCTTACAAACACAGACTGCAACGTCTTCGGCTGGCATCACAATTACTTTTTCTCTTTTTGAGCGCCTGTTTAATCGCAGGTTTAATTGCTGGCAGATTTTATTCCGCTCATGCATATTGTCCGTATGCCGTAATCTGTTTCGGAGCAATGAACTTCACATTTACGCAAAATGCCGGATATCTTTTTTCTTTAACAATCGGAATCGGGCTTCTGCTCTGCGTTTTGACTATGTTTATCGGACGGAAATTTTGCTCCTATATCTGTCCATTGGGGACGCTGCAAGAATTTTTATTCCATTTGAGAAGTCCAAAATACAGAATAAATAAGCGTATACCCTTCTTTTACGAGCGCAAATTCAGAGGCGGAAAATATATCGTTCTCAGTTTGACGATAATTTTAGCGGGAACCGGTTTTGCCTATATTTATATGAATTTTTGTCCGATATTGACTTTAAGCCGTCTGCCAGATATAATATTACCGGGATTTTTGCTTTGGATGCTAATTATTGTAGGCGGACTTTTGACAGAACGATTTTGGTGCCGATTCCTTTGTCCTATGGCTGCCTTATTCAATGTTTTTCAATATATCGGACGGCTGTTTCACTTCCGGCATCTGATTTTGGAACGCAATATTGAAAGATGCAGCGACTTTTGTTATTGCCAAAGAAATTGTCCTATGAACATAAATTTGCACGAAAGCACATATATCCTTGACCTGAATTGCATCCACTGCCTGAAATGCATTACCAATTGCCCGAAAGAAAAAACTATCAAGGAAGAGAGAAGTCCGGATGAAATTACTTAATGTCATTCTGAAAATCACGGTTTTATTAGCACTGTTTACTCTTTGCTTCTTATTTATTTATGATTCCTTTCACATTGACCGTAAACAACTTCAGGTCTGTCCTGTAAATGCTATTTCCCTGCAAAACGGCAAAGCCGTGATCAATGCTTCCCGTTGTATTGGCTGCGGAAGATGCGTTTTCGGCATTCCAAATCCGAACAAAATAAGCTTAGTTACCTCAGATAAAAAAACCGAAAATCAACTAACTATTCATTCTTTATCAGTGCCTGACACTTTATCCGATAAATTAAAAACAGCTAATAAGGTTTCTTCCGCTAATACGGAAAAGAAAAAGCCCTCTTCTCAAAATGTAAATATAACCACAACGAACAACCAAGCCGTCAAAAAGATAGCCTATTTAGTCAATAGCGAAAAATGTATTGGTTGCGAACTTTGCATCTCACACTGTCCGGTCAACGCCATTTCCTTCGTCAAAGGCAAAGCTGTTATTGATGTTGAAAAATGTATAGGCGACGGCATCTGCGTGAACGGCAACGGAAATGATTTTTCCGGTTGTCCGGTTGGAGCTATTTCCAAAGAGGGAGAATAATACCACTATCTCTTTGCATATCAATTAAATGCATATTATATTAGCAATCAAGAGCCTTAACTGCTAATTTTTGTTGACAGCTTTTACTGAATTACAAAAGTGGCTCTTAAGAAATTAATAACAGAGGAGAGATAAAATGCCGACTAAAGAAAAAGAAAAAGGGCAACTATCAATTCACACGGAAAATATATTCCCCATTATTAAAAAGTGGCTATATTCCCAACACGATATCTTTTTAAGGGAACTGATTTCCAATTCCGTGGATGCACTCAACAAATTGAAAGTAGCCAAACCTGATACAGATCCTGAGACTTTTAAGATAGAAGTCAAGCTGGACAAGAAGAAAAAGATTTTGCAGGTTTTGGATAACGGGATCGGGATGACTGATGAAGAAATTCGCAAGTATATCAATCAGATAGCGTTTTCCGGAGCGGAAGAATTCATTGAAAAATTCAAAGATGTCCAAAACAATATTATAGGTCATTTCGGATTGGGATTTTATTCCACTTTCATGGTGGCGGATAAAGTCACAATTGATTCCTTATCCTATCTTGAAGGTGCGGAACCGGCATTTTGGGAATGCGACGGCACCACGGATTACATAATGAGCAAAGGGAAAAGGACGGAAGTCGGTACAACCGTAACTTTGCATTTTAATGAGGAATCTTCCGATTATTTGGAACCGGAAAAAATCCGCGAAATTTTGGAAAAATACTGCAATTTCATGCCTTATCCCATCTATTTTGAAGGCAAAGTCGTCAACCAGAAAGAAGCACTTTGGAACAAGAAACCGGCCGAAGTCACGGAAGAAGAATACAAGGAATTTTACAAGCAGTTGTTTCACGACTGGCAGGACCCCGTGTTTTGGATTCACTTGAACGTAGATTTCCCCTTTAATTTGAAAGGAATTCTGTATTTTCCCAAACTACGCAACGAACCTGAATTTTACAAAGGCGAAGTGAAGCTTTATTGCAATAATGTGTTTGTCGCCGATAATCTGGAAGATTTGCTTCCGGACTTTTTGCTTATGCTGAAAGGCGGAATAGACATTCCGGACATTCCTCTCAATGTTTCCCGCAGTTTTTTGCAGAACGACAAGCAGGTCAAAAAAATTACTAATTACATAGTGAAAAAAGTGGCTGACCGCTTTGTTGAGACCTTTAAGGAAGACAGAAAGAAGTATGAACAGTATTGGGAAGACATCCAAAACTTCATCAAGTTCGGCTTGCTGCAAGACGACGATTTTTTCAACAGTTTAAAGGACATAATCATCTTCAAATCCTCCTCCGGAGAATATGTCACGCTGGAAGAATACAAAGCGCGCAATCCAGTTACCGAAGGCAAAACAAAAGTCTATTATGCCGGCAGTGAAGACAATCAAGTGAGCTATCTTCAAATGATGAAAGACCAAGGCATTGAAGTTATCTTCCAAACTTCTGTTTTGGACACTCATCTTTTCCAAAAGCTGGAAAGCACGGACGACAAGCTGGAATTTATGCGAATTGACTCCGAACTTAACGACCTGCTCATCAATAAGGACAAGACAGAGCTGGTGGATTTGGATAACAAAACCGATTCCGAAAAGCTGAAAGAAATCTTTGATAAAGCACTCAATCCCAAAATTGAAGCTGTTTTCTATAAAGAAACTTATGCTGATTTTCTAAAAAAACATCCCCAAGCCGTTGAACTGCTCTCTCCTTATATAACTCAAAAAGACGAGCAAACAATCATTAAGCCATACGAACTCCCGCATGAAGTTCGCGAACAACTTGGTTCTGAAGCTTGGAAGGATATTTTTGAGCATGTCTACAGCGATGTCAAAGTGGAAGTAAAAAGCTTGAAGAGCGAAGATATTTCCGGAATGATTGTCTTTAATGAGTATATGCGTCGCTGGCATGATATGGATTTTCTCGGAAATCGTTCCAATTCTGATATGTTGAAAAACCATACTCTTGTAGTCAACAGAGAAAATCCCACGATTAAAAAAATCCTTGAACTGAACGCACAAGGCAAAACGGAAGAAGTGAAAAACCTTTGCCGGTATATTCACGACTTATCGCTATTAGAGCAAAAACCCTTTAGCGGCGAAGAATTGAAGGATTTTGTCGATAGGGCGAATAAAATCTTGAACTACATCAAATAAAAAGTTATGTTCCCTAAGCGGTTAGGCATCTAACCCCATCCCGCTTTGTCAGAACGCAAAGTTTTGTCAATTTAAGCGCGGGGAGTTATACGATAGAAAAAGATACAAGGCTGGCAAATTTGTCAGCCTTGTTTTCATATAAGTTTAAACTTGTGCCGTTCCTGCTTGGAAAGCACGAAGATTTGCTTCTACAATTGCCTCGCCTTTGCGGGCAAAAATGGAATTGATGGCTTGTTCCATCTCCGAATTTTCAAATCCCAAATACTTTGTCGCCGCACCGAGCATGACTACATTCATCGCTTGAGGAGCTTTAATTTCCTTAGCAATGGCGTCTGCATCGATAAGTAGATGATGCGGAATTGCTTTTATGGCATTGTAGACAGCTTCCAAATCCGGATAATTATCTATATTGAGCATAGGTTTGCTGTTCGAGATTATCCAACCGTCAGGTGCCAAATACGGCAAGTAACGCAAAGCTTCCATGGGCTCTACGGATAAAATCATATCTGCTTTTCCGAAAGGAATGAGGTCCGACCAAATGGGCTGATCGGAAATGCGCAAATGGGATTGGACATCTCCTCCTCTTTGACTCATTCCGTGCACTTCAGCTTGCTTGAAATTCAAGTTTTTCTGCAAAGCGGCAGTCCCGATTAATGCTGCTATGGTCAAAATGCCCTGTCCGCCTACTCCCGCTAAAATTATATCTTTTTTCATTTCAACCTTCCGTTTTGTATCTTTTTTTGACAATTTGGACGCATTCCCGTCTTGTAATTATAACGGAAATCCCGTTGTATGCAATTTCTTCTTTATAGACGCGAACCAGTTCTTCTTTATTTTTCGGAAGAGGCACCACTACTCTGATGTGATCTTTCGCTACTCCCAGACCTGCACAAATATCTTCCAGTCTTCCCATTCCCGTATAATCCTGACCTCCGGTCATTCCTGTCGTGGAATTATCCAAAATCACGATTACTACATTGGATTTGTCATATACGCAATCCAGCAAACCGGTGATGCCGGAATGACAAAATGTGGAATCTCCTATTACTGCAACCGAAGGATACAAACCTGCATCAGCAGCGCCTTTTGCCATTGTTATGGAAGCGCCCATATCCACACAGGAATTTATCGCTTGATAAGGAGGCATAAAACCAAGACTGTAACAGCCGATATCGCTGAAGACATGCCCTTTTCCGTAATCCTGAAGTGCTTCATTAAGAGTTTTGAAAGAATCGGCATGCGGACAGCCCGCACAAAGTTGAGGCGGACGAGGTGCCACAATTTCAGGAATCGGCATCACTTTTTCTTCCGCCAGTCCCAAAGCTTTCGCCACCAGATTGGGGTTTAACTCTCCGTCGCGAGGTAAAGTTCCATCCAATCTGCCTTTGATTTTTTTCGTCCCTTCCCATTGCATTCCCTTAAGTTGCTCTTCTGCCAAAGGCATTCCTTCTTCTAAAACCAGGATTTCGTCACACATTTGATAAAGCTGTTTGATTGCTTTTTCCGGTAAAGGATATTGACTGATTTTGATTACGGGAAAAGGTAATTCAGGACCGGGGAAGTTTTCTCTCAAATAATTATATGCCAGTCCGCAAGCAATAATACCGGTTTTTGCTTTTTTTACCTTGAAATCAATCTGATTGAACGGAGAATTTTCTGCTTCAGTGAGAAAATCTTTTTGCTTACTCAACAAAACTTTGTATTTCTTGCGTGCGATTGCAGGTAAGAGCATAAATTGATTCGGGTCTTTCGGAAAAGTCATGGGTTTTTCCGGTAAAGAAGAACGCCTGACAACATTAGCTCTGGAATGAGAAAGACGCGTAGTCAATCTGACTAATACGGGCACTTGATATTTTTCCGAAAGTTCAAAACCGTAAAATGCCATATCATAACATTCCTGCTGATTGGAAGGCTCCAGAATAGGCAGTAAAGCGAATTTTCCGTAAAAGCGGGAGTCCTGTTCATTCTGGGAAGAATGCATGGAAGGATCGTCTGCTACTACGATTAACAAACCTCCGTTGACACCGGTTACCGCTGAATTCATAAAAGGGTCTGCTGCAACATTAAGACCGATGTGTTTCATGCAAACGAAAGCTCTTTTGCCGGTATAGGACATTCCGAGAGCTGCCTCAACTGCAGTTTTTTCGTTTGATGCCCAAGTTCTGTGCACTTTCCGTTCGGCTGCCTGAGGAGAGCGTTGGACATATTCCATAATTTCCGTTGAAGGTGTTCCGGGATAACCGTAAGCACCGGAAATTCCTGCGTCCAATGCACCCTGAGCTAAGGCTTCGTCACCTAATAGCATCAGTTTTTCCATAATTGCTCCTTTTAATTTTTATTTTCTGATTTCCAACTTTGAAAATTATGCTATCTTAGCAAGGTTTTTTTCCGGAAAGAAAACAAAGAACAGAAAATACTTGACGAAATCAAGACTTAAACTGAGAAGGAGAGTAATAATATTATGAAAAATAATGCCGGCAAAAAGGAGAAGTGATGAAAAAGCTCAAGCTTATTTGCTCATTGGTTCTAATTTTCACTGTTTGTTTTCTTCCGGCAGAGCCAAAAAAGCCTGAAAAAGAAAAAGCAAAAAACCAAAAATTAAAATTCATAGAACCGACCATTCATAATCTCCAGATTAATTGTATCGATTTTGACGGGAGTATTTATTTTATTGATAATTTTACTCTTAGTAAAAAGGATGTCCAAAAAGGCAAAATTTGCTTCCTGCTCAATTCTGACTTTATCTATTCGGAAATACTTGCCAATGGAAAGTTACTTTATTTATTATCACACACGACAAACGGACCCTATGATTTCGATCCTGACCTCGGTCAAAAACTTTATACTCGCATTTTAGCGACTTGCTATGTTTATGAAATAGCGTTTGATAAAATTACTGATTTACCGGATACTATAGATATCTGTTTTAAGTATCATCTGAAAACTCCGCGAAAAGCGGCAATGTTCAAACCCCAAAATGATATTCTGCAAATGAACGGAATGGATTTTTGGTATCCCCGCCATCCTCTTAAAGATACAAATCTATACTTAACGGTCAAAACTACAGATGTCATGAGCTTTTCTCTGAACGGTAAAGCAGTGAATTATTCCATGCTTGACAAATACACCAAAGAATATATTGTGAACATAAAAGATGCTTATGCAGCGCCGGCTACAATTATTTTCAGGCAAAAAGCTAAAGTAGCTCAGCCGGGAGAGCAACTGATTCGTAATCAGTAGGTCGGGGGTTCAAATCCCCCCTTTAGCTCCATCCTTAACGCCACTTGTCAAAACAAATAAATTATAAGATAAGTGGCGTTTTTATTACAAAAACAGGAGTAGAATTGAAGCAACAGAAAAAAGCAATTGCTTTATTTTCGGGAGGATTGGACAGCATTTTGAGCGTGGTTTGGATACAAAATCTTGATTTTACTGTTTTCCCTGTTTTCTTCAAAACTCCCTTTTTTACTGAAGAGCGGGCTTTGCATTCCGCTCAAGTTAATAATTTGCCGCTTACCGTCATTGATATTTCTCAAAAGTATCTGGTAATGCTGCAAAAACCTGTCTACGGCTTCGGCAAAAACTTTAATCCCTGCATTGACTGTCACGGTTTAATGTTCCGTGAAGCAGGAAAACTTTTAACGGAATACGGAGCGGATTTTCTCATTTCCGGAGAAGTTTTAAGCCAAAGACCCATGTCGCAAAGGAAAGACTCCCTGCAAGCAGTCGGAAAGTTGAGCGGTTACAAGGACCTGCTCATCAGGCCCTTATCGCAAAAACTTTTACCGGATACTTTACCGATTAGAGAGGGCTGGATTGATAAAAACGATTTACTTGATATCAGCGGAAGAAGCAGAAAACCTCAATTGGCGCTTGCCCGCAGGCTTGGTATAAAAGAATTTCCTTCTCCTGCGGGCGGATGCAGTCTTACCGATAAAAACTTCTCCCGCAGGCTGCAAGACCTTTGGCAGCACAATCAAATCAATCTTGAGGATATAAATCTGCTGAAATACGGACGCCACTTTCGCTTGAACCCTTTTTCCAAATTGATTATCGGAAGAGACGAAGCGGACAATCAAAACCTGATTGAACACAACTTTGACGGTATTTTTATGCTGCACAACAAAATTCCCGGTCCTTTGGGACTTTTATGTTCAAGCAATGTTACGAAAGACTTGATTAGTTTAGCGGCTTCCCTTCTTGCTTACTATTACAAGAAAGCAGAAAATCCCGTAACTGTCACTTACGGACAAAATCTTTCTCCTGATGAAGAAATAACAGTTGACAAAGCAGACCCCGCCCTTGTTCAGGCATTAATGATAAGAGGATAAAATGATTCAATACGAACTTTTCCACATTTTGCCCGAGTTTGATACAAATACTTATGTGGTTTGGGATGATGTTTCCAAGGAGGCAATTTTGATTGACCCCGCGTATCCTTCTCCCGAACCGCTGAGTTTCATCACCCGCAATTATCTGCAGGTTAAGTATATTATTAACACACACGGGCATATGGATCACATAGGAGGAAACCAATTTTTTAAAGAAAAGCTGCAAGCTCCGCTCTGCATTCATTCAGACGATGCTCACATGCTGACAAATTCCCAAGCAAATTTGAGTGCTTATATGGAAGTCCAATACGATAAACCAGCCGCGGATATTCTGTTACATGACGGTGATAAATTCAATATCGGCTCTTTTACTATTACCGTAATTCATACTCCCGGACACACTTCCGGAGGAATTTGCCTCTATGTTCCGGACTTTTTATTTTCCGGAGACACGCTTTTTTATCACGATATCGGCAGAACTGATTTGCCGGGCGGAAGCGATGAGGAAATAGTGAAATCGGTTAAAAACAAGCTTTTCCTTCTGCCTGAAAAAACTGTTGTTTTACCGGGACACGGACCTTCTTCCACAATTTTGGAAGAAAAACAGAATAATCCCTATATTTGAAGCCCTATGCGTCAGCTCGTTTTAATTCTGGATTTCGGCTCACAATACACCCAATTGATTGCGCGTAAAATCAGGGCTCTAAATGTTTACTGTGAAATAGTCCCCTATTCCGTTAAGCTTGAAACTATTTTGGAAAAGCGACCTCAGGCTCTGATTTTATCAGGAAGTCCGTCCGGCGTAAATTCTGCTAATGCACCTATGCCTTCTTCCGAAATATGGCAAACGGGAATTCCAATTTTGGGAATTTGTTATGGTCTGCAATTAATGGTGCGTCAATTTGGCGGAAAAATCAGGCAAGCGGGTCGACATGAATACGGAAGAGCGCTTTTGGAAATTGATTTTCCCGATGAGCTTTTGGCTGATTTACCAAATTCTTTTCAGGTTTGGATGAGTCACGGAGACGAAGCAGAGGAACTTCCGGCAGATTTTGTCCGTTTGGCACATACGGCAAATACCAATTACGCTGCAATTAAGCATAAGTCATTACCGCTTTACGCATTGCAGTTTCATCCCGAGGTGGCGCATAGCGATTACGGCTCAGAAATATTTGCTAATTTTCTCTTTCGCATTGCACATTTACAAGCGGACTGGACATCTTCCGCTTTTATTACTGATACTGTAAATCAAGTCAGGATGCGGGTCGGAGACAAAAAAGTGATTTTGGGCTTAAGCGGCGGAGTTGATTCTTCGGTTGCTGCCGTATTACTGCATAAGGCAATAGGAAATCAGCTGCTTCCCGTCTTTATTGATACGGGACTTTTGCGTAAAAACGAAGTTCAACAAGTGTCCGCTATGTTTTCTCATCTTCCTGATTTCAAATTTGAAATTATTAATGCCGAAGACGAATTTTTAAGTAGATTAAAGGGTGTTACAGACCCTGAAGCGAAGAGGAAAATCATTGGTAAAACCTTTATTGAAATCTTTGAAAAGTATGCCGAAGCTCATTCTGATGTCGTTTTTTTGGCGCAAGGGACTCTTTATCCGGATGTAATAGAAAGTGTTTCTCTAAAAGGTCCGTCTGCAACCATTAAATCTCATCACAATGTGGGCGGGTTACCTTCAAAAATGAATCTGCAATTGATTGAGCCTTTGCGGGAACTGTTTAAAGATGAGGTGCGCGCAGTTGGAACGGAACTCGGGCTTCCGAATGAGTTAATTAACCGACATCCTTTTCCCGGACCCGGTTTAGCGGTTCGCATCATCGGTGAAGTCACAAAGGAAAAAGTCAAATTGCTTCAAGATATCGACGACATTTTCATTTCCGAATTACGCGCATGGAAGTTATACGATCAAACTTGGCAGGCATTTGCCGTCCTTTTACCTGTCCAAAGTGTAGGAGTTATGGGCGATGCCAGAACTTATAACAATGTTTGTGCACTAAGGGCAGTTAACAGTCAAGACGGAATGACAGCGGATTGGACTGAATTTCCCTCCGCTTTTTTACGCGTTGTGTCCAATCGCATCATTAACGAAGTGCACGGCGTTAACAGGGTAGTTTACGATATCAGTTCAAAACCTCCGGCCACGATTGAATGGGAATAAACACATGCAGAAAATGAATTCTGCTTGACAGTTAAATATGGCACGAAATTTTTGCTTTCAGCATGGCGAGATAGCTCAGCCGGTAGAGCAGAGGCCTGAAAAGCCTTGTGTCCCCAGTTCGATTCTGGGTCTTGCCACCACTTTTGCTATGGCGCCGTAATGGCGCCTTTTCTTTTCTATGCAGTATTTGCTTAAAAACCTCAGGCTTCCCGTCCAAGCCGAACAAAATCTCAGCCTTGCCTTCAAAAAACTTTTTCCCGATTTGGACTTATCTTCTTTCCAATGGCAGGTGATAAGAAGAGCGCTGGATACGCGAAAATCCGGACAACCTTATTATGTTTATACCCTGGAAATAGAGTCAGAACTGCCTTTACCAAAACATCCTGATCTTGTTTATAGCATTCCTCAACCGGAAAATGAACTTCCTGCAACTTATCTTTCAGACAATGAACCTTTTATAATAGGAACAGGTCCCGCCGGTTTGTTTTGCGCTTTAGCCTTGGCTGAAAAAGGATTTAAGCCTCATCTATTTGAACGAGGAGACCCGATAGAAGTCAGAGCGGAAAAAGTTGCGGCATTTTGGAAAGACGGAATTCTGGATCCCGAAAGCAATGTCCAATTCGGTGAAGGCGGTGCCGGTGCTTTTTCAGACGGTAAATTAACCTGCCGCAGCCGCAATAAAGTTACTAATCGCGTTTTTGATTATTTGGTAAAATTTGGCGCTCCTGAGAGCATAAAATGGGAAGCTTTACCGCATTTAGGGACGGACGGCATCCGTCAAATCACTGTTAAAATCAGGGATTATTTAATTAGACAGGGCTGCCGAATTGAATTTAACAGCAAGCTGGAACGGATTAGAGTGCAAGATAATAAAGTGCAGCAGGCTGTAATCAACGGGAAAATTTATCAACCGGAAATCTTAATTTTGGCGCTTGGAAATTCTGCTCGGGATACATATAGAATGCTATTTGACGCAGGAGTGCATTTAGAACCGAAAAATTTTGCCGTAGGTTTGCGCATTTCGCATTCGCAAGATTGGATAAATTCGGCAGTTTACGGCAAAGGCAATTGGGAAAAGCTTTTGGGACCTGCGTCATATCGTTTAACCGCTCCACATGCAGGACTCGGAACTTATACTTTTTGTATGTGTCCGGGAGGCTTAATTATTTCAGCTTCAAGTCTACTCCAAAGGAATGTCACTAACGGAATGAGCTATTCAGCTCGTGATTTTGCTTTCGGAAACAGCGCTATAGTCACCAACATAAATGAAAAAATATACAGTTCAGAACTATTTGCCGGTCTTAATTTTCAGGAAACACTGGAGACAGCTGCTTTTTTATCCAAATTTGCCGCGCCCTATCAAACTGCTTCAGATTTCTTGAAAGAAAAAATAAGCAATGTGCAAAATGTCCAATGTCTTTTTCCTTCTGCGAAACCTTTCCAGCTCAAAAATATCTTTCCGCCCTCTCTCAATCCGGTGTTCAAACAGGCTCTCATTCATTTTGACCACATTATGCCGGGTTTTATAGAAAAAGGTCTTCTCATTGCACCGGAAACGAGAACTTCAGCACCGCTGCGTATTATAAGAGATAAAATAAATCGTAATTGCATGGAAATAAACAATCTTTATGCCATAGGAGAGGGAGCAGGTTACGCAGGCGGAATTATCAGCAGTGCCTCAGACGGTTATTCCCTCGGCAACAAATTCGTCTTAAAATAGTTATTCCTTTCTTAATCTCCTGTCGATATCCTCTTGACATCCAGTCGAAATTAAGTCGACTGGATATCGACTGGATATCGACTGGTTATTAAGGAAGAAGAGACTAACATACATAAAATGCAATTGGTTACATTAGGATAAATAAAAATAAGTTGATATTTGTTGGTTAACTATCTAGGATATAAGATGTTATGCCGAATTAGAAAACGATTTTTACTGACTGTTTTCCCAGAGGTCAAGTTGCTGCTCAGCACGACCGATATAAAGTCCGGTTAAACCAATGCCTAAAAGGCGCACTTTACGAGAACTGTCCCAAAGTTCCTGCAGCAGTTGAAGAGCGTATTGCAAAATTGTATCGCGTTTATCAATCGGGTGCTGTAAGCTCATTGATTTGCTGACAATTTCAAAATTATCATATTTGATTTTCAGAATAATGTTTTTGCCTTTTATTTGTTTGGCTTGCAAGCGGAAAGATAGCCTGTCCGTCAACTGTTCTAAAATTTCCGTCAGGGTCTGAAAATCGTTTGTATCCTCATCAAAAGTAGTCTCGCAGCTGACTGATTTGGGTTCGGAATACGGTATCACTTCCCTTTCATCAATTCCGCGCACGGCATAGTAATAGAATACACCCGCCTTGCCAAACCTGCGCACCATTTCATTCAAGTTCAATTGATACAAATCTTTACCGGTTTTAATGCCCATGTGTTGCATGCGGGCAGCAGTCACTTTGCCGATACCGTAAAATTTTTCAATCGGGAGATTGAACAAAATTTCCTGCGCTTTTTCGGGAGGAATTTCTACTAAGCCGTCCGGTTTTTGGAGTTCAGAGCCGATTTTTGCCAAAAATTTGTTGTAGGAGACGCCTGCGGAGCAAGTAAGTTTTGTCGTTTCCAAAATGCGCTGTTTGATTTCTTTGGCAATGTTAAGCGCATTTGGTTCGTCGACTTTGTTTTCTGTTACATCCAAATACGCTTCATCCAAAGACATTGTTTCCACCAGATCCGTGTAAGAGAAAAAGACGGCTCTGATTTGTTGAGTGATTTTTTTATAAAGATCAAAATGCGGAGGAACGAAGATAGCGCTCTTGCAAAGCTGCCATGCTTGGTATGACGACATTCCGGAATGGATGCCGTATCGGCGAGCCTCATAAGAACAAGTGCTGACGACGCCTCTGCTTTGCGGACTGCCACCAACAATCAACGGTTTTCCTTTCAGTTTGGGATTCTCTCTGATTTCCACAGCAGCATAATACATGTCCATATCAACATGAATGATCTTTCTCATATTAATATTCTATACATTTTAAAGTCTCAGTCAAATCCTTCTTTCAATTGCGAAATTTGTAACGGCTGAGATGCTTATTTGGTAATTTTCAACCGGTTAAGGATGTTTTCCAGAAGCAATTGACTTAAGTCCCGCAAAGATTTTGCTTTTGCTTCCACAATAAATGTAAGCGGAATGAGAGCCGTCCAGCGTATCAGGCCTGTCAGTCCGAATAAGACTTGTTCCGGTTCCAGGGATAAATTTCCTATTTGTAATTTAGGCGGAAAAAAGAAGCCTGCAAATAAAATTGACAGCATCATAGCCAACCCGTTGCAGGCACCGAAAATTCCGCTGTAGACTTGCGCCATTCCTTTCGGGGAAACTGAAAGCACAAAATTTGTGGTTACCAACCCTGCTCCTGCCCACATAAAACCCGAGCTGAGTGCTTCAAACCAAATAATGTAATGTGATTGGGCTGTCATAAAGAGCCACAGTAAAGGATTAAAACCGCCGATAATAATGCAGATGGTCATTGCCGTGCGGTTTCCGTATTTGTCAATAAAGCGTCCCCAAAAACGGTATGAAAGTAAAGAAGCAATAGTGCTAAAGGAGCCGTATAGCTGCACTTCAAACAAACTCATTTGCAGTTTCTTCAGCATAAAAGGCGTCCAAAATGCTGCTCCGATACCGATTGCCAGCATCCACCACGCGCCAAATAACAAAAGCCGACGGAAATTTGCGTCTTTGAAAGGCTGTTTATAAATTACCCCAAGCGGTTCAGAATGAGGAGTGTGCCGCCTTTCCGGTTGCTTTGTCAAAATAGCGAGACCGATTAAACCTATGAAAGTTGCCCCCACAAAAAGCGCTGTCAGAAAGCGTCCTTGATACTCCGGACGAAATAAATTGCTCAATCCAGTCCATTTGATAAATGCTTTATGAATTCCTTTATTTTCAGGACTGAATAAATCAACCGCAAAACTGCCAAGATAACCTGTCAGCAGTCCTGCTATTAATAAATACTGATTTCTTCTTGAGAAAAAGCGCCCGCGAAATTGTAAAGGCACACTGTCCGAAATCCACGCAATCCAGATGTTTCCACCAATGGAAAGTAATGCTGAACTGCAGAACATTAATAATAAAGTAAACCAAATTCCCGTTTCCGGATTGGCAAAAAGCAATCCCGCTCCCAAGAAAAATGTCAAACTTCTTCCCATAGCGGTGATGCGCACGCAAGCTTTCTTTCTGTTTGATAAATTGTGAGTTACGGCAACTCCGACTGTTTGAAAAAGTTGCGAAACTTGACCAATGGCAGATAATAGGGAAAAATGAATAGGTGCGGCGTTAAGCAATATCAGAAGTTTGACGATAAAACTTGAACCGATGGCAGCAAAAGTGGAATAAATCTGCGCAAAAACACCTTCCAAAGTAGAAATTCGGAAAGTCTTCCGCAATGGATTGTTCCGCTTTGTGTTCACTTTCAGTTTATGTATCCCCGTCTGTTATTCTTTCTTCCAGTTTTACTTGACAGGCATAGATGTCAATAAGTTTTGTTCTAATAAAGAAAAAAAAGAATGTAAGGAGTTCAAAACAATGGAGCAACACAGGATAAGGCAGCATCCTATTCTGCCTGTCCCGGAAAGGGAAGAAATAACT
This sequence comes from Candidatus Cloacimonadota bacterium, assembly GCA_035357855.1. GTDB lineage: Bacteria > Cloacimonadota > Cloacimonadia > Cloacimonadales > Cloacimonadaceae > UBA5614. The sequence goes on from DAOPOH010000015.1 coordinate 33,716, forward strand.
TTTTACTGGAATAATCAGCCGCTAAAAGCATACAAAAATGAAATGATAGCCTCAGCGCTGATTGCCAACGGAATTTCAGTTTTCGGTCATCATCATAAGGATGGCAGTGCGCAGGGCATTTTTTGCGCTAACGGACAATGTGCCAAGTGTGCAGTTATTGCAAACGGTATAGCGGTCAAATCCTGTATGACTGCAGTGCATGAAAATATGATTGTTTTCAGTGCGGACGGACTTCCCAAAGTTCCGGAAGATACAAAACCGATAGAGTTTGAACCCATTGAAGAAATTGAAACCGATGTGCTAATCATAGGCGGAGGTCCTTCCGGACTTTCTGCAGCAATTCAACTCGGCAAACATAACATTAAGACTTTGCTGATTGACGATAAAATGGCGTTGGGCGGGAAATTGGTCTTGCAGACGCATAAGTTTTTCGGTTCGGAAGAAGATTCCAATGCCGGCACTCGCGGAAACGACATCGGAAAACTTTTAGCTAAACAAGTGGCAGAATTGCCTTCCGTAACCACTTGGCTAAACAGCACCGCTCTGTTTGTCTTTTCGGACAAAAAAGTCGGCATCCTCAAAGACGATGTCTACAAACTGGTAAAACCTAATGTCATCTTAAACGCTGCCGGAGCGCGAGAGAAATTTTTACGCTTTACGGGAAATCATTTAGCGCGCATTTACGGTGCGGGAGCGTTTCAAACATTGGTCAATCGTGATTTGGTTCGTCCCACGGAACGGCTTTTCATTATCGGCGGAGGAAATGTCGGTTTGATTGCAGGTTACCATGCTCTGCAAGCAGGAATTGAAGTTGTGGGATTGGCGGAAGCTATGTCCCAATGCGGAGGCTACAAAGTTCATGCCGATAAACTCAAACGGTTAGGCGTTCCTATCTATACTTCGCATACAATTCTTTCCGCTAACGGAACTGAAACCGTGGAATCCATTACTATCGCTCAAGTTGATAATAAATTTAATCCTATTCCGGGAACGGAAAAATCTTTTGCCTGCGATACAATTTTGATAGCCGTGGGACTTGACCCTTTGGGCGAATTTACTGAAGAAGCTCAACAGGCAGGACTTCCCGTTTACGCTGCAGGCGATGCTTTAGAAATTGCCGAAGCCAGTTCCGCTATGTTTAACGGCAAAATTGCCGGACTGTTAATTGCCAAAGACAGAGGTGCAGCAGTTGAGGACATTCCTGAAGAATGGTATCGCAAAGCGGAAATTCTAAAATCTCATCCCGGTCTCCTGCATCCTTATCAAGACCTTTCTTCCGCTGAAGGTGTTTTCCCCGTTATTCATTGCTTGCAGGAAATTCCTTGCAATCCCTGCACTACGGTTTGCCCGTATAATTCAATTGTCATTGAAGACAAATCTTTAACGGGAGTTCCTCTCTACAAAGGAAATTGCGTCGGTTGCACAAAATGCGTCCTTATTTGCCCAGGCTTAGCCATCACTCTTGTAGATATGCGCCCGGACAAAGATTTTCCCATTGTGACCATGCCTTATGAAGTCAGCAATCATCCTATCCTTAAAGGGGACGAAATTGAAGTTACCGATATTGACGGAGACAGTCTCGGGCGGTTTGAAGTCATAGATGTCAAGACTGTTGCCGCAAGAAAAACGCAGCTCATAAAAGTGAAAGTTCCCGCCACTATTGCACGAAAAGTCGTTTCTTTCAGCATTCAGGATAAAACTGTCAGCGCACCGTTGGCGAAACCAATTCTGCCCGATAAACTTCCTGACGAGGCAATGATTTGTCTTTGTGAAAGAGTTACAGTGGGTGAAGTGCGGAAGCTTATTAGAGAAGGAATAACGGATTTAAATCAGATTAAAGCCGCAACCAGAGCAGGGATGGGACCTTGCGGTGCCAAAACTTGTGAAGTTCTTATCAAAAGCCTCCTGCGGGAAGAAGGCATTCCCGTTACGGATGTAGTTCCGAATACAAGGCGTCCGGTCTTTATAGAAGTGCCTTTAGCCAAATTTCCGGGTGCAAAGTAAAGAAGGAGGAAGAAAATGAAAACATACGATGTAATCATTATCGGAGCAGGCTCCATCGGAATTCCGGCAGCAATGAATTTGGCTAAAGAAAAATTAAGCGTTTTGGTCATAGATGCAGAACACGGTCCGGGACAAGGAAACAATAAAAAAGCGATTGGCGGTGTGCGTGCCACTCATTCTGATTACGGAAAAATCACCACTTGCCAACGCAGCATAGAAATTCTAAAGAACTGGAAAGAAGAACACGGTGACGACATCGGCTGGCTTTCAAACGGTTACAGCTATCCCGCATATACGGAAGAAGATGAAAAGCAACTGAAAGATTTGATGCAGACGCAGCTATCCTTTGGCTTGAACATAAAATGGATTTCACCGAAAGAATACAATGAATTGGTTCCGGGAATTTGCATGAACGGTTTGCGCGGTTCAACTTATTCTCCTAAAGACGGAAGCTGTTCACCTTTGCTTGCCAACATGGCATTTTATTTTCTTGCGCGCAGATTAGGTGTGGAATTCAAATACTGGGAAAAAGTAACGGGACTGAAAAAGGTTTCCGACAACATTACTGAAGTGATTACGGAGCGGGATCATTACGCTTGCGGACAAGTAATTAACGCAGCCGGCGGTTATGCAAAAGAAATAGCAAAAATGGCTGATATCGATGTTCCCGTTTCACCGGATAATCATGAAGCCGGCATTACCGAACCCGTCGCCAGATTTTTTGGTCCGATGGTTGTAGACATGCGCAAGCGACCGGGTTCAGCCAACTTTTACTTTTATCAAAATTACGAAGGGCAAGTCGTGTTTTGCATCACGCCCGACCCTTCTATTTGGGGAATTGACAATCGCAGCACTTCAGTTTTCTTACCTATGTGCGGGAGAAGGATGTTGGAAATTTATCCGCGCTTGCGTTACCTTAAAGTCAGACGCACATGGCGAGGACAATATCCCATGACACCGGACGGCTTTCCCATCGTGGGCAGAATGAAAGAAGTGCCAAATTTCATCAATGCAGTCGGAATGTGCGGACAAGGCTTTATGCTTGGTCCGGGAATGGGTGAATTGCTTGCGAGAATTGCGACGGAGTCCTTAGATGAAAGTGACCAAAAAGTATTGGAAAGTTTTGATCCCTATCGTGCTTTTACGGGAATGGAAGCTTTCCAATAAAGACAGGAAAAATGTGAAATGAGCAGAGCGGTAGTTTTGGTCAGCGGAGGAATGGATAGTTTAGTCACTGCTGCCATAGCTTTGCGCGAAAATGACGAGACTTGTTTTCTCCATGTGAATTACGGACAACGCACTGAAAGCAAAGAATTGGAATGCTTTAACCGACTTTGTCAGTATTATCGTCCTTTTAAATCTTTGGTTATAGACATGCCTTGGTTGGGTGCAATCGGAGGATCAGCTTTAACGGATATTAATCTGAACATCAAAGAACATGATAATTCAGAGGAAATTCCGCTTACTTATGTTCCTTTTCGCAATGCAAACCTTATTGCTGCTGCTGTTTCTTGGGCGGAAGTAATGGAAGCCGATAAAGTTTATATAGGTGCCGTGGAAGAAGACAGCAGCGGTTATCCTGATTGTCGGGAAATTTTTTATCAACACTTGCAGAATGCTATTACAACCGGAACGCGAAATTCTCCTCCCATCAAACTTATGACACCCGTTATTCATCTTTCCAAAGCGGAAATCGTCAAGCTCGGATTAAAATTGGGAGCACCGTTTCAATACAGTTGGAGCTGCTATCGGAACAGTAAGTTAGCATGCGGAGTTTGCGACAGCTGCTTTTTGAGGTTGCGCGCTTTCAGAGAAGCCGGGGCAATTGATCCAATTCCTTATCAACAAAAGGAGCAATGATGGCAAAAAACATTCTCATTATTCTTACCGGTGGGACGATAGCCATGAAAACGTCCGATCAGTTAGGCATCGTTCCCACAAACGAGTTTGCCGATTTCCTGAAAACCTTTCCACAACTCGCTTCCGTCGCCAATATTGATGTTTACGAATATTCCAATATCCCCAGTCCGTATATGACTCCGCAAATGATGCTTGATTTGGCAAAATTAATTGACTTAAAGGCAGTGGATTATGACGGCATCGTGATTACGCACGGCACGGATACTTTGGAAGAAACAGCATATTTATGCTATCTGGTTCTGACCACTCCCAAACCCGTAATTTTCACTGCCGCAATGAGAAGTGGGAGCGATTTGGGTTTAGACGGACCGCGCAATATCATCGGTGCAGTCAGAGTAGCGTGTCATCCGGATTCTGCCGATAAAGGCGTTTTAGTCGTCATGAACGATGAAATTCACTCTGCTCGGGAAGTGGTAAAATCCGATACAGGAAGAATAGATGCCTTTGTTTCAATGAACTTTGGACCGCTCGGAATAGTTGATCCGGACAGGGTTGTGTATCAGCGTCAAACTTTACATCGCGTTCCTGTTTGGACAGACAAAATAGACACAAATGTAGACCTCATTAAAGCGGTAGCAGGAATGGACGGACGCTACATTCATTGTTCCGTGGAAAAAGGCGCAAAAGCAATCGTCATTGAAGCCATGGGACGGGGAAATTTACCTGATTATCTGATTCCCGATTTGCAGGCTGCTTTGGACAAAAATGTTCTCATCGTGCTCACTTCCAGAGCTTATACGGGACGAGTTTTACCTGAATACGGTTACCGCGGTGGAGGAAAACAACTTCAAGAAATGGGCGTAATTCTTGGCGGTGACATGCAGGGAATGAAAGCACGGCTGAAACTCATGGCTCTTTTCGGCAAATACCAAGATCCCGTCTTAGTTCGCAAATTCTTTTTAGAATCAATTATCTGATTTTCTTCCTTGTAGATAGCGCGAGGTTAACGAAGGCTTTCCCTCCGTTAACCCTTCGTTGACCCCCCGATAATCAAGAGGGAGAGCACAGCTTAAGTAAAAATAATAAAAAAATAAAGGCACAGACTATTAATCCGTGCCTTTTGCGCTAAACTGTTATTATGCGTGTTTTTTCAGGAAGCGGCCTAAGCGTTTAATTCCTTCTTCATTTTTCTCTGCTGTTTCATAAGAGAAGTTCAGACGCATAGTATTCTTTCCCGAGCCGTCACAGAAGAAGGAGCTTCCTTCCACATAAGCGACTTTTTCTTCCAAAAGGGCATCTTTCAAAAGTTCGGCTGTATTAATATGTTCTGGACCTGTCACCATCAGGAATAATCCGCCTTCGGGATGAGTCCATTTGTATGTGTCAGGCATATTATCGGCTAAAAGCTGCATCATCTGTTTTTGCTTCACCGTATACATAGCAACGATATCTTTGATTTTGCGGTCCAGATAGCCTTTTTCCATATAGCGGGCAGCGATTCTTTGCGTAAAAGGAGGAGTGCAAAGGTCAGTGGCTTGCTTACCGACAACTATTTTATCCAAAAGATCCGGATGACCGATAACCCAACCTATACGGAAACCGGGGCAAAAGATTTTGGAAAAAGTTCCCAGCAATAAGACTTGGCCAGTGCCGTCCAATTCGTAGACGGTCTTTTGCGGAGTGCCTTCATAGCGTAATTCACGATAGGGGCTGTCTTCCAAAATCAAGACATTATACTTGTGCGCTAAACTGATTATATCCTTCCTGCGTTGCTCGGACATAGTGATACCTGCTGGATTTTGGAAATCGGGAATCAGATACATGAATTTGCAACGTTTGCCCATAGCTTGAATTTTTTTGAGATTGTCTTCCATAATGTTGGGGTCTTCGCCTTCATCATCCATCGGGATACCGATTAAATTTGCACCGTAACTGTTAAAGGCACTAAGCCCTCCCAAATATGAAGGCAAGCCGACAATTCCGTAATCCCCGCGATCAATCAGCATTTTGGCAATTAAATCCAAAGCTTGCTGCGAAGCGGTTGTAATGACGATATTCTGTAAAGAAATATCAATACCTTGGCTGCGATAACGGTTGACCAGCATATTGCGCAAAAGAGTGTCGCCTTCAGTGGCACCGTATTGCAAAGCAATCTGCGGCTCTGTTTCCATCATTTCCGCAATGATTCCTTTCAGTTCTTCGACCGGAAAAGAATCCGGAGAAGGCAATCCACCGGCAAAAGAAATGATGTCAGGTTGCTCAATCAGCTTCAGAAGCTCGCGGATTGCGCTGCGCTTCATCCCCTTAATGTTGGTGGAAAATACTTGGTCAAGGTCGGTAATCATGATAATCCTCCATGTTTTTATTTAGTTTGGTTTTTTATTATAAGATTTAGAAGGACGAGTTTTTGCGTGTTTATCTCTTTTATCAGAAGAAGAGGCTTTGTAACTATCATGTTTGTAATCGGAAGAATGCCGATAAGAAGAAGATTTGTTATCGTAATGCCTATTCCTCTGATTATGCTGCTCATCTCTGTGAAAATGTTTATGATTATCTTTTTCGGAACCGGAGATATCTTTGCGTCCGGGTCTGTGTTTTTTCTCTGATGTATCCTCTTCGGGCACCTTATCTTCATAAACCAAAACTTTGCGATTCTGTTTTCGCCATTCACGATAAGCTTGCTTGATTTGCAATTCCCAAAGTATTCTTTTATCTTCATCTTCAAAAGTAACTATATCCAAATAATGTGTGCGGTCATTTTTTCCGACAAAATTTTTGCGAGGAAATTCAACAACCAACTGATTATCTATATTTAAAATTGTTACTTCATTAAGAAAAACACCCTCGTCTATCTCTATAACTGCTCTTGCTTCCACCATTCCGGTTTGCACATCTCTAAAATGAATTTTCATTCTTTTCTCCCTCCTTTTCAAGAAAAAAAAGATGACTTAAAGGTCAAGTTATTTTTCAATTTCTCCGGATAGTAACTTTTTACTTGAAATAAACAGGCAGGTTGATAAATTGACTTCTATAATATTTTTTGCTTAAGAAATCAAGAAACAAGGAGAGTGAAATGAGGACTATAGAAGGAAAACTGATTTCCAAAAACTACAAGATTGCGATTGTCGTTAGCAGATTTAACGAGATGATCAGCCAAAAATTGCTGGATGGAGCAATTGATGCATTTTTGAGGCATGAAGTTCATGAGGAGGATATTACTGTTATTTGGGTTCCCGGCGCTTTTGAACTTCCTATAGCAGCACAAACTGCAGCGTTATCCAAACTATATGATGCGGTTTTATGTTTGGGAGCTGTCATCAGAGGCGCAACACCGCATTTTGAATTTATTGCTTCCGAAGTTACTAAAGGTATTGCGCAGGTGGGTTTGCAAACCGGCATTCCGGTTATTTACGGAGTTTTGACGACCGATACGATTGAACAAGCAATTGAAAGAGCAGGAACAAAAAACGGAAACAAAGGCTTTAGTTCCGCTACAGCAGCCTTGGAAATGATTAATTTGCTCAAGGAGATGAAGCATGGGGCAAAGGCGTAAAGCCAGAGAAATAGCAGTCCAAACTATTTACGCTCTTGATTTTACGGAAACTGATCCGGAATTTAGGGAGTTTGGCTTACTTAATAATTATCCGGAAATCCTTAATCAAATTGCCGAACACGAAGGTGTAAGTTCCGATAGTGCTTCTCTGCTATTTGCAGAAGATTTGATCCGCGATACAATCATTCATCTGAATGATATTGACTCTATGATAGCAAAACATTCGGTAAATTGGAGTTTGGAGCGCATTGCCAATCTTGACCATAGTATTTTGAGAATCGCGGTCTACGAAATGATGTTCACCTCCACTCCTGCTGCCATCGTTATCAATGAAGCGATTGAAATTGCCAAAAAATACAGCAGCGAATCTTCCAATAAATTTATTAACGGTATTTTGGATGCGGTTAATAAGGAACTTAGTTTCAAGTCTGAAAGCTGAAATTCGGAATAATAATATGATTGAGAATGCGTCGGACAATACTCAGAAGCTGATTTGCAGTATCGGAGTAATCGCATACAACGAAGCCGGAAATATCATAAAGCTGCTTCAGTCCTTATGCAATCAGAAACTTTCACGGGTAGAAATTGCAGAGGTTATTGTCGTCTCCAGTGCATGCACGGACGGCACGGATGATTTAGTTTCCGAATTTGCAACCACGCACCCGCAGGTTTCTTTAATCTGCCAAAAAGAACGCAAGGGAAAATCCTCCGCTATTAATTTATTTCTGCAAAAAGCCAAAAGCGAAATTCTGATTATTGAAAGCGGAGACACTATTCCCGCTGCGGACACGATAGAAAAATTGGTGCTACCTTTTAAAGATAGAAAAATCGGTGCAACCGGAGGGAGACCTGTTCCGGTTAATGATGAAAATACCGTTATGGGTTATGCCGTCCATTTATTATGGAGAATGCATCACAGGATGGCTTTGATTTCACCTAAATTGGGAGAAATGATAGCGTTCAGAAAACTTTTTGATTCTATCCCTACCGATTCCGCTGTGGACGAAGCAAGCATCGAAGCTATTGTCAGAGCCAAAGGATACAAGTTGAAATATGTTCCTGATGCCGTAATTTACAATAAAGGTCCCGAAACTTGGAGAGATTTTGTGAAACAGCGCCGTCGCATTCAAAACGGACATCTGTGGCTGAAGCAAAAGTATCATTACAAAGTGGCTTCTCAAGAAAGCGGCTTGATGTTGAAAATTTTTTGGCAAGAGCTGAAAGAGCGTCCGTTGCAGATTTTTAAGCTGTTTCTGGCAATGCTGATGGAAGCGTATTGCAGAATTTTGGGCAGTTACGACTTTTATGTGAAAAAGAAAAATCCCTTTGCATGGGAAATTTCCTCTTCCACAAAAAACCTTAACTCAAAGGAATAAGAGTTCAATAGTTATGTTGTCGGTATTGTTAAGAATTATCGGTTATTTCTTCATGAAGCGGATCGGATTTCCGCGTCTTTTACCGATGAATTACACAGTCAGTTTACTTTATACTTGCAATTCGCGTTGCAGCACTTGCAATATTTGGAAAAAAACCGCAAACAATTTGACGGTTGAAGAATACAAAAAGATCTTCCGCAAAATAGGTCACGCACCTTACTGGCTAACTTTCAGCGGAGGAGAACCTTTTCTCCGAGAAGATATTGTTGAAGTGGTTACTACCATTTATCAGATTTCGCATCCGCGTATAATCAACATTCCGTCCAACGGTATTTTGACCAAAACAATAGTGGAAAAAACCGAACAAATTGCCAAAGCTTGTTCGCGAGCTCAAATTATCATCAATCTTTCCATAGACGGGATAGAAGAGGAGCATGACAGGATTCGTAATGTTCCGGGAAATTACAAAAAAGTAACTGAAACTTTTCGCCGTCTGAAAGCTCTTCCCTGCAAAAATTTATCCGTCGGTATTCATACTGTTATTTCAAAATTCAATGTGGATAATTTCCCTGCCATTGCCAATTTTCTGATGCAGCTTCATCCTGATTCTTACATAACGGAAATTGCGGAAGAAAGAGTGGAACTGGACACAATCGGTGCGGACATAACTCCTTCACCCGTAGCATATAAATCTGCTATTGATTTCTTGATTCACAAAATTAAGAATGAGCATTTTAAGGGAATGAACAAAATCACAATGGCTTTTCGGATTGAATATTACAACATGGTGAAAAAGATTTTGCGTGACCGAAAACAAATCATTCCTTGTTATTCAGGTGTGGCTTCAACGCAAATTTCACCCGAAGGCGATATCTGGTCTTGTTGTATTAAGGCAAATTCTCTGGGAAATTTGAGAAAGGAAAATTACGATTTCCGCAAAATTTGGTTTTCACCGGAAGCGGAACTGGAAAGGCGTTCCATTCATAAAAAAGAGTGTTGGTGTCCTTTGGCAAATGCTGCTTATACCAATATGCTGATGGATATTCCCACTTTGTTTCGGGTTTTTTATCGCAGTTTTATCAAATGGTGGAGTTAAATGGTTGTTCTCAACGGCAGTTTAGCAAAATTTCCTTCTTCCTTATTTGACTTTAGTGCTTCTCATGATGGCCGTTTCGGCTGGTTTTTACTGACTTGGCATCCGGAAAATGATCCGGTTTTGGAGGAAATTCAAACCCAAATTAAACTGGATATTCGTAATTCTAATTTGGGACAGGCTTCCCAACTGGAAATTGAAAGTGCCTTAAAAAACTTTTTTGCCGAATACCATTGGAAACTTCATGCTGTTTTTCGTAAAACAAATCTCAGAGAAAAAGGAATTTCACTCCTGTTTGCCGTTCTTTTTGACCAAGAGCTCTATTTTCTTGAGTTCGGCAGGATGCTTAGCGGGATTGTGGAGAAAGATAATATCCGTTCCGCAGACCGCAGTTGGGCAAATTTCCATGTCAAAACTTTGCAAGAAATGAACCTTTTAGGCTTATCCGAAGCCGATATTTCGATCAAACCAAAACACATACATTTGGATGCCGGCCAAAAGTTCATAGCTTTACCGAGTTCTTGCGCTGACCTTATAAGCAAAGAAAAAATAAACTCATCAATGTTCGAAACCCTCATTCGTTCTATAACTGAGAGTAATGACACTTGCTATTTCCTTTTGGAAAGCAAAGCTAAGCAACCGATTAAACGTAAACGCCGCTTCAGAAAATATCAGATTAGCGCATTGATTGTATCTTTACTTGTTATTGTTGCCGTGCTTTATATGCTTTTTGGCAATCGCTGGTTGGAAACAATGGAACGCAAAACCAAATTATTAGTTTCCAGTAAATCGAGACTCACTGTTGAACGTATTCCCGATTATCTGAATATTCAGTCTCAAACCATTAGAAAACAATGGCAAAAACTTGAGCAGTATACCAATCAGCCCGCGCGTCAGATTGATTTAACCAAAAATTGGACTACTGATTTGAACTTTTTGGTGACTGCCACACCCGCATTTGATCTTCATAACATTTATATTTCTTCCGAAGATAAATTGCTTGCTTTTGACAAACACTCAAAAAAACTGCTTTGGAATAAAACTCTTCCCGCCAATATTAAAGCAATTAAAATTATGAGAGGCAGTCTGGTTTTGTTCTTGGATAATGACCAAATATATTGTCTGAAGGACGGGAATACTGTAAGCTGGAGCAAAAATGTGAGCGATCCCTTTGCGGGGAAATCATCTCTCTCTCCTTTTGAACTGGACAGTAATGAAGATCCGCGACTTAATAGCAGTATTTTAATTGTGCCGACTGAACGCGGCCTCTATATTTTTGATGTGAATTCCGGAAACCTGCTCACAAAACTTAACTTTGATAAGCACTTGCAGTTCCTCTCTTCTTACGATGCGTTTGACAATTGTTTTTATGCCGTGGCGGCGGATAACATTATCTGCGTTTCATTGAATATTCAAAACTGATTTTTTATTATGAAAAAGCCGAATTATCTTGAACTCATTTTTCTGATTTTCTTCTTACTCTTCTGCGTAAGCGGAATTTTTGCCAGAACTCCTTTGGCAAGATTGCAATATGACGGTGGAGGAGATTGGTATAACGACCCTGAAGTCCTTCCCAATCTTGCTAAATATGTGAATAAAACTTTGAATACGGATTTTCCTCTTGATCAAGAACTCGTTAAAGCCTCTGATGCAAAGCTTTTTGACTACCCGTTTGTTTATCTGACCGGACATGGAAATATCCGTTTTTCCGACCGCGAATTGCAAAACCTGCGAGAATGGATGTTAAGAGGAGGCTTCCTTTATGCGGATGACGATTACGGAATGGATGAAGCCTTCAGACGAGAAGTGAAAAGGATTTTTCCTGAAAGGGATTTAATTGAACTGGGTCCTGATTTTCCTCTTTATTCATGTTATTTCTTCTTTGATAAACTTCCTAAAATTCATGAACACGACGGAAAAGCTCCGCAAGCGTTTGGCTTATTTGATGATTCCGGACGTTTGATGCTGCTTTATACTTATGAAACAAATATCAGTGACGGCTGGGCAGACACTGATACGCACAAAGACCCGCCTGAAGTGCGCGAACAAGCACTTCGTTTCGGAACTAATATCATTTATTATGTTACATCCAAGTGAGATATGAAAATCTGCGTCATTTCCGATTTACATTACAAATTTTCCCCTCGCAATTCTGCCGAAATTGAACAAAATAAACATGCGCTCGCTTTCCTGAAAACCCTTCCCGGTGAATATGACCGACTGATTCTGAACGGTGATATTTTTGACTTGTGGTTTGATTGGAAATATACTATAATCAAAGCGTATTTTCCGGTGCTGAAAGTGCTGGCGGATATAGCAGAAATGGGCTGTCGCATTGCGTATATCAGCGGGAATCACGATTTTTGGTTCAACGATTTCTTGCCTTCTCAACTGAAAATAGATTTATATCCGGAAGCTTTTTCTCTGGAAGCCGACGATAAAAAAATCTGTTTTACGCACGGTGACTCACACACAAGTAACGACGCAAGATATAAATTTTTGCGCGCGGTAATTCGTCTTCCTATTACCAAAAGACTGTTTTCTTGGCTGCATCCGGATTTGGCATTAGCTTTGGGTAAATATTTTTCACGCAGCAGCAGAGCCAGACGCATTTCTCACAACCTTCAGCAAAAGAAAATGTTAGGCCTAGAAAAATATGCCGCTACTTTAATGAAGGACTATGACTATGTAATTATGGGACACACGCATGCACCCTGTGTGGTGCCTATCGGAAAAGGAATTTATGCAAACAGCGGAGACTGGCTGGAAAATAATTCCTACATTACTATTATTGACGGCAAATTGGAGTTGCGAACTTTTAACTGAAACCTATTCTTGCTTGTTTAGATCTTGTCTTATAGCATTGCAGCTTACATCCGGGAAATAATCAACAAAGGCTCATCCGCATCGCTACCGTAACTAATAAAAAAAATCTAAAAAAAATAAATTTTAATTTTTATAATTTATTGAAAAGTCGTATTTAATCTAAATAGCTGAATTCATCAGAGAAATAAAATAGGGGGTTCGGCTGAACCCCCTGTTAATGTATGTTATTCACGACAG
>DAOPOH010000016.1:0-42576 GCA_035357855.1 Candidatus Cloacimonadota bacterium
AAAAACGCTGTGCGCGTGCTCTTATATATGACGCTTCAATGTGGAAACAATATTAGACGCGAACCTACATGTTTCCCTCATTTTTACGGCAGACACACAAGTCTGCCCCTATTATTATTGTCCTGACTATTCAACGGTCTTTTTGTTAAAATGACAAATAAGTCCGGTAGGTTGTTCTGAAGTACAGAGTATCAGCAAAGGAAGGAGAAAATTCAGATATCAATAAAATCAGTGGGAGAATTTTGTTCGGCGATAAATAAACGGGTGGTACTGTTGATTGACTGAAGATAGTCCCTCATAGTTTTTTCCGCAAGGGAAGGCAGGTTGTTGATTTCACTTAAATGAGCAAGAATAATGTTTTTCAAACCGGAATGGATGACTTGACTGATAACGCCTACAGCATCTAAATTGGAAAGGTGTCCCTGATTGCTTAAAATGCGTTGTTTGAGAGGCCAGTCATAAGGACCGTTCCTCAGCATTTGGAGGTCGTGATTACTTTCCAAAATCAGAGTTGTGCAATTCGCCAAATGCTGTGTGAGCAAACGATTTTGGTAACCGACATCCATGGCAATAGCTAATTTGAGTTCGGGATTGCCTTCTTGCTTAATAGTAAAATTACAACTGTCAATGGCATCATGCGGAGAAGAGAACGGATGGATGATTAAGTCTTCCACTTGAAAAGTTTCTCCCGCAGAGATAAATTCCACGTCAGAGTGAAGGTTTCCCAGACGATTGCTGCAAGCAGAGTATGTATCGGGTGTGATAAAAACGGGAATTTGTAAATATCTGGCTACAGCACCGACACCTTTGATATGATCTCCGTGTTCATGACTGATGATAATGCCGCGGATTTTGGCTTTGTCAAAATTCAATTGCTCAAGTCCTTTTAAGACTTTATACATCGGTATGCCGACATCTACTAAAATGGCGGTTTGATTACCGGAAACCAGAATGCAGTTGCCCTTGCTTCCCGAAGCAATTACCGCGGTGCGGAACATTATTTAATCGTGATAGATGTAATAATAGCGGTTGTTTAATTTATCAAATTCCGACCATTGTGCATCGGAAGGGGAAATTTCCACAAGTTGCTGCACACCCGTTGCTTGCGCATCCAAATTATCTGCGAGATGCAAAATCAGAGCTTCGATCGTTTGCGGCAGGCGGACCGATGCTTTTTCATATTCACCGTGATGAGCCAAAATCATATGCTGGACCAGCATCAAGAGTTCGGAAGGAAAATTGTTTATTTGAGCAGCTTTGGCGCATACCATCTGATCTCCGATGGTAAGATGACCTACCAACCGACCCAAATCCGTAAATTCAATCGCGGGAGATTGCTGATATTCATATACCTTTCCTACATCATGCAAAAGCGCTCCCGTTATCAATAAATCGTAATTGACATTGTAATGTCCGGTGCAGTATTCGCAAAGACGAGCAACGGAAACCGTATGTTCCAGCAAACCGTGAATGTAATTATGGTGCCAACTTTTGGCTGCGGGAGCATAAGCAAATTTAGAGAAAAATTCCTTATCCTCAAAAATGGATTTCAGCAGCTGCTTCAAATGGACTTCTTTCACGCTTTCCACATAGCGGAAAAATTCCTCAGCCAGGGCATTAGGATCTTGCTGACTTTTCGCCAGGAAATCTTCCAAATTGTATTCGGATTGGTCTGCCATCCTGATTTTATTGACTGAAAGCTGAATTTGGCCTTTGTAATTGGTGACGGTGGCGTTAACTTTTACCACATCGCCTTCTTCAAATTGTTCGGCTTCTTTTTGAGCGTTGTTCCAAACATTGGCATTGCAGCTTCCGCTTTTATCCTGCAAACGCAGACGCAAATACTTGCCGCCTTTGCCTTCACGCAGGTCTTTTTCGGCAGCCAAATAATAACTGCTTATTTCTTTGCCGGTAAACTGTGCCAGCTCCTTGATTTCAATTCTGTCCATATCTTTTCCTTAAGGATATAACATTATTTTTTTTGTTTTGATTACTGATTTATCGTTTGCCTGTTTATCTTTGTATTGAAGGCGCAAAAGATAAACACCGGCAGAGTGCTCCGAACCGATACTCACGTTTGCAGTCCCTTTTGCCCAACTCGTTAAACCCGATTGCACCAATTGTCCGCGCACATTGTAAAGCGAGTATTCCAATTTACCGTCCAATTGTTTTTCCGAAGTCAGCCGCAGCACAGAACCTTTCCGCAAAGGATTGGGCGCGAATAATATCCTGCCGTAAGGCGAAGGAACAATCTCTTCCGCATTTCCCGTGTAAGGAACATAATGCAGAAGAGGAATAACATTCGCATACCAAATTTGCTTATCAGTTGTGTTTTGGAGCCAATAAACCAAATCATAATTTTGCCATAAACTGACTGAATCAATGTCACTCACGAGGACAGTAAATTGCTTCAGCCAACTCGTTCCCAAAGCAAGAGCGGAACCGATTGTATCCGCAAAAGCACCCCAGCGGTCAAATACATAACGATTGGCACCGAATAAATCCGTTTTGTGGCATAAAGCGGCAAAAAAACGGGACTGATACGTCAGCGTCGGCTCAATGCCATTGTTAAAAATTGCTGTACCGCGATTGGAAAGAGATAATCTCACAGTCAGAATATTGTGCGGGACGGAAGCGGTGATATTGATATCATTCTGCTGCAGAAAAGTCATTTGCCCCGAAAGATCTTCCGCGGCTGAACTAAATTGCTGAGCATAAGAGGAAGGAACAAAACCGCAGATTAAAGAATCCCCTCCGATAACGGTTTCCGGCAAACCGGTTAAGCCATACCAATCAAAACGCTGTCTTGCACCGAGAACATAGAAAGTATCCGCCACCATGGGGAAGTAATTGATGACTTTCAAATCCTGCATTGTGACCATATCCTGCAAGGACAAAGGATTGGGTGCTTGTTCAAAAGTGAAGAAATTTTCCGCTAACTTGATCGGAAGGGGCAAATTGAAAGCGTTGTAATAGCGGATGACGACATTGTTAAAGGATGTATCTGCCTGTGCATATTCGGAAGTAAGCTGAGCTCGGACTTTAAACTGAGCGGGGTTATTCGGCAGCCGATATGAATATTGAGCATAGAGCGGATCGTTAAAACCCGTATGCAGTTCTGCGTAAGGAGCCAATTCCGTTGCCAAAAAAATCGTATCCTGCACGGCAAAAGTGGTATCGGGACTTGTAATATTCAAAAGAATTTTGCCGGAATTGATTGTTTGCGCAGAATTATTGATCACAGTAAATGCAGGCCTGACCTCTTGTGCCGGACTAATTTCAGGTCCCAATTCAAAATTTGCCAACTCCAAATCAAGCCCGCTTAACTCAAACCTGCCCGATATTGTGAATAAGAGCTCGCTATTGATACCTGCAGTTGCAAAATTTTGAAAATACTGCACCGGTGTATTTGTATTCAAGTAAAAACTGTGTTCACCGCCGCCTCTGGAAGCAGAAACAAAAGGTCCGGCTTGATATGTATTACAAGTAAGCACCAGCCAAACAACAGATGCGGTAACGGATACAGGGAAGACAAACTCCGTCCAATGTGCGTTTAAACTTACGGTTTGGCTTGTAAGCTGCGTTGAAGGATAATTGTGAAAATCGGAATAAAGAGCAGCAGTAACTTGAGGAGGAACCGAAGGCTGCATGGGAAAGTAGATTTTGGCTTTACTGATAATAAATTGCGAAGTTGAATAAGTGGGATAAACTTCCGCAAAATTAAAGCGCACTGCCCATTTATCAGTCCCGTACCAATGCTGGTCATCGGTATTGTTATGATAAAAGAAATTGCGCTCACGCAGGTTATTACTTTCGCCGGAAACATCATTACCGGGACCGGGAAGATAATTTATGGCGGAAAGCGACAGGCTGATCGGCAATAAAAGACAGAACACTATCCCGAAAAGGAATTTATTTTGCATCACTCTTGTTTTCATAAATTTTCATCAATTCCCTCCCCTGCCGGATGTCATTTGCAATTGCAGAGCGCAATTCTTCCACCTCGGCAAAGGTTTTTTCCTCTCTCATATATTCCAACAGGTCTAATTTGACCTCAGTTTCGTATGTATCTCCCGTAAAATCCAATATATAAGTTTCGATTTCTATCTGATTTGTTTTTTTCAAAGTCGGACTGGTGCCGATATTTGTCAATCCAAAATATCTCATTCCTTCCAGCCAAACTTGGCTGAAGTAAATTCCGTTTGCGGGAATTAATTGTTCTCTGTCAATCAGGCTTAGATTGATAGTAGGGAAACCTATACTGCGACCCATTTTATGACCGTGGGTTACCTGACCGAAAAGACTGTATGGCTTTCCCAGCATAGCATTGGCAGTTTTGATATTTCCCGCCAAAAGTTGTTCCCTGATGCGCGAACTGCTGATTATCGTTCCTTCGTAAAGAACAGGTTCCACCTGAACCGTCTGATAGCCGAAAACAGTCTCGCACCGTTGCAAAAAAGCAGCATCGCCTTCTCTTTGATAGCCGAAATGAGAATCGTGTCCGGCTACGATTATCCGCGGATGAAAATAGGAGACAATCACATCCCGTAAGAATTCCTCTGCGCCGACATGAGCTGTTTCGGCAGAAAAATTCAGGTAGAAAGTATATTCCGCCCCCAGTTGGCTTAAAAGTGCGCTTTTCAAAACGCGGGGTGTGAGGATTGGCACCTGATGTTTAAAGTGAACAAAATGACCGGGATGTTCCCAATAGGTTAAAACCACGGCAGGAACATTGAGTGCGGCAGCCTGTTCTTTTAAATCTTGTAATACTTTTTGATGTCCCAAATGCAAGCCGTCAAAATTGCCCATAGTAAGTGCCGAACTTTCAAATTGCGGGACAGGTTCGTTAAACCATTTAATCATAAATTCACTTTCGGATGAAGTTTTTGTCCGGAACGAAATGCAATGCCGCAACAACGATATGAATCGTCCCAAATAAGCACTTTAGCATTATCGGGACCTTTATTCCAAACAGCTTGTCCTTGTCGCAGGATTGCCAAATCTTTTTCCTGAAGAGTTACACTTTCCAAAGCTGGAATAATGTCAAGCACGGGCAAGAAATGAGAGACAAGATTATCGGCATTGATTTCCGCAAGCGGGGAAGCTTGCTCAACTTTTAACCTGCCGATTGCGGTTCTGCGAAGTTCTTTTGTGTAAGCAACTGTCCCTAATTGCTCCGCAATCCGTTCACTTAAACTGCGAATATAAGTTCCTTTGGAGACTTTGCAGCGGTAATGCAGATAAGGGAAATTATAGTTTTGGACTTCAAATTCGTAAATGCGGACTTTCCTTTCCTGAAGCGTAAATTCCGTTTGAGCGCGGGCAAGTGAATATGCTCTTTTGCCGTTAATTTTAACAGCCGAATATTTCGGCAGAGGCAAAGTCTGCAGGGAAAGCACTTTTTCCGGCAAATCTTCCGGTATTACTGGTTCAACAACCGGTAAGGAAAGTTCGGTAATTTCACCTTCAGGATCGCCTGTGGAGGAGGATTTGCCCAATTCCATAACGACTTCGTAAGTCTTTTCCGCTTCGTCCCATAAGGAAAGCAGACGCGTATATTGATTGACTGCAATCAGTAAAAGTCCCGTTGCAAAAGGATCCAAAGTTCCCGCATGCCCGAAAGTGCGGATGCCCGTTTGCTTTCTCAGGTGTCTTATAACGTCAAAGGAAGTCATTCCCGCCGGTTTATCAATCGCCAAAAAACCGTTCAAAGCAGGTTGGACCATACTTTATTAATTTTCCTGCGCAGCAATAGCCTGCATAATTTCATTCAAAATTAACTGCTTAACTTCGGTTAAAGAGCCCTTCAAATGGCAGCCCGAAGCTCTTATATGTCCTCCTCCGCCGAATTTTACCGCTATTTTATTCACATCAATCGTTTTGGAACGCAGGCTTAATCTGTAATAATCGCTGCTTTCTTCGCGCGCGAAAACTGCCGCTTCCACACCTTTCAGATTTTGAATTAACCGCGTAAGATTGGAAGTCGCTTCCGGTCCCAATCCGTATTGCTGCAGCATTTCCCGCGTGCAATGCATGACTGCAATTTTGCCGTTCTGCATTGTTTCCAGAGTTAAAAGAATGGTTCCGATTAATTTCATTTCCGCTGCAGTATGAGCTTCTAAATAACTTTCAGAAATTTCCGCGGGATTTGCACCGTATTCAACAGCTTTTGCCGCCAATTCAAATGCCTGTTTATTCGTATTGGAATTGACAAAATTATTCGTATCATTCAGTAAAGTAGTGTATAAGCATTTCCCGACAAACAGTTTATCCTCGGAGGTCAAATTCGCGATTTCGGATTGGAATAGATAATGAACCATCCAACCCGTGCAGACCAACGACGGATCAATCCACGCAAAATCTGCCGGAAGCAGTGCTTCTTTGATTTCGTGATGATCTATTATAAGGACGGTTTTGGCTGTTTGTGCCAGTTTTATTCGCGTGCCCAAACGATTGCTATCGTGCAAATCAATCACCAGCACCAGATCATAATTTCCTGCTTCCTCTAAAGTAATAACTTCGGATTGCACTTGCAGAAAATCGTATCTTTCCAGTTCCAAATCGTCAACGACAAACTCAACTTTCGGAACCAGATTGCGCAAAATTCTTTTTACAGCCAAACACGCGCACAAACCATCTCCGTCAGGATTGACATGCGTGGTAAGGCAAACGCTTTGTGCGGATTTGATTTTGTCCTTCAATTCCGCTTGAAATTCGCTATCACACAGCAAGACAGGTTCTTTTTTTGTCATTTCTTTTCCTAATTTTTTTCGCCTTTCTTTCTTATATGAAACGGGGGGTTAACGGAGGGTTAACGGAGGCTTTCCCTCCGTTAACCCCCCGTTGAATATAAGAGCCGAATAATTGAATAGCCTCCGCCAAAGCGAAAAATACAAAAAAAGGGCAGTGCTTTGACTGCCCAAACGCTTAATTCGGATTTAATTATTCTTCGTCATCTTCGTCAATATCATCAATATCGTCAAAGTCCTCGTCTTCGTCGTCAAAATCGTCAAAATCATCGTCATCAAGCAAATCGTCCAGATCCTCATCGGGATCAAAATCGTCTTCGTCATCAAAATCATCTTTAACGGAAGCGAGAATGGACTCCATGCGTGCGGCGCGCTCCTCTGTCGGGTCATAGTAAAAGGTGATTTCGGGGATTGTTCTCATAATTTTTGCTCCTGCTATTTCGTTTTTAAAGAAACCTGCCGCTCTTTCCAGCAGGCTTTTGATTTTGTCATGCGTCAGCGGATTGTTGTAATGGGAAAAATATACCTTCAGATAGCATAAATCCTTGGAGAGGACAACATCAGTAACGATTACCCATTCCAATCTGTGGTCGTTCATTTTCGTAATTAAGGCACGATTAAATATTTTCTTAATTTCGCTTTGCAGCCTTTCTTGACGGTATGCTTTCATAATTCCGGTTACAATAATTTTTTCTCTACCTGTTGAAGGGTGTAGCATTCAAGCACATCGCCTTCCTGAATGTCCTGAAAGTTTTCCAGAGTAAGACCGCATTCACTGCCGGCTCTGACTTCGCTGACTTCGTTCTGAAAGTGTTTCAGCGATGCTAATTTGCCTTCATATATAAGTTTATCGTCTCGGAACAGGCGGACATTGCAGTTGCGTTGGACGACTCCTTTTTCTACAAAGCAGCCTGCAATGGAGCCAAGCTTCTTGATTTTGAAGATTTGTTTGATTGTTACAGTGCCCAAAGGCTTTTCTTCAAATTCCGGTGCAAGCAGCCCTTCCAAAGCTCTCTTCACATCATCAATGGCATCATAGATTACCTGATAAGTTTTGATTTCCACATGTTCTTCTTCAGCTAATTTTTTGGCTTGCTGACTTGCTCTCACGCGAAAACCGATAATAATAGCGTCTGAAGCTGCAGCCAAACTGACATCAGCTTCACTAATACCGCCGACGCTTTTGTGAATGATGTCAACCATCACTTCCTGATTGGAAAGTTTTTGGAAAGAATCCGCCAAAGCTTCAACTGAACCGTCCGTATCGGCTTTGAGGATGATTTTCAATTCGGTCATCTTATTTTCTTGAATGCGGGTGAAGATGTTCTGCAGGGAAGTCTTCGTCTGATATTTCTCGCGTTCCATGCGCATTTGTTGGCGTTCGGAACTGATCTGTCGTGCCGTTTTTTCGTTTTCGGCATGATTAAGAATATCACCGGCTTTGGGAACATCATTTAAGCCGTAAATTCGTGCTACATCTGAAGGTTGCAGCAATTTTATTTCGGCTCCGCGCTCATTTTCCATCCTGCGAATGCGTCCGTAAGTGGCTCCGCAAACGACAATATCGCCTTTTCGAAGCTGACCTTCTTTAACCAAAATGGTAACCACCGCCCCCATCCGCGGATCTTTTTCCGCTTCTATCACCACTGCTTCCGCAGGAACATCCAAAGGTGCAGTTAATTCTTTCATTTCCGCAGTCAATAAAATCAATTCTATGAGATTTAAAATGCCTTCTCCCGTGACTGCCGAAGTTTTGCACCAAGGAACATCTCCTCCGTAATTTTCCAGATAAACACCCAGGTCAAGCAGCTGAGAGATGGTTCTGTCAATATTGGCTTCAGGTAAATCAACTTTGTTGATAGCTACAATTAAGGGGACACCTGCAGCTCTGGCATGATCGATGGCTTCAACTGTTTGCGGTTTCACTCCTTCCGTTGCCGATACTACGATGACTGCGATATCGGTTACATTAGCGCCGCGTGAACGCATTGCCGTAAAAGCTTCGTGCCCGGGCGTATCCAAAAAAGTGATTTTATGTTTGTTGATTTCGATCTGATAAGCTCCGATGTGTTGAGTAATGCCGCCGGACTCACCTGCCACCACATTGGTGTTTCTGATGTAATCCAAAATGGAGGTTTTACCGTGATCAACATGCCCCATAATCGTCACTACGGGCGGTCTGGTAAATCTTTCCGCTTGAGAATATTGGTCTGTTTCCTTTTTCAGCAGTTCTTTGCCATACTCATCTTCAAAGCGGAAATTGAGGTTAAACTCATCGCAAATCATTTCCAAAGAATCTCTGTCTAAGCGTTGATTGATGGTAACGAGCTGTCCCATTTTAAAGAATTTGGTAATAATTTCCGAAGGGGGGACATCGATAATTTTGGCTAATTCGCTGACTGAGGTAAATTCGCGGATGACAATTTCTCCCTGCTCGTTATCAGCAACTGTTTGCGCTTCTCTGTGATATTTTTTCTTCTTTTGCGATTTTGCCAAAGTCCGAGTAATACTGCGCGCAATCTCCGCTTCCTCCAATTCGGAGGGTTCGGCTATAACAGCCCGCTCTTTTTTCTGCTTTTCTATCTGAGCTTTGCGATGCTTGCTCTTTTCACCCAACTCTTCATGACTGATTTTGGATTTACCGAATTTTTTGACTTCAGTTTCTTTTGCCGGTGCCAGAGGCGAAGGCGGCGGAACTTGTTTTCGCGGAGCGGACGGAGCTTGGGCACCAGTTTTACGAGGTTGAAATTCGGGGCGTTTTTTCGTTTCCGGAAACGCATGTGCAGATGGTTTGGTCTCTCTTTTTGTGCCTCGTGCCGCAGTTCTTTCTTCCGCTTGACGAGGAGCTTCGGTTCTCGGTTTTCCTGCTTGTCTTTCTCCGGTGCGGCCTCTCGGTTTTTCGTGTTCAGGTTGTTGTTTAGAAGCGGGTTTATGCTGTTGGAACGGCACTCTGATCTCGCGTTTGGGCAGTTCTTCTTTTGGCAAAGCGGGTTCAGGTTGAGCTTCCGATTTTGCTTCTTTCTCCGGTAACGGTTGTTCCGGAGCAGTTTCGGATTTTGGTGTTGCTGTTTCCGCTTCCGTTTTTGGAGGCTGCATTTGTGCTTGTGCTGCGGCGTCAGCTTCCTGTTTTGCTTTAAGATCGGCTTGATGCCTCATTTCCTTGAAGAGCTTTCGTTCTTTTTCCGCTTTCTTTTCCGCATTTATCTGTTCTGTGTATTTCTGACGGATCTTATCTGCAATCTCATCGTCAATAAAGCTCATGTGGCTTTTTATAACAACTCCCAGAGCAGTGAGATGAGTCTTCAAAGCCATTGTGCTGATTTTCAGTTCTTTCGCCAGTTCGTGAACGCGAATCAAAGTTCCTCCAGCTTAGGTTACTGAGTAAAGTAACTTAAAATTTTCCCGGCAAAGTTAGAGTCAAGGACACCGAGGACAGCAATTAAAGGCAATCCTAATGCCGCACTCAACTCCTGTTGCGTCTTAAATTCTTTAACCGGGATACGGTCTCCGGTTCTTTTTATTAGATTTTTCATTTTATCCTTCGTATTAGCGGAACAATCAGTCGCTAAAATCAATAGGCGGATGCTGTCGTTGCGTATCTGGCGACTGCAAGCTTCGTAACCGTGTGCCAATTTACCGGCTTTGCGTGCAAATTGCAGCAAAGTCATAATCTTTTGCGCAGGATCAATCGGCATTTGCGGTATTTGAAATTGTTCTCGTTTCTTTCCGCTCACTGTTTAATCCTCTTTCTTTTTTGCGTTTGGCATGCAGCCATTTATCCAGTTTGCCGAGACATTCTTCGTCAAAACAAATATAGTTTTTGCGTTTCGGCACCTTATTCTTAAGGTCAAAAATCGGCTCTCCGTCTAAAAGATAAAAGCTCAGCAATTCGCTTTTCTCTCTTTTTGTGCGGCAGATGATGCATGTGCGTTCCGGTTTGTGTCCTGCTTTACTGCTTTTGTTCGGCATCAGAAATAACGAGCTGCCTCTTTCAGCTTTTCCGCGGTTTTTTGACCAATACCTTCCAGATTGCACAGTTCTTCCACGGAAGCGGAATATATGTCTTCCACGGAAGTGTAGCCATGCTTCCGCAAAATCTCTTCTATTTTGGCGTTAACGCCGTCCAGCTCTTTAATGTGACTGATTGTGCGGCGTTCTTTAGCCATTTTTTCCTCATATTCTTCCTGAGTATAAATGTCAAGTTTGAAACCGCAAAGCTTGGCGGCAAGCTTCACATTTTTACCCTGCTTGCCGATGGCGGTAAGTTTATCTTCTTCGGAAACAATGACTGATGCGGTTTTCCCGCGCTCAATGACAACCCGTTTGATGCTGTCCAAACCCAAAGCGTGTGCAATCTCCGTTTCCGGATCGTCACTGTGCACAACGAGATCAATTTGCTCTCCGTGTAACTCTTTACGAATAGCGTCAATGCGTGAGCCTTTTGTGCCGACGCAAGAAGAGATGGGATCCACTTTGGGCTCGGTACTTTCCAGCTCAACTTTGGTCCTGATACCGGGCTCGCGCACGATTTTGCGGATTTTGACAATGCCGTGATAAATCTCAGGAATTTCCGCTTCAAATAATTTCTTCACAAATTCGGGATTTGTGCGCGAAAGAATTACTACAACGGCATTATCCTTAGGACGAATGTTTACTACATAAGCTTTGATCAGGTCATTGACTTTGTAAAATTCATTTTCCACTTGTTCTTCCGGAGGCAACAGCGCTTCCGTATAACCGATATCAACTTTGTAGCCGGCAATGTCATCTATGCTTTTAATGCGACCGGTAACTATAGTATGCTTCTGCTTATCAAAATCGGTTTTAATTCGCTCCTGCTCCAGAAAGCGGATTTTATCCAAAATAATTTTTTGCACGGTATTGATGATTTTCGGTTCAAATTCGTTCAAAGCCATCTCGCGGTAATATTGTTCGCCCAAAGCAGCATATTTGCCGAAAAGTTGTCTGGCGTCTTGGAGCGAAATTTCGTCAAAGTTCTTTTCCACTTCCACTACGGTGCAGAAAAAGCCCACTCGTATAGCTCCCGTATTTTCGTCAATTATCACATTGAGCTTGTCTCCCGATTGCATGCGTTTACTCAAAGTAGAAGTAATCGCATCCAAAATGATGCTTTGAATTTCGTCTTTGTCCAATTGCTTGATGGCGGCAAGCTTGATAACCGCATCCATTATGTTGGCGCTCATTTTTACTCCCTTGTCCGGTTGTTGGAAAAACAAGTTCTGGCTTTATGAATGGAAGAAAAGGGAATGGTTACCGGCTCTTCTCTGTCTTTCAGAACGATATTGTCCGGATTTACCTCCCGCAGCCAACCCTTGGTCGTTTTAAGCGTGTGGTCCTGTTCCCAGATAATTTCCACCAATTCATTAATAGCGCTTGCGTAATGAGACTTTAGCTTTAGAGCTCGTTCCAAACCGGGAGAAGAGACTTCCAAAAAATAGCGTTCGGGAATGAAATCTAAGTCATCCAGTTCCGCACTTAATGCACGACTGAATTGCGCGCACTCATCCAAACTGACACCGCCGATTTTAGTTAAATAAACGGCAATCACTTTCCCTTTTGCCGTCGTTTTTTCTTCAATGTCATATACGGCTAAGCGCATTTCAGATGCAATCTTGCGGCTCAAATCTTCTACTTTGGAACGGTATTTTTCCATCTCCTTTCTTCCCTAATAATTCCTAAGGCTTTGATAACCTCTCAGTTACATAACAAAAATGCTGACATTTCTGTCAGCTAAACTACGAGTTGCAATAATTTTTAACCTCTATTTTTAGTCAAGTGTTTTGTCCGCTTCCCTCTATTTCTTTCACAGCTATGCGGTCTCACTATTTTTTTAAATTGTATCTCCAATTTTTTCAAATTGTATCACCAATTTTTTCAAATCAGCGTTTTTGCTAACCTGCGCTATCATGATTTTTCATTTGGATTTCGCATAGCATTGTATGACTTGGGATTATTGTAGGCTCACCTTCTGACCTTATCCCCGAAATTTACACCAACGGAAGAGTGAAACATTGGGAAGCGAGTGTAGTTTTTTTACCGAGCACAAATTTCCCATTTTACAGCAGGAGCTTGTTGGAATTTATTGTTTGTGACAACGGTACTGAATTCCGCATTATTGTGATGTTCAAGTGGCCACAGGACAACAATGTCGAATACAGCTTCACAGCTTCCGGAAAGTCTCAACAAAACGCCTTTGAGAAAACTTCAATGGCAAGTTCAGAAAAGAATGTCTTGACTTAAATTGTTTCGGAGATTTAATTGAAATAAGAGATGTGATTTTGAATTGGCGGTTAGGTTACAACCTAAATCAGCCTCTCAGTGCCCTAAACTAAATGTCTCCGGCAAAATTCCGAGAACACTATGAAAATAATGTCGATAGTAAACGTATCACCTTACACATGATGTAAAAAATGGAATAGGGTCAACGGAACAAATGTGATCATGATGCAAACAAAGTACAAACAGAAGATGAGGTCAACGAGTTGATTGAGAGTATTAAAAACTAATAAAAACACTTTTCTAAATAGTGTTAGATAGAAGAGTTTATGCTTGATATTCATGAATTATGTAAAGAGTTCTTTAATAGTAACCCTGTTTTTTTCAATGAAACAGATATGATTTGCTGTTTCGGTCATTTCATATCAAGGAAATATGAAATCGATCTACGCATGGAAGTGGCAAATACTATTGTTAATGATTTGGGAAATAATTATATTAGAAGATCTATTAGTTACGATATGGTATTTACATATGATAATGTAGCTTATTTTTTTGAATTTAAATATAAAACCCAAAAAGGAGATGTATCTATTGTTGAATCTAACTTAAATTTTGTTTATCACTTTAAAAATCAAGTAAGAATAAATATTAATAGATATGATGTTTATTATGATTTGGAGAGGTGTGAGAAAGCTCTGAATTCTCCACCATCAAATTATAACTCATTTTCAACGAAGCGAGCTTTTGTTTTACTTTATAGTAATCATCCAAATTTATGGAGTAACAAAGGGAATAATATGTCCAATGATTTCACACTTAACGATGGGATAAAAACAAAGAAACAACCTAGGTTCGATTATAGTGCTTATTCAACTGATTTCGCCAAAATAAAAAGTGTGGGAAAATCAAGGTTTGAGTGGGATATAAAATTAATTAATGAATATGATGTAATTTGGAGTGATGAAATAAAGTATGGTTTTAAATATTTACTTATTGAAGTAAGGAATTAAAATATGGCAAATTATTAACAAAAAAGTTGAGCCCTGAATATTGGCATTAATTCCAACTCGTTATTTCTCGGCTGGTTTGAGGGCATCTGATTTCCCTCGTTACTCATAATCTATATAAGGACAAGCGACTAATTGCTTTCTTTTCATACTCTCAATTTTAGGCAAGTCCTTTTTCATCAATCAGCTACCTTGCTGCGACGGGCTCCAGACCGTAGCGCGTTGCCTCAAATTGTGTAGCCCTTTTCAGGTTTTCTCTGATTTTCTCCATAGATTCTGATAGATACAGTTTTGTGCATATCCGTTCTTCTGAATAACTTTGCAGGAGTGCACCGGATCTTTTATCAAATGCAGCAGCCACAGGAGAGCAGTCTTGGATACTATGGCAGTTGTTTGGTGATTTGAAGACTTTATTCCTCTAAAAATGATTTTCCCGGTAAGTAATCTGTAATTAATCTTGATAGGTAACTCTACATAGCGGAGAGAATTCCGGCACCTTGACCATGGATTGGACTTTATTCTTTGTTAAATAGCGAATTTAGTAAAAAGATCATAAACCATTATATAAATGTTATTTGAAAACGGTCAAGAGCATAGAATCGATTTTAGAATTGGTTGAAAAATTTGTAAGCTCATGACATCTTACTGACGCTTCCGGCAACAGCTGAAAAAGAAATTTTCATAGATATTATTTAGCTTATATCTTACTTTGAAGATCAAGTAATTGGAATTGGACTTAACATTAAGAGGATTAAGTATCATCCCGTTGTTTATCTCCATAAAGGTGTTAAGAAGTTTGATCTTGTCCGAATCAGAACTAATTAGAGTATTGAGGGTGAATTCATAGACTCGGGTTTGATAAAGAAACTGAATTGTAGAAAGGGAATTGTTTTCTTCAATATTCAGGATTTGAATTTGATTAATAAATGGTAGCATAATATTCCTCCTCAATATTTTTATATTATAGAAAATAATTCCCGATTTTAATAATTTATTTTTATCAATCCGCAAATTCGGTTAGCTCTCAATTTTCCTACCATTTTATCCTTTATTTATTTATACTTATGCAACATATTAATATATTGAAGATGTTAAATACTTTGGCTTCCAAACCAGTCTGACCAAAGTCCGGGCAATGTCAGGAAAGTTGCTTCAGGTAAAAGTCAAACAAGACTACGAGGACTTCTATGTCTATGGCTTGTTAGAGCCAAAAACCGGTGAGAACTTTTCCCTGTTTCTAACCCGGGTCAACACTAAAATGATGAATCAGTTTATCTGGAGATTAGTGATTTTCGGTCATAAGGAGGTTTCGGGATGAGTTTGGATTATTCAATATTTATGATTATCTTAGCTGATCTATTTCTATTTCTTGCATATAAGTGAAACATCAAATTGTAAATGAGAGTTTTAAATACGCGCTTGCACTTTTCTTTACGAACCCTCCAATGGGATTATCGGAGGTGGGTCTATCATTCTGATCTTGGTTACTTTTAAAGCCCAGGAAAAAAAAGTAATCCGGTTTAAACTCATAACGCAAATTTCCGTAACAGCTCACATTAGCATATACATCATTTGATTCATAAGTAGTGATACCGATACCGGTTGAGAAACTCACTTTTCTATTCGGTGTGTATTGCAACTTGCAATTAATGATCTCGTAACGATTATCCAAGACCAGAGGATAGACAATCCCATTATAGACTATATTATTAACCTTGGGATAATTGTAATTGATCATACTTATATTTGCCTGATAATCAAAAACTTTGTTCAAAGTACCCCAAATGAATACTGCAGCCTGATTTAGAGTGTGGGTTTCGCTCAAACTATAAACCAATGAGTTGGAATGACTTGCAAAAAGTCTATAAGACAAAGTCTCTCTATTCTGCGAAGTAAGGGATAAATTGACATTATAAGTTTTGTGATTATTATCATACAAATCCAAGGGCGTAGCATACTCAGAACCCAGTAACAGACTAAATTTGGATTTTAAGTTCACAGTTAGCGCAGAATTGATATTGTATACATAAACCGAATCACGCTCCGGATGAAACTCTGTCCAGGAGCCGTTCAGTAATAAATTGAAGTCCTTAACATATCCTGTATAAGGCGCAGAATTCCATTTAGCCATCATTCCATACCTATGAAAATCCTTGTCATAAGGATAGCCTGCGTCTAAGTATAGGTCTTTGCTGACCTGTTCACCATAGAGATAAAGATCCCAGTTGTTTGGATAGTAATTCAGCTGAACATAGCTACGAACACCCTTTTGCATATTAACATCTTCTGCTTTCCTATTTCTGATACCAAAGACAACGGTAGTCAGCAAATCTAGATTCTTATACATGTTCCAATAATATCTTCCACTATACGCATGGTTGTAATAGCCGCTGTTGAGCCTGCTTACAATAGCATTTGCCAGAGTCAGCTTATTAATCGTGGGGATGAACGATAGAATCTGGAAATAGTCATCCGGGTTGATAAGAGTCCCGTCATCAGTAATTTTCTTATCAAGGGCACCTAATATGCCCCAATTTGATGCTCCTGCAACGCCATTCATCTTGAAAGCGATTTTTGGCTGCACTATATTACGCGAGTAAAACACAGAGCTGTCGACTCCCAATGCATTTATATCTTCGATAAAGAAGAACCTATTCTCTTCATAATAGGGAGGGTATTTACTATTGTAGATATCCTGAGCATTATCAAGTGGAATATCTGAAAAATCAGGGTTTAGCGCAACTTTGATGCGAGTGCGGTGACCCGGACTATAAGATAGGTCCAACCCTATGCAATCCGGGTCAAAACTTGTTTGCTTACTAATCAGATCGTAGCTTTTAACAAAGTATGGTTTTACCGATAAATCCAGATTACGCTCTACATAGTGCGTTAATACAATATCCTGCCCATTAGCAAAGTAGTTTCTCTTCTCACTGATATTGGCATAGGGAAGGCTGTAAAACTCTCCCGTCTTGTGTATGTATCTGGTTAGAATAATCTTCCAATTATACGGCAGTTCCTGCTTAAAGCGCAATTCACTCAAAGGTATTTTCATGGTAACTTGCCAGAAATTCGCATCCTGAGTAGATTCGTAACTATAACTACTATTCCAGTTATAATCTGTGCTCATGTCCTCGTTTCGCACAAAGTCAGATAAATTTCCCGAAGGGAAGGCTTGGTAGTTATAAGAAAAATATGCCTGCGGCAGAGTAATTAGCTGAACCCTTATGTAATCGGCATTAGTTGCACAATCGCGAAATGCAGGCGATCCCACAGTAAACAATGAATCTATAGGGATTACACAACGAACCATAAGGTTGTTGTCTTTCTGCCAAAGCCATATCCTACTTTGTTGTGATTCAGGCAGCTTATCATCCGGATATAAGCGTTTGAAACCACTCAGCATATTTTCTTCCTGCAGCACCGGCTCTTCCGATAGAGGTAGAATTATCGCTCCCAGCAAGAAAAACCACTGCAGAAAGATTACTAAAACTATCCAAGTTCTTAATTGATTCATAAGTTATCCACTCCTTTAATTAGCACCCAAATAAACAGTTATCTGTCTGAGAGCAACATAAGTTTTGAGTCTTTGATTTCCAAGACAACATCAGCTATCGCCGAAGTTTCTTTTTTATGTGATATAATGATAACTATACGGGAAGGAGAAAGCATTTTAACCGTTTGGTAGATCATATTTTCGCTGAGAGGATCGACACTGGATACAGGTTCATCAAGGATTAATAATTTTGGATTTCTGAGAATGCACCGCGCGATTGCAATTCGTTGTTTTTGACCTATCGATAGCGTTATCCCATCGCTACCCAACTTTGTCTGATACCCTAATGGCAATTTTTCTGCGAATTCATCAACATATGCATTTCGGGCTGCATTGATTACATCACTTTCCTTTGCTCTCATATTGCCTATTAGAATATTATTATATATTGTATCATGCATCATTGAAGGTTCTTGTTCCACATAGGCAGAATTATCTCTAATGGATTCGATATTGCCATCATCCATTTCAATTCCATCAAATTTCACTGTTCCGCTTTGAACTCGATTAATTCCTAATAAAATCGATGCGATAGTTGTTTTCCCGGAACCTGAAGCACCTGTAATCAAATAAATACGTCCTATGTTAAAGGTTACAGAAACATTATTAAGTATCATGCAATTGTTTTGATAAGAGAAGCTTACGTTACAAAGCGAGACGCTTCTGTCAAAGTATATTGTCTTTTTATGCTCAAGCGGATACTCAGTCGGAAAATTCAACATTTCGTAAACTCTTCCATAAACAGGGAAATTCTTCTTGAAATTCATGATATTCTGAGTCAATTCCAAAGCCGGAGAATTAAGAATTTCAAAGTATGCCAGAAAAGCAAAGAGCGACCCTATAGTAAACCGTCCCTTAATAATCAGTATCCCCCCGATAAACATTATTAATATACGGCAAAAAGTCTGCAATCCGGAACCGATGAATCCGCTGGCGTAACTTCGTTTCAGATATTTACAATACACACGGTAATATTTTCTGAAACTATCTAATATAGATTTATTTATCGAGTAATAGAGATTAAATAATTTGACCGTAAGTGTATGCTTAATTGTGGATTGAATTGCACTGCTATGAATAGTGTAATTTTCAATCAACTGCTTTTGCAGCCTTGCCAATATCTTTCCCCAATATTGAGAGATAAACACATTTAAAGCTAGAATCGATATCACAACTAGCGACAAATATACATTCAGCATCAAGATACATATAATACCTATAATGATGATTGTGATATTTTGAACAATCCTTATAGCGCTTGTAATGAAGGACTCCATGATGTATACTGTGTCATTCATTGTCCTGTTAAACAGATACTCCTCAGAGAATTCTTGGAACATAAGCATCGGCAATCTATGTATTCGAGTAACAATGTCTTTTCGCATCTTCATCAGCACAATCATATTCAATCGTGCAAGGATAAACTCTTGATATAAATTCATCACACTATTCACACCGGATAGTATAAGATAAGCAATCAAAACACCTGCTAATATAGATAT
This sequence comes from Candidatus Cloacimonadota bacterium, assembly GCA_035357855.1. Classification (GTDB taxonomy): domain Bacteria; phylum Cloacimonadota; class Cloacimonadia; order Cloacimonadales; family Cloacimonadaceae; genus UBA5614. The sequence continues at coordinate 19,055 of DAOPOH010000016.1, forward strand.
CGTATCGGAGGGAATTGCAGTATCAATGTAGTATTTGCTGACGTAAGGTATTATAAGACTAATGATGGAAGACAGTAGCAGCAACAACAAGGTAAACACCAGCTGCTTTCTATATTGAGAGAAATACTTAACTAAGATTACTTTGATAAGCCTTAGGTCTTCTTTCATTTTTCTACTCAGTCTCTATTATTGGTGTAAATTCCAACTCATCGTTTTTCCTGTTGTTTGCCGGCATCTGACATCACTTTTCCCCTGTTTGGGGTTTGCATATATACTTGATATAGATTATGTCCCATATTGCAGGTAAATTCGTTTAATTTGTTAAATGAGCCTGAAGGAACCGAATTATTTGCACTACAACGCATTCAGTGTTTATTGGCTTCACAATCTCTCCCTTCTGTAAATGTTATTTTTTATTGATTTCCATGATGGCGTCTAACTCATTATTGCAAAGCCAGATATCGGACAGATTTCTCTGATGAAGATTCCCAACTGAAAATGGATATCGGAAACATGGATAAAAATTTCCAACGATATTAACAAAGATAAGATCTGCGCCTGTTGAACATACACCTCCCTGCATGGCATCGTTGGGCTCAGCTGGAATTATATTCGAAATAATGAAATCAGCATCAGTTTCGTTATATTAGCTCCTTCTCGGCTCTCCACTCTATACGATTTCTATGCTTTATTATCAATCCAAGGATAGATAAATACCAACTTTTCGTAAAAATCATGCTCTTAGAGGACTCTTGTTTATTTAGCCGTTTTTTACACTTAATGTATAATAATTTTCCGAGAAATACAATATATAGTCTGCCCAATCTTGTCAATCAGTTTGCGGAGGATGATACTTGTCCGAAGTTCTCTTATATCTTGCTTTATTAGTTACGGTAGTGATGCCGCGGTGTCTCTGGGATTTTTTCCCAGAGACTCCTTGTTGTTCCGCCACAACTATCTGAGCAAGATTAAGGGAAAATGCCGTTTAAGATTGTTGTAAATGAGAAAATGGGTTTATCGTAGGGGCGAACCTGTGTGTTCGCCCTTTTAGATTATATACCTATTTTGTTCTGGATAGTTGAATCTGCGACAGGTGATATGGATTTGTAGGTTTGGGTGAGAACTTATAGCAGCGACAATTTTCTTGACTGTTATCACAGCGATATAAAAGCTAACAAAAGAATAAAATCAAAGGGGAAAATACGATGGAGAAAAAGCAGTTATTATCCTTTATGAATGTGGATTTGCGCGATAAAGTCGTGCTTGTTCGTGTTGACCATAATGTGGTAAAAAAAGGTAAAGTTAAAGACACAATGCGTATTGATGCCACTTTCCCCACGCTTTTGCATATCTATCGCAAAGGAGGGAAACCTATTTTTATGACCCATGTGGGTCGTCCCTACGATAAAAAAAGCGGCACCATTACCGTTTCCGAAGACGATTCAGTGCAGCCGATAGTTGATTACTTGAAGCATAAACTTTCTTTGCAAATAGAAGTTCCGAAGCTTCGCGTAACTGATGCGGACGGAATAACTGATTTGAGTGAGCTGACAGCTTATGTGGCAAAATTGAAAAAAGGTGAAATGCAACTGCTTTATTTGCCGAATACGCGCTGGTTTAAAGGAGAGGAAACGAAAGATGAAGCTGCCGAGACTTTGGCTATGGAATTATCAAGGCTGGCTGATGTCTTTATCAATGACGCTTTCGGTTCCTGGCAGCCTCATGTCTCCACTTACGGCGTAACTCAATACCTGCCTTCTTATGCCGGTTTGCTGATGGAAAAAGAAGTGGCGCATTTGGAAGAGATATTTTCACCGCAAAGACCTTTCGTGGCTGTCGTCGCAGGTGCGAAATTTGATACCAAAATCGGACCTCTGACTTCTCTGCTGAAAATGAGCGATAAACTGATTTTGGGCGGAGTCCTTTACAACGCTTATTTAGCCGCTAAATATGACATCAGTATCAACGGTCTGAGCGATGACGACATTGCCTTAGCCCGAAAATTTTTGGAGGAAGCCGGACCGAATTTGAATAAATTAGTAGAACTTCCGTATATTGTAGAATCCGATTCCATGGACAGCATTTCCGAAGGCAGTTTCAGAACTCGTAAAATCAGTGAGCTAACCCCGGGAACCAAACTGAATTATGTGCTGGATATAGGAGCGGAATCGTTTCAAGAGCATGCTGTCAGACAAGTTATATCAGAAGCGGGAACGATTTTTGTCAATGCGGTGATGGGTTATACCACCTTATTCAAAGACGGTTCCCAAGCTCTATACAGTCTTGTTAATTCTAATGCTACAGCCGGAAAATTATTCGGTGGCGGAGATACAATTGACGAATTTAAGAATTTGCTTCCGCAAGTGTGGTTGAAAGCGGCAAATGATCCATCCTATTATTTCTTTACGGGTGGCGGCGCTATCTTGGACGCTATTGAGCAAGGCAGTCCTTATGCTATGAAAACCGTGCAGGCATTATTGCGGAAATAAGGTGACTTTTCCTCTCTCCTTTTGCAGGAACAGAGTAAATAGTTGTGGATTTCTCCTTTATTTCAGGAGGTCTTCTACCCAGAAGGTGAGGTTTTCTTCCAATTCGGGAGAATACCCTTTTTCTTCATAGCGGATATTTCCGAGTTGGTCAATTACGCAGATATAGGGAATGGCGTCAAAATCATAGTCTGTAGACAGCTTGTCCTGCCCGTAAAGCAAAGTCATCGCATAACCGTTTTGTTCCATAAAAGGAGCTGCTGCTGCAGGATTTCGTTCCCAGATATTGATGCTGTAGACTTTCACGCCTGCAGGCATTTTGGTCTTCATCCATCTGTCCAAAACCGGCATTGCCAATTTACAAGGGTCACACCAAGTAGCCCAAAAGTCAAGAATTACGATATTTCCTTTCAAGTCTGCCAGTTTGACAAGGTTGCCGTCTTTGTCTTTAAGTTCCCAAAGCGGAGCGGGTTTGCTGATTTTGGCGGCTAAGACATTTGCTCTGCGCTGTTCCGTTCCCGCATCCCAAGTTTGTTTATAGATCGGATTTTTGGCTTCCCAACGGGGGTCGGAACGCAAAGCGGTAAATTCATCATCGGTTAATATCCATTGATACATATCGTTGGGACGGGTCAGCACTTCGTCCAAAAAGGCAAAAGCCTGGTCCAAATTGCCCTGATGCAGGCACGATACCAGATACATTTTTTGAATTTCTCTGTTTTGCAAGTTGTTGGGATGAGTTTTCACAAACGATAAAAACTCCTTGTAATTTTCGCCGGCAAACAAAGTGCTGAGATAAATCTGCTCCACTCTGTCCTCTTTTTCGTCCGGAGACAGAAATTTAGTCACAGCGGAAGTATCAACCATGCGCCGAATATATGTTTGCAGCATCAGCAGCTGATTGGTGCGTAAGTAATAATCGGTATAAAATTGCCAGGTAAGCCATGGTGCTTTACTTTCTACGGCTTTAGCCAACATCTTGTTTGCGGCTGCAACCTGCTTTTCCCAAACTAACATTGATATATTTAAATAGAGGGCATTTTCATTGTTGGGGAATTTCTTCAGGTATTGCTGGAAATATTTTCTGTCTTTCTTATAGTCCTGCAGCAGAGGTTGGGCTGTGGGATGGTCTTGGTCGGGAGTGGTGAAAAGATTATTTTGGTAGACTGAGAGCAGCAGTCGGTAGCCGTATTCGTAATCGGGGTATTTTTTAATCAGATAGCGTCCCGTTTTGAGCATAATTTGATTGTCGTTTACTGAACGAGCCCAGAGGTAAAGATAATTTTTATCGTTGGGATTATCGTTTTTCAGCTTTAGGAAATAGGCTTGGCAATCATCGGGAGCAAGCTGCAACCAATAATTTTGCAACAGACGCAAATCTTCCAAATCCGAAGTCTGAGCAGCATATTGGTGAATCAGATTTAAGGCACTTTCCGCATCCTGAGCTTCTTGCAGGGTTTTTTCTATCGTTCCAGTCAATTGGGAAGCAGAAACCAATCCCAAACTCAGTATCAGAACAAGGCACAGGAAAAACTTTTTACGCATGTTTTCTCTCCGAGGTTACTTTCTGAATAAACAATTTTGGAAGCGGGAAAAACTGGCAAGGAGAATATTGTTCTTGAGGTTGTATTCTTTTTCTGCTTGCCAGTTTACGGGCTCTATGATAATGAGAAACAAAATTAAGATATGGTGGCGGCAGGATAAAAATATGGATTACATCGAACATTATAAGCAAGATGCTTTGCAGTTTGATTATTGGGGCGAAAATCAATTTAGCGCTTTTGAGAAGCGAAGAAATCAGACTGTATATGAACTGTGCGAATTGCAGGAAGGGGAAAAAGTTCTGGATGTCGGTTCCGGAAGAGGATGGTTCAGTCTTTGGGCAATTGAAAAGGGAGCTGAAGTTACGGCAATGGACTTGAGCGAAGCGAATTTGGCGAAAATCAAAACTCTCAATCCTGCAATCAAAACCGTTTATGGCGATGCCTGCGCCCCTTTGGAAACGGAAGATAAATTTGATTGGATTGTGGCTTTGGAAGTGTTGGAACACATAGTGGAACCTGCTTTGGCATTAAAAAACTGGAGCAGGATGCTGGCTCCGACGGGAAAATTATTATTGACAGTTCCTTACAAAGAAGAAATCCGCTATACGCTTTGCATTCATTGTAATCAAAAAACTCCGATAAATGCACATTTGCATAGCTTCAATCAGGATAAAATCGTCAAACTGCTCAATCATAACGGCTTTTGGGTAAAAGAACAAAGGAAATTCGGACATAAGGTGATGGCACAGTTCAGAATAACTGAATTGCTGAAGCGGTTCCCTTACGGGGTTTGGAAAGGGGCAGACGGTTTCTGCAGAGTCTTCGGCGACAAGTATTCCTATTTGGCAATAAAAGCAGTTGTCAAAGAATAAGTTTCGGGATTATAGATTATAAATAGCGTAACATTTCGCGGTCGGTCACACCCGCATAAAGTTCGATGTAAGGTTTGACGGGGCTGATATTGATTTTGGGAAAGAAGACTTCTTCAATTTGGAAAAAACCTACAGAAGCGCTCATTTCCACTGTGATGTTAATCGGTTTTTCTTTTCCTTTGCTTATCCTTACTTTTTGGATTGCACCGGAGGAAGTGCGATGAATATCACCGACGCGAGGTGTTTGCGACAGCATAGTCGGAATTCTGGCACGGCCTTTTTCCATGTCGCTGCCGTCTGCAATAAGCACCAAACCAGCCTCCAAAGAATGAATCTTTCTCGTTGCCATGTGTCCGAAGATACCTTCTATGGCAATGGAGCGAACTGCCATTTTAAGAATTGGTTCTTCCGAAGAATAGAGCTGCTCCAAAATCCTGTCTATAAACGGAAGAGCTAATGTTATGCTGAGGTATTCATGTTGCTCGCGGGCAATGGACATTCCCAAATCGTGTAATAAAGAAGCAAATAGGACGCCGATTAGACTGTCTTCCGCTGTGCCTACTCCTTCCGCTTCCAAATTCATTTGAATGCCGGCTTCCTGCAGAAGGTTAAACATTTTTATTGCATTATAAGTGGCTTTACGCATGTGAACGGGACCGTGATCATTGAAGCCCAGACGCTTGATGGAAACGATATTGGCGTATTCCTGCATCGCTTGCAATTCATCATCGGCAAAGAGCATTTCTGCAGCCTTGCGAGGTTTGCCGCTTAAAATCTTCAAAATGCGTTCTTCCAATTGGATTTGTTTTACAGATTTATACATTTTTTACTCCGTATTTCTTTAATAAAGCCAAACAAACAAGATACAAAATTACCATGACTGCCGTTGCCGAGAGCATTGCCCACCCGAAAGGAACATGCCTTTTAAGCAGGTAGGGGAAAATTAAAAAGAAAGAAAGCGAGGGCAGGACTAACCAAAAAATATCAAGTGAAAGGGAACTGATTTTTTGGATATCTTTAGTTTCCAAATAGAGCCAAATTATGCCTAAAAAAGACACAAGCGGAATGGAAGCAAAAAGACCGGCCAAAATTCCGCTCCGTTTTCCCAATTCGGAAATCAGCACAATCAATCCGGCTGAAATTGCTACTTTCAGAATGTAATACGCTGCCTGCATCAAAACCTCCGTAACATCTGTCGGAAAAGATTTGTAATGGAAGACATAACGGCAATGGCGACCGAAATCGTGCCTGCAATCATCAGAGTTTGTCCCATAAGTTTTAAGGCTTCGAGCATTTTGCCGTCAATGTATGCTTTCATGGAATAATACAATCCGCTTCCCGGCACCAAAGGTATAATGGCACAAATGACGAATACCGAGACCGGCATTTTATACGCTCTGCCCATAAATTCAGCATATAAACACACGGCGGAAGTAGCTAAAAAGATGGACAGCAGCAGCGATTTTGACCATGCTAAAAACAGCAGGTAAAGTCCCCAACTTAAGGCTCCGCCCAAACCGGTAAAAATCAATTTCCAGCCTTTGATGTTGCTGCGGATGGAAAAACCCAAAATAGCGATGAAGCCATAGCCGACCTGCATCCACCACAGACGATTGATTGCTTCTAACATTGCCGTTCCTCAACCGAATTTTTGCTCATACCAGCAAAGCCCATAGTTTCAGCATCGTTCCTGCACCCGTGGCAATTGCTGCAGCAATGAAAATAGCTTCCACGGTTCTGGCAGTGCCGGCTACTAAGTCTCCCGCCATCGTATCGCGAATGGCATTGGTAATGGATAAGCCGGGAACCAATAACATAATTCCGCCGATGATTATTTTGTCCGTATTCATAGGTCCGATATACAATCCCGCCATTTTGGCGCACCAAACGATAAGTCCCGCTGCTATGGCATTAAGCAGGAAAGTATTGAGTTGCAATTTATCCAACAAGCGTAGAATGATGGTCACTATTATGCCCATAACAAAAGCAACACCGAATTCTAACCATCCCCCGCCAAACAGCAGACTGAAAAATCCGGGAGTTATGCCTCCGCAAATGAATTTTACCCAATCCGGATACTGTTTTTTCGTGCGGATGCTTTCCAAGCGCCGGCTGTATTCGTCAAAAGACATAGGTTGGCAAAAAACTTTGCTTTTGCCTTTGCAGTTACGCTTTTGCAAATCATCGGAAAGTTTCTCGGCAGCGCTGATTTTGTCCAAGTCAACAGTGCGGCTGCCGATTCGTTTAATCAGAGTAACTATTTCGCCGTTTTCGGATTTGAGAGAGAGGAAGATACCCGTCAAAGTGACATAACTTTCATTTTCTTCGTAACCGAAACCGCTGCAGACATTGTGCATCATCTCTTCCACTTTATGAGTTTCCCCGCCGCTTTCCAATACCAGCTGTCCGGTTTCAATAGCCAGTTCGGCTACTTTGTTGATGTCATTTTCGCTCATCGCAATCCTCAATTGCAGCTTCGCATTTTCTAATCTTATGTCAAGCTTTAACTTCTTTTTTATACAAATAAAAAGATAAACTGAAGGAAATCAGGAATTGCGGACTGAAATCAGTTCCGCCATGATGCTGACGGCAATCTCAAACGGGGTATGACTTCTTATCGGCAAGCCTATCGGTGCATGCAGACGGCGTATTTGTTCATCGGTAAAGCCTTCCTCTTTTATCCGCTTGAGGGTTTCTTCCACTTTATTTTTGCTGCCGATCATTCCCAAATAGCGGAACGGCATATTGAGGCAATATTCCAGCACTTGCCGATCGTGCACATGACCGTATGTCATAATGACGATAAAAATTGCAGGCGAAAACTCTATTGTTTCAGCCAAATCGGAATAGTCGTTTGCGACAAGTCTGCAGGAAGCGGGAAAAGCGTCCGGCTGCAGAAGCTCCGGTCTGTTGTCAATTACCGTTACTTGAAAATCGGCTTTGACTGCTAATTCGGCTAAGGCTCTGCCGCAATGTCCGGCACCGATGATGTAAAGAGGATAGGGTGAAAACAAAGGTTCAATCAGGACTTCAGCTTTTCCTCCGCAAAGCATGCCGGTTTGAATATCGTCAAGAAGGATTGTTTTGCCTTCTTCATTGAGGCTGAAAGTCCATTTTTCCACAGCGGTAGGTTGCTTTTCTCTGATCGTATTGATCACCTTATATTCCATTTCTCCGCCGCCTAAATTGCCGAAGACTTCACCCTCCAAAGGCACTGCTAATTTCATTCCCACGCGGGCGGGAGTGGAACCGTCAGTTTCTATCACATAAGCTTGCCAAAGCGGTTTGCCCTTTTCCAGAACAGAAGTTAACAGTTTGTAATAGTTTCCCGGTTCAGGCATACAATGCTTCCTCCGGAGTATTCAAATTGGCTAAAATGCCGGCATCGTCCACTTCTATATAAAGCCGCGGGAAGTCTGATTTCAAGATTGCTCCTTTCAAGCCGGCAGCATCAGCTTTTTTGGCAAAAACGAAACTGCCGGGAAGCAGAACGGGATGTCCGTTGCGGTTATTATAACAAGGAATGATGACACTGTTTGAATTATCGGCAAAAGCGTCAACCATCAGGACAATTGTTTCCTTTTTTACCAAAGGATGGTCTACAGGCCAAATTAACCAGCCGTCAGGATGCCTGCCTTCACGACAAACTTGCTGCCAGCCGTTATATAAGGTAGCAGACATATCGGGCGTTTCTATATCTCTGATGATATAATATGTTTTGATGCCTGCTTCCTTCAGTGTTTTAATGATCATTTCGCTAAAAGTGAAACCGTTATAAAGAGCGTCAACTTTCGGTTGACCGAAACGGCTTCCTTTTCCGGCTGCGGGAATGAGGGCACAGATTTCCATTTTATGAACTTTGGACGAGAGAGTTGAATTCTTCAATCAATGCATCCAGTTTTTCCACGCTATTTTCAAAAAGGTCAGTCCAGTATTCCGGTTTCCATTGCTGCAGGATTTCTTCATAAGTCTTGCCTTGCTGTTCCACCCAAGTATAATATTTCAGATTATGGATGCGTTTCTTGTCTTGATAGGAAAGCTCCAAAAAGTTATCATAGCTTTGAGCCTGCAGCACAGCATTAAAATCAATTGCAGCTTGCAGGGAAGAATAAGTCCCGCGTTCTTCGTTCAATTCCTGTAAACGAGAAGCATACATTTCTGCGGAATCAGTAAAGACGGTGAAGATAACATCGTTTTCGTCCAGCTCAAAATACTTGGCTGTTTTGATTGAAGCCAGCAGATTGCATAGAGAAGAAATGCCCAAAAGGGGAAGCTGTTCCGCCAGTTCTTTTTGGATGCCGATAGTCTGCAGGAAAGCTTGACCGCTTTGCTCATTGAACAAACGCAGCAGGCGCATGCAATCTTCGTCTCTGATTGCGGCAACTGCATCAGTATTGCGAACATTATGCACCCAAGGCACATGCTTGTCTCCGATGCCTTCAATGCGATGTCCGCCAAAGCCGTTATTCAGAAGAGTGGGGCATTCAGCCGCTTCGGAAGCGACAACTTTCACTCGCGGGTATATTTTGCGCAAATAATCTCCCGCAGCAATCGTTCCCGCAGAACCGGTAGCGGAGACAAAAGCGGAGAAACTTTTTTTCTTTTCGGGAAGAGCCGCAAAAACTTCCTCTAAAGCGGAACCGGTGATCTGGTAATGCCAAAGCGGATTGCCGAATTCGTCAAACTGATTAAGAATAAGATTGTGCGGGTCTTGCCTGAGTTCATCGCATTTATCGTAAATTTCTTTCACATTGGATTCGCAGCCGGGAGTGGCAATAACTTCCGCACCGATGCTTTTCAGCCAATCAAAGCGTTCTTTACTCATTTCTTCGGGCAAAATGGCAATTGCTGAAACACCGAGCAAAGCACAATCAAAAGCTCCGCCTCTGCAGTAATTTCCCGTAGAAGGCCACACCGCTTTATGATATTCGGGGTCAAAAGCTCCGGTTACCAAACGCGGAATTAAACATCCGTAAGCGGCACCGACTTTATGGGCTCCGGTAGGAAAATACTTTCCGACTAAACCGATAATTTTTGCTTTGACACCGGTGATTTCCTTCGGGATTTCCAAATAATTCACAGGACCGAACAAACCGCTTTGAATATCATTTTTCCAAGTTATGCGGAACAGGTTCAAAGGATTGATATCCCACAGTCCGATTGGCTTCAGCTTATCTTTTATTTCCGCGGGAATGGACTCCGGGTTACGCAATTGTTTAAAAGTCGGCAGGATTATTCCTTTTTCCCGACAGCGTTTTGCCGTCTTTTTTCTCACTTCCTGATTTATTTTTCCTATTATTTCAGGCATTTATCTCTCCCTTATTTATTAAATGAAGTTAATTTAGCTGCGGGATCGGCAACTTTGGAAAGAAAGATCATGGCAGCTATGACGAAAGGTTTGAAGCCTGCTTCCTGATAAGTGTGGAAACGATATTTTTCAAAAACGGCTTTGGAAACTTCACCGTGTTGGCAGCTTACATCGGTAATGTCCGCAGGCAGGCAATGTTCGTATAAAGCATTACCGCTTTTGGTCAAACCCATCATTTCTTCCGTGCATTCCCAATCGGTATGTTTGGCATTTTCTTCCAGGCAAGTTTTTTCCAATTCAACCAATCCCTGTTTGTCACCTGCTTTGAGCAGTTCTGTGCGTTGTTGCATTACTGCCATAGGTGCCCAACTTTTGGGATAAACCACATCCGCATTCATAAAAGCGTCACGCATGTCATGCGTTAAGCGGAAACTTCCTCCTGCCTTAGCGGCAAAAGCTTTAGCGGTTTCAACAGTTTCAGGCAGAAGGTCATATCCTTCCGGATGAGCCAAAACCACATCCATTCCGAACCTTGTCATCAAATTGATGATTCCTTGCGGAACTGACAAGGGTTTGCCGTAACTGGGAGAATATGCCCAACTCATGGCAATTTTTTTACCCTTAAGATGTTCCAAACCGCCAAAATAGTCCTTTAGCTTAAGTAAATCCGCCAAGGTTTGCGTGGGATGGTCCAAATCGCATTGCAGATTTACAATTGCAGGTCTGGATGGCAACAAACCTTCCCTAAAACCTTGATCTACGGCTTGCGCCACTTCCAGCATATAAGTATGCCCTTCACCGGGATACATATCGTCTCTGATGCCGATGACTTCCGTCAGAAAAGAAATCATGTTAGCGGTTTCGCGCACAGTTTCTCCGTGGGCAACTTGACTTTTCACCTCATCCAATTCCGCCAAAGAAAGCCCCAAAACAGAAGCTGCGGAAGCGAAACTGAAACGGGTGCGAGTGCTGTTATCGCGAAAAATGGATATTGCCAGACCGTGATTGAAAGTGCGCATAGATTTACCCTGCCAGTGCAAAGCCTGCAAAATTTCCGCAGTCAGCATCACTGCTTTCAGGTCTGCTTCACTTTTATCCCAGGTTAAAAGAAAATCTCGTCCGTATAGATTATGCTTTAATTCGGCAAATTGACGAATAAGCTCAGAGATGTTTTTATTTTTCGGACTCTGCATTTATCCACCTCACTGCAGTTATTTTTTGATATACAATAAGTATTTTTTGCTTTTGGAAGCAAGATTTTTAACCGACATACAGCAGGACGACATCGTTGACATTTATTCCCGTAGCTTCAGAGGGAATTATTGCATCTATGGCTTTTAGTGCATTATAGCTGTCATTATTCGCAAGAGCTGCTTCGGGAACTATACCTTTTTTCCGCAGAGCTTGAAAAGAAGATGAATCTACGACTGCGCCCGCAGCATCGCAAAATCCATCTTTACCGTCTGTGGCATAAGTTAACAAAGTGCAATTAGTTAAACCGGATAATCCTTCTGTGGCGGCTAAAGCAATTTCCGTGCATCTTCCGCCTTTTCCGTTTCCTGTTACTTTGACATAAGTTTCACCGCCGAAAATTAATAAACAGGGTGCGGTAAAACAGGCGTCTTTTCTTCCTTTTTGCCGGAAAATCAGTTTTGTTAAAGCGGCAATTTCTTTTCCGGTTTTCTTAGCTTCGCTTGCCAATTTATTGGAGAAGATGTGGATATTGTCAATTGGGAGAACGGGAAAGGCTTTTAGTGCTGCAGCTTTAAGAGCCTCGCAAAAAGAGCGATTGTCGGCAATGATTTTATAGACAATATTCTTCCCGACAGAAGGGAATGGAATATCGGTTTGAAGGTTAAAATCGTAGAAGATGTGTGTGGACGCATTGCACTCAGTTTTTTCCGTTTCGGGTAAGAAAGGATTGGAAGCTATGATTTGAGGCTTATTATCAGGCACATCAGACATAGCGATAATAAAAATCAATTTTGCTTGAATCTGCTCAAGCAGCTTTCCGCCTTTAACGGCAGAGAGTTTTTTCCTTTCCGTATTCAGAGTTTCTATATCGGCACCGCTTTTCAGCAGCTCTTTGGTGATATTGACAATTTGGCCAAAGCTGATACCCGGGGCAGGTTTTTCCATCAAAGCCGAGCCTCCTCCGGAAAGCAGAACCAAAAGAATGTCATCTTCCTCAAGCTTTCTCATAAAATTCAAAGTTGCTTCACAGGCAGCCAAACTGTTTTCATCGGGAACAGGATGACCTGCTTCCAAAACGGTAATTCCGGAAAGAGGTCCTTCGGCATAACCGTAAGGAGTAATTACCAAGCCTTCTTTAACGGTGAAAAGATGTTTTTCTTGATTATGAAGCAGAACCGCTTCAGTCATTCTGAAAGCCGCTTTACCGAGTGCATAAATATAAACGGGTTTGTCTTTCGGCAAATGCTTCAGCGGTTCGGAAAGCAGGTTATAGGGAGAAAATTCCTTTCTTGCTTCTGAAATCGTTTGCCAAAGAGCATCTTTGAGGTTCATGTCTGCTATTGATTTTCCTTCTTACGGGCAAGAGTAACTGCAATATAGCTTGCCACATCAGTAGCGTAAGTTCCGCTCCCGAAACCTGCATCGTAACCTAATTCAATTGCCAGTTCATGAGTAATTCTCGGTCCGCCGCAAATGAACAGCATTTTATTTCTTAACCCTTCGGCTTCGGCTAATTCTATCAGTTTAGTTAAGTTTTTGATATGGATATTTTTTTGGGTTACGACTTGGGAAACAAGAACGGCATCCGCATTTTCTTCTTTTGCGCGCTTCAGCAGTTCTTCACATGGGACTTGAGCACCCAGATTAATGGCATTAAAGTATTTATACCGTTCCAAACCGTAACGATGATTGTAACCTTTCATATTCATAATGGCATCTATGCCCACGGTATGCGCGTCGCTTTCAATGCAAGCTCCGATTACAGTTAATTTTCTGCCGATGTTTTCTTTGATAAATTCATCAGTTTCTTCCAAACTCATAACTTCCGTATCAACAGTTTTGACGGTAATTTTACTCAAATCCACGCTTGCCGTTGTAACCGCATAGGCTATAAAATGAGTGAAGCCTTCCTGTAAATCTCTTACGCCGCAAATGTATATATCATCAAAGCCCATCTTCTTCAGCAATAATTTGGCTGCTTCTTTACCTTTTTCGTCCGGAGAGACGGGCAAAGTGAAAGAAAGCTGCATTTTTCCGTCATTCCATGTATCGCCGTAAGGCTTAACGATGTTATCTTTTTCTTTACGCATCTTAATTCACCGCCAATGCCGTTTTTAGTTTATCCAAAAAAGGATTCAGGTAATCAGCTTCTCGAGAGAAAACGCCGTCCAAACCCTTGCCTGAGTTTTCGGAACGTTTAATATCGGCAAATTCACCTTTTGCCAAAGCGGAAAATAAACCTTCCTGAGCCACTCTTTCCAAAAAGAGAGTCGCTTCTTTCAGCACCTGATTGGCTCTTTGGTTGATAAAACCGTCGGGAGACAGAGAAAGCTCTTGACCGAGGTCTTTGATGTTGTTAAATATATATTGCGCATTCTCAATCGCCAGAGACCTGTCTGCCAAATGCGGAGTGTGAATAGCTTCAGTCATCATTCCCAAGAGTTGCACTCCTTGACCGGTAAGTTGACCGGCGAAATTGAACATTCCGTCCATTAAATGTGTCTTGAAAATATTGCCGGAAGAGAATTTGGTCGGGGGCATATATTTTACCGGTGAATGAGGGAAAAGTTCTCTGGTGAGTAAGGCGTGCGCCAATTCGTATAAGAAGCCGTTTTCCAAGTCGGGATCAATTTCAAAAGCATGTCCCAAACCCATTTTTTCAGGTTGCACACCGCTTAAAAGAGCAAACTGCTCGTTTATCAATTGAGAAGCAGTAACGGTATACGCTTTTTCCACCGCGTCAGATGTGGTCAGATAATTATCTTCTCCGGTTTGAATTTCAATTTCCGCATAGGCGTTAATCATGCGCGAAAAATATTGGTCCAGCAAAGTGCGTTTGGGATTGATGTCGCGGAACAAAATTCCGTACATGGCATCATTGAGCATCAAATCAAGTCTTTCCATTGCACCCATAGCGGCAATTTCAGGCATGCAAAGTCCGGAAGCGTAATTGGTCAAACTGATATAGCGCCCAATCTCATTACTGACCTCATCCAAAGCCTTGCGCATAATCCTGAAATTTTCCTGAGTGGCAAAAGTTCCGCCAAAACCGACGGTTGTTGCTCCTTCGGGAACATAATCCAAAAGGGATTGGGCAGTGGAACGAATCACGGCAATTATATCAGCACCTTCGCGTGCGGCAGCTTTGGCTTGAACGACATCTTCGTAAATATTGCCGGTAGCGACGATTACATAAATGGCAGGACGACGACGCGGACCGAATTTGACAAACTGATTATTCCTAAATTCAGCTTGTTTTTTGATACGGTCAAGCATTTGATCGCAATTACGATCAAGGAAGCGTAGAACTTTTTTAACCGGTTGAACGGGTATTTTAGTTAAGTCGCATTCACCTTTTGCCACAGCTTCAGCAGTCTCTTGAGGAGATAATTTCAAAGCCGTGCACGCATTGCCGAGCCACCATGCAGCTCCTTTCCCCAAAACTCCTTTTTTCTTCAAATCGTCCACAACTAAATTGGGCAAAGGAGTTCCGTCTTTTACCGCACCGGTGATTCCCATAAGCCTGAGCACTGTTCTTTCAATAGTCACTGAACTGTAACCGTTAAACAGCCAGTCAAAAGAAGCGGCAATATCTTTTGCTGCTTGGCGTGCTCTTGTCACCAAATTTTTGTCCAGTTGAAGTTTGAGCAATTAACCTCCGCCTTTATACATATTTAATCATTTTATTTCCTAAATTGAAAATAATCTCTCAGCGTCAAGCAAAACCTTAAAAACGCTTATTCTTAAGAGATTTTCATTGACGCTTTTCTTATTTGCTTTAGATGGGAAAAGAATGTTATGAGAAACAACTCAATGATGAGGTTAACATGAAGCTAATCAGTTTGTTAGATCCCAAGCTCATCTATTTCGAGGAAGACGATCTCCCGAAGCACGAAATTTACCGTTATATGGTTGATAAAATATGTAAATTTTATAAACTGCCTCAATGCGGTAAAGAACTGTATGAGCTTATCCTGAAACGAGAAGCTGAAGCGCCGACCGTTTATTCGAACGGATTAGCTATTCCGCATGTGCGTTTGGATAATTTTAACGATACTCTCATCTGTATTTGCATTCCGCGTCGACCCATTACGGATAACGGTCAAACCATTCGTCTTATTTGTCTGATTCTTACGGACAAGACTTCAGCCAAACTTTATCTGAATATAGTTTCCGCCATTGTGCGCGCTTCCAAAAGCGAGGATTTCTTCACTAAGCTGTTGAATCAAAAAGACGGGAACGAGGTCTACAATATCCTAAAAGAACTCAATCTCGCGGTCAAAGAAGATCTTACCGTTAAGGACATCATGACTGTTGAGCCTATTGTGATTAAGGAAACGGCAACTCTTAAGGAAATGGGAGACCTGCTCAGCGGACACAACATCACAAACTTGCCCGTAATCAACGAGGCAGGCTATTTTGTCGGCGAAGTCAATATCCTGCAATATTTGAAGGTGGGTCTTCCCGATTATTTAATGATGTTGGATAACCTGCTGTTCCTCAAATCCTACGAACCCTTTGAAACCCTCTACGAACAGGAGGAAAAGGTTTTGGTTAAGACAATCATGACCAAACCGGAGCATGTCCTCAATCCCGATAATTCCATAATTGAAGCAGTTTTCAAAATGCTGCAGACAAACAGGCGTTTCTTTACCGTTGTTCAGGAAGGCAAAGTTGTAGGCACAATTACAGCTATGGATATCTTTCGAAAGGTGGTTCGTTCATAATGTTTGCCATGTTTCTTGTTCTTGCCATCTTTGTGATTACCTATCTGATGATTATAACGGAATGGGTAAATAAAATGACTGCCGTTCTTCTGGGCGGTTTCCTAATCATCATCAGCCAGATTATGACCCAGGAAAAAGCGTTTTCCTACATTGATTGGAATGTGATTTTTCTTTTAATCGGGATGATGATTATCATGGGTGTATTTAAAGAAACCGGCATTTTTCAATACATAGCGGTGAAAACAGCCAAACTGGCACATGGCAATCCGGTTTTAATTCTGCTTTTGATGTTTGCCGTAACTGCCGCTATTTCAGCAATTTTGGATAATGTAACCACAGTTATTATCATTATTCCCGTCAATTTACTTATCGCTTCCGAGCTGGGTATCTCACCCGTTCCTTTTATCGTGACTGAAGTTATTGCCTCCAATATAGGAGGAACCGCTACTCTGATAGGAGACCCTCCGAATATCATGATTGGAAGTGCCAATCATCTTACTTTTATGGATTTTATCAAACATCTGGCTCCGATAATTCTGCTTATTACTCTTGTCGGCATAGTTTTATTTTATTTTTTATTCAGGAAAAGGCTGCGGGTAAGTAATGAAAGACGGGCTAAAATCATGGAATTCAGCGATAAAAATCTGATTACAAATAAGCGTTTGCTGATAAGAGCGATTATTGTTATGAGTTTGTTAATGGTCGGTTTTGTTTTTCAGGAAACTCTGCATTTGAGTTCAGCTACCATTGCCATGACAGCAGCTCTCATTTTACTTATTATCAGTGATCGCAAAGAAGTGGAGCAGATTGTCGTTCATTCCATAGATTGGGTTTCCATTCTGTTTTTTGTCGGATTGTTTATGTTGGTGGGCGGATTGAATGAAGCGGGCATTCTCGGCAAAGTTGCACCTGTTTTTGTAAAACTTACGAAGGGAGATTTTAAACTTGCGACTTTAAGCATGGTTTGGCTGGCGGGAATTTTATCATCGGTTGTGGGAAGCGTTCCTTTGGTGGCAACTTTGATCCCTTTATTGAAAAATATAACTTCCGCCTTTCCAACACCGTCTTTTCAACCGATGTGGTGGGCGCTATCTTTGGGCAGTTGTTTAGGCGGAAACGGAACTATGATTGGAGCGGCAGCCAATATCGTTGCAGTCGGCATCGCCAAGAAAAACGGTTTTCGCATAACTTTTTGGCAATTCATGAAATATAGCGGCATTATTACCTTCGTATCTTTACTCCTCTCCACAGTCTATCTTTACCTGCGCTATTTTTAACCTTACATTCCTTTTTATCAAAACAGAAATAAATTTTATATGGCTTTCAGATTATGATATCACGCTTGTCATTAATTTCTTCCTTTAATAGTTATGGTAGTGATGCCGCGGTCTCTCTGGGATTTTAAGGCGGAGACTCCCTCCAACTCCACCGCAACTATATGAGCAAGATTAAAGGATAACGGCTCGGTGTTCTTTTAGCTTTCGCAGACAATAAATTGGAATAAGACTATCAGGAAAAGCGAACTTCTGAAGATAAAGCTTGCGGAAAGGTCTTGACGAAAAGGCATATTTAATCTATAAGGAAAAATATTGCGTAAAGTATTAAAGCGCAAAGTGAAAGGAAAGAAAAATGCAGTATAAGATTCCGCGTGGCACTTTTGACATCTTACCTGAGGAAAGTTACCGTTGGCAAAAGGTGAAACAGCTATTTTGCGAGACTGCGCAAGCGTTCGGGTATGCGCAAATTGAAACTCCGATTTTTGAGCAGGCTGAGTTATTTGAACGCAGTTCCGGTGTAGGGAGCGACATTGTGCAAAAGGAGATGTATCGTTTTCAGGACAGAAAAGGTCGTAATTTGGCTTTGCGACCGGAAGGAACAGCTCCCGTGGTGCGCAGTTTCGTGGAAAAACATTGGGATAAAACTTCGCGGTTAACGAAACTTTATTATCTGGGACCTATGTTTCGTTACGACCGTCCTCAAGCGGGGCGATACCGTCAATTTTATCAATACGGAGCCGAATGTTTGGGCAGTCATCATCCGTATTACGATGCGGAAATTATTGAGCTGGAAGATACTTTTCTGCGGAAGTTGGGATTAAAGCAAATTCGTTTGGAGTTGAACAGCGTGGGTTGTCCGGTTTGCGGCAGGGATTATGATGCGGCTTTGGTGGAATATTTTACTCCGCATAAGGATGAACTTTGTCCCGATTGTCAGGTGCGTTTGCAGATGAAGCCGCGCCGGATACTTGATTGCAAGGTTCCGAGCTGCCGTGCGTTGATAGAAAACGCTCCCGTGATGACCGATTATTTGGACCAATCGTGCAGAGAACATTTTGAACAGGTGCAGAAGTATTTGACTGAGATGGAAATTCCTTTTACGCTTAATCCTCGTATTGTGAGGGGGTTGGATTATTATACCCAAACCGCATTTGAATTTCTCAATCCCGTATTGGGTGCGCAAAATGCCGTCAGCGGCGGCGGAAGATATGACGGTTTAGTAGAACAAATAGGTGGCAAACCTACTCCGGCAGTCGGAATTGCCGGCGGTTTTGAACGTTTGCTTTTGTCTTTGGAGAAGGAAGGGATAAAAATCAGCGAACCCGAAAAGCCTTTTGCAGCTTTAATATTAAGCGGAGAAAAAGCAAAAGCGGAAGGGATATATTTGTTGGCTAAACTCAGGCGTTCAGGCTTGTTCGTGATCTATGATCCTGAAAGGGAAACTCTTTCCGCTCAATTAAAAGCAGCTGCTAATCAGCAGGCAAAATTTGCTTTGATTATCGGAGACGATGAAGTTAAAAGCGGAAAAGTGACAGTTAAAGATTTACAAACCGGCAAGCAGCAATTCTGCCCGAAAGAAGAATTGGAGATTTTGCTGAAAAATTTACGGGCAAGCAGAGATAATTTGCGGTAAAAATTTATTCGGAAGGTATCCTCTCCGCAGTTTGGAACTGTTGATTTTCCGCTTGCTGCATCAGCTGTTTCAGCAAATTTCGTTTCCGGTTCATACTTTCTGCCCAAGCAGTCAATTCCTCCTGCGAATGCGGCAAGTCCTTTCCTGTATTAAATGCGGTAAATTGTCTTTGATTGATTAAATCAGGGTAGCGACGCAAAGGTGAAGTAAACTGCGCATAAGCCGGAAGCCCTAAACCTATGTGCTTCTTGGGAACGGTTCCCCAAATTGAAGGAGGCAGTGAATTTATCTTTGCCGGATTTTTTTCTTGCAGCGAACGATAAAATAATGGGACTTCGAAATCTTTTATCAAATCGGTCAGATAGCGGTTGTAAATAATCATACATTCCGCCACCAATCTGCGCACGGGAGGTAAGTTGCTGTCATCTGTTCCCAAAGCACCCTGCTCCAAACGATATTGTCTGTGCCGTTCAGTAATTTTTTGCAAAATAAGAGCTTTTTCCCGCATTTTATTGGCAGCGGTGAATACATCCGGTTCAAGGAACGAAGTAAATTCCTCGTAAGTGAAATTTCTTTTCACGCAAATTACAGAAGGAAAAAACAAAAAAGACACTATTTGCCAATCGGAATTGACTGTGAGCAAAAGAGAAAGCGCGAGCCTCAATTCTCCAGTCAGCAGACTTGCTTTTTCGCAAACAATGCTTTCGGGAAGCAAATAAACATTGCCATTCGGCAAATAAACGGAACTGACGCGTTCCCTTGCCGCCAGATCCAAAACGCCGTCTTTGGAAATTAAAGAACTGACATCACTGATATGTATTCCCAATTGCCAGCCTTCATCCATTTCTTCTAAAGATAGTGCATCATCCAAATCTCTGCTGTCTGATGCATCAATAGTCCAAATTTCCTCGTCAATAAGTTCTAAACGAAAAACATCCCGGTCAACTGGTGAAAGTTTGTCCGCCGCAGCTAATTCTTCGGGTGAGAAACTGACAGGCAGACCTTTACGGGCTAAAAGAGGAAAAATGAGTGCATCCTGACGCTGTCTTTCCTTTTTTGCCGCTTCTTTTTGCCATAATTGCTCCTCTTCAGGCGTGAGAACATGATAAAAAGGATGCTTGCGCTTAAAGTAATCGGGACGATTTCTAACCGCTTGATAAAGAGCAAAACGGAAAGCATCGGTTGAAGGCAATTCGCATACTTCAATGATTTGTTCCAAAGTCAAATCTTGCTGCTCCTGCAGCAGACGGTTTCGTAATGAGGACAAATCCAAATCGTTAAGGCAGTTTTGAACTTCCTTTTGGAATTCGGTTAAAGGGTTTTGCGGTTCATTCAGCGGATAGATTTTCTGCGAAAAAAGGACAATCCGCTCCGTCGGCAGTGTCAGTTCAGCTTCGGTTAAAGAGTAAATTCGACAAGCGGTTCCTTCAACGGAAAGCATCAGACCGAATTGCAAATTGTTTTGCTCAAAAAAAGCGCAAATCATTCCGGGCTGCAAACTGGCAAGAGTTTTATCTTCTTTTTTCATAATTTTTCTTTATAAAAAATAATGGCGCCCCAGAGATGACTTGAACATCCGGCCCACGGTTTAGGAAACCGTTGCTCTATCCTCTGAGCTACTGGGGCTGCCTTCTTAAGGCTAAAAACAGACAAGGGGTATTCCTGTCAAGTTTTGCATTGACAAAAGGCTTTAGAGAGTAATAATAGTAATATTATAACCGGTTAAAGAAAAAATTCAAGGAAGAAGAATGAAAATTGCCATTATAGGTGCCACGGGTGAAGTCGGAAGGATGATGATAACTTGTTTGGAAGAAGCAGGTTGTGATGCCGAACTTGATTTATTTGCGTCCGAAAGGTCTGAAGGTCAAGTTCTGTATTTTAATGATGAGGCGGTTAAAGTCAAAAAACTCACTGAAGCGTCATTGAAAGAGCATTACGATTATGTTTTGATGTCCGCAGGAGGTGCAATTTCCAAATATTACGCTCCGCTTGCAGTTTCCTCAGGAAATGTGGTTATAGATAATTCTTCCGCTTGGCGTAGGGAAGAAAATATTCCTTTGGTTGTTCCCGAAATTAACTGTGATGAATTAAAAGGCTACAAAGGCATAATTGCCAATCCTAATTGCTCCACAATTCAGTTGGTATTAGCTTTGCACCCTTTGCACAAAAGGTATAATTTGACCAAAGTGGTTGTTGCCACTTACCAATCGGTATCCGGCAGCGGATACAAAGGAATTGTGACCTTGCAAAAGCAAAGACAAGGTTCTGATGAGCTTGGCGTTTATCCGGAAAAAATAGATTTGAATGTCATTCCTCAAATCGGCGCTTTTCAGGATAACGGCTATTGCCAGGAAGAGGATAAAATGCAATACGAAACGGCAAGGATATTAAATATTCGTAACTTACCGCTGTGCGCCACCACTGTCAGAGTGCCTGTTTATTATGGTCATTCGGAAGCTGTTTATGCGGAATTTGCTCAAGAAATTGAGCTAACGGAAGCGGCGGATATTCTGCAAAATGCGCCCTCAGTTAAATATTACGCCAATACTTATGTGACACCTTTGGACTTGAATAAATCCGACGACAGTCATGTCTGCCGCTTAAGATACGGAACCGATAAGAGGTCTTTGGCTTTTTGGAATGTGGGGCATAATATTCGTTTAGGCGCTGCCGCCAATGCTGTGCGCATTATGCTTAAACATAAAGAATTAAACAGTTAAGGCGGTTTGAGATGAAAGGGAAAAGCTTTGACCTTATCGCTGTCAGAAAAGAACTGCACCGCATTCCCGAACCCGCTTTTCAGGAAGTGAAGACCAAAGCTCTGCTTCTTTCCTATTTGCAAATGCTGCCGGATATTGTGATTTATGAATTGCAACAGAGCACGGGTATTTTGATTGAATATCGTCACGGGAAAGGCTCTTTTCTTTTATTCAGAGCCGATATGGATGCTCTTCCCTTAAAGGAAGAAACCGGATGTGATTTTGCTTCCGAACATGAAGGATTTATGCATGCCTGCGGACACGATGTTCACATGACAATTCTTTTGGGACTTATTCAGGCAGTCGTAACTGAGCGTTGGCAAAAGAATCTGCTGTTTTTATTTCAGCCTGCGGAAGAAGGAAAGGGGGGTGCGGAAGCAGTTTTGCGTGAAGGTCTGCTGCAAGCTTATAAAATCAAAGCAGTTTTTGCCTTACATGTCAGCGGACGCTTACCGGTCGGTGAAATTTCCGCTAAAGCGGGGCTCTTTTTTGCCATTCCTCAGGAATTTGATGTTCGCTTTACCGGTGTTGCCGCTCATGCAGCTTTCCCCGAAAAAGGCAAAAACGCTCTAAATGCGGGAGTGGAATTCTATAAACGAATAAATGATTACATCGCTAAACTGCAACCCGCGCAAAAAATTATCTTCAACATAGGGGTAATGAAAAGCGGGAGCATTCGCAACATTATTCCTGATGAATGTCTTTTGCAGGGAACTCATCGCACTTTAAGCAAAGAGGTCAGAGACGATATCAATCGGAAAACTCGCCAAATTGCAGAAAAAATTGCCCAAAAACACGGAGTTCAATTTGATGTAGATTTGCTCTGCACCTATGATCCGGTGATAAATGACGACCGTTTGTATCGTTCGCTCAAGCAAGTTTGCAAGGAGCTGAAATTGAATTTCACGGAGTCGGATGTTTGGATGACGGGTGAAGATTTCGGCTTTTTTACAACGCTCTATCCGGGATTGCTGTTTTGGTTAGGCGGCGGTGAACAACCTTTTGATTTGCATTCTCCGCATTTCTTGCCCGATGAAAATTGCATACAAATCGGTATCAGCGTGTTTTTGAAGCTTGCGGAAAGGATTAATTCTTAGCGCGAGAGACGCCAAAGGATTTATTTTAACGCAAAGGACGCAAGAGACGCAAAAGATAATGACGCAAAAGCTCTAAAGAATGCAAATATATAAATCCGCAGGTTTTGTAGCATAGGATTTTATCCTGTTGTTTGCGGGTATTAGTAATGCCCGCTTTTAGTCCAAAAATAAATCCGGCAATGCTATTGCCGGAACCCAACAGATTGCTAATCTATGCTACAAAAAAACAGGCGGGTAACAAACCCGCCCTGACAACAGCTTGGAAAGCTATGTTACAAAAGCGAACTGAGCGATTTGGAGTTCTTTTTGCTTTCGCAAACTATCGTGTGTCGCAAAACTATAAGGCAAAACGGACTTCAGAGAGCGACATTCAGAGAGCGTCATTTACGAAGTTCGGAATTCCATTAGGTTCATATACACTTGAAATGCTTCCTGAGGAATTCCGAACTCCGAAATGCCGGTTTTTCGCGCAGCTTGTAGCATAGGATTGCATCCTGTTGTCCCCGCAGGTTTTTGTAACATAGGAAAGACCGTTGCACATAAAAATGGACAAAAAATATATCTAAATTATTCTTGACAAATTTCTTACGCATTTTATTTTAGCTCCATAATTAATAAGGAGCTA
>DAOPOH010000017.1:0-41451 GCA_035357855.1 Candidatus Cloacimonadota bacterium
TCTTATAATGTCCAAGTGACATAGTGATATTGGAATAAGCCGAGGAATTGATACCCTCAATCAATAAATATCTACCTATTGTATTTGTGAAAAATACGTTTGCTAAACCCGTGGCTCCTGTGTATCCGGAAGAAGAAGTCGTATTTCGAATATCTGCTGTTCCTGAATATGTAACTTCATCTACATCAAAGCCATTATTAGTTTCATGCGTTGCTATAGCTGTTGTCGCAGAAACCGAACCGAAAGATTCACTAAAGAAAGTAGTTGCACCAAAGAGAAAACTTGTAAATAACACAATGGATAAAAGAGTTAATGTTTTTTTCATTTTCACCTCGATATTTTTATCTATTTTATAATTTGCCTGAGCAGAGCATCAGCCGCTCAGATTAATAAATCCATTATCTAAAAAAACACTACTATATCATATTCCTTTTTATTCTTTTGCCTAAAATCTGTCAAGATAAATTTGCGTTTTTTCTTTTGTAGGTTTTATAAATATCCGAATAAAGCGTTTTAACTTATTGCTATGCTTATTGATAAGGGAGATACGATATTGTTAATTGCTATAATTACTTCAAAAGTTGGCCGAAATACCGTTTTTTTGCGCAGCTTGTAGCATAGGATTGCATCCTGTTGTTACCGCAGGTTTTGTAGCATAGGATTGTATCCTGTTGTTACCGCAGGTTTGCAACCTGCGGAACCTAGTGGGCGGGTAGCAAACCCGCCCTAACAACAGCTTGGAAAGCTATGTTACAAAAATTAACTGAGCGTTTCGGAGTCCTTTTTGCCTCCGTAAACTATCGTGTGTATAAAATCTAATAGGCAAAATGGACTTCGGTAATATGTTAAAGCTAAAGACGCAAAGGTTATATATTTTAACGCAAAGGACGCAATGGACGCAAAAGGTATAGACGCAAGAGATTTTATGTATGAAAAAATATCAAACCGCAGGTTTTTGTAGCATAGGATTGTATCCTGTTGTAACCGCAGGTTTGTAACCTGCGGAACCTAATGGGCGGGTAGCAAACCCGCCCTGACAACAGCTTGAAAAGCTATGTTACAAAAGCGACATTTCCGAAGTCCGGAATTCCATTTAGGTAACATAAACTCTGAAAGCATGCGGAGGAATTCAGAACTCCGAAATGTCCATCAGGCAAAATGGACTTCGGTGAGAGACATTTACGAAGTCCGGAATTCCATTTAGGTAACATAAACTCTGAAAGCGCGCGGAGGAATTCAGAACTCCGAAATGTCTGAATACAACAGCTTGGAAAGCTATGGGACAAACAACTAATCAATGCTGCAATGTCAAAAATATTATTTAAGGGGCAATCATCAAGCCTCTGGCATCCAAACGACCCGGAGAATTATCATACACTTCGCACACATAATAGATGACGGCGATAAATTTCTTGTCAAATGCGCCGTGGAAATAACTGTGAATCAGGTTGATATATTCAACTGTCTTTTTCTCGTAATCGGTAAGAGACGGATCGTTGGGGTCAAGTAAACGGGCGATAGTCTTGAGTTTGTAAGATGGAATATCCAAAAAGACGATAGTGGAAACGGGATAAATCATCTGATTGGTGAAAGTTTGCGTCAGGAATTTCGGTTCGGCATAAAGTTCCAAAGAGACTTGTCTGTCCATGTCAAATAAGTTATCTGCATCCTTATACATGCTTTCCAGAACATTGAGTTTTTCCGGCATGGGGCTGTCTATTGTTTTATTCAAAACAGCAAGAACGGAATCAATTTTTGAGGCTTTGGGAAGAAAACCCATTCCTTTGACCGCATTATTGAGTTTAAATTTACTCCCTTGACCGGCATAACCGTAAGTGGCAACCATTCCGTTATGCGGACCTGCAAGCTCGGGACCTTGTTCTGTGTCACCGTTCATCATCTTGCGGATAATATCCAAATACTCCAACCGCCTTTCAATGTTCCATTCCATAAAAGCGGAAGGAAAATGCGCCAAAGGATAATTTTGCCATTTGCCGTCCACATACGCTCGCACGGATTTTGCACCCGTTTGACATGTTTTGGCAACAATTTGACGACAATAACCGTCGGTAAAAAAGTCCTCCGGTTGGGAAGGCAGTTTTACGCCTTTGGCAAATAAAAAGCCGCCGCTTACTAAAATAAAAGTCAAAATAATCTGACGCATAATGTTCTCCTTTGTTTATCCTCTTCCCAAAGAGATGAGTGAATTGTCAATGTAATTTTCGGTAATTTAGTTAACGCTAAAGACGCAAAGGTGATAAATTTTAACGCAAAGGACGCAAGAGACGCAAAGGGTATAGACGCAAAAGATTTTATTAATGGGAAAAATATCAAACCGCAGGTTTTTGTAGCATAGGATTGCATCCTGTTGTAACCGCAGGTTTTTGTGGCATAGGATTGCATCCTGTTGTTACCGCAGGTTTGTAACCTGCGGAACTTAATGGGCGGGTAGCAAACCCGCCCTAACAACAGCTTGGAAAGCTATGGGACAAAAATTAACTGAGCGTTTCGGAGTCCTTTTTGCCTCCGTAAGCTATCGGGTGTCACAAAACTATAAGGCAAAATGGACTTCGGTACCCGACATTTACGAAGTCCGGAATTCCATTTAGGTAACATAAACTCTGAAAGTGCACGGAGGAATTCAGAACTCCGAAATGTCGTTATTTCGCGTAGTTTGTAGCATAGGATTGCATCCTGTTGTAACCGCAGGTTTGTAACCTGCGGAACCTAATGGGCGGGTAGCAAACCCGCCCTAACAACAGCTTGGAAAGCTATGGGACAAAAATTAACTGAGCGTTTCGGAGTCCTTTTTGCCTCCGTAAGCTATCGGGTGTCACAAAACTATAAGGCAAAATGGACTTCGGTACCCGACATTTACGAAGTCCGGAATTCCATTTAGGTAACATAAACTATGAAAGTGCACGGAGGAATTCAGAACTCCGAAATGTCCATCAGGCAAAATGGACTTCGGTGATCGACATTTACGAAGTCCGGAATTCCATTTAGGTAACATAAACTCTGAAAGTGCGCGAAGGAATTCAGAACTCCGAAATGCCGGAACCCAACAGCTTGGAAAGGTATGGGACAATTATCATATTTGGAAACAATAAAAAGATTGACTATCATTTAAGTTAGAAAAAGATAGCTTTACTTGGAGATAAAAGTAATGAAATTGCAAAAATACCTGTTTTGCATCCTGCTTTTGATAACGGCAGCGATCTTTTTGCCGCACAATGTATTGTATGCGCAAAATGCAGATGAAGACCTGCAATTTATGAAGGAATACAAGCTTCCTCAAAATGCGGTTGCGGAAACAGAACTGACCGCGCAGGACAGTTTGATGCTAAAAGACGGGAAACCTTTTACGGGCACCGCTTATGTCCGCTACGCCAATAATCAATTGCAAAGAGCAACTCAATATGTGAACGGCTTAAAACACGGCACTATGCTGGTTTGGTATCCGGACGGGAAGCCTCAGCTTTTGGCAACTTACCGCAAAGGCAGATTAAACGGCAAATTTAAAGGCTGGTATCAATTCGGAGCCGTTATCTACGATTTAGTTTTAAAGGATAACGCCTTTGTGGGTGACCAACTATCCGATTCCGATCCGGGCAGGGAAGCCGGTTCAGATGAAGATAACGAACCTTCGGGAGACGGCATTGACCAATCAAATGAATGACGACAATAAAGAAAAAGCACTCACCGTTCATTCCTTTCGGGCAATGAAGCAGAAAGGACGCAAGATTGTGATGCTGACCGCTTATGATTTTGCCATGGCACGCGCGGTAAGCCAAGCGGAGGTTGATCTCATTTTAGTGGGCGACAGTCTCGGGATGGTGGTCTTGGGTTATGACAGCACTTTGCAGGTAACCTTAGAGGACATGATTTATCATACTCAAGCCGTGCGCAGAGGAGCGGAAGACGGTTTCATCATTGCCGATATGCCCTATATGAGTTATCATCTTTCTTGGGAAGAAACCAAACTGAATGCAGCGCGCCTGATTGTGAACGGCGGAGCGAATGCGGTAAAATTGGAGGGGGGAAGTCCTGCCAGGCTGGATGCAATCAAAGCAATTCTGGATTGTGAAATTCCCGTGTGTGCGCATTTGGGTTTAACTCCGCAATCCATTTATAAATTCGGCGGATACAAAGTTCAGGGAAAGACTGCAGCCGCTCATGACGCTCTGTATGAGCAAGCTCTGAAAATAGAGCAGGCAGGAGCATTTCTTCTGGTGTTGGAAGGCATTCCGGAAGAATTGGGCAAAGCAATTACCGACGCCCTGAAAATACCAGTAATCGGCATTGGAGCAGGACGCTATTGTGACGGGCAGGTGCTCGTTTTTCACGATTTATTGGGTTGGAGCACTTCAGCCGCAAAATTCGTAAAAACCTACGCCGACACGGAAAAATATATGATTACCGCTCTGAACGCTTTTGCGCAGGATGTGCGCAGCGGAACTTTTCCAGCAAGGGAGAATGTCTATTATCCTATTGACTAATCCACCTCATTTTTCATCTTGACTTCCGAAAGCTTTCGTCTTGAGAAAAAATAACTTAAGGCGGGAAAGTCTTTATATTATAATCAACGGAGATAAATATGAATCAATCAATCGGCTCGGTTGAGCGTATGAGTGTTAAGGAAACATTTGCCGCAGTCAATAATCTGAAGCGGCAGTTGGAAGAGAATTTTCTGCAATTAGGAGAGCTACTTTCCCTGATAAAGCGGCAGAAGCTTTATGCCAAAAAGGGTTATGCCACTTTCAAGGAATGCGCGGAAAACGAATTTAAACTCAGCAGCGCTATGGCAAACAAACTATGCTCGGTTTACGATTTGTATATAGATAATCTGGATTTGGATGAGCAGACTGCGCAAGAGATCGGCTTTGACAGGCTCAATTTAGTCAAACCTTATGTGGCAAAAGCGGATACGATAACGCAGGACGAGTGGCTGGAAAAAGCTGAGCAGATGCCGTTGGGCGAACTCAAAGAACACATCAAGCAGCTGAAAGATAAGGAAAAGGAGACGGACAAGACTTTGAAGGATGTATTGGTAGACCAGTATCTGGAAAGGATGTGCGCAGAGTTTAACTGTTCGCGTCAGGAGCTGAACTTCAAGCTGGCTCTCTATTTTCAGGATGCGGATTTGGACGCGGTCAAGAAAGAGATAAAAATCAGGCAGCGCCGTTTTGAAGCGGAAACTCAAACTGCGAAGGAGGAAAATTAATGAAACAAATGCATATTCTTTGGGTGGATGACGAAATAGAACTGCTGAAGCCCTTTATCCTGTTTCTGGAAGACAGAGATTATAAAGTCACTACCTGCAACAACGGCAATGACGCCATAGAACTTGCCGTAGACAATAAATTTGATTTGGTGATTTTGGATGAAATGATGCCGGGTTTGGACGGCTTGACCACTTTAACCGAAATCAAAAGAATAAATTCCGCTGTGCCGGTAATCATGGTTACCAAAAGTGAGGAAGAAGGTTTGATGGACAAAGCTATCGCTTCTCAAATTGCCGATTACCTCATCAAACCCATTAATCCCAATCAAATCATTATGGCAATCAAGAAAATCTTTCAGGCGGATGCAATCCGCGCCAATCAAATCGGCGAACAATACAGCCAATTTGTCGCACAGCTCAATCAAAGATTATTCACCACACCTTCGTGGGAAGATTGGGGGCAGATCTATCGTGACCTCAGCTATTGGGAACTGCAGATAGATCAGGTTCACGATGAAGGTCTGCAGCAAATGCATTTTCTGCAGAAGCGGGATTGTAATTCCGAATTCACTTCCTATGTGGAAAATAACTACAAGCAATGGCTGCTGACTGACGAGCGTCCCAATCTCTCTTTTGATGTAATTTCCCAATTTGTGGCACCGCATTTTGAAGAAAATGTGCCGGTCTACCTGATTATCATAGATTGCATGCGGCTGGACCAATATATCGCCATCCAACCCTATATCCAAGAACTCTTTGACGAAGAGCTTGATACCTATTACAGCATTTTGCCCACGGCAACTCCTTTTTCCCGTAATTCCTTATTCAGCGGATTGCTTCCCGTCGATATTGCCAAACGCTTTCCCGATTATTGGATAACTTCCGCCGAAATGGATAACAGCAGAAATCGCAATGAACACCAATTGCTGGATGAGCACATAGCGGACTTGGGATACGAATTGGACCCCGCAACTAAATATGTAAAAATCTTCAATATGGAAGAGGGAAATTTTGTTTTGCGCAAGATAGAAGGTTGGAATAGAGAAAAGCTGGTGGTGCTCGTCTACAACTTTCTTGATCTTTTGGCGCATCACCGTTCCCGCGATCAAATTCTGCAGGAAACAATTCCCAATGAAGAAGGCTTGCGCGCTTTCACCAAACATTGGTTCCTGCATTCTTCTCTCTATGAAGCTCTGAAACTGATATCCAAACAAGACGCAATTGTCGTCATCACCACAGACCACGGTTCCATTAAAGTAAATCGTGCCACGCAGGTTGTGGGCGATAAAGATACGTCCGTAACGGTGCGCTATAAAGAAGGGAAAAATCTGACCGCGAACGAAAGACACTCTATCTTCGTCAAAAAACCTTCCGACTACGGCTTGCCCGCCAAAAGCATAGTCGATAACTTCATCTTTGCCCGCGACGATTACTATTTCGTCTACCCCAACGCCTACCATCAATTCCAAAGACAATATAACGGCACTTTCCAGCACGGAGGCGTCTCCATGGAAGAAATGATTCTGCCCATCGCTACCTGCAGAAGCAAACGCAAATAAATACAAAACCGCAGGTTTTTGTAGCATAGGATTGCATCCTGTTGTTACCGCAGGTTTGTAACCTGCGGAACTTAATGGGCGGGTAGCAAACCCGCCCTAACAACAGCTTGGAAAGCTATGTTACAAAAATTAACTGAGCGATTTCGGAGTCCTTTTTGCCTCCGTAAACTATCGTGTGTCTAAAATCTAATAGGCAAAATGGACTTCGGTGAGCGACATTTACGAAGTCCGGAATTAGACAACGCTAAAGACGTAAGGGAGATATATTTTAACGCAAATGATGCAAGAGACGCAAAGGGTATTGACGCAAAAGGTTTTATGTAGGAAAAAAATATCAAACCACAGGTTTTGTAGCATAGGATTGCATCCTGTTGTAACCGCAGGTTTGTAACCTGCGGAAAAGAGATGGGCGGGTAGCAAACCCGCCCTAACAACAGCTTGGAAAGCTATGTTACAAGAGCGACATTTACGAAGTCCGGAATTCCATTTAGGTAACATAAACTCTGAAAGTGCTTGGAGGAATTCAGAACTCCGAAATGTCGGAACCCAACAGCTTGGAAAGCTATAGGACAATTTCATCCGACAGAGTGCATCTCTTCCTCTTGAATAGCGGGGGATTAGCGTGGGCTTTCCCTCCGTTAACCCTCCGTTAACCCCCCGTTGATTATAAGGAAGAGATGAAACGGGAAAGTTTTTCTATTTGTCTTTGAAGAGTTTAGGGAAATTGGCATAAATATTGCTCTTTTTATATTGACAGATTTTCTGTGGTTGTAATTTTATTAAAAGGTGGATTAAAAGGTTAATGTATAAATGCGGATAAGCTTAGAGAGCTGTCCGAATTAAAACTGCCGATAAAATAACAAAGTGTAGGAGCATGTCTCCTAGAGAGAGGGGGAAATCATGAAAAAATCAATTCTCTTTACTTTTTTTGTTTGTGTAATCTTAATCGGATTTATTCCGTTGCCGGCTCTTTTGGCTGATTACACTTTTAATCAAAGCGTCGGAACTTATACGGAAATCACCGGCGGAACTGTCTTCGGAACGGAGACTTCCGATGATCAAAGATTTGTCGATCCCGCAACTCCTGCAGGCGGAACAATCAACACCGGAGTCGGCATACCCATCGGCTTCAATTTTGCCTTCAATGACAACACCTTTGATGTAATAGCCATTAGCAATAACGGCTGGATATCTTTCGGGCAATCAGCTTTGGGAACAAGTGCGGTTAATATTAACTCCTCAAGTTCTTACACGCCGTTAAGCTCAACTGTGGCTATAACTCCTTCGCAATTATATAACAGAATCGCGGGTTTTGCGCGCGACATTCAAGCGCAGACAGGCGCTTCTTTAAGAGTGGAAACAGTCGGTTCTGCTCCCAACCGTATTTGCGTTGTCCAATTTCATAATTACAAACGCTACGGGACAAACGGCACGGGCGATATTATCAATTTTCAAATTCGGCTATATGAAACGCTGAATAAAGTGCAAATTGCATACGGTCCCTGCACTTTCGGCGGAACTGCAGCCACCCCTTATCCTCAAGTCGGGATGAGAGGTCCGGATGTCACTGATTTTGTCAACCGCACAACCACTACAAGTTGGCTTTCCACTACTGCGGGAACTCTAAATACCGATACTTGTGCTTTTACCGCTGATTGCGTTCCGGTCAACGGTTTAGTGTTTGAATACCTGCCTCCGGTTCCTCTGGCTAACGATTTGCATGCCTTATCCATAACGGGAACTGCTACTCCGTCTGTCGGCACAGCTGCCAATTATACTGTCACGGTCAGAAATCGGGGCTTAAATCCCCAAACTGCGTATTCCGTTAAATTAATGAGCGGAACGACTGAATTGGCTTCCGTAGCAGGTCCGGCATTAGCTCCTCAAGATATGGCTTCCGTGATTATCAGCTGGACACCTGCGGCTGAAGGTCCCATGCAGATTTACGGGAAAGTTGTTTTGGCTAATGATGAAAATCCCGCTAATGATCAAACAACTCCCTTAAATATTACTGTCATGCCTGCGGGCACTCTGATCATCAATATCGGAGACGGCTCTCAAACTAATTACTATTCACCTATTTCCCCTTATTATCTGAACAGTTTATATGAAAATATTTACTTTGAAAGCGAAATGACGGCTGTGGGAACCATTATGGCTGTTTCTTTCTATAATAACTTTTCTTCCGCAACTTTTATCGATAAACCAATCAAAATCTGGTTAGGATTAACTTCTCAAACTAATTTGAGCAGCGGTTGGATTCCTTCTTCTTCTTTGACATTAGTCTATGACGGCACTTTAACTTGCCCTCCCGGACAAAATACTATTCCTATCTCACTCCAAAATCCTTATCCTTACACGGGCGGTAATCTGGTGATGATGGTGCAAAGAGTTATGGATACTCAGCAGTTTACTACTACTGATTTGTTCTATAACCAGACTATCGGCACCAACAGAGCTCGAAGAGTTTATAGCAATACAGTGCAATATGATCCCGCTGCACCCGCTGCAGGAACTCTGACTGGACAGTTTCCCAAAACTACTTTTACCTTGTCAAGCAACTTGCCTGCCAATGATTTGACTGCTTATGAATTGGTGGGTAACATGACACCTTCGGTGGGAGCTGCGTCTAATTATAGTTTTAAGATTCGCAATTTGAGTTCTGCTCCTCAAAACAATTACACAGCCAAATTGATGAGCGGAACAACGGAATTGGCATCTGTAGCCGGACCTCCTATCGCCATTAACGGTCTCGTCACTGTTACCATTCCTTGGATACCAACAACTGAAGGGCAAATGCAGATTTACGGTAAAGTTGTTTTGACGGGAGACAGCAATCCCAATAACGATCAGACCCAACCTCTTACCGTTAATGTTATGCCTGCAGGCACGATTGTTGTAACCGTTGGAGACGGCTCTCAAGATGCCAGATTACCCGTTGATATGTTTTATCGCAACAGTCTGTTTGAAACTATTTATCAGTCCGACGAAATGACTGCTGCGGGAGTCATGACTGCCATCACTTTTTACAATAACTTTACGACAACTACTCTAATGAATATGCCTACTAGAATCTGGTTAGGTTTGACGGAGCAATCAGATTTAAGCGCAGGCTGGATTCCCGCTAATACGTTAACTCAAGTTTTCGACGGGACTGTTGATTATCCCGGGGGACTAAACAACATCTTTATTCCTTTACAAATGCCTTTTATTTTCCCCGGCGGAAATTTGGTGATGATGGTGCAGCGTCCTTACGAAGCTAGTTTTCACAGTTCAACCGATTACTTCAAATGTCAAACCGTGGGTTCAAATCGGACAAGGATGAGTATTGACGATACTACTGTTTTTGATCCGAATAATCCTTCCACTACCGATGTTACTGTCAGCGGACAGTTTCCGAAGACTACTTTTAACTTTTTGCCTTTAGCCAATACTCCTCAATTTGCCGTCAGTCCAGAAAACTATAATTTCGGATTAAAGCTGCTTAATACCACTACCGATCAAACTTTTACTATTATGAATGCGGGCGGGGGAACGACTCCTTTAATCATCAACAGTATCACGATTTCCGGAAGTCCTTTTTTCACTTTGCAGAATATGCCTTCGCTGCCTGTTTCTTTAGCTTCAGCTCAATCTGCATCTTTTCAGGTAAGATATCATCCCACTGCTGCGGGAACGCATTCTGCCGTTATTACGATTACGGATAATTTGGCAAGACAGCAGCACACTGTTCAAGTTACGGGAAATTGTGTAGACCCCACGATTTATACTTCTCCCTATGTGCAGAATTTTGACAGCGTAACCACACCTAATCTTCCTATAGACTGGTCAATTTATACGGTTTCCCCCGGAACAGTTACTACTTCAACTACATCTCCGCACAGTTCTCCCAATTGCGTATACATTTACAATTCAACTTCCACGAACGGACCTTACTTGATTTCTCCCCCCGTCAGTCCAAACATTCCTTTGGTGACGATGAGAACAAAATTCTGGGCAAAAGGTTCAACAACCTATCACTTGTCCGTCGGTGCTATGGTTAATCCTGCTGACCCTGCAACTTTTACCCAGATAGCTGATTTGACTTTAACCTCGTCTTGGGCTGAATATATCGTCAGTTTCCAAACTTATTCCGGTTCGGGACAATACATCGCTTTCAAACATGGCAATGCTGCTACCTCCCAAAGCATTTACGTAGACGACATTATGATAGAAGTTACTCCCGACAACGATTTAGGCGCTCTTTCTCTGACGGGAAATTTTACTCCCACGGTCGGAGTGGCTTCTACTTATACCATAGCGGTAAAAAATTGGGGAGTAAATACTCAATCCAATTACAGCGTTAAATTATATAATGCGGCAAATCAGGAATTGGCTTCGGCTCCCGGTCCGACAGTTTTACCCGATGCCACGGTCAATGCTGAAATAAATTGGACACCCGCAACGTCGGGAACTATGACAATTTACGGGAAAGTAGTTTTAACCGGAGACCAAAATTCTCTCAATGATAAAACTCCCGATGTTAATGTCTGGGTGCAGCCTGCGGGCACTCTTGCAATAACAATCGGAACCGGTTCGGAAACTAATTACTATTCGCCGATTGCACCCTATTACAAAAACAGTCTCTTTGAAAATATCTATTTTGAAGATGAAATTAATGGCGGCGGATTACTCAATGCTCTTGGCTTCTATTACAACTTTACGGATACGACTTTTGTCAATAAACCGGTCCGTGTCTGGTTGGGTATAACGGACTTGACAAACTTAAGCGCAGGATGGGTTAATTCCACCAATCTGACTTTGGTCTTTGATGGAACTATAAGCTGCTCTGCAGGACAGAATATCTTAGCCATTCCGCTGCAAAATCCTTTCGTATACACGGGCGGAAATCTGATTATGCTGGTCCAAAGAGTTATGGATACGGTCTATATTCCCAGCACCAATGTGTTCTATAATCAGACTGTGGGAACCAATAGAGCCAGACGTCTTTACAGTGATACGGTTGCCTACGATCCCGCTGCTCCAGAAACAGGAACTTTGACCGGTCAGTTTCCGAAGACTACTTTATTCTTTAATGTCGGCGGGCTGGGTTCAATTCACGGAACTGTCACTTCAGGCGGCAATCCTTTAGCCGGTGCAACCGTAGCCATAGCCGGTTCAACTTCGCATGCAACTACCGGTGCAGATGGAACTTATACTCTGCCATACCTTGTCCCTAATACTTATCAAGTGACCTGCAGTAAAATCGCATACATTTCTCAAACCTTGTCTGCCACTGTAGTTGCCGACCAACAGACCACCCTGAATTTCAATCTGCAAGCTCAACCGACCGTTAATGTGACGGGAACTGTCTACGGAAGCGATGCTCCGACTGTCGGTCTTGCAGGTGCCGATGTAGTTTTGCACGGTATTTTGGATTACAGCGGCACAACCAATGCCCAAGGTCACTTCACTATTCCCAATGTCCTGACTAATAATACTTATACATACACGATTTCCAAATCAAGCTACCAAAATGCCACAGGCTCCATTACTATCGGAATGTCGGATTATAATTTGGGCTCTGTTATTTTAACCGAATTAACCCTACCGCCAAGCAATTTGCAGGCTGTAGAAAATGCTGCTCAAACTCAGGTAACTTTGACATGGAGAGTTCCTTCTTCCGGCGGCGGTTCGAGTAACTTAAACGATTTTGAAGCAAATGACGGAGGATGGGTCCCAAGCTCCAATTGGTCTAATCCTTTGGGAGATTGGCAATGGACTAATACTTACAATGTGAGCAATTATGTTACGGGTGAATATCCTGCCAGTGAAGTTCCGCCTCCGGCTGCTCATTCCGGAACAGGTCTCTGGGGAACTATTTTATATGCTCCGTATACGAATTCCGGCGGATTCAGTTATCTGACAAAATCATTTAACTTTTCCGCTATGACCAATCCTACTTTGGATTTCTGGAGTTGGCAGAACCTGTTCGGTAATTTTGACTATGCTCAAGTATCCGTTAACGGTAATATTGTTTGGGGACCGACGACCGTTTCCAATCCAGTGTGGCAAAATGTAGTAGTTGATTTGACTGCCTATGCGGGACAAGCAGATGTCGTTATTCGTTTTGAGGAATTTGCCACAACGGTTGTAGCTTATGCGGGTTGGTATATTGATGATGTGTATGTGGGACCCGCTCAAAGAACTGAAAAGAGTGCTCCCGCAGTTTCTAACCTCAGGTCTGTTGCCGTTCCCGAAATGCGGGAAAGCAATCGCAATCGTGCAATCGTCGGTTACAAAGTTTGGCGTTTGTTGCAAGGTCAGGAAACTGATGAAACAAACTGGACTTTGCTGACGGCAAATGCAATTACCGATACTTTCTATGTGGATATGGCATGGGCTTCCCTTCCGAACGGAAATTACAAGTGGGCGGTAAAAACGGTATATACTAATAATGTAATGTCCGCTCCCGCAATTTCCAATATGATCAGAATCCTGCCTTACGATTTATCTGCGCTCAGTATTTCCGGACCGACGACTCCTACGGCAGGAACTCCGTTTAACTATACGGTTGTAATAAAAAATACGGGAACAACACCTCAACTGGCCGGTTCATATACTGTAAAACTAATGAGCGGAACAACTGAACTTGCTTCCGTTAACGGTCCTGCCATTGCAGTGAACGAACAGCTCAGCGTTACAATACCTTGGACACCTGCCGAAGCAGGAACGATGAGTATTTTCGGTAAAGTCGTGCATCCCCAGGATGCTGTTCCTACCAATGACGCAACAGCAGTTTTAACAGTTAATGTTCAACCCGCGGGAACTTTCTTGATTTCTATCGGTGACGGAACTTCCAATCAGAGACAGCCTTTCGGCATTTTATACGGTTACGAAAGAGATGTTTCTTTAATTGACAGCACCCTGATTGGACTTCCCGGCGTATTTACTTCATTCCAATGGTACTGTGCTGCTACCAGCACTGCTTTAGTTCCCTATAGAATCTATATTAAACCTACCACTATGACAGCTATGACTGCCACCACTTGGAGCAATATGGTTGACGGAGCTACTTTACTCTGCGAAGGTTTGTTGGCTTTTACGCAAGTAGGATGGACTGCCATTCCTCTCCAAAACCCTTATATCTATTTAGGCGGTAATTTCCTTGTCTTGGTGGAAACATTTTACGGCGGTTCGGGAACATCTCCTTATCCCAAATTCAATTATACTGCCGGACCGACAGGATGTCATCAATATTGGGCTACTGATAGCACTCCTCCCAGCGGCAATGGAACGGTGAATACTTCGCGACCAAATATCGGAATTTTCTTTATTCCCGGGGGAGTAGGAAACTTGACAGGCACTGTTTACGGTGTTGGCAATCAACCTTTGGCTGGTGCCACTGTTCAAATTGTGGGCGGCGCACAAGCAATTACTGATGCGCAAGGTCATTATACCATTAATACAATCGTTCACGGAACTTATAATGTCTCTTGCAGTGCCCACGGTTATATATCCCAAACGGTTTCCGTTACTATCGTCGAGGACCAGACCACAACTCAAAACTTCACTTTACAGCTAATGCCGACTGTTACGGTTTCCGGAACGATTGTCGGCAGCGACGCACCCACAGTTGGACTGCAAGGAGCAACTTTTACCCTGACCGGTTATGAGAATTATACTGCTACTGCAAATGCCGCAGGTGTGTTTACTCTTCCTGCGGTGTATGCCAATCAAACTTATAATTACAGTGCTGTTGCCATCGGATATCAAATGCTGACCGGAACCTTAAATGTTGCTTCCGCTAATGTGAATATGGGCACTCTCACCTTGAGCGAGATTGCATATACTCCGCGTAATGTTAATGCTATTGCCAACGCTGCCAACACTCAAGTTACACTAACTTGGCTAGCGCCCGATCCCAATGCCCTTGATATCACTCAGGGTTTTGAAAGCGAACTCTTCCCTCCGACTAATTGGACGCGCATTGTCACTAATAACGGTCCTGCCAATACGCTTGGAGTTTATCCCACTTGGTGTCGTATCGGGACTATCGTTAACGGCCAGGAAATTATTGCTCCTGCGGAAGGAAGTTGGCAAGCAGGTTACTGGTGGGCATACAGTCATCAGGATGAGTGGTTGATTACTCCGCAGTTCAATTGTCCTCAAGGTGCTCATTTGACATTTTCCACTTACTGTTGTTACGGTTCTCCCAACAATGATCATTACTATGTAAAAGTCTCGTCTGACAACGGTGCAAACTGGAATGTCTTGTGGGATGCGTCTGCTCAGCCGGCAGGCTGGAATTATTATACGACTCCGGTTCAGATTGACCTTTCTGCTTATGCCGGACAGCAAATTAAGATCGCTTGGCATGCGGATGACCCC
This sequence comes from Candidatus Cloacimonadota bacterium, assembly GCA_035357855.1. Taxonomy (GTDB): domain Bacteria; phylum Cloacimonadota; class Cloacimonadia; order Cloacimonadales; family Cloacimonadaceae; genus UBA5614. The sequence goes on from DAOPOH010000017.1 coordinate 15,154, forward strand.
AATACTACTAATGACGGAATGTGGAACGAATGGTTTATTGATAATATCGTAATTGCCAATGGACGTGAGACTGTCCGCTTTGCCGAGAGTGACTTAACGGTAAAATCCGGTTCGGGAAAAGAATCCGCTCCTTTAACTGTCACGGGCAATTTACCTGTGAGCAAAGGAATGCTGCGGAAGGGTAATAACGATTTGCGCAGTGTCAATTTGCGGGCAGTCAATCCTGAAGCGCAAGTTCGCAATCGTTCTCTTGTCGGATACAAAGTTTGGCGTCTGATGCAAGGTCAAGAGCAGATTGAAGCTAATTGGACGCTTCTTACTCCTGATGTTATTACGGATGAGACACTTTTGGACGACGGTTGGGCTGCAGTTGCACCCGGAACTTATAAGTGGGCAATTAAAGCTGTCTATACTAACGGTGTATATTCTCTGGCGGCTTTTTCCAATGCATTGGTTAAACCGCAGATTGTGACCGGCAATTTATCCGGTTTCGTTCGCAATGTAAATAATATGCCTATAAGCGGTGCAGTCATCACAGCCGGTTCTTATACGACAACTTCTTCGGTGACAGGAAATTATCTGATGTCTGTAGCTGTGGGAACTTATACAGTAACTTGTTCGGCTGCCGGCTATCAGACTATGACGCATGAGAATATAGTTGTGTTGGAAGGTCAGACGACAACCTGCAATTTTATGCTGCCGGTGGGTAATAATGATGTTGTAGAAGTCCGACAAACTATCTTGCTCGGCAACAATCCCAATCCTTTCACTTCATCAACAACGATAACTTATGAAGTGAAAGAACCGCTGCCTGTAGAAATAGAAATCTATAACCTCAAAGGACAGCTGGTTCGCACTTTGGTAAGTGAAACTAAGAGCAGAGGTCGTTACAGTGTAGTTTGGGACGGTTGTGATCGTTTCGGACAACCGGTTGCGGGCGGCATTTATCACTATAGAATGAAGGCGGGAAGCTATCATTCCGAGCGTCTGATGCTGCTCTTGAAATAATTACTTACCTGAACGGGAATTCTAATCCCGTCAGAATAATTCATATTGAAGGGTGGAGCAAACCTCCGCCCTTCCTTTTCTCATAAAACTATTTTCTTTCAATTGGAATAAAAGAAATTTCCTGCAGATATTCACTAACGGACTTTCCATTTATACGATAAAAAGGAAAAACGCTTGACCGGTTTCAAGGCTTCAACTATACTGTTATAGTAAAAGAAAATAGAGGCAAAAAAGAATGGATTTTAGGGAATTAGTGCAGACAAGGCACAGTGTTCGGGATTTTTTGCCGGAACCGATACCGGAAAATGTGTTGAATGAAATGTTGGAAGCTGCGCGCTTAGCGCCTTCGGCACAAAATCGTCAACCTTGGCGATTTGTCGTGATTACGAATCGGGAAAAGATTAAGGAAATGGTATTGAAGACCGGCTTGCTGGGTCTGTCGAATTATTTTATTCGTTCTGCACCTTGTGTAGTCGTCGCTTGCGCAGACACGACAAAAAATCGTCGCATCAACGATCAGGATTATTATTTAGTTGACACTGCAATCGCTTTTCAGCAAATGATATTAATGGCATGGAGTCACGGTATAGGCTCTTGTTGGATGGCAGCTTTTGATGAAAAGAAGCTTAAGGCTTGGTTGGAATTACCAGAAAGCTGGAGAATCGTCGCGATGAGTCCTTTTGGCTATCCTGCAACCAAACAAGGAATTTATGATAAAACCCTAAAAGTTTTAGCGAGAAGTAAGGACAGATTGCCTTTAGAGCAAATTGTCCGCCGGATTGAATAAGAAAGGAGATAAAATAATGGCATCACAAGTGAAAATGACCAGGGAATTCATCCAAAAATTGCCTAAGACAGATCTGCATGTGCATTTGGACGGTTCTGTCAGAATAGAGACTCTGATTGATTTGGCGAAGCAATATAAGGTAGAATTACCAACTTTTGACCCCGAAGCATTGAGGAAAATGATCTGCTGCGATGACAAATGCGAAAGTTTGGAAGATTATCTGAAAGGTTTTAATATTGTTAATCTTGTTCTGCAAAATAAAGAAAGTCTCCAACGCACTGCATACGAACTGGCGGAAGATTGCGCCAAAGAAAATATTCGGTATGTAGAAGTCCGCTATTCGCCTATCTTGCATACGAATAAAGGTCTGAAGCTGACCCAGATTTCGGAAGCGGTAATTGACGGCCTCAAACAAGCGGAAAGGGATTTTAACATCAAAACCGGCGTCATTATTTGCGGCATTCGCAATATGGATCCCACGACTTCCTTAAAATTGGCTGAACTGGCGATTGCCTATAAAAACAAAGGAGTTATCGGTTTTGATTTAGCCGGCGGCGAAAACAACTATCCGGCGAAAGACCACAAGGAAGCGTTTGATTTAGCGCTGAAGAATAATCTGAACATCACTATTCATGCCGGTGAAGCATACGGTCCGGACAGCATTCATCAGGCTTTGCATTATTGCGGAGCTCATCGAATCGGGCATGGAACGCGCTTGGTGGAAGACGGAGATTTACTAAATTATGTGAACGACCATCGCATTCCGATGGAGATTTGTCTCACCAGCAATTTTCACACAAAAGCTGTGCCCAGCATTCGTGCTCATCCCATTGATTTTTATTTGGATTACGGTTTGCGCGTCACTCTCAATACTGATAACCGCACGATTTCTTCTATCACTTTGACGGACGAATATATGCGCGCGATAGAACTTTTGGGCTTGGATTATCCGCAGATTAAAAACATCATCCTTAACGGCTTCAAAAGCGCCTTCTTACCTTACAAAGAAAGGGTTAAGCTCATCAATCAAATTTTGACTGAAATTGACGAAATGGAAGAAGCGGAATTAAAAACTAAAGTAAAAGTGAAGGAAAATTTGTAATATATAATATGAAGGAAGAAATTTTAAGTCAGCTGAAAGATGCGGAAGAAGTGCTGAAGCGCTTTATATCTGAGCCGGACAACATAGCGGTAATGGAAAAATTAGCGCTTCTTTTGGCCGAAACTTTCAGACGCGGCAATAAAGTAATAATCTTCGGCAACGGAGGAAGTATGTGTGATGCCATGCATTTTGCGGAAGAGCTGACCGGTAAATTCGGCACAGAGCGAATTCCTCTTCCCGCCATAGCTCTTTCCGATCCTGCATACTTAACTTGCGTTGCCAACGATTACGGGTATGAAGAAGTGTTTGCCCGCGGCGTTCAAGCTCTGGCAAAACCCGATGATGTAGTGATTGGACTTTCTACATCAGGAAATTCGGTTAATGTGATTAATGCACTGAAGCGGGCGCAATCGCTAAACTGTATAACCGTTGCTCTTTTGGGTAAGGACGGAGGCAGGTTGAAAGGCGAGTGCGATTACGAAATGATTATCGGCAGTAATTCTACCGAACGAATTCAGGAAATGCAGATGCAGATTTTGCATATCCTGATTGGGGAAACGGAAAAGCAATTATTTCCGAACTTATTTGCCGACAATCAATTATCTGATAAGGAGGAATAAATGCGCAGCAAAATTTACGGATTTTTTATTTGTCTGCTTTTGCTTTTATCCGCAGGAGCATTATTCGCGCAGAATAATAAACAGCTTCCGGATGAAACTGAACAAATCAAATCCCAAGCAATGACGCTGCTAAATCAGTTACTAAAAAGCGACTGGAAGGCGGCAGATTTGATTTTGTGGGAAGATTTTACTTTGAATGACCAATATCTCGGAAATGCTTATGTAGACGCTTTTGAGGCTTATGAAGAAGACTATTTTATCAATGATACCCTGAAGCAAATCTCCAAACTTTTGCACTCTGACGGAGACGGGAAAGATACTTTTCAAAATTGGAAAGTCAAAGTCGGCGATAAAATTATCACTGTCAGTGCCAATAACAAGAAAAAAGCGGTTACCATGGAATTTAAAAACAATCCTTCTTCCGGTCTGATACTCTATCGGCTGAAAATTTCCAATAAATAGCGGGAAAATTCAGAGTTCAGAGGAGAGCGGAAAATATGCGCAAAAGCCTGTTTTTCTTTATTGCTTTAATGTTGTTTACCGCGTTAAATTTGAGTTGTAAAACTTCCGAACCTGCAGCGTCCGATACGCTTGCGGTTTTTCAACAGACTTCGCATTTGCTGGATTTGCTCTATCAAGATAATTATGAAGCGGTTAATCTGATTTATTGGGATGATTTTTACTTTAACGACCATGATGTGACAGAGGATTATTGGGATGCTTACGATGAATACGAAGAAGACGATTTTGCGGAAAGCGTCGTGGATGAAATTTCTTCCGAGCTGCATTACAAAGGCGAAAACGACCCGTATCAGATGACCAGCCTTTCCCATAGTGATAAACGCTGGACCACTCTTTGGGAGAACAGTCAAAAAAGTTTGGAAGTAACGGTTGAGAAATTCGGCAATCAATATCTGCTGGTTGATCTGCGCATCGCAGCAAAAGCGGATTGACACAGTTTATTTTATCAAGGCAAAAGAAAAAGCGAACCTTTCGGGTTCGCTTTTATTATGGCTCCGGAAGAGGGGTTCGAACCCCCGGCCTAGTGGTTAACAGCCACCCGCTCTACCGCTGAGCTATTCCGGATTATCTTTGTTTTTTGCCTAAAAATCCGCCCTGCTTGGTTTGTCAATGAAAAAATTCCAATTCCCTGCCCGCTTTCTTAATCCTGCTGAACCGCTTTCTTAATTAATTCCACAGCAGGAACTAATTCCGACAAAGATAAATATTTCTGATTATTCTTCACCAAATTCTTCAGCAGGACTTTACCTTCTCTGATATTATCCGCACGCACGATTACCATCGCTTGACAATTGTTGTGAAGCGCATTTGCCGTCTCTTTGTCAGTATCCGAAAGGTCCGAACTCACCAAAGTGGAAATCTTCTTTTCATGCAAATCCTGAATAATCTGCAAAAGCATAATCTCCATCTGTTCCGATTGGGTGCAGACATACACTCTGAAGTGGTCTTGAGGTGCTGGGAAGAGGTCCCTTTTCTTCATCAGATTATAGATTAAATCAAGATTAAGATAAAAACCGACGGCAGGAATTTGTTTGCCGATTAACCTGGAAGAAAGATAGTCATAACGACCGCCACCGCCCAACATCACATTTTTCCCGTCCACCGACAACATAAGATTGAACACTGTCTCATTATAATAGGCAAAGCTTTTTCCCAGGCGATGATTGACTTGATAATGATTGCCGAGATTGGTTTGGATTTTGCGCACCCGTTCAAAATTCGCTTTACAGCTCGGACACAAATAATCATTTATCAGCGGACGGCGGGCGGAAAGTTTTCTGCAAGCGGCATTTTTGCAGTCGATTGTCTGAAAGGGATTGGTCTGCAAGGAAGAGTAACAAGTTTGGCAAAATTCGTCTTTATGCTCTTCCAGAAAGGCTTGCACGGCTTGAAAATATGCGGGTTGGCAAGAACTGCAGCCGAAACTGGACAAATCCAGCCAAGTATCTGTCAGACCAAGCTGCTGGCATATCCTTAAACTTAAACTGATAACTTCATTTTCGCTTAAAATACTATCGCTGCCTAATAATTCTACCCCCAATTGATTAAATTCCAAGGGTTGGTTTTGCGCATCCAAACGAAACATCGGTCCTTGGTAATAAATACGTTTGATTTGATGTTTAACAAGGTCGGGTGCCAGTTGCATCAGCACATTTATTGTCCCTTCAGGCCGTAGATTGATCGTTGTTTCGGTCGGATTGCCGGTCTGAACATAAATCAGAGGCTGCTTCACCTGCTCTGACTCAGCATTGGCAGCTGCAATTTTCATTCCTTTGCTTAATTGGTTGTAATCCTGCAATACGGATAAGCGCATTTCTTGATAATTGAACAGAGAAAGCACTTCTTCCGTTTGATGCTCCAGATAACGCCAGTTTACTGCGTCTTCCGGCAAAACATTATGAAATTTTGTCACCGAAGCCAAATTATCTCCTTATCTTGAATACGGGCATTTGCTTTTATCCTAAAGAGAAAACTCATCTTTATATCGCGGAATTTTCCTTCCGTGTGACCAGAGCGGTTTTAACTTAAAAAATGTCAATAAGATAAATAAGCCGCTATTTTGGATAACAAGTTTTTAGCCTTGTTCTTCCTTAAGTTCAACAGCAGATCAAAAGTAGATCAAAAGTATATCAAAAGCAGATCAAATGTTGAATAGAATACATTTAATATCCTTTTGATATACTTTTGGTATGCTTTTGAGACATATCGGCTCTCAAGGAAAATGAGAGCGTAAAACAAACTAAGTTATTATTTATTATGCTGCAGGGTAAGAAGATAGATAGGGGTTAGGAAAGGGCGTTATAGACGGAGAGAATGTCTATTGCCTTTCGGATTTGCTCGCGATAGGATAAATCCGCTTTCTCGGAAAGAGTGATGATTATTTTTAAGTTTGCCGAAGTATCGATGCGGACAGGTTCTTTCACCGCTTGCAGAAAAGCGAGGATTTTGTCGCGAGAGGGCTGGGCTTGTTGTTTGAATTCCATAATCAGTTCCCCGTTTCGGACTTGGCAGTTGTGGAGATTAGCCTGTTGAGTGAGGATTTTCAGTTTGTAATAGGTAAGCAGCCAAGCTGCTTTATCTGGTAATTTACCGAAGCGATCGGTGAGTTCGTTGGCGAAATCGTCAATTTTTTGGATATCGGTGCAGTTATTCAAGCGGCGGTAAATGCGCAGGCGTTCTTTATCGTCAGCGATGTAATCGGGCGGGAAATAGAGGTCGATTTCCGTTTTCAGTTTTTGGCGTGTTTCCGGATAGTCTTCCCGATAAAAGTTTTCCGGGTGTTCTGATTGGATGCTTTCAATTGCTTTTTCCAAAAGTTTGTTGTAATAATTATAGCCGATAGCTTGAATGACGCCGCTTTGCTTAATTCCGAGAACGGTTCCTGCGCCCCTGATTTCCAAGTCACGCATTGCCACTTGAAAGCCTGCACCCAAATAATCATATTGAGTTAAGGCGTCCAAGCGTTGGCGTGCTTGGGTTGTTGTTCCTTTCGGCAAAAGCAGATATGCGTATGCTCTGCGATTGCTGCGTCCGACTCTTCCGCGCATTTGGTAAAGTTGTGCCAAACCGAAAGTGTCTGCTCTGTCGATCAGAATGGTATTGGCGTTGGGAATATCGATGCCGTTTTCAATAATTGTGGTGGAAATGAGGACATCGTATTTGTGGTTAACGAAGTCTTCCATAATTTTTTCCAGTTCCGCTTCCTTCATTTGTGCGTGCCCGATCGCAAAGCGGACATTGGGTAAAGCGGTTCGCAATTCCTGAGCGACTGATTCTATGCTTTGGATGCGGTTGTGAATGAAAAAGACTTGTCCGTTGCGGTCAATTTCGCGTTGGATGGCTTCTTTGATGACCTGCATATCGCGTAAAGTGACTATAGTCCTGATGGGGAAGCGTTCTTTCGGCGAAGTTTGGATGAGGGAAATGTCCTTTAACTTGCTGAGAGCCATGTTCAGAGTGCGCGGAATCGGGGTTGCGGACATATATAAGGTATCAACATTGGACTGCAATTTGCGCAATTTTTCCTTGTGGCGAACGCCGAAACGATGCTCTTCGTCAACAATGAGCAGTCCCAAATGCCGGAAACGGACATCGTTAGAAAGCAGTCTGTGCGTGCCGATAGCGATGTCGATTTGACCCAAAGTCAAGGCTACAAGGTCGCTTTTTATTTGTGGGGAAGAACGGAAACGACTGAACATAGCGATTCGGACAGGGTATTGAGCCAGGCGTTCTTTGAAAACTCTGTAATGCTGCTCCGCCAATAAAGTGGTCGGAACAAGGACTGCAACTTGATAGCCGCTGACTACTGCTTTGAATGCTGCTCTGATTGCCACTTCAGTTTTCCCGAAACCAACATCTCCGCATAGCAAACGCTCCATCGGATTCGGACTTTCCATATCCATTTTTATTTCGGAAGTAGCGGTTTTTTGGTCGGGCGTATCTTCAAAGATGAAAGATTCTTCCAATTCCTTTTGCCACTCGGAATCCGGTTCGTGCGAGATGCCCTTGCGCTTACTGCGTTCCGCATACAACTTCAAAATATCCGCAGCCACCAATTCAATCTGCTTTTTTGCCCGCTGTCTGGTATTTTCCCATTTCTTGCTTCCCAATTTACTCAGGGTGGGAGTGATGCCTTCTTCCGCTATGTAACGCGAAACCAACTGCAATTGAAAAGTGGGGACATAAATTCTGTCGTCGTCCGCATATTTTAGGCTGAGGCATTCGATTTCCTGCCCGTCAATTTTGACTATTTTCAGACCTTCAAAAATGCCGATGCCGTGGTCTACATGAACGATGTAATCTCCCGGTTTCAGACTTTCATAATCAACTAAAGCTTCTCCGGGAGCGAAACGAGGGGCAAATTTCTTCTGCTTGTAACGATTGAAAATTTCGTGGTCCGTGTAAACAGCCAAACCCGCATCAGCAAAAGAAAAACCCTGATGCAGACAACCGATGTAAGAGTTTATCTTCAAGTTATACTCTTCCAGCAGAATTTCCATTCGGTGCGCCTGACTTTGATTGTCAAATTGGATAAAGACCGTTTCGCCTTCAGCTTGGCGTTTTTTGATGTCTTCACTCAACAGATTGAGGTCGCCGTAAAAACTTTCCATTCCCGTTATGGGAGCGGTGTATGCTTCTTTTAACTGTGGGAAAAGAAAGTCAGTTTGGGAGACGAATATGCTTTGGAAGCGGTTTAAGGTGCTAATGAGTTTTTCTTCAGAGGCAAAAATCTGTTCCGGAGAAGGAATTTGGTGCTTGGGATGTTCCTTTTTTTGATGCGCGTAATCTTTGGCAACTTGCTCCGCCAGTTCCTTCTGTTCTTCTAAAATGTAAGGGAAATCAGACCAGAAAATTATGGTTTTTGCGGGGTCAAAATACTCGGGAAAAATCTGGACAGACGGGAAAAGCAGACCGATGCAATTCTCTATTCCTTCAAAGAATCCTTGGTCGTGAACCCTTTCCAAAAGCGGAGAATCAACGCTGATATCATGCAGGGAAAGTTCGCGAGCGGGAATAATCGTGACTTGTTCCAATTCGCCGGCATCGGATCTTTGGGTGGAAAGTGAAAAAGAACGCACTGAAACAATCTCGTCGCCAAAAAATTCCAGTCGGAAAGGTTTGGTTTGAGGCGGAGAAAAAATGTCCAAAATACCGCCGCGTTTGGCAAATTGATAAACTTTGCTCACTTGATAATCTGATTCGTAACCCATTCCCACTAAATCGGAAATCAGCACTGCAGGGTCAATTTCCATACCTTTGCGCAAAGTGAGAATGTTCTTTTGCAAAAGATCAAAAGGCTGCATCCAACGCAGCAGTGTGCGCATGGAAAGAGTGTAAATTTGCGGATTATCTGAAACTGTGTGGGCTATAGTTTCCAGTCTTGTAGCCCGAATGGAATAATGAGGAGAGCGTTCTTCGTAAGGTAAAACTTCAAAATCCGGCAAGTAATGCGCATTTTCGCGTCCGCTTAAAACGCAAAAGTCATCCCAATAATCCTCCGCCAAAAGGTCATCGGGAGTAATAACAAGAACATTTTTTCCAGTTTGCTCCCGTGCGTGAGCAATTAACAAAGCGCGAGCTGAAAGATTTAGGTGACTGTATTGGAGGTGGGTTTTGCCTTCAAGCAAATTTTGCGTAAAAGAGTTTAGGAAAGATGAGCGCTGTAATTCTTGAGCGATGTGCCGATAAAAAGGAGTGCTTTGGCTTTCCATGTCAGTCGGAGAGGGTTTCTAAAAAGGAGCCGATAATTTTTGCCAATTTTCCGTTTTTGAAAGATACGGTCACGCGTGCGGCAGAGCCTTCTCCGTCAACGCTTAAAACAATGCCTTCTCCATAGTCCGGATGAGCAACTTTTTGACCTATGCGATAGAATTTCATGCTTTCCGTTATCATTTTCTTTCTTTTGTGAGGCGGGTGAGGAGCAGTCCGTAATTCAGGAGAGTCAATGTTGATGAAGGAATCGGGATCCAGCTCCTGCAGAAACATACTGGGCTGCGTGTAATAATAGGTGTCATACATTCTGCGGAATTTGGCGTAACTGAGATGCAAACGCTTTTTGGTTCTTGTGACCGCAACATAAAATAAACGGCGCTCTTCTTCAATTTCTTCCTGCGTGTCCATAGACATTCTGTGCGGTAAAAGCTCCTGCTCCAATCCGACAATGAAGACATAATCAAATTCCAAGCCTTTGGCATTGTGCATAGTCATCAGCCGCACAGTGTTTTTGCTATCGGTCAGTTGATCAAGGTCTGTCTGCAAAGCAACGAACGGAAGGTAATCGGTCAAGAGAGGTAATTTATCGTTTTCCGTTTTGTATTTATCGGTAAATTCACTGACTGCGGAAACAAATTCCGCCAAGTTTTCAGCGCGGGAAATTTCCTTCGGGTCGTGACTGTTCTGATACAACTCAATCCATTTCAGTTCTTCTAAAACGGTTTTGACTACTTCCAGAACGGGTTGTTTCAAAGACAGCAGCCGCCAACGCTCCAGCATTTGTGAAAATTCGCTGATTTTATTCCGAATGGAAGATTGCAGGTTTTCAATTTTGTCCGCCTGCTGCAATGTTTCGTAAAGGGTAAGATTGTGCTCGGATGCGTAGCTTATGAGTTTGTAAACGGAAGTTTGTCCTATTCCGCGCGGGGGTTCATTGATGATACGCAACAAATTTTCATTGTCCTGCGGATTTGCCAAAACTTTCAAATACGCTATCAAATCCTTGATTTCCTTGCGCTGATAGAAATACAGGCTACCTACAATGCTGTATGGGACTTTGTTTTCCACGCACGCATATTCAAAAACACGGGACTGTGCATTTGTGCGATACAGGACTGCAAAATCATGCCAATTAACTCCGGATTTGTGCAGTTTGATGATTTTAGCAATCGTTTGGCGTGCTTCATCATTTTCATCTTCATAAGCAAAAAGGCGAGGTTTTTCACCTGCACCCAATTCAGACCAAAGTTCTTTCGGATGGCGTCGTTTGTTATGTTTAATGAGTGAATTTGCCAATTTCAGGATAGAGTTTGGAGAGCGGTAATTTTGCTCCAGCCGGATAGTTTTTACATTGCGGTAATCGTGTTCAAATTCCAAAATATTACGAATGGAAGCACCCCGCCAAGAATAGATTGCTTGGTCGTCGTCACCCACTACGCAGATATTTTGATGAGCGGAAGCAATCAGGTTCACCAGCTTGAATTGAGCGTAATTCGTGTCCTGATATTCGTCTATCATAACATAGCGAAACTGCTTTTGATACTTTTCCCGCACGGCTTGATTGTTTTCCAGCAGGCGAACCGTCCACAGTAAAAGATCGTCAAAATCCATTGCTTGATTGAGCAAAAGTTGTTGTTGATAGGATGTATAGGCATTAAGAAATGCTTTGTAGAAATCCCCGTGAGCTTTGATTTCTTCGGCATTTTCAGTTAAGTCGTCCGGCAAGAGAAGCCTGTTTTTGTAGCCGCTGATTGTATTCAGCATACGGGCAAGGGGATATTTTTGCGCATCAAGGTTGAGTTGCTTGTAAATCTTCTTCAAAAGAGCCTTTTGGTCGTCTTCATCATAAATGGAAAAATTGCTGTGAAAGGGCAGATTTTTGCTTTCAAAGCGTAAAATTCTGGTGCAAACAGAATGGAAAGTTCCCACCCAGAGCGAATTTACGGGAAAGTATAAAAGTGCTTCCAGACGGTCTTTCAGTTCACCTGCGGCTTTATTGGTAAAAGTGACAATCAGCAAATTCCAAGGAGGGACTTTTTTCTCTAAAATTAAATATGCAGCCCGGTAAATGACGCTTCTGGTTTTTCCGCTACCGGCACCCGCTAAAACTAATAGAGGACCTTCCGTTGTTGTTACAACTTCAGCTTGCAGTTCATTCAGTTCGGAAAGGAGGTCAGTTGGCAACGTAAGCGTAAGTCCACTGTGATAAAGGACCTTCCAAATTGCCGTCAGGATAAGTTTTGTAGGCGGACATTTTAAGGTAATAATGTCCCGGAGCTGAAACATCTATTTTTTTAGAAAGAGTAGTGCCGCTTTCGGGAACGGGATTGCCGATAAAAGTGTCAACGACGGCATATGCAGAATTGTAAGCCAAACCGAGATAAATGTAATATCCGTCAGTGTTTTCGTCGTTTCTTTCCCAGGTAATTTCAATGAATTTATTAACCACATTGGCACCCGAACCGGTAGCACTTACAATAATAACTTTCGGAGGCACAACAATATCATTGTGGCTTGTGGGGTCAAGAGGATTGCTTCTTTTGAGTTCGCAAGCGAGCGTCAGAAGAGTGATAACGACTGTCAAAAAAAGGATTGCCATATTTCTGATACGCATATTGCCTCTCTAAAACTTGATCTGAAAGCCTGTCGGCGTAATCTGGACAGGTGCATTGTAATAATTTTTAACCGTTTTCTCCCAAAGCTCGGCATTGTATTGTTCAGTCGTTTGGACAATATCAATCAAATTGTAACCCCAAACTATTGCACCTAAAGTAAGAAAGACAATGGAATATTGATAAGGTTCTTGAGCATTATGATACAAGCGGTTGATGTCATCTATCTGAGTGGCTTCCTTATAACGGTTGTAATTTGTTAAAGCTTTATCATATAAAAGATAGGAAGTGCCCAGTAAGCCTATTTCCAAAGACAGGAAAATTTCTCCTTTTGTATATTGCTTTGCATTAAATTGACCCCAACCCGGAATAACTGCAGACTTTAACAGGTTTCCGGATATGCTTTGAGCGTCAATTTCATACAATTGTAAGAGCTTTTGCCTTTCGTATAAATCATAGCGATAGTTCATTCTGTCTTCCCAAGTTTTCCAGCCGTATTTTTCGGGATTGGTAAAAGCATCAACATCAAATTTTCCCTGAGCTGTCAATTGCAAAGCTAAACCAATAAGCAGTAAGCAGAATATCCATTTTTTCATTTAATTACCTTCCTTCCCTTACTGCATCAGTTTTTCCGACATTTTATTTAAGGGAGTAACGGAGCGGTCTTTTAAATTGATTTGCCAGACAAAGAATAAACTTTCGTCGGGTGTGATTAAATCGTATCTTGCTTCATATTTGTATTGTCCGGTTGAGAGCAGAATTTTCCAACCGGAATCGCGAATTTCTTCCGGTTTGTATTTTTTCAGCAGCTGCTGTTTTTGAGCTTGAATGCGTTGAGTGAGCAAGCCGTTTCTGTATTGAGTAATAATAGATTTGGCAAAGCCTGTGGGATTGCGTTCGGCTTGAATCAGGTTATCCATTTCTTCTATTTTGGCTGCATACTCGGATTGCTTATCCAGTTGGTAAGCTTGAGAATAAAGATTTTTTGCTTCCGGATAATTTCTGTTGAATTCGGCAATTTCTCCCTGCTTAAAAATTTGTTCTGCTCGCAGGATATTATATTGTATATTTCTGGCATTATTAATTGCAGCTTTGGCGGGAGGGAAATCGGGAATGATTTCAAACGCTTTATTATAATAAGCATAAGCTGCATCAAAATCGCGGATTTTCAGGAAGTCATTTCCCTTTTCAAGATAGAGGGAAGCTATCAATTCCAGTCGTTTTGTAATCGCTTCTTTCTTTGCCGGATAATACTCTAAAGCTTTGAGGAATAAATCATTGGCTACGGAATAATTTTTGTTTTGGATTTCAATTTCCGCCATCGCCTGATAGATGTTGGAAATTTCAAAATCAATACGGTCTCTGTTTCTGACAGGATATCTTCTGATTTCAAACAAGTCTTCCAGAGCCGCATCGTATTCTTTTTTAACAGCTTTATCAACTGCGGCGTCAATAAACGAAGGAATAAAGCTGTCTACATATTCACGGGCAGCGATTTCATGTTCATTTTCCGGATAGAGGTTATAGAGCTGCATGTATTCACTCCAGGCAGCTTCCTTATCGTTATAATAATTCAGGAATTGAATGATGCGCATCTCCATAATTTCCGGAATAAGGTCAGAATTTGAGGTTTCATTTATTATCAGCGAAAAATACTCCATAGCTTTGGGGACATCATTTGCGTCAATAGCCTGATGAGCGAGAGTATTATAGACTTTTGCCAATTCCAAATCGGCTTCCGCGGAATTTGCCAATTTGAGCAGTCGGATGGCAAGGTTCCAATTTTCCTTATCCATAGCGGCTAAACCCAATTCCAAATAACAGGCTGAACGGGTAAGTTCTGCTCTTGTAATATAGGCGCCGTTTTTCCCTATTTGGATATAATTATCCAATTGTTCAATGGCGGCTGCATAACTTCCTCGTTGAAACAATTCTTCTCCGCTTCTGAGTTTATTTTGTTCGCAAGCGGAAATGAGCAGCAATATTGCAATGAGGCTTGGGATGACAATAATTTTGATTCTATTCAAACAGGCAGAGCTCCTAAATTTCGTAAGTCTTATTTTCCGCGGCAAGTTCCATACCGTCCGCAGTGTTATCCTCTAACCAAGCTGACAGAGGTTCAGACAAACCGTGAATTAACAATACCATATTCTGATAATCATTCTTAAAGTCAAGAATGGCTTCGGCTTCAGGATGCATTCCGTCCATAATGATCAAATCGGTTTTTTTCAAATCGGGAACCAAAGTGCTTAATATATGGCAATCGGAAGTATAGGCAATCGATTTAGTTTTTTCTCTGATAATGACGCTGTAGGACTGCATCATGTTCGGATATTGCTGTTTTTGGATAAATTCGTCATAGCCGAGAAGATGGTCATTTAACAGAGTGGATATATTGCTGTGGAAAAGTTCGGCTTCAGCCATATCACGGATTTTGAGTTGGAAGCCAAATCTTTGTTCAAAAGTGTAAAACATATGCATTGCATCCAAAAAGGCTGCAGGCCTTTCCGGTAAAAACAAGTCCAAGGGCTTTGTTCTGCCTTCCAGATAGAACATTTGCATCACCATAAAGAGCCCTGCAACATGGTCGGGATGGTAGTGCGTGATTAAAATTGCATCCAGAAAATCTTTATTAAAACCGTGTCGCAAGAGTTGCTTAGCCGTGCCTTCTCCGCAATCTGCCAAAAAATTACCTTCTAAAGTTTGAAAAACGATAGCAGCATGGTTTGTTTCCGGTCGAGGCATTCCGGAACCGATTCCCAAGATTGTGCATTTCATACTTCACCCTTCCTTTTTATTTGATTTTGCGGAATAACAATCGGCACTTGATCCAATTTTATGCCGAAAACAACGAAAATAATTAAAAACAGTCCTGTTGTTATGAATAATAGTTGTCTGGAACCGATGCGAAAGACTAAGATCGTTGACAAAACTATGATTATATTGATAAAATAAATTATTACGGCAGTTACTTTAGGTGAGCCGAGAATTGTATTTATACGATGAGTGGAATGGTCTCGTCCGCCTTGCATGATATGTCTGCCGTCTCTTTTGCGCGTATAGCTAACCAAAACGATGTCAAAAATGGCGTAGCTCAGCATCAGCACAGGCAAGAGGTAATACCATTTATCGTTTTTTTGGTTGCCCGCATACTGTGCCATCAAAATTCCCATAGAAGAAAGAAAATAGCCGATAAACATACTGCCAGCATCGCCCAAAAAAATCTTTGCGGGGTTAAAATTATAGGGAAGAAAGCCTAATGCTGCTCCGGAAAAACTGAGCGACAGTAATGCAATTAATGACATGACGTCAGCATTGGCAGTTGTATTCATCAAACTGAAAGCAAAATATCCCAAGCCTAAAATTACCGCCATTCCCGTTATGATACCGTCCATATTATCCAGAAAGTTCATAGCATTCATCAGTCCCACCATCCAAAGCAGCAGAAGCGGTAAAGTAATATATACGGAGCCGAACATATTCAACAATTCGCGCAAATTGTAATTGGAAAAAATGAAAATCAGGCTGACTGAAATTTGGCCAAAAAGTTTAACCCAAGGGCTCATTCCGTTGCGGTCGTCTATTAAACCCAAAATGACAATTAGGACGGAACTGACCAAGTAACCTATAATTCCGCGGTCAAAAGTCCTGGAAGAGGTCATTACCACATCATACAGACAGAGCAGGAAAAAACCTATGAATACACTGACCCCTCCCATTAAGGGGACAGAATGTTCGTGTATTTTTCTGGCTTCGGGCTTGTCCACAAAATTTGCCCAAGTAGCGAATCTAATGACAAAAGGCGTTAACCCGTAGACAAACAGCCATGCCATTATAAATACACTCAGGTATTCATATATCAGATAATTCATTTACACTCCCGCAAATTCGCCTTCATTTCCTTATTTGGATTATTGCCTATTTTGTCAAAACATTTTTCTTTCCATATTGTTTTTCCACCTGTCTGACTATTACATCCAAAATCAAATCATCCGTAATTTGCGGATTTATCGGTTCAAACCTTAAATACTTATCTGCCTGTCCCGCTAAAAAGTCATGCGAAACAATTTTGTAAATTTTATCGGGGATTACATCAACCCCGCCAATTTTGATTTGATCAATCATCAGACTGTCGTCTTCCAAGTGAGTTTCCCATGATAAGTTATAAGTTTGAACAATATCGTGTTCCTTTGTTTGCTTCATTTTCAGATTATGCTTAATAAAAGCGGGAAGGTCTTTTCCGTAACAGGAAAAGACAGCGATGTAATTCGTAAAAGGCAACATTTCAGTCAGATCCTTGTAAGTAATCGGGCCCGCCGGAACAGCTTTTCTGATGCCTCCGCAATTAATCATCGCCAAATCGGGTTTGAATTTATCATAATATTCTGTATAAATTGCTTTTGCCTGCCATTCGGAAACGGTAGTTTCGTTGTATTTATCGGGAATCCAATCCTCAGCGGTATAACCGATGACCCGATTCAGATCCTGATCAATGCGTTTTTCCATTTCAGAGATAAATTGCATCAGCTTCGTCGGCTTTTCTGTTTTAGTCTGCAAAACGGGAAAGAGGCAATTTTGCGAAGTGAGATCATTAGCGATGCTGTCCGCAATTACTTCTAAATCCAATCTGCCGTAATAAGCTAAAAAAGCTCCTGTCTGCACGATATAAATACCGTTTACCCGAACAGGTTTCTCTAAAATTGTATGTGAATGACCGCCGACAATCAAATCTATTCGTCTGTCCAATTGTGTCGCCAGCAAACTGTCTGCTTCAAAACCGTTGTGAGTGAGCAGAATGATTAAATCAGTTTTAGCATCAAGCTTATCTATATATTTATCAATTGCTTGCTTATAAGGCAGAACTTGCAGGGGACTTACATTATCCGTTTTCACTTTTTCCGGCAAATCCGTCAAAGTTAAACCCAATACTCCGATTTTAAGGTTGCCTTTTGAAAAAATTTTATAGGGCTTTCCGGTGAAGGGTTTGCCTGTTTTCTTATCAATGAGATTGGCATTTACAAAGGGATAATCCGCAATTTTGATTAATTGCTTCGTATTGGCAAAGGATTGGTCAAATTCGTGATTTCCCAAAGTTGCAGCATCCAAATCCATCAGATTAAACGCTTCAATGACGGCTCCGCCCAAAGCTTTTTTGTAGTTAAGAGAAGCGAAAGCACTTCCTGTCTGCTGGTCTCCTGCGTCTAACCATAAAGTATTCGGTAGAAAATCTCTCTGCATTTTGAGTAAATTATCCAAATTCACATATCCGCCTAATTCAATATTTCCTTCGGAAGTTTTATATGTATTAGGCAGATAGGCGCCATGCGTGTCATTGGTAAAAAACAAAGTCAGGGGTTCTGCTGCCAGAGAAAGCCAAGCTGAAAGTAAAATGATGAAAGGTATGCGTTTAAGAAGATTTTTCATCAAAACACTACTCCGATAAATTTAATGCCATTATAAAAACCACTTTTTTTGCTGCCGCCATTCTTGCAAGAAAAACAAAGAAATGCTGTTAAATACATAATCCGACAGAATTAATTTTATTCGCAAAATTCCATTGCGCAAGAAAAAAGGTCAATGCGGGACTTATATGCAATATTATGTGCAAAATTCCATCATATTTTGTCCGTGTTTATTCCTTTTTGTAATCTTTATATTTATAATTAAAAAACCGCCTTCTTCCTTATATTTAGCGGGGGGTTAACGTGGGCTTACCCTCCGTTAACCCTCCGTTAACCCCCCGTTGAATACAGGCAAGCAACGGAATTCCAAAAGGAAAAGTTTTTGTGGAAAATAGAGAGAAAGAAATGGAGAAAAGTGCGTAAAATCAGCATTAATCCAAAGAGATGTAAATTTAATATCCCTATAATTATGAAGATTGTTTTTTCATCAGTATACTCGGCAGAAAAGGCTTATGAGTTTTATAGGCAGCGATTTTACTTGCTTAATTTAATGCTGGCAAGAAAATAGTTTAATATGGAAAAAGAGCAACAATCCGAAGTTAAAACGCCTGTTTTGCTGACACCAGTGAAATATCTGAAGGGAATAGGGGAAGTGCGTGCACGGCAATTGGCAAAATTGGGCGTAAAAACTATTCTTGATTTGATGGAACTTTTTCCTCGTGCCTATATTCAGCGCGCGCTAAATGTTCCCATTGCCGAATTTAAAGTCGGGCAGCAAGTTGCTTTTATTGCTACCATCAGTTGGGTGGATAAGAGGACTACGCGCAAAAATCAAGTTCAGATAAATGTCGGTGTTACCGATGGGGTAAGTTCTCTTGTCTGCACATGGTTTAATCTTTACCCGGGTCAGGAAGAACAATTTAAGCCGGGTAACCTTGCCTGGTTCAGCGGAACTGTCAGTGAATTTCAAAATACTTTGCAGATAATTCATCCGGAATTTGAGCTTTTGGATGAAGAAAGTGAACCTGATTTTTGGAAAAAGAGGCCTGTGCTGCCTGTTTATCCGCTTTCCGGTAAACTGACGCAAAATTTGATGCGGAAAGCAGTTCTGCAAGCGTTTTCGCAATATGCTTCGCAATTGGAAGAAAATTTACCTTCCTATCTTGTTGCCAAGTATCATTTTACTCCGCGCAAAGACGCTTTGGAAATGATGCATTTTACCACTCATCCGGAGAAAGCTGAAGAAGTGCGTCAGCGTTTTGCCTATGAGGATTTTTTTTATCAGCAGCTAATGTGGGCGCGGCATCATCAATTTCACGAAAACGAAGTCCGGGGCATCGCCTTTATCAACAAAAAACAGCTTACAAGGCGTTTGTATGATACTCTTCCGTTCAAACTCACGAGTGCGCAAAAACGCGTTTTGCGTGAAATTTTTGCCGATATGACATCTCCGCGTCAAATGAGTCGGTTACTGCAAGGTGATGTCGGCAGCGGAAAAACTATTGTGACGCTTTTGGCAATGCTTTTGGCGATTGAAAACGGCTATCAGACTGCGTTAATGGCTCCCACAGAAATTTTAGCGGAGCAGCATTATGCCAATTTATCCCGCTTCCTGAAAGGTTTTTCGGAGGTGAAGATCTGTCTGTTGAAAGGCGGTCAGTTCAAAGGGAAAACGGAACTCAAGGAACAAATTGCTTCCGGTGAAATTAATTTGGTAGTCGGAACGCATGCCTTGCTGCAAGAAGACGTAAAATTCAAGGCTTTGGGATTTGCCGCAGTAGATGAACAACATCGTTTCGGAGTGGAACAACGCGCTAAATTGGCAAAACATTCTACCCATCCTGATTTGCTGTATTTGAGTGCAACTCCCATTCCTCGTTCTTTGGCAATGACTGTCTACGGTGATTTGGAAGTCAGCGTGTTGGATGAATTGCCTCCCAATCGTAAACCTGTAAGCACTTTTGTCCGCAATTCCGCAAAGCGTGATTTGGTGTATTCAGAAATTCGTAAAGAATTACAAAAAGGAAGACAAGCATATATTGTATGTCCGCTGATTGAAGAATCCGAGAAAAGTGATTTGCTTTCCGCGGAAACATTATTTAAGTATATAAGGGATAAAGTTTTTCCCGAATATAAAGTTGAACTTTTGCACGGCCGAATGAAAAATGCTGATAAAGAAGCGATTATGCATGCATTCCAAAAAGGAGAAATCCAAATTTTGGTTTCCACTACGGTCATTGAAGTGGGTGTTGATATCCCCAATGCAACTGTAATGGTAGTTGAGCATGCCGAGCGTTTCGGTTTGGCACAGTTGCATCAATTGAGAGGCAGGGTCGGACGCGGTGCTGAACAGTCATTTTGTTATTTAATTGAACACTTTCCCGTTTCCCATGAAGCCGGAGAACGTCTTTCTACCATGACCGGGACAAATGACGGTTTCGTTATTGCAGAAAAAGATTTGGAGTTAAGAGGTCCGGGTGAATTTTTCGGAACAGAACAAAGCGGAATGCCTCATTTCCGTTTTGCCGATATTATTCGTGATCAACATCTGCTGAAACTCGCTCGCAATGATGCTTTTGACTTAATTCAAAAAGACTTCGGCTTCACTCTGCCTGAACACTGTATGGTTAAAAAACACTTTGAGCATTTATACGCTCAGCGGGAAAAACTCATCCTGTATTAGGGTTATTGCGTAAAAAAGCGAAAAGAATTGACGGAATAGCAAAACCCAATTTTAGGTCGTTGATATTAAAAATTATAATCATTAATGAGGTTTTGTAAATGAAGAAAATCAAGCTGACAATCCTGATGCTGATTTGCATAGCAGGACTTTGTGCTCAGATTGCCTTTAACAATGATGCTCCTTTACCGGTTGATCCGGAACTGATAATAGGCAACCTTTCCAACGGTATCACTTATTATATCAAAGTTAATCATAAACCTGAAAAACGGGCGGAACTTAGGTTAGTTGTTAATACGGGCTCCGTGCAAGAAGATGATGACCAGCAGGGTTTGGCACATTTCACCGAACACATGGCTTTTAACGGAACGAAGCATTTTAAAAAATCGGAATTGGTGGATTATCTTAATTCCATAGGGATGGGTTATGCCAACGGGTTGAATGCCGCTACCGGACAGGATCAGACCACTTATCAATTGCAAGTTCCCACTGATAATGTTGAGCAATTTCGGAAGGGCTTTTTGATTCTAAGCGATTGGGCTAACGGAGTCAGTTTTGATGCCGATGAGATCAATAAGGAAAGAGGCGTAATAATAGAGGAATGGCGCATGGGACAAGGTGCCGATGAACGCATTGACGCTGCGCAACGCAAAGTCATTTTTGCCGGTTCCAAATATGCTGAGCGTCTTCCCATAGGGAAGTTGGAAGTTCTGCAAAATTTTACTCCCGAAACAATTAAGCGCTTTTATAGCGATTGGTATCGTCCGGATTTACAAGCTGTGGTAGCAGTCGGAGATTTTGATGCGGCAACAGTGGAAAGTTATATTAAAGAATATTTCGGACCCATTCCGCCTAATCCTAATCAGAGACCTTTAGGATTTTACGAAGTTCCCGATCATAAAGAGCCCAAAGTTGTAATCACTCAAGATAAAGAAGCCAGCGGAACTGCTGTCCAGATTCATTGGAAACATGAACTCACAGTCACAAAAACCGTCGGTGATTATCGTAAAGCTCTCGTCAGTAATCTTTATACTCAAATGCTAAATATGCGTTTGCAGGAATTATCACAGAAACCTGAGCCGCCTTTTTCCATGGCTTTTAATTTCAATTTTAATATGGTGCGCAGTAAGTCTTCTTATGTAATGATGGCAATAGTTCCGGAAACAGGTGTCACTACAGGTCTCTCTGCTTTGTTGACAGAAGCGGAAAGAGTTAAACAATATGGTTTTACGCAATCGGAATTAGAACGCGCCAAACAAGAAGCTCAACGGAATGCCGAACAAATGTTGGCCGAAAAAGATAAGCAGGATTCCGGTCGTTTGGTTTGGAGATATGTCGGTGCTTTCGCATACCAAACTCCGGTTATGAGCATTGAACAAACAGTTGAACTGAATCGTCTTTTATATCCAGAAATAAGTTTGGACGATGTCAATGAATTTTGTCGTTCAATCGTAACAGACAGTAATATGGTGATAGCTGTTTCAGCGCCTGAAAAAGAAGGGTTGAAACTGCCGTCGGAAATTGAGTTATTGGCATTGGTTCAGCAGGTTAAATCCCAAACGCTATCTCCATATGTTGATATTGTAAATGAAGAGCCTTTATTTGAGCAAGAACTTGCGCCGGGTAAAATTGTTTCCGTCAAAACATACAAAAATACGGGCGTCAAGCAATGGAAACTGAATAACGGAGTCACAGTCCTTTATAAACCGACCGATTTTCAAAATGATCAGATTTTGCTGCGGGCATTCAGTCCCGGAGGAACTTCTCTCTATGATTTAGACGACCTTTACGAAGCCAGAGAAGCTGCAAACATTATCAGTGAAAGCGGAGTCGGAGCTTTTGACGATACGACTTTGAAGAAAAAATTAGCGGGTAAAATTGTAAAAGTGGAACCGTTCATTGAATCTGAAAACGAAGGCTTTAACGGCAACAGTTCCCAAAGGGATTTGGAGACTATGTTTCAACTGATTTATCTGTATGCGACAGCTCCTCGTCTGGATAATGACAGTTTTAACGGTTGGCTGGCAAGGCAAAAAGCTTGGTTGGAAAATTCACAATTAAGTCCGGAAAGCGTTTTCTTTGATTCTTTATCCTATTTTATGTATGACAACAATCCGCGCGTGCGAACAATGCAAGCGGAAGACTTGCCTGCATTAAATCAAGAAAGAGTGCTGCAGATTTATAAAGAACGCTTTGCCGATTTCAGTGATTTTACCTTTATCTTTGTCGGCAATTTTGAGGAACAGCAGTTAAAGGAATACTGTCTGAAATATTTAGCCAATCTTCCCGCGCACGGAAAAAAAGAACAGGTAAAAGATAACGGAGTTCGTTTTACCAAAGGAAAGAAAACATTTGTCATGCACAGAGGTCAAGATCCTAAAAGCATTGTCAATCTTACAGTCTGCGGCTCGGCAAAAATTACCGGTGAAACTCGTGCGCAATTGCGCAGCTTGACTTTTTTGGCTGATGAGAAATTGCGGGAAAACATTCGTGAAGCACGCAGCGGAGTTTATTTTGTAGGTTCTTGGGGTGATACGGACAAATATCCGGTCCCGACTTATCAGGTGAGTATTTATATGCAGTGTGCTCCGGAAAGAGCCGAAGAATTAACCGATGCCGTAACGGCGACTTTGGACAGCTTAAAAGCCGGATTATTTTCCGAAAAATATGTGCAGGTGGTGAAAGTGACAAGTGCCAAACGGTTAGAAACTGACCTTAAAGATAACCGCTGGTGGCAAAACAGTATTTATGAGCAAGCATGGAACGGCTTCCCGATTGATGATTTGCTGAAAAACAGACAGCTGATTACAAAACTCGATTTGCCGCAATTGCAGAAAATAGCTAAAAAATATCTTATTCATGATACCAATTTGGTTAAAGGAATGCTCTTTCCCGCTCCCGCTACGCAAAACTAAAGAAAAAGGGGATATGGAACAATAAGTGCTTTTTACTACATACATGACAGTCTGAAAGGAGGTTGCACATGAAAAAAGGGATTTTGATAACTATAATAATAGCCTTTTGTCTTTCTCTGCTATCAGGATTGGAGATTTTTCAAGCGGGCTATTACCTAATTAATAATATTCCCTTTTCCATGAAACCTTCTTTTAACATCAAGACCGGCAACGGAACTTACCAATCTCTGATGTTTTCTGAGGATTACATTGATTATCCGGACAGTTGCATAATAAATTACGGCAATGACAAAGTTGATATAACGCTTAGAATTAAGCCTAACGGGAATTTTAGATTCAAATGTTGGCAGGTATATGTGCAGGCTGGTTACAAACAGGATTTGCTGCTTAGGGATTTTGGACTGAAATTAAATTTTCAGGGAAGCAAACAAGTTGTAACTTTAAGGGGACCGCAAGCCATTCTTACAAGTGATGCAAATCAGAACCGAAACCTCTATCCTTATACGGACAAGGAAATTGAATATAAAGCCGGCAATAACAGTTTTTGGATTATCGGTTCTAATTATGCGGGTTGCAAAGGTGTGGAATGGATTTCCGATGATGCAGTATACTTCTATCATCATACAATGCATTTTGCCAGATTTTATAATACAGCTACCTATTTTGATCAATTAAACGATTATAAACCATGTTCAGCAGGACAACAGGACAGCTGGTCATTCTTAATTTTTGGCGAAAAGCCGTATTTATTTTCCGTTAACCGTTGGTTGAGGGATGGCAAAGCCGCTTTTGCCTTTACTAATGATGCGGATGGTGAAGCAATAAAGAAATTGAGGGCAGTCTATTTCGGCAGCAGTAATCCGAATAGTGCCAAATTTTTAACAGAAGGGTTTATTGCTAACAACATTAAAGTTTCCAATACAGTGTTTGGCGGTAATATAGTAAATCTTGGTGCAATTTGGGACAGCATATTAGTTTCCGGGAATTCAATCGGATACCATACTGCTACTAATTATGCCGATCAGACTGCTCAAATCGCTAATAACCTGCTTAATGAAATGGAGTCTTATCATGTGAGGTTATGGATTGATCACAACTGTTCAAGTAATCCTGAAGATTTTTGCGTTTCCGGAGGAAACAGTTCCTCACCTTATTACATTTTGGATGTAATTAATCAATCTTATATTGATTACGCATGGGCCGGAGATACTCCTTCAACCAATCCTTTTAATTGTTTTGATGAACCTTGGCGTTTGCCTCATCGGCTTTATTCCTATACCGGATTGACAAAACCGGTTTGGTTTTTCGGCAGAACAAGAATGGAATGTTGGGAATATTTAAGTGCAAATTACTCGGTGGACATGGTGCATAATTTAACGCCGGAAAACTTGGATAAACTTTTGGAAGAGAAAGGCCTCTGCATAGCTTATACGCATTTTGGCTTTAATCAGGAGCCAGGATACAGCGCTTTTTATAATATTTTACCAAACGGTGATTACGAAATCAAACCAGAAGTTAACGATATGTTACAAATGATGGATTATTATCAGACGGAAAGAGGTCTTTGGATCGATACGGTTGAAAACATCTTTGACCGTATGTTAGCAATTGAGAATGTGGAAATAACCGCTGTTCAAAATGATCCCGTAACCGGTTTGATTGCGATTACATTAGAAAATAAATCAGAAATGGCTCTTCAAGATGTGAATATTTCCTTAGATGGCAATACAACTAATATTAATTTATTGCCTGCTCACGGGCAGTCGGTTTTTATTGCTTCTTCCGATCATAATCAACCTACGCAAACAGCGAGCTTTCCATTTGATGTCTTTATTAATAACAACAATATCTATATCAAAAGTAGAAATCAGTTACTGACACCTCCCCTAAAAGTTAAGATCTATAATATACGCGGACAGTTTGTGACTATGGAACAAACTGCATCTGAAAGTTCTTATCTTTCCATTCCTTTTACCGATCAAGCTTCCGGTATTTACTTTGCCAAAATATCTCCCAAGGGGGGAAAGAATCAAATCTGCCGTTTTCGCGTAATTAAGTAAATTTATTATTGAATTATTTCCTGTTTAGTTAGAAAGAAAAAAGAGAGGTTGAAAAGATGAGACCACCATTCGCCTTAAATCGGATCATTATGATTGAGCAACAGTATGCCAAACGGTTTACCAATGTAACGCAAAAATCTTACGGTTATCTTTATTGGAATGAAGCTAATAAAGATTGTGAGCTCAGTAATCATGCAATTATAACAGATTTTATCGGTGTGGAAGCTACTCTTAAAGACATCTGTTTTTTCTATAGGCAAAAAGATATTTTCCCGCGTTTGTTTCCGGCGCTGCTGGAAAACGAACTCGTAGAATTAACACCGCATCTTAAGCAACACGGATTTGAACTTACTATGCTCAATCATGCCTATTATCTTTGGCAGAATGAAAGTAAAGTTGAATCGGTGCACGGGATATATTTTGAACGGATATTACAGATTAATGATGAAGTGAAGGAATTGATCAGAGCCGAGAATTACGGTGAATGGACAATTAAATATTTGGAACGCCACATTAAAAATCCCGGTTATCATTTGATTGGTGGTTTCGTTGGAGAGCAAATGGTGGCTATGGGCTCAATTAGTGTCTTTGAAGGCTATTCACGCATAGATGATCTCATTACCTTCCAATTTTATAGAAACAAAGGATTTTCAGGAACTTTGCTCAATTATTTAATTCAGCATAATAAGGAAAACACGGATAACCATCTATATTTTTATGCTCAATATCCTGATGCTGCTCCCCTTTATGAAAAAGCAGGATTTGTTCTCCTGCCCAGTCTAAAGACATGGCGAGCAGTAAAAACATGTTGAACTAAAAAGTTATATTGTTTCCACATTGAAGCGTCATATATAAGAGCACGCGCACAGCGTTTTTAA
>DAOPOH010000018.1:0-39206 GCA_035357855.1 Candidatus Cloacimonadota bacterium
TAGAGACAAGATAATCAATATATGTGATTTGTCAATATGGAATTTATATAAGAAGCTTTCTGCAACCTGCATCCGGATAAGGAAACGGATGTTAATTCAAGTCTTAATATGGCAGGAAAATATTATCAAATCAGGCGGAAAAATCCTGCAAAGTGAGCTTCCCCAAAATCAATTCTTCCGCAGTAACGGGATCGGGACTTAACTTATAGCTTGCTAAAATTCTGCGGATAGCTTGTTCTCCGGCTTCTCTGTCGCTTGTGTAAAGAGTTCCGATTTCATCGTTTTTATTGATTAAAGTGCCCACTTTCGGATACAAAACTGCGCCCGCACCGTAATCAATTTCGTCCGAAACCTGCATTCGCCCTGCTTTTATGCCCACAAGAGCGTAACCTATACTGCGGGAATCAATGCTTTGAACATATCCGTCCTCTTGAGCAAAAATGGGCAATTTATATTTGGCAGCCGGGAATTTTCCGTAATCAAAACAAACTTCAGGCTCTCCGCCTTGCGCAATAATCATTTCTTCAAACTTATGCAGAGCCTTACCTGTGGAAACTGCATCTCTGATCATATTGAGGGCTTGTTCCTTATTTGCTGCCAATCTTGCACTTAGCAACATTTCCGAAGTCAGGGTTTCCGTAATTTCTTGCGTATCGGGTAAATAATTTCCTTTCAAGTATTCGAGCGCTTCTATGACTTCTAAAGCGTTTCCGATATGCGTGCCAAGCGGAGCATTCATATTTGTGAGCACTACGGTTACTTTTTGTCCGAAAGCGTTTCCCGTTTTGATCAAAGCTTCCGCCAATTCTTTGGCGCGATTGATTGTCGGCATAAAAGCACCGCTTCCGACTTTGAGATCAATCACCAGATGCTTTGCACCTTCGGCTATTTTTTTGCTCATAATGCTGGCAGTAATCAGACCGGGACTTTCTACAGTGGCTGTCACATCCCGCAAAGCGTAAATTTTTTTGTCCGCAGGAACCAATTCTTCCGATTGACCGACCATGGAAAGTCCGTGCTGCAAGGTCAATTCTTTTATGCGTTGAAGACTTAACTGCGTTTGAAAACCGGGAATGGAATCCAACTTATCCAAAGTACCGCCCGTGTGACCTAAACCTCTGCCTGAAATCATCGGCACATAAAGTCCGCAAGCAGCGGCTATCGGTGCCAACATCAAGCTGATTTTATCGCCGACGCCTCCGGTGGAATGTTTATCTGCAGTAACGATTTCCGCAGGAAAATCAATCCGCTTTCCACTATTTATGTAGCATTCTGTCAGAGCTTGAATTTCTTCGGAAACCAGACCTTGAAAATACACTGCCATCAGCCAGGCGGACATTTGATAATCTGTTACGCTTCCTTTTAAGTATGAATTGACAAGCCAGCTTATTTCCGCAGCGGATAAAATCTCGCCGTTCCGCTTTTTCAAAATTATCTCTACCGGATTCATAATCCCTCTTTTATATTTCTGCAAGGCTTTGGCGTAAAGCTCCCGAAACCATGTCCATTACCCAAACTACCAATGCAATCAACCACATAATCAGACCGACACTTCGCCAAGCCAGCATTTGCTGTTGCTGTTGCAGAGCCAATCCGATGCCCCCACCACCGACAAAACCTACTACTGTAGCCATGCGGACATTCATATCCCAACGGTATATGGAAAGACCCAAAAAGGGAGATAAAATTTGCGGAATAACTGCATAACGCCAAATCTGCAAAGTCCCTGCTCCCGTAGCTTTTATCGCTTCCATCGCTCCCGAGTCAATACTTTCAATTTGTTCCGAAAACAATTTTATCAATGCGGCAATACTATGTATCCACAGCGCCAGCATTCCGGCAAAAGGACCAATTCCTACCCATACGCAAAAAATGATTGCCCAAACAATCGCTTCTATGGAACGGACAATAGTGGCGAAAGTTCTGATAATGACATAAATCGCATTGCCCAAAATCGTTTTCGGCATCAGGTTCCGTGCGGCAAAAAAACTTAAAACAAAAGCAAACGGAATGGCGAAAACAGTGCTCATCAACGCCAAGAAAATCGTTTCCACCAACGCTTTAATCATAGGCAGCAGAGCAGTCGTATCCGGATGCAAAATCCCGGAAACTATCCCGCTTGCATTTCTGAACTGAAGGAAAAATTTCTCCGGATTGATGTCAACAACTACCCAACCCGTGACAAAAGTCACACAGAGTGCTAAAATAACTTGCCAACCCCAAAGCGTCTTTAACCACGACACAGCCCTAACATTCTGCTCTTCCTCATCGCTTTTGGCAAGCTCGGGAACGCTTTTCGGGCGTGCTAACCTGTTTCCTAAGTCATTGGAAAAGAGCAGACTGAGAATAGTAAAAAATAGAGTGCCCGGTAAAACAAGCCACCAAGGTAGACTGTTTGGCGCTACAATTTTCAGCGTGTAAAAGGCACCGGCGATGATATACAGCCATATACCGAAATCAATGCCGAAGCGCTTTAACAGCAATTTGATTTTCATAAATATCTATCTTCCTCTTTGGAAACTTTCCATTTCCCGCACAACTGACTCAAAAATGGCTGCAATCATCTCCCGCGAAGGCTCTGCAACCAGATTTTCCCGCATCAGAACTTCGGTTATGGCATTTGCTTTTACAATATCGTTTTTCGCTTGCAAATAAGCTTCTTCCCAACTGACCAAAATTCCGGAAACACCGTCTTCTTGAGCTTGAACGGCAACAGCGGCAGCTTCTCGTGCAAAAACTTCCCTGTCGTCCATTGTCGGTAATATGTGATCTTTGTCAATCCCTTGTTCAAAAGCAAAATCAGCTAAGGAATGCGCGGCTTTGATCGCCATTTTATCAGTAATTTTATGCGCTCTTGCCAGTAAAGCACCTTTCAAAATTCCAGGGAAACCCAAAGAATTATTAACTTGATTAGGAAAGTCACCGCGTCCAGTTGCCACGATAAATGCACCCGCTTCTTTGGCGGCATAAGGATAAATTTCAGGAACAGGATTGGCGCACGCAAAAACAACAGCTTTATCAGCCATCTGTTTTATCCATTGCGGTTTAATCGTCTCCGGACCGGGAGTGGAAAGAGCAATCAGCACATCCGCACCTTTGAGAGCTTCGGAAATATCATTAATGCAGGCGGGATTTGTCTTTTGCGCCAGCTCCCATTGTCTGAATTTAGCGGGATTTGTGGACAAATCACTTCTATTTTTATGCAAACCGCCCCTGCTGTCGAAACAAATTAAATTTGACGAAGGCAAGCCGCTCTGCAAAAGAAAACCGGCAATTGTCGTATTGGATGCGCCCGCTCCAAATAAAACAGTTTTAATGGATTGGATATCTTTCCCCGCTAACTTAAGCGCGTTAATCAAACCGGCTAATGTAACGCACGCGGTCCCTTGCGCATCATCATGCCAAACAGGAATTTCACACTCTTCTCGCAAGCGGTCTAAAACAGTGTAGCAATTCGGCTGTGAAATGTCTTCCAAATTGACTGCACCGACACTCGGCTCCAACATTTTGACAAAATCTATCAGCTTTTCCGGGTCAGGTTTGCCTTCCTGATTGCGATTATTGACACATAGCGCTATGGCATCCAAACCACCTAACTGCTTCATCAGCATAGCTTTACCTTCCATAACGCCCAAACCTCCCGCAGGAGTGCAATCACCATCACCCAAAACTCGCGTGGAATCTGAAACTACGGCAACTAAATTTCCGCGATTGGAAAGAGCAAAAGCTTTTTCATTATCGTCTCTGATTGTGGTGGAAACAGCAGAAACGCCCGGTGTATACCATACATTGAACCAGTTGAAACCCCAAATTCCTGCTTTGGGAACGGTCTGCATTTTGCCTTTGTAAAAAAGGTGCATTTGCAGAGCAAGTTTCTTCAGGAAAAGCGTTTGCGCCTTTGCTTTCTCTTCGTCGCTAAAATCATCCGGCCAGCATTCTGACAAATTTTCCAAACTGAGCTTTAGTTCCGTCATATTCTATCTCTCTTTTATTCTTTCATTCCCTTATTTCTAGCTTTATATATTGCGGTGGAACTGCAAGGCTCCTCAGGAATTTTTTCTCGGAGGCACGCTGCAACTCCGCCATGAATATATAAGCGTGATTAAACGATGACAACATAACAAGGAAAATTTTTTACTTCCAATTTATAGACTGCTTCCGGTCCCAATTCCGGCCATGCCGTAAGCTCACAAGAGGTTACGCATTTGGTAAGCAGTGCAGAAGCTCCACCTATTGCCGCTAAATAAATTGCACCATATTTACGAATTGCCGCTTCCGTTTCCGGACTGGGTTCACCTTTCCCGATCAATACTTTAACGCCGGCTGCCAAAAGTGCCGGAGTGTATTTATCCATGCGCGCGGAAGTTGTGGGTCCGATGGCTCCGCAAATCTGCCCTTTTTTAGCAGGTGCCGGTCCTGCGTAAAAAATTGCTGCTTGCTTCAAATCAAAAGGCAAGTCTTTCCCTTCTTCCAGACAGGCTACTATTCTTTTGTGTGCTTCATCTCTTGCTGTATAGACTACTCCGTTAAAAAGTACTTTTGTGCCCTTTGTGAGCTCTTTCCGTAAGTCCGAAGCAGTCAAAGGCAAAGTAAGTTCTACCGTCTTCATAAATTCACTCAAGCCGTTGGCGTATTTCTTCGTTCCAAATTTTAGCGGATTAAAAGGTTAAAGTTATGTGCCGATGGGCGTGGCAATCTAGATTTACGGCTACGGGTAAAGACGCTATGTGACAAGGCGCAGTCTCAATTTGAACAGCCAAGGCAGTAGTCTTTCCACCCAAACCTTGAGGTCCAATTCCCGTTTGGTTGACGGTTTGCAAAATTTCCGCTTCCAAAGCTGCATATTCCGGCATGGGATGCGGCTTTCCCAGTTCTCTGAATAAAGCGCGTTTGGCAAGAAGAGGACAAGTTTCAAAATTCCCGCCGATTCCGATGCCGATAATTATGGGCGGACACGGCTTCCCACCTGCTTTTAACACTGTTTCCAAAACAAAAGATTTTATGCCGTCCGCTCCTTCGGACGGAGTAAGCATTTTGAGCGCAGACATATTTTCAGCGCCACCGCCTTTAAGCGCAAGAGTCAAACGCAAACCCTCTCCGGATATGACTTTTGTATGTATGACGGCAGGAGTATTATCTTTTGTATTTATTCTGTTAAATAAAGGGTCCTGCACGATGGAAGCGCGAAAACTCTCTTCCTGCCACACTTCCCGGATTGCTTCATTAATTGCATTTTCAATTTCTCGGCACTGCGAACAGTTTTCTTCACCTATCTCCATAAAAACAACCACCGTTCCCGTGTCTTGACAAATTGGCAGACACCCCCTCTTCCCGATTTGATAATTCTCCAACAGAGTGAGCAAAATGTCCTTTGCCAATTCCGAAGTTTCTTCTTCCACAGCTCGCTTTATCGCTTTTTCCACCAAAGGATCAACTTGCGTGCCAATCTGGATTAACGCAGTTTTAATCCGCTCTTTGATGATGGGAATTTTCAATTCAGGCATGCTTAACTTTACCGCTTACTCAGCATTTTAAGATAATTTTCCACAGAACGGTCATAAGTCTTTTCAAATTCAGCATTAAAATAACATGCTGGTAACTCTCCCGCCTGCCGATGATATCTAATGCACTCACAGCATTGACCCTTTCTGGAACAAGAATAGCTGCAGTTGCAGCTTTCCATGTTCTTGTTAATATTGCACTCTTTCATTGGACTTTAACCTACTTCTGAAACTTCAATATAGGTAAATAATTTTTCAATCTCAGTTCTTAAATTCGCTATTGTATCATTAATCATTTCTGCCGAAAAGGGGATTCCAACTAACCCTATGAAGCATTTAACATTTCCTTGGGGATTGATATATTCATCAATCTTGCTTCCATATTTGCTAGAAGGATAACATAATAAGCCAATTTTGTTTTTTTGTTCTAAAAAAGAGGTATAAGCAAGAAGCTGGTGCAAATCTGATCTAAAATCATCTTTCAATTGCGCACTTGTGCTATCTTTATTGAATAGATGGGATTTATACTTGGCTTCTACTACGATGCATATACTATCTTTGTAAATCAAGATATCGGGTTCTAAATAATTTAACTCCCAAGTAAAAGACCTATCTCCGCTCTTACGAAATTTATAATTCTTAATTGAACTTAGTCCTGCTTCTTTGGAAATTTCATCAAATATATATTGAACAAACTTTTCAAATACAGCGGCCATATCAATACGCCAAGGTTGTCTTAGAGAAAATTGATGTTTTAATATAATATTAGCTTGCGTTTTACATTCTTTTACTATTTCCGGATCAGCGACAGAGATATTTATATCTGAAGTAGGTTGAGAATTAATAGTGGCAAGATGAGAATCTATATATTGAATGGTGTTTTTAATGGAAATCTTCGCTGAGTATGATAAGTTTGCCTTTTGTAATTCAATCTTGCCTATTTCAAAAACATATTTAAGTTCAGCCAGGCCTCTATGATAAGCACTAAGACTATTTTTAATAAGAGGGAAAACAGTCCACTGCTGTAAGTCATTAAGATGAATTATATATCTATTCCAATTTATCAAGCCGCTTGCATCTCTGGAATTAACTTCTTTCCGAATAAATTTTGTCCAGTTGAAGCTAACAACTTTCATTAACAGATTAAAGAATTTTATAATCTCATAACTAAGAGGGGGTGCTGTGCTAATCTTAGATTTTAAAAATAGCCCCTCCATAAACTCAGGTTGGATATAACATTTAATTTTATCCAAAATATCAAGCAAATCAGTGTAGTTTGTATTACTAGAAAATCTTGGAACCACCAAAAGATCAGATATTTGCTTTCCTGAATTGGGAGCTTTGAGCGGAATGGAACCTATATAATTTGTCGTTTTAAATCTCAATTCAATATCCTGCTCATCTCCTTCTAAAATTGGTGTAATGTTCAAAAAATCAAAATAGGATTTATTGTAAGTAATGAATTTTTGCAGAGTTTGCATAAGATAGCGCTTATTGCTGTTTCCAAACCAAACTTTGTTAAGTTCGAGAGCATTAAACGATGATGATTGCTCAGTTAAACAAGGGATTTCTGCAAAAATATTTGGGGTTGATTTCATTCAAATAGATGTTTTTTAATGCGCTGCAAAAAATAATTGTTAAATTCTTCTTTCGCGGATACAAGCAAATTCTCTAATAGATATTCTTTAATCAGAGGGAATAATTCATATTCAATTCTCTGCTTCATTTCAGCGTCATTTGTAGCCAAAAAATAACCTTGCCCTGGTTGAAGATTGAGCTCATTATCCGAGGCATACATATAGAAGATTTCTTGTATTTTTGTAAAATCATCTTCCCAGAATTGGAGATTGTTATCAGCCTTAATTTTTTGAGGTTTTAATTTATACCAAGCAAACCTTCTTCTTAAAGCAAAATCAACTACTGCCAAGCTTCTATCTGCTGTGTTCATAGTTCCGATTACATATAGATTTTCAGGCAATTCTTTGATTTTAAAGCCAGGGCATAATTCAATTTCTATCTCAGATTGCTTTTGCTGATATTCAAATAAATAGAAGATCGGGCCTAAAACATTGGAGAGATTGGCTCTATTTATTTCATCAATTATGAGAAGAGTTTTCTTGTCTTTATTAGCAATCGCATATCTGACCGCTTTGATGAATATTCCTTCTATACTTTCAAAAGCAAAGCTATTATTATTCTGGGTTTGGGGTTTAATGGAATAGATAAAGTCACCATAAGTAGTTTCTGCATGAAACTGGGTAAAAAAAACTTTAGCTTCAAGTTTATTAGCAAGTTCTTTAGCAAGATAGGTTTTACCAACTCCAGGAGCTCCTTCCAGAATTACATATTTTCTTGTAATCAGTAATTCATTGATTAAATTTAAATCATCTTTATCGGAAGTGTGGATAACCTTGTTAATAGCATTTGTAACCTCATTCCTTTGTTCTTTATTATGAGGCCATTCCCTAATTTTAGCATACATAGCTATAAAGGCAGAAAATTTATCTTCTGAGGTTTCTGCATTCTCAATAATTTGACAAATTGGTAATAATTTGGTGTATATCTCAATTGTCTTCTTTAAATCTTCCAATGCTGGTTGAGATGTAAAATTCTTTGGTAAACTTGTTTCAATGTCAGTTATATCTGATTTACAATAACTTTTTTCATCTAAAATTGAAGAAAATAACCGCCTAACTCCTGGCCTTGATGCTAATTCATAATCATTTCTAAAACCAAGACTGCCAACTCCTAAACACAATAACCAATTGGAATTATTTTCTATGGGAAAACAGACTAAAGATAAATCATGATAAGGGCCACTATTTTCTTCTTCAGGTCTAATAAATCCAAAAAAAGCGCCACCTTCATCTAAGGCATCTTTACCAGTATTATTACGCCAGACATAGTCATCTTCTTTAGCTCCATAACGAGTTGCTTTCTTTTTGAAAAGCTGTATAATTTTATCAATATGTTCCATAATTTTTTACCAATTTATCCTTTTCTTCTTTTGATGAGATACTTGACCAGAAGGTCGTCAAAGGGAGTGTGAGTATTGACGGGATTATATTCAATTTGAGCTTGTTGGCAGCCTTCTTTCAAGGTTTGGATGTAGGAATTATACGCATCTAAATAGGCACCGCGAATTTGCCAGGGCGTAACTCTGATTTTTTCACCCGTTTCCGCATCGACAAATTCAGTTTCGCGTTTGAATTTGAACTGCTCTTCCTGCGGGTCGCGAATATTAAAGACGATCACTTCGTGATGATGATTGCGGAAATGTTTTAGTCCGCTCAAAATGCCTTCCGGCTCATCCAATAAATCACTGATTACGATAATCATACTGCGTTTTTTAATCGCTTCCGCCATTTGATGCAAAACCGGTTGAATGTTTGTTACATCCTGAGCTTCAGTCGTCAGAAGAGCTTCAAACACAGTTGATAAATAACTGCGATAGGCTTTCGGATAAAGAGCTTGCGTGATAGTATCGGTAAAAGTGAAAAGACCGACCGCATCTTTTTGGCTCATCATCAGCCAAGCCAAAGCTCCGGCAAGTTGGCGGGCATATTCAATTTTGGGAATGCCTGCGGATTGGTAGAACATTGATTTGCTATGGTCAAACAGGATGTAGCAGCGCAGATTTGTCTCTTCTTCATAGCGCTTGACATAATATCTTTCCGTGCGAGCCACAACTTTCCAGTCAATGCTTTTGAGAGGGTCACCCGGATAATATTGACGGTGATCGGAAAATTCTACGCTAAAGCCATGATAAGGAGATTTGTGCTGCCCGATCAAGAAGCCTTCCACAATCTGTTGAGCAGTGAGCTGAAAGCGCTTCAGTTTGGCAAGCGTCTCGTCCGTGAGCAAATTTGGCATAGGGTATTGCTTAGTCCTTCTTTTTAAAGCGAACGAGCAGAGCTACCGGAACTACGACTAAATATGCCAAAACCAAAATTACAGGTGAAATAACAATTTCGTTCTGCCCCATAATGATGTAACCGAGAGTAATCAAGACAAATGCTATGATCAGCAGAACATAATTCCCGCGAGCTAAGCCCAAACGATCT
Organism: Candidatus Cloacimonadota bacterium; assembly: GCA_035357855.1. Lineage (GTDB taxonomy): Bacteria > Cloacimonadota > Cloacimonadia > Cloacimonadales > Cloacimonadaceae > UBA5614. The sequence continues at coordinate 9,566 of DAOPOH010000018.1, forward strand.
TTTTTCTCTTCTTTCGTATCTTTCATAATTGCTTTACCTCAATTATTGATTTTTCCATCTTTGCTAATGCGGATATATTGTCAAAGAAATTAAACAGGATTAAAGTGCCTTCGCATTCATGGGAAAGAATTCATAAATAGGCAAGGTTAAAAACAGACAGAACAGCTTCAGGATGGGATAGAGAGGTTTCGGAAGAAAGCGGAGGTCGTCAGCAATATAAGAAAGTTCCTCTTTATTCCGGTTTCGGGAAAGTCCGTTTGGATAAAGAAGAAAAGCCTAAAGATGATAATCTTTGGACTTTGCCTTTACGCAAACTTACTCCCGAGAACTCTTTTCCCGTCAGTCAATCTGAGAATTCTGATAAATCCGCTCAGTATAAGCGGCTTTGGCATGACTTTAACGATACTATGTGCAATTTGAAAAATGCTTACAACAGCGGGAAAGTCAATTTGGAGCAATTCAACGCCGCTTTGGAGAATCTTCTGCAGGAATACTTTTGGTGCGTTCCCGCCAACACGATGGAAAAGCAGCCGGCAAATTCTCTTTACCATCATCTTGCCAATACTGCCACCATTGCTGCAGTTCTTTATCTTACTCACGCCGGAGAAGAAAACCCTTCCGTTTCTCTCAATGAGGAAGCGGACAAAAAATCTTTTCTGATGGTCGGATTGGATTTAAGCGGCATCCAAGATTACATCTATGATTTGGACAAGGAAAAATCAAGTAAAGCAGCCAAATTTTTACGCGCCCGCAGTTTTCAGGTCCGCATCTGTTTAGAGATGGCAATTGAATGGATTTGCCGAGAATTGGATTTGCCAAAGCAATGCGTGCTGTTCCAAGCTGCGGGTAAAGCCTTTTTACTTTTGCCGGATAAACCTCAAATTAGGGAAGGATTGAATAAAATCAAGCAGGAATTAGACGCAGAGATGCTGAAAAGATATTTGGGCAGCTTAACCATCCTGCTGGCAAGCATTCCCGTCAGTCTGACCGATTTGGATAAGCATCACTTCCGCGCTACAATGCAAGAGTGCTTGGAAAAAATAGGACTGGAAAAACGGCGGAAGTATTCTTCCGTTTTCTGCACTGACAAATGGCATCCCGAAGCCTTTTTACTGCAAGAAGGAACAGATATCCATTCCAATACTTGCTGCTCTTTTTGCCACAGACGGAAAACTGAGCAAACCGATGAAGAAGGTTCGCTGATTTGCTCACGCTGTTTGGAAGATGAAAATCTGGGCAAAACTTTGGTGAATGAATATTTATACTTCAAATTCACTTACAACGCAAGCGGGGAAAGCTTGCTGGAATTGGGACCGATAAAGCTGCAAACTGTTTCTAAAACTGAAGAAACTGCACTGCAGCCGGACGCCGCCTATTTTTCCATCCACAAAAGGATTTCCGATTTTATTCCCTATAATGCTTATGCGGTTGCGGTCCCTCATGACAAAAATGGCAACATTCTGGATTTCGGTCAAATAGCCGAAAAAGCTGAAGGCATTGCCGCAAATGCAGTTCTGAAAGGCGATGTGGATAATTTGGGACTTATCTTCCAATACGGTATCTGCCAAGCGGTTGATCAAGATCAATATGAACTTTCCGTCACGACTTACAATACTATTTCCGCTCAGCTTGATTATTTCTTTGCCGTTTATCTTCCGGACTTGGTGCAAAAAGAGTATGCGGACAGCATCTATATTGTCTATGCGGGCGGGGATGATTTCTGCCTTGTGGGAGCATGGAATAAGGTAATAGATTTAGCGCAGGAGCTCAGAAAAAAATTTACAAGATATACTGCCCAAAATCAGGATTTGCATTTTTCCGCCGCTATTGAATTGATGCATGCGAAAACACCTGTCCGCTTCGCTATTCTGAAAGCAGACGAAAAATTGGCTGCAGCTAAAAAAACGGCATCTGCAGAAGACACAAGTGAGGAAGCTCTGCTCCGTAAAAACAGACTCAATCTTTTTGAATTATCGGTCAATTGGGACAGGATGGATAAGTTGATGGAGTTTGCGGGCAAGTTGGATAACTGGCTGCAAAATAATCAAACAACGGGAGTCACGACCCAGTTCCTCTACAGGCTTTTAGCCTATAATGAGATGTATTTGAAAACGCTTGAACCAAAATGCGAGCTCAGAAACTATTTGTATGACGCTCTGCTCAATTACGACATCAAGCGCAACATCCAACAGGCAAATGATGAAAAATCAAGTGAAGAAAATATTGCCAACAGCTTAAGAAAACTCACTGCCGTCAGTTCCGAAGTCAACTTCAAAGACATCAGAATCCCCATCTTTTATGTCCTATATAAAAATCGCAAGAGAACAGGAGGTAACAATGCCGTATGATAACAGAAAAACCTATCAAAATTCAAAGAAAGAAGAAAATGATAGCGATTTTATTCCTTTTTTTCCCGACGGCAAACTTGAGCAAAAGTGGATTCGGGAAAAAGCTATAGCTTTTTCCAAAAAATTTGCCGATAGAGGTATGAATAAAACAACTATCAGGAATTTTTACAATGAAATGCTCAGGATTAAGGATATCAAAGCAAGCACTGACGAAAAGAAAGCTTTAATCAGATTGCTGATTGCCAAGGTAAATTTCAAAAACAAGCAGAAAAACAGTCATGTACCTAATGAATTTGTTGATTTTATAACCAAATTGGTTACAGAAATCGACGATGATTTAGATCGTTTTAGTTTGGCTTGCTTTATTATGGAAGCCATAATAGGTTACTATCCAGAAAATCCAGAAAAACTAAGGAGATAAAAATGTTGAACACATGCAAAATAACAGGCTATATTTATGCTGTTACAGGATTACATATCGGCGGCAATAAAGACAGTATTCAAATCGGAGGAATTGACAATCCTGTGATAAAAAATCCCATTACCAACTTACCTTATATTCCGGGTTCTTCTTTGAAAGGAAAAATGCGATTCTTGTTGGAACATTATTACGGCTTAGTTAAAACCGGTGAAATCCCTGATGTTAGAAAAAAAGGAAGTAATTCAGACTGGGAGAAAAATTTGGTAGCTGTAATGTTTGGGCATATGGAAAAAGAAAGCACTTATCCTACCCGGGTTATTTTTCGGGACGGAAACTTGGTTGGAGCTATCGAACCTAACCAGCCTGAAACCGAAGCTTCTATTAACTTTGATATTGAAGCATTGAAAAGAAAAATGAATGCAGACTTTGTGGAAGCGAAAACAGAAGTAGGAATAGATAGGATATTGGGAACGGCAAACAGACACGGTCCGAGAACTATAGAAAGAGTTCCTGCCGGAACTGTATTTGATTTTGAAGTGTCATTGCGTTTATATAAAGAAGAAGATAAATCAATCTTTCTGCCTATTCTGAAGAAGGGCTTGCAGTTATTGGAAAATGACGCTTTAGGCGGAAGCGGGAGTCGCGGAAGCGGGAGAATCAAGTTTCTAAATTTGAAGTTGGACGGAGAAGACTTGAATTTGGAAGACGCAGAATAGGGAGATAGTTATGCCGCTGATTAAAATCATGTGGAAGCCGCTTTCAGCTTTCGCTACCGAACTTCAGAGCGACACAATCTTCGGTCATTTGTGCTGGGGAATTTTAGATTTATATTCTGAAGAGCGATTGCGGCAGATTTTAGCCGCTATGCCAAACCAAAAGTTTGAGCTCAGTTCCGCCTTTCCGAAAGGCTGTTTACCTTTGCCTAAATTACCTTTGAGTCCTGAGATAACAGCTAAGGCCAGAGCAAAATTGAACGACATAAAGGAATTAATTTGGAACGCAAATCAGAAACGCTTGAAGGCGGCAAAATGGATAAGTGCGGAACAGTTGATAAATAATAACTACCGTTACAGTCTGGAAGCGGAACTGATCAATATTTGGCAAGATCAAAACGCTCAAAGCACAAATCCTATTCCCGCTAAAGAAGAGTTGATTTTCCACAATACGATTGACCGCACTTCTTCCACTTCAGCCGATTTGTTTGCCGAAGAAGCATTATTCGTCGCTTCCGGTTCCGTGTTCGAATCCTATTTGGAGACTGAACTTTTGACTTTGGACGAGCTGGATGAGTGCTTCCGATTTATAGAATACACGGGCTTCGGACGCAATAAATCAACCGGCAAAGGATATTTCAAAATCAGCGTGGAAGAAATGCAATTGCCGCAGGCAGGTCAAGTCAATGCGTATCTGGCGCTTTCCCATCATGTTCCCGCTGCCGATGATCCCGTAAAAGCTTATTATTCCGGCTTTACCAAATTCGGTAAATTGGGCGGAAGTTATGCCATAAGTGATTCTCCCTTCAAGTATCCGTTTTATGTTTTGGAACCGGGAACTGTATATTTGGGAACAAACAAGCCAAAGGGGACAATTTTGAAAGGCGTTCATCCCGATAAACCCGAAATCGTGCAGAACCTGACCACCTTCTCTTTACCTTTATTCATAGAGGAGGAGCTATGAAGAATATTACATTCCCCATGCAAATTAAACTTCTGAGCTATTTGCACATCGGCTCCGGTGAAAAACTGGACCCCACGGATTATGTAATTAAGGACGGCAAAATCTATTATCTTAATAAGTTAGAGTGTATCCGTCAGTTCCTGAAAACGGATAAAAACGGTTTTCAACATATCATGCAAGCAGCAAATCAGAATAAAATCGCCTTGTATTTTTATCAGCATTTCAATCCTGACGACAGCAAGCTTTGGACTTCCTTTTACAAAACTGATAAACAGATTGAAAATTCCTATTTAGAGAATTTGAAAAAAGAAAACAACCAAAATCTAATCGTCCAGTTCATCAGAGACCCCTTGAACGATATGCCCTATCTGCCGGGAAGCTCAATTAAGGGTTCATTTAGGACTGCCATTGTAGCAGCTTTGAAAAAGGGTAATTCGTTGAATAAGATTAAAGATGATGGCAAACTCCAAGCCTATTTACTCAATTATTTTAATGAGCAGCGCAGGAAACCTGATATTACAAACGACCCTTTCAAATATCTGAAATTTGCTGATGTTCCTCTCAGTTTAGACTGTTTGACTTTGAAAGTTACGGAATCTAAAAAGAAGGGAAGTAATTATTTCGACGAGGGATTACAAACTCACCCTAAGCATAACTCCCGACATGGGGATAATAAAACAGGCATTCCGGAAACGACGGAAGTGATTGATTACCATAACGCACCCATTTATGAAGCAAAATTAACCATTGCGGACAGCATCTTCGCCAATGAAAAATTAGAGCAATTAACGGGCAAGACTTCCGATTGGGAATGGCTGGCTAATTTGCTGAACAGCGTGAACAATTTTTATCAAACTAAATTAAGCGGAGAAAAGGAATTCTTCCAAAGCTTGAACAAGGGTTCTTTTATCGATAACCTGAAGCAGAAATTCAGCAAGTTGCAGGAAGGAGAATGCATAATCCGGATGGGAAAAGGAGCAGGCAAAAGGTTCTTAACCTATCTCGATAACAAGCCAAATGGTCCTTTAACCAGAAAAGTAATTGACGACGAACCTTTGGGCTGGTGCAAAATCTCTTTTACCAAATGAAGCAGCTATTATGGCAAAAGTATTGATTTTCTCTTTAGGAACTGGTCAAAAGAAAGACGGCGGATACAGAAAAACCAATTACAACATTGAAGGAAAGATTTACCGTCAAGAGTCTTTAGCGGCAAAATGCTACTGTGAGCATTACGGCATAGAGAAAATGTTTGTCATCGGGACGATCAAATCCTTGTGGGATGACCTGTATTTGCAGTTTGGCGGTGAAGATGAAGCAGTTTTGGAGCGTTTATATACATTTAAAGAAGAGGGCAAGATTACATCAGAGGAATTATCTATTGTCCAAGACCAATTGAACAACCGTTTAGGCTCAAAAGGTTCAAAATGCTTTTTAATCAAATACGGGCAAAATGAAGCTGAGCTTTTGGAAAACTTTTCTATCCTAATGCAGATAGCGGATAACTTGACTAAAAAGGATGAAGTTTATTTGGATATCACTCATTCTTTCCGTTCACTTGCTTTAATGTCCTTTCTGATGCTCAATTACATTTGGGAAGTCAAGAATACAAAGAATACAAAGAATACCAAGAATATCAAGAAGAAGCAGCTGGTTAAGAAAGTTCTTTATGCTATGGGTGAGCTGATTTTTGAAAGTCCCAATCCCGAAGAAGCTTTTGTTCCTGTTGTTGATCTTTCCCTTTTGTTTGACATTATGCAATGGATAAAGGCTGTAAGTAATTTCCAAAATTTTGGTAATGTCCAACTCATGGCTGATTTGGTCGATAATTTTAAGAACCAAAAACTAAGTTACGATTTGCACGACTTGGCGGACAGCTTTAGTCTGAACAAGTTAGCCAACATCAGACTTTGTCTGCAAAGACTAAAGAACGATGACCTGCTTGTCAAGGAACTGGACAAACATCCGATTACTGCAACGCTCAAAGGCAATGTCCAACAGATGCTCAACAGATTTGATCTGCAAAATCTGGCTAAATTTCAATATGATTTGGCTAATTGGTATATGGACAATAAAGCTTACGGACTTGCTTATTTGTGCTTGGCAGAATGCATCATCAGCAAAGGCTGCGAACTAAATGGCTTGGATGAAAAAGAAATAAAAAATAGAGAAGCGGTAAAATGCCTTCTGCAAGGGCATCCAAAAAGAAATAAAAAAGGAATTGCCGCCCAGCTAAATCCCAAGACAATTCCTACGGACATTGCCGATTGTTATGAGAAAGTCTGTAATACCAGAAACACGATTGCCCACCAAGTGGATGATGACAATGGAAACAAGCAAAATCTTGAAACATCAGAAAATAATAAAAAGCTGATTAAAGATCTGCATGACTGGATGACTTCAGTCGGTAATTTTATCAATCAAACTTCATCTTGAAAGAACTTCAATTTAACTTGCCATAAATCACCAAGCGGATTAGATTGCCTTTAGTATCAAAAAAGAGAGAAACTCATGGCAAGCTGGTATTATTCCAAATTCGGACAGACTAAAGGTCCGATTTCACAAAAGGCGTTGATTAACAAGATCTTGAAAGAGGAACTGGAGCTGGATGATTATGTTTCCGAGGAAAGCAATCAAGCGTGGAAGAAGGTTAGGGATTTTCCGCAACTGATGGACGAACTGCACAAACCGATAGATTTGCATATAGCCGCTCCTCCTGCCGATTTTCTGTCTGCGGAAACCGCCTCTGTCTCCCAAAGCAATGTTTATTTCTACATCCCTTTGCATCGTCTGCTTGTGATGACCATTCTGACCGGCGGATTGTATGAACTGTATTGGTTCTATAAGCAATGGCACTATTGGGCAGAGCAAAAACAGCAAGCTTGGCGGTCTCCGGATCGGGAAATGAGCAATATCTTTATAGTTTTACAAATCTTTGAGAGAATTGAAACGGACAAAGAATTGAACCGAGTAGTGAGAGCAGACTTTAACGGCACTGCTCTATTTTGGACTTGGCTGCTGTTTGGCTTAGCGGCATGGATCTTAACCGCCCTTTTTCTCAATGATAAAGTTACGCAAGCAATTGTTACTTTCACTCTTTTAATTGCCGATGTCTATTTTCTGCTGCCTGTGCAGAAATACATCAACAGCGTGAACGAGAAGCTGGGAAATCAATACGAAAAGCCGTCTTGGGGACATTATCTCTGTCTGGCAATAGTATGGATTCCTCTTCTAATCGTCGCCTTCAATCAATTGATTAAATCTGTGCTGATGCCGTTTAAAACAATCCGCTGATATTTCCTTCGTCTTCCACATCGATAACTTCGGCAGAAGGATGTTTCGGCAGACCCGGCATCCGCATAATTTCACCCGTTATCGGAACCAAGAAACCCGCGCCTGAAGAGATGACGATTTCTCTGACCGTAACCAAAAAATCTTTGGGTCTGCCCAGCAGATCAGGATTGTCGGACAGCGATTTTTGCGTTTTGGCGATGCAGACGGGCAGTTTGTCATAGCCGAATTTATTGATTTTTTTCAGGTCTGCTTTGGCGTCGGAAGTATAGTCCACTTTTTGTGCACCGTAGATTTCGGAAGCTATTTTATAGATTTTATCTTCCACAGGTGAATCCCAATCGTAAAGTGAATTCAGTTTACAGATGTCTTGAGCCGTCATGTTGATAGCATGCTGTGCCAATTCCAATCCGCCTTTTCCGCCTTGACCGTAAAAGTCTGTGATCGATGAATCAAAACCTTGCGCGGTGCAGAAATTTTTCACGATGGCAAGTTCTTCATCCGTATCGGTGGCAAAACGGTTGATGGCAATAATGGACTTCATACCGAATTTATGAATGTTTTCCAGATGTTTGGCTAAATTGGGCAGACCTGCTTCCACTGCAGCGGGATTAGGGATGGTTATATCTTTTAATTTAACTCCTCCATGCATTTTCAAAGCTCTGACTGTAGCGACAAGAATTACCGCATCAGCACAGAAGTTGCCGTATTTGCATACTATATCGAAGAATTTTTCCGCACCCAAATCAAAACCGAAGCCCGCTTCCGTTACCACATAATCGCTCAGACGCAAAGCGGTTTTGGTGGCAAGAATACTGTTTGAACCCTGAGCTATATTGGCAAAAGGACCGCCATGGACAAAAGCGGGAGTGTGTTCCGTAGTCTGCACCAAATTTGGCTTGAGTGCGTCTTTAAGCAAAGCCGCAATCGCACCTTCATAGTTTAATTGCGAAACAGTGACCGGTTCTCCGTCATAAGTAAAGCCCAAAGTGATTTTGCCGATGCGTTCCTTGAGTTCGTCCATGTTGTTGACAAGGCAAAGAATTGCCATAATTTCACTGGCAGGAGTGATGTCAAAACCGTCTTCGCGCGGGAAACCCTGTTTGATTCCGCCCAAACCGATCACGATTTTACGCAGCATTCGATCGTTGACATCCAACACTCTTTTCCAGGTCAATCGACGCGGATCAAGCTTCAGTTCGTTGTCGTAATAAATGTAATTATCCATCAAAGCCGCCAGAGTATTATTAGCGGCAGTTACTGCATGAAAATCGCCTGTAAAATGCAAATTAATGTCTTCCATCGGCAAAACTTGAGATTTTCCGCCGCCGGTGGCACCTCCTTTAACGCCAAAAACCGGTCCGAGAGAAGGTTCCCTGATGGCAACTGTAGCTTTTTTCCCCGAAAGATTTAACGCTTGAGCCAATCCGATTGCGGTTGTGGTCTTTCCCTCACCGGCAGGAGTGGGAGTTAAAGCGGAAACAAGAATGAGTTTTCCGTAAGGATTGTCTTCCAGTCTTTTGAGTGTTTTATATCTTACTTTGGCTTTGTAATCGCCGTAAAGGTCAAGATCGTCTTTTCCCAGACCCAATTTTGCGGCTACATCAAGTATAGAATCCATCGGCTCTTCCTGATGAAAACCGAAATGCGGATGCATATATCCTCCTTCTTATACGCAAAGAAAAAAGCAACCGAACACATTTTCATCGGTTGCTTTCTTCAAATTTGTCTACTCCGCAACAGGAATAGGCTGTATTTTATGTATTACTTAATAACCAGTTTGCTGGTTTCCACGGTGCTGCCGGCAGTCATTTTGTAAAGATAAATACCTTTGGCAAGTTGAGTTCCGTTGTCGTCCCGACCGTCAAAAGTGACATTATGCAGTTGAGCTCCCAGTTTACTGTTCACCAAAGTGCGGACTTTTTGTCCTTTTAAATTATAGACTTCGATGTTTACATTTTGCGGACTCTTCAGATTGAAAGCTATTTCCGTGCTTGATGTCATGGGATTGGGGAAATTGCCGATCAGTTTAGCATCGGGCAAAACGACCACTTGATCTTCGTTTTGAGTGGTATAAAGATCATTATCGTCCCGCGGATTTAAACCGTAAAGATTAAAAGAATAATCTACAATACCGACGATTCTGTCCCAATGTTTGCCGACCGTAATCCCGCTCCAACTGTGTCCGTAAAGGTAACAGGCATCATCAATTTGTCCGGGACCGCTGCCATCGGTTACATAAAATTCCTGATGGGTGTCAGGAGTAGAAGTTGCTGTCACATCTTCCACTTTACACAAGCAGCTTTCCCACATTTCACCGTTGGCTGGAACAGAGGGATTTGCCAAGGCGGAAGTCGGTATCAAAGCCGGTTCCGGCAAAGGATTGTTATGACTCATAATCGTGGTCGTCGTGGTTCCGCTCTGGAAAACCATTTCAGTCATACCCATATATTCTGAAATGGGACCGTGGCATTCAACCATATCACCGACTTGCACACCGGTGCCAAAAACATAAATGTATAGACCGCTCCAAGGTCCGCCTTCAGGGTCGGTAATGAAAAACTTAGTGCTGGTGGGATATGTGGATGTCGTTCCGTAAGTGTTATTAGTTACGATTCCTTGAACAGTAACGGTTTGCCCATTGTAAGGAGAGGGATACAAACCGTCCGTTCCGGGATCTTCCGTGTATTGAATTTCACCGCATCGCAAAGCCATGGCAAAGCCAAAGCTGAGAATCATCAGACTTAATAAAGCAATTCGTTTCATCTTGCTTTCCTCCTCTTAATATTTTCCTTATACTCTATGCCATTATTTGATACTTTCAAATCGTGGCAAGCTTTTTTTTCTATCTCATCCAATTTATTTATCTCAGACAAGTTATTATCTCTTTCCTGACCTTTTTGAATTGTTCCAGAATTATGAATGCATCCTGTTATTCTTTCATTCAAAATTAAAATGCAATCGATGATATTTGTAATTATCACTTTTTAAGCAGAAAAATTATCTCCATTTTCCCCTTTTTTCTTATAATGCCATAACATATACAATATTAATATGTTACACCTTCCTTCCTTAATAACCAGTCGATATCCAGTCGATATCCAGTCGAATTAAAGTCAACTGGATATCGACTGGATATCGACAGGAGATTAGGAAATTGTCAGAATTAGGGGGATAAGACAACGCTTTTTACAATTTCCTACAGGATTAATTCTTTTATAGAAAAGAAAATTATTAATATTCAACATTGGCTTGAACTTTGCTTTATTAAAGGAATAAAGCTTGACGATTAAATTTAAATGCGTTGCCTTGCCTTAGAAAAAGCAAAATATAGTAAGATAGGAGAACATAAAAATGGATAATCCTTTACTGGATAAGAGTTACAAACATCGTTTAGACGCTATTCCCTTTCACTTGATTAAGACTGAACATTTTTTACCGGCTGTTGAAGAGACGCTGAAACAAGCAAAAGCTAATTTCGAACAGATTCGCAACAATTCTAAGCCGCCTGATTTTGAGAATACAATTTTGGCTATGGAATTTGCCGATGAAGATTTGGACTATGTGGCAAGCGTATACTTCCATTTACTTTCAGCCGAATCAGATGCTGAATTCAAAGCTCTGGCACAAGAAATTTCACCTTTACTGGCGGAATTCAGCAGTTCCATTATGACTGATGAGAAGATTTTTGCGCGTGTGCAAGCGGTTTACGAACAAGAGTGCATGAATAAACCCGCCCCCAAACCTGATTTTAAGAATAAGGCTCAAATGCTGCTTTGCGAACGCTATCGCTTATCTGAACGCGTCTACAAAAGCTTCAAGCGAAACGGGGCTCTGCTCAATCCGGAACAGAAAGCCCGCTTAACCGAAATTGATAAAGAGCTGAGTAAACTCAGTCCAAAGTTTGCCGATAATGTTTTAGCCGCCACCAACGCTTTTGAATTGCATTTAACGAATCCGGAAGACATAGAAGGTATTCCTGAATCCGCTTTACAGGCTGCAGCTTATTTAGCCCGTCAAAAAGGCAAAACTGAAGGCTGGCTGTTCAATTTGCAGATGCCGAGCTACATTCCCGTCCTCACTTATTGCAAGAAACGCAAAATTCGCGAAACAATGCAAAAAGCTTATGCTTCACGCGCTTTTAAGGATGAATTTGACAATCAAGCCAATATTCGTCGAATTCTTGAACTGCGATATGAACGCTCTCAGCTTTTGGGTTACAAAACTCATGCGCATTATGTTCTGGAAGAGCGGATGGCACTGACACCTGAAGCCGCACAGGATTTTTTGGAAAAGATTTATGCAGCAGCGTATCCTGCCGCTCAAACTGAAGTGGAAGAAGTGAAAGCTTTCGCCAAAACAAAAGATGGTTTGGAAGAATTGATGCCTTGGGACTGGGCATACTATTCCAATCAACTGAAGGAACAGAAATTCCAATTCGATCCTGAGCAATTGCGTCCTTGGTTCAAACTGGAAAATGTGGTTGAAGGCCTCTTCACTCTTGCCAACAAGATTTACGGTGTAACGCTGAAACAAGTGGATGATGTTCCCGTGTATCATAAAGATGTCACAACCTGGGAAGTCTATGGAGAAGACAAAGGCTATTTGGGCTTACTGTATTTGGATTTATTCCCTCGTGAAACAAAAAGAGGCGGAGCTTGGATGAATGATTTGAAGGGACAAGGTTTATACAAAGACGGAATGAAAAGACCGCATGTGGTCAATGTCGCTTCCCTCACTCCTTCAACACCGGAACAGCCTTCTCTGCTGCTTTTGGATGAAGTACGGACGATTTTTCACGAATTCGGCCATGCCTTGCATGCGCTGCTTTCCGATTGCACCTATAAATCATTAGCGGGACCGAATGTGCTTTGGGACTTTGTGGAACTGCCTTCTCAAATTATGGAAAATTGGCTGTTGGAAAAAGAAGCGCTCAATCTTTTTGCCAAGCACTACCAAACCGGTGAACCTTTGCCGGATGAGCTTTTGGACAAAGTTTTAGCCGCACGCAACTTCCAAGCGGGATATGCCAATCTGGGACAGCTCCGTTATGCTTTTTTAGACTTTGCCTGGCATTTGACCGACCCTAATGAAATCGGCGATATTAACGATTTTGAAAATAAAGTCATCCAACGCTTTACCCTCCTGCCTCTAACTCCGAACAGCAATATTTCCTGCAGTTTTTCCCATGTCTTTGCCGGAGGTTATGCTGCGGGTTATTATTCTTACAAATGGGCGGAAGCATTGGAAGCGGATGCCTGGTCTTTGATTAAAGAAAAGGGCATCTTCAATCACGAAGCTACATACGCTTTCAGAGACATAATTTTATCGCAGGGAAATGCAGTTCACCCTATGGATTTGTTTGTATCTTTTCGCGGACGTCAACCCGATCCGGATGCGCTGCTCAAAAGAGACGGATTGCTTTAGAGAAATCGATGCTCTTCAAATAAAAGGCTGCCTACTTTCACGGTAAGCAGCCTTTGTTTTTGTTCAATTATACTTAAAGGTTAATGTTGTTCCCTGCAGAATTCAATCAAAACGCCCAAAGCGGATTTGGGATGCAAAAAAGCAATGTCGGAATGATGTGCTCCGGGGCGAGGTTCCTTATCAATTAACTGAATTCCGTTTTGTTCGGCTTTCTTTAATTCATTCGGCAAATCATCAACGGCAAAAGCGATATGCTGAATGCCTTCTCCCCGCTTTTGAATAAATTTGGCGATGGGACTGTCTTCGGATGTGGGAGCCAATAATTCGATTCTGGCATCGCCGCACGGGAAAAAAGCAACTTTCACCTGCTGAGACGGCACTTCTTCCACTCCTTCCAAAGTGAGCCCCAAACTTTCATAAAAGCGGATGCCTTCCTCCAAATCGGAAACAGCGATGCCGATATGCGATAGATGCTTAATCATACTTGTTTCCCGTAATTTTCCGCCAGCTCAAAACCTAACTTCATAGCCTTGAGATTCAAGTCCAGAAATGCGGGTCTGACAGAATCGGCAATCGCTTTCTGCAGTGATTCTTCTTTCACGACACCGGTTACCTTCACTAAAAAGCCCAAAGCACAAATATTAGTCGTAATGGAGTTGCCCAGCTTTTCAGTAACGACTTCAGTGAAGGGAACTTCGTAAATATTATCGGACAAGACGGAAATATTCTTCACAAAGGTAGTATCAACAATCAAAGTGCCTTTTTCCTTGATGTCAAAGATGAATTTATCGCAAGCTTCCTGCGTGAGCGCCATCAGGATATCAAACTGCGTGGCTTCGGGGAAAAGAATTTCTTTATCACTGATGAGAACATCGGCACGAGAATAACCGCCTCTGGATTCCGGACCGTAGCTCTGAGTTTGGGTAACTCTTTTCTTTTCCAAGACGGCAGCTTTGGCTAATATGATACCGGCTAAGATTAGACCCTGACCTCCGCTGCCGGAAAGTCTGATTTCGGTAAAATTACTCATCTTTCTCTCCTTTGGCAAGCTGACAAAGTTTTGCATATTCGGCAGTATATTCAGGCCTGATTTCTTTCTTCAAAATACCGCGAATGATTTTCCCTTCAGTCTTTTCCGGAGGCAGCTTCTCAACTGCCGTAAGCGGAACGGAATTATCACGCATAGCTTTCATCATATCGGCCGGAGTTCCTTTTTTATTCAGGCGTCCGTAAATGACGGGACAAGCGCTGACCACTTCCAGTAATGCAAAACCGGGATGATTGATGGCGTCCTTGATGTAATTTTGCATTTCCTGAGTGTGAAAAGCGGTTGTCCTTGCTACAAAAGAAGCACCGGCACCAATCGCCAAATTGCAAAGATTAAAATCAGGCTCTATATTGCCGTAAGGTGCAGTCGTAGCGTAAGCTGAATGCGGAGTTGTAGGACTGACCTGTCCTCCGGTCATACCGTAGATGTTATTATTGATTAAAATAACAGTCAAATCTATATTGCGACGCGCAGCATGGATTAAATGATTGCCTCCGATGGCAGTGCAGTCACCGTCTCCCGTAACGACAATCACTTTCATGTGCGGTTTGAACATTTTCACACCTGTGGCGAAAGCAAGCGCTCTCCCGTGCAGAGTATGCAAGGTGTTGAAGTCAACATATACAGGCATTCTGGAAGAGCAGCCTATGCCGGAAACCATTACGATGTCGTCCCTGTCCAGTTGCAGTTCTGCCACCGCCCGAATGATGGAGCCCAAAACTATGCCGTTACTGCATCCGGCACACCAGACATGCGGAAACTTTTTATCGTGACGCAGATATTCGTGTATAACTTTTTGCGGAATACTTGCCATTTTAATGAACCTCCCTGATCACTCTTAAAATTTCGCCGGGGGTGATGAGCGTCCCGTCTGTTTTCTGAATGGGAACAAGGTCACTGTCATCCTTAGCTTTGGTCAAACGCTGAATTTCATGCAGCAACTGTCCTTGATTCATTTCGGGAACAATAACAGTTTCCACATTGTGAAGCATTTTCCTGACTGCTTCATCAGGGAAGGGCCAAATTGTCAGTGGTCTTAATAAACCGACGGGAATGCCTTCCGCTCTTGCAGTAGAAACAGCGGCTTTAGCTGCTCTGGCTGTGATGCCTGCCGCAAAAATAGCCACTTTGGCATCTTCCATTTCCCTGCTTTCAATCTGGACTAAGTCGCGTATGTTGTAGGAAATCTTTTTGCGCAGGCGGTCCATCATTTCTTGTGCTTCATTGGGTTTGTTTGTGGGAAAGCCTAAAGCGTCATGAGTCAGTCCGGTTACATTATATCTGTAACCTTCGCCAAAACTGGCGAGAGGCGAAAGATATTTCTGATTTTCATCATAATGCTTATACCAGTGAGGAGGGACAGTCGGTTTGATGCGATTGATAATCCTGATGTTGGCAATATCGGGTAAAGTAACTGCTTCCCGCATGTGGCCTATAACTTCGTCCAGCAAAAGAATCACGCAAGTGCGATATTTCTCCGCCAAATTGACGGCGCGAATAGTGAGTTCATAACTTTCACGCACGGAATCCGGATAAAGGACAATCGCAGGTGAATCGCCATGGGATCCCCATTTAGCTTGCATAATATCACCTTGAGCAGGACTGGTCGGCATTCCGGTGCTGGGTCCAACGCGTTGAACATTCACCACCACGCAAGGCGTTTCCGTAATTTTGGCATAGCCGATGCCTTCTTGCATAAGAGAAAAGCCGGGTCCGCTTGTTGCCGTAAGAGATTTTGCGCCGGATAAAGAAGCTCCGATAATGGAGCATATGCTGGCAAGCTCATCTTCCATTTGGATAAAAACTCCGCCTCTTTTGGGCAATTCGTAAGAAAGTATTTCCGCTATTTCCGTTGAAGGCGTAATGGGATAACCGGCAAAGAAATTAACACCCGCATCCAAAGCTCCCAAAGCCACAGCTTCGTTGCCTTGCATCAGACGAGAGCCTCTTGCGCTTTTTGCTTTGGCTTCCACTTTTGCTTCTTCCGGTTTAGTTGGCTTAGTTTTTGTGTTCGGCATAATCTTTCTCCTTACCTTTCCTTCGCTCCAGTAATGGCAAAATCTGGACACAAGCGATCGCAAGTCTCGCAGTGTGTGCACTTTTCCGGATTTGCCACAAAGGGTGAGCCGTCAGGTTTCCTGCCTAAGCAACCGGTCGGACAAAAAGCTACGCAAATGCCGCATTTTTTGCACCAGTTATAATAGATTAAAACGGGTGAGGATTCATCGTCAATGGTTTTGACTTCGGTGACTTCCACCTCCATCTTTTCGGGAACTTCCTCAGCCCGGAAAATCATGCCCACTTTGTCTCTTTCGACTTTCTTGGACATTGTACCTCCCGATAAAATTTTACTTTTATACCCTTTTATTTTTTTGCTGATTTCTTTCAAGGTTTTTTTCTGTTTTTGTTATTTCATGCATTTTATTTTTATTAAAAATACTATTCATCTGTATATGCTAAAACAGGTTTCACTATCAGCAAAACATCTTTTATCCATAACTGATTTCAGTTGTCAAATAAAACAAAAAGTTGCGCCTTGACAAAAAAAAACCTATATTTTAATGAGATTCATTCTCATAGGAGGAAAAGGGAAATGCAGCAACCGGAAATAATTTTTTCCGCATTTCTGACGCACAAAGGCTTAAAGTTCACGCCTGCCCGGCAGTTGATTTTGCAGACTGTATTTAAACTGCACGAGCACTTTGACCGTGAACAGCTTTACGAGCAAATTCATAAGGTGAACGGAGATGTATCGCGCGCAACCGTATACAGGACAATACCGCTTTTAGTGGAAGCGGGGCTGGTGCAAAAGTCTTTGAGAAGCGAGACAAGGGACGAGTTTGAGCACATTTACGGTCATCCTAAACACGCACATTTGATTTGCCGCAACTGCGGAGCGATTGTAGAAACGGGTCTGCAGCAATTGGAGAAGCAGATAATCAATATTGCCAAAGCACAAAACTTTCAGTTGGAAACTATCAAATTGGAAATTACCGGTCTGTGTTGGAAATGTCAATCTGATGAGAATGCGTCTCATTAATTTATGAATGAGCATTATCACTATACCGTCGCTTTAGCCGGAAATCCCAATGTAGGCAAGACTACAGTCTTTAACATGCTTACCGGCAGTCATCAATTTGTCGGAAATTGGCCCGGCGTTACTGTTGAATACAAAGAAGGGCATTACACTTACATGGGAACTGAAATCCGGGTCATAGATTTGCCGGGCACCTATTCTTTGGGAGGAGGTTCTCCCGACGAGCAAGTAGCTCAAGATTTCATTTTAAACGGCAAGCCGGATTTGATAGTCAATATCGTCGATGCGTCAAATTTGGAAAGGAATCTTTATCTCACTGTGCAGCTGCTGGAATTGCAGAAACCGGTTTTGGCTGTTTTAACAATGCTGGATATAGCAAAGAAAAACGGAATAGAAATTGATTCGGAACATCTGAAAAATCATCTTGCTTGCGATGTGGTGCAGTTTCAGCTCTTTCAAAAGCAGACAGATCTTAACTTAAGAGAAGCAATCCGCAAAAGTCTGGAAACCGGCTCCATTCCAAAGTTTTCTCTCAATTTTGATGAAGTGGTGGAAACCGGTTTAAGCAAATTGGAAGCAGGTCTGGATTGGAACAAATTTGCCGGTATTCCGCAAAGGCGTTGGCTGGCTTTACAATTATTAACAAAAAATGAACATTATACAAGACTACTTAACCCTGCAGAAAAAGAACTTTTGGAAAAAATAATCAGCGGCATTGAAAAACATCGCGGCGAAGAAATCAGCAATGTCATAACTGCAGACCGCTACAGCGTTATTCGCGGTTTAATCAAAGATGTGGTAAAGCGGAAAAAGGAAGGACGCAAAACTTTGTCTGATAAAGTAGACAGTGTAGTGCTCAGCAAAGCTTTCGGCTTGCCAATCTTTTTCTTGGTGATGTTCATTGTTTTTTCGCTGACAGTCAAAGCCAGCCAGCCTTTAATTAAACTGATAAAAATAGGTCTGGATTGGCTTCTTGTTCAGCAAACCGGTCTCTTGTTTCAAGCTCTTAATTTTCCGCTATGGTTAAACCGTTTTTTGACTGCGGGTATAGGTTCCGGCTTAGTTACCATAGCCACTTTTTTGCCGCCTATTTTCTTTATTTTTGCCTGTTTAGCCTGTTTGGAAGATTCGGGTTACATGGCACGGGCTGCATTCGTTGCGGATAAATTTATGCGCCGCATAGGTCTTCCGGGAAAAGCCTTTATTCCTTTACTGGTCGGTTTCGGATGTTCAGTTCCCGCAATTATGGCAACCCGCACTTTGGACAGCAAAAGAGACAGAATAATGACTTCACTCTTAGTAGGCTTTATGAGTTGCGGTGCCAAACTTCCGGTCTATACATACTTATCAATGTTATTTTTTCCCAAGTCTGCTAATTTTGTGGTGTTCGGTCTCTATATGACGGGAATTTTATTGGGTATGGGAACGGGACTTTTACTGAAGAAAACTTTATTTAGAAGCCAACCTGCGGATTTTATCATGGAATTACCCGCTTATCATCTGCCCACTTTGAACGGAATTTTGATGCATGCTTGGCATCGGTTGAGGGATTTTGCTTTCAGAGCCGGAAGAACTATCCTGAGTGTAATTGTGCTGATATACATTCTGCAGATGATAACAATCCCCGTGAAAGATGTCACAGCGTTTGAAAAGCAGACGAGCACGGAAAAAGTATCTGTTTTGGAAATAGCGGGAAAAGCTATTACTCCTGCGTTGTCTCCCATGGGAATAAACAGCCAAAATTGGCATGCTTCCGTGGCATTATTGAGCGGACTTTTCGCCAAGGAAGCAATTGTGGGAGCGCTGCAATCTTTGTATTATGTGCCTGAGGGCGAAGACTTGCAGGATGTTATCAAATGGCATTTCGGTAGTCAAGCAGCCGGTTTCGCTTATTTGCTTTTCATTTTACTTTATTCGCCTTGTGCTGCAGCTTTGGCAACGCTTTGGAAAGAACACGGCATCCGTTGGATGCTTTTCGCTTTCGGATTTCTAACGCTTCAAGCTTGGCTGATTGCCACTTTGTTTTATCAATCAACCCAATTGATTAGCGGTTCCGCACAAGCGGGCAAATGGTTCTTTATCATAGCAATGATTTATTTTCTACAATACTTAATATTACGAAGCAGGGGCAAACACCGTGAACGATTTAGCTAAAAAAATGCATGTAAGACTGCGACACAGCTTCGGCAAACGACACAAACAGAAACGCCACCGTCAGAACTGCAATTGTCTGGCATGTGTCCAAACGGAGAATGAAGCCGTCATTCAAGAAAACAGTGACCACCCAACTTTGGAACGAGGAATTTGTCCCGGTGTGCGGGTCAAGGTTTTGCGTAATGAGCCGGACGAACCCAATCTGATTATAGCCGTAGGCGATGCGCGTTATGTAATTGACCGCAGAATAGCAAGTAGGATTAAAGTTGCCAAATAGAATTTCGGTCGGTAATTATTCCTGAAAGCCAATAAGCAGCCAGAGTAAAAGCATTGCTCACATTCAACGAATTTTTCCAACCGTAGACCGGAATAGCTAAAACTTCATCTGCCAAGCGGAGAACACTTTCTTCAATTCCCAAAGCTTCATTACCGACAATGACTGCTACCGATTGCTTGGGTTGATAATCAAATATAGATCTTGCTCCGGAAACAGTCTCCAAAGCCAGAACCGGAAAGCCTTTGTCTTTCACTTCCTTAATCGCTTCCAAAGCATTTGCGACAGTTTTGTAAGGAACTCTTTCTTCTGTTCCCAAAGCGGATTTGGCTAAATTCTTAAAAGGCGGTTTCGGAGTAATTCCACATAAATAGATTTGCTTAGCTTGAACGCATTCGGCAGTGCGGAAAATTGAACCCAAGTTATATTCGGAACGTAGGTCGTCCGCAATTACAGTCAAGGGAAAAGGAACTTTTGCGCCTGCTTTGAGTTTCAGCCCGTCGTATCTGATAACATCTATGACCCGCGCATTGTAATCAGGTTTGAAAGCACGCAGAAAAGGAGTAATCAACTCCAGAATTTCATTTGTGGAAGCGTCCTCAGTGATTTGCTCCAGACCTTGCAGTTTTTCTTTTACAGGTGCAGAACTCCATTTTAAGCAGTCAAGAATGGAAGTAATAATCTGCCTTCTGAATTGAGGGTCAGTCAAATTCGCTTCCAAAGCGGTTAATTGTTCTATTATAGCTTTCAGTTGCTGCTTTTCGGAGAAGGTGTTAAATTTATTTTGGGCATAGTGATGAATTTTTATCATGCCTTTTTTCTCAGCAGCAGCCAGACGAAAAAGGGGCATCCGATGAAGGCTGTAATTACCCCCACAGGCAGTTCCAGAGCGGTTAAATGCATTGCCAAAAAGTCGCATCCCAAGAGAAATACTCCTCCTCCCAAAAGACTTAAGGGATAGACTTTACGTTGGGAAGTGCCCACAATCAAGCGAACGATATGCGGAATTATCAATCCCACAAAACCTATTATGCCTGCATAGGCTACAACGATGCCAGTCAAAAGTGAACACAAAACAAACAATCTTTGTCTGAGGTGGTGCACTTGAATTCCGACACTGCCTGCGTAAAGGTCTCCTCCGCTCATTACATCCAAAGTTAGAGAATCGTGATGAATCAGCACCAGCACCAGTAAACCGACTACTGCTAAAATTAAGAAGAACCGATATTCAGTCGCGGAAAAAATGTGTCCCAAATTTCCCATCAGAGTGCCCAATATCAGCATTGCGTCTTGCTGGAACAGATACATAATCAAAGAGATAACTGCCGATAAAAACATCCCGACAATAATGCCTGAAAGCAGCAGACGCGTTTTATCAAATTGACCTTTTTTCTGCGCCAAAAGCCACACCAACAGCATTGTCAGCAGCGCACCGGCAAAACCGAAAACCGGCATCAAGATGAAAAGTCCCGCCAATCCTGCAATAACTGAACCTAAAGCAGCTCCGGAAGAAACACCCAAAATATAAGGTTCCGCCAAAGGATTGTTGAGCATCATCTGATAAACGGAACCCACACCCGCTAAAGTCATTCCGGTGAACAAAGTCAGCAGCAGTCGCGGCAGACGCACATTAAGTAATATATTGCCGTCAATTTGACCCGCAGTCAGATAAAACCATCCGAGGACAATTCCGAGCACAAGCAAGCCGCAAAAGAGCAGTTTATTCTTCATTATTTTATTTGCCGACTGAATATTGCATCAGTTCTTGCAAGCGTTGAACGCCCAAAACACAACGAGGACCGGCACGGAGCAACCAATCGGGATTAATATCTTCTTCAAAATAAATCCTGTCATTTTGGACAGCGGGAATGTTTTGCCAACCCATCCTGCTTTTAATCTTAGCGCGTGTGTCTTTGGAATAGCAGATAATAAGGTCGGGAGCGGCTTTGATTACATCTTCGGATTTAATTCTACAGTAATCGCGTTCCAGTTCGAGAAAAATGTTGTCTCCTCCCGCAAGCTCAATCAGTTCACCGACAAAAGATTTATCAGACACGCTCATCAGAGGTTCGCGATAAATTTCCAGATAGATTTTAGGACGCGGGTTCGGTTGAAAATTTCGGCTCAATTTCTGCAGTTCGGAACGCATACTGTCTGCTGCAAAAGTTGCTCTGTTCTTTTCACCGATAGCGTCTCCGACGGTTAAAATGCCTTGCAGCATCTCTTCCACGGATTTGGGATAAACAGTTACGACATTTATTCCCAGTTTGGAAAGTTCGGAACCGATTGCCTGTTGTTCAAGTGAGGAAGCAAAAACTATCGACGGCTTTAGGGCAATGATTTTTTCTTTGTTCACCGCTCCGAATTGTCCCACTTTTGCTTTTGCTTTCAAACTTTCCGGCCAATTGCATTCTGCAGTGACGCCGACAATGTTTTGCGTTCCTTCCAAGACAGCTATAATTTCTGCAATTTCAGGTGAAAGCACCACATAGCGTTGTCCTTTTGCCGGACTTTCCTTTTTTTGGCAGCTGAAAAAAATGCATAAACCCGTCATCAAAACAAGCAGAACCGCACAACTTTTGAATAATGTCCTTTTTACCTTGCTTTTTTCTTTCATAAGTTACATCCGCATGAAATAAACATTTTTGTCAATCTTTCCGCTCTTGCCTCTCCTTTCATATTTGCGTAATACATCACCGAGGGATATTCGTATTTTATTCGGTCATCAAACTATGAACAATGGAGCATTTATCAACGATGTCTTATGAGCAGAGTGATTGGAAAAGGCGGTCTTTCTGCTTGACAAAAGGTCTTGACCATAAATCCGAGTTAAACAAATTAAATCAATGTGTTAAATTATGATACGCAAGAGGAGGAAGGGATGGAATACCCTTTTCAGGACATTGAGAAGAAATGGCAAAAGATTTGGAACGAAAGAAAAATATTTCACGCTACGGACGAAACGGACAAGCAAAAGTTTTATGTGCTCTCAATGTTCCCCTATCCCTCCGGAGTTTTACATATCGGGCACTGCTCAAATTATTCCATCGGAGACGCTCTTACCCGGCTGAAAATGATGGAAGGCTACAATGTTATGCAGCCTATGGGTTTTGACAGTTTCGGAATGCCGGCGGAAAATTACGCCATTCAAAATAATTCTCACCCGCGAATAACTACTGAAGAATGCATTGCCGCTATGCACAAACAGTTTGACAGCATGGGTTTCGGCTTGGATTGGGACAGAGAAATCAGCACTTGCCGTCCGGAATATTACAAATGGGGGCAATATCTGTTCAAAAAATTGTATGAACGCGGCCTCGTCTACAGAAAGAAAAGCTTCCAGAATTGGTGCGAAAGTTGCCAAACCGTTCTGGCAAACGAGCAGGTGGAAAACGGTTACTGCTGGCGCTGTAACGGACCGGTCACGCAAAAAGAACTGGAACAATGGTATTTCAAAATCACTCAATATGCGGAAGAACTTTTGGATTTCAGCAAAGTCATCGACTGGCCGGAAAGAGTCATCACTATGCAGAAAAACTGGATTGGCAAAAGCTTCGGCACCGAAATCAGCTTTAAACTCGAAAACTGCAAAGATGATAAATCAAATGAAAATGCTGAAGATATCAAAGTCTTTACCACGCGTCCCGACACAATTTTCGGCGTAACCTTCATGGCTTTGCCTCCGGAACATCCTTTGGTGCAAAAATGGCTGGAAGAAGAGCCGGAAAATAAAGCTCTGCACGACTTTTGTCACAAGGTCATCAATGAAGACAAAATAGAACGGACAGCGGAAGACACAACCAAAGAAGGTATTTTTTCCGGCAGATATTGTCTCAATCCCGTAAACGGAGAAAGGGTGCAAATCTGGATTACGAATTATGTTGTAATGGATTACGGCACTGGAGCAGTAATGGCAGTTCCTGCACATGACCAGCGCGATTTTGAATTTGCCAAGAAATATAATCTGCCGATAAAAATCGTGATTCAAAATCCTGAGCACAATCTTTCGGCGGAGACAATGACCGAAGCCTATACTGATGCCGGTTTTCAAGTTAATTCGGGAAAATTTGACGGTATGGAAAACGAAGCTGCCAAGCAAGCCATTTCCCTTTGGATGGAAGAAAACGGCATCGGCAAACAAACCGTGACATACAGATTAAGAGATTGGGGCGTCTCGCGTCAACGCTATTGGGGAAATCCTATTCCCGTAATTTATTGTGAAGATTGCGGAATAGTTCTGGTTCCGGATGAAGATTTGCCCGTTCTTTTACCGGATAATGTGCAAGTGGGTAAAACGACGCGCAATCCCTTGCTGTCTGTCCCCGAATTTATCAACACAATCTGTCCCAAATGCGGAAAACCGGCAAAGCGGGAAACAGATACGATGGACACTTTTGTGGACAGCAGTTGGTATTTTGCGCGTTATGCCGATCCTAAAAATGACCGCGAACCTTTTGACAAAGCGAAAGCTGCATATTGGCTGCCCGTTGACCAATACATCGGAGGCATTGAACATGCTTGTCTGCATTTGCTTTATGCCAGATTCATTCATAAATTTATGCGTGATTTGGGTTGGGTGAATTGTGACGAACCTTTTATTCGGCTTTTGACGCAGGGAATGGTCACCAAAGACGGTGCCAAAATGTCCAAGAGCAAAGGAAATGTGGTAGACCCTCAATACATCATAGATCGCTTCGGAGCAGATACTTTAAGGGTGTTTTTATTGTTTGCTTCGCCTCCGGAAAAAGATGTGGAGTGGAGCGACGATGGCGTAATGGGCGCTTTTCGTTTTCTAAATCGCGTCTACAGATTGATTGACACCTATAAAGATGTAATCCGGAAAGGACTTTCTTCCGATAATATGCAAACTGAAATTTCCGTTCCTATAAAAGATTTGCAATACAGCACTCATCACACTGTGCAAAAATGGCTGAATGATGTTTCCAAGCGAATGCAATTCAACACTGCCATTGCCGCTGTCATGGAACACTTGAATAATGTGACTGCCGTGAAAGAACCGGAAAAATTGTCGGGAACGGAATTGACAATTTTTGCGGAAGCATGTGCAGTAATTCCCAAATTGCTGTATCCTTTCGCTCCTCATCTTGCAGAAGAGCTTTGGCAAATGCTGGGTCAGGAAAAGCTGTTGCACGAGGCAGGTTTGCCTGTCTATGATCCCGAAAAGTTAAAGCGTGACAGCATTTCCTATGTGATTCAAATTAACGGTAAAATTCGCGGAAAGATTGATATTGTTCCCGGCACACCCGAAGACAAAATCAAAGAGATGGCTCTTGCCGTGGATAATGTCAAACGCACGATTGAAGGAAAAACCATTCGCAAGATAATTATCATTCCCGATAAAATGGTCAGTATAGCAATCAGTTGAAAATTCATCTTATAAGTTGAAGCCGGTCATTTACCGCTTAATCAGGAAAAGAGTTTCTTCTAAAATCTTATCCTAATATCTGAACTCATTTCAGAGAGCGGATTTTTGCTTACTCTCCATGTAGTATAAAATGTATCCAACCTCTTCAGCATAGGATTTAAGGAATTTATATCTGTCCGCTTGACCGGTATGACCTTCATTTTTGTTAACTTTCAGCAGAATAGGATTTTTGCCAGTATTGTTAGCACGCAGTTTAGCAGCCCATTTGACCGCTTCCCAATATCCGACACGCGTATCGTTCCATGCGGTTGTAATAAAAACTGCAGGATAGGGATGCGGCTTCACATTATCGATCGGACTGTAGGACAGCATATAATTAAAGAATTGCGGATCATTTGGATTACCCCATTCCTCATATTCCTGTAAGGTTAAAGGAAGAGATGAATCAAGCATTGTCTGCATCAAATCTACAAACGGAACATCCGCTATTACCAAAGCACATTTATCCCATGCTTGATTGAGAACTGCGCCCATCAAAAGTCCGCCGGCACTTCCACCTTCAATAATAAGCTGCTCTTTTGTCGTTATGCCTTTTTGCAAAAGGTAATCCATGCACGCTATAAAATCGGTAAAAGTATTCTTTTTATTGAGCAATCGCCCTCCGTCATACCAATTTTGACCGAATTCTCCCCCACCTCTGATATGAGCAGTCGCCAAAATGTAATCTCTGTCCAAAAATGATAAAGCGGAAGAACTGAAATACGGATCGTTGCAATCACCGTATGCACCGTATCCGCTTAATTTAACAATATGCGGTTTTGTCAAATCCAAATCTTTTTTGTAAGTCAGGATAAGCGGAACCAAAGTCCCGTCTTCAGTTTTTACCCAATCCAAACGAGAAATGTATTTTCCTTGTTCAAATTTTCCCGCAGGAGGAAAAGAGCGGATGATTTCCTTTTTACCCGTCGTAAAATTATGCACATAAAGAGTAAGAGGAGTGACTTCATTTTCCATGGTAAAATAAAAGAAATCCGCTTCCGAATCAAGATTAACCCAAAAGGAAATATCCATCGGATTGGGAGGAGCAAAAATTGCCGTGCTTTTCCCGGTTAAGCGATCGGCAATCACCAAAGCGTCAAAACCGTTTATTCGTTGGAGCAAAACAATGTATTTTTTAAAGACAAGGAAGCTTTGAATAGGCTGTTTTTGCGTCCCCTGATAAAGAATATTCCAGTGACCGGTTTTCACACTGTCTTCAGCAACGCAAGCGAGATCATAATCAGCTTGGTAAAGATTGGTGCAGACATAAAAGTGCCCTTCATAATATTCCGCATAGTAATAATGCTTTTCTTGACGCGGCATCAGACAGGTGAAATGTCCCCCGTAATCGTTAGGATGCAGAAACCACATTTCCGAAGCGTCCTTACTGGAAGAAGAAAGCCAAATCATTTCGCTGTCCCTGTTGTAATAAACGGAAAGATCCCACTCCGGATCTGTTTCCCGAAAGAGAATTTCTTTGGTTCCGGTTTTAAAGTTATAGCGCAAAGCGGTGTCACATTGCATTCTTTCATTTTCGGAAGTGAGGAGCAAAGTTTGGCTGTCCGCCATCCAAACCGCTTCAGAAATGCTGGTAAAGTCTGTTTTATAGATTTTGCCTGTTGCCAAATTTTTAATGTAAAGCCGATAAAGTTCATTACCGCTTTCGTCTGTCGTATAAGCAAGCCAATTTTGATCGGGACTGATACAGAAGGTGCCTAAAGCAAAAAACGGTTCACCCGCTCCCAATTTATTCTCATCCAAAATAATTTGTTCCTTAAAATATTGTGCTGCCTCTTGTTTGGCTTTCGTCTTTTGCTTGCCTAAAAATATCTCCTTAAATTGGGAAAAAGGAGTAGTTTTATCTTCGGTAAAATACTGCCAGTTCAAAGTTGTCCCGCTTCCTGCAGCTGCCCATTCACCTTTATTGCCTATCTGAATTGAATTATCAGATTTGTTCCTCTCTGAATATTTTATCGATGGCGAACCGGATTTTGTTCTGCCTTGAGCCAAAAATTCCGCTTTCCTACGGCAGTGAACGGAATATGGTTTACCTTTTTCTTCGCGAGTATAATAATAATAACCGTGATCCAAATACGGCTGACTGATTTCTTTTTCCACCAAACGCCCGACAAATTCTTTATAGACCGTATCGGCATAGGGACGCGATTTTTTCAGCATCATATCCGCATAAGCGTTCTCTTGCTTCAAATATTGTTTAGTGAGCGGAGAATTTCTATCCCTAAGATAACTTAAATCATCCCGTAACCAATGTCCGCAAGCCAATACGGAATCCGGACACCAAATCGCTTGCGGCGGATTTATCTGTTTGGCAAATCCAGTAACTAAAAACAGTGACAGGATTACGCTCAAAAATATTTTTGTTTTTCTCATTTTTCTTCTGCTTATTTCCTTATCGCTTATTTCTTCTTTAAGTAAGAATTACAATGCCGCAGACAACAGTATAAAACTAAATCATGCTGTTCAGGGAAGACAACTGTCCGCTTTAACAATGAACATAACTTGCCGCAAATCAAGCCCTCCCGATAAAAGCATTAACTCTGTTATCAGAATTGAATTTCCGGTCGTTTGCGTCAAAAGTTGATAATCTCCATGGGGAACGGAACTGCCGTAAATCTTATAATTTTGTGCATATTGACTGTTTTCCCAATTGAGTAAAACGCCACTTGGAACTTTTTGAAGGGAAACATTTGCCGGAGGTGCAGGTTGAAAATCAGTCGCCGTTAACTGAAAATTGCAGATTGTTGTGCTATCCTGTTTGACGGCAATATTTGCTGATGCGGAATTAAATCCGGGAGCGGAGCACAGCAAAGTATAATTTCCGCAGGGGTATGAATTAAATTGGTAACTTCCATAAATATCAGTAGTTACGCTTGTGCTTTCAAGAGTGAGAGTGGCGTTGGAAACAGGATTCATCGTTCCGGCTTGATAAACATTGCCGTTTATATTTCCCGTTTGCACACTTGAACTTAATGGAGGTCCGCTTACATCGTCAAGAATATATGTCTTGTAATAATCGCTCGTATCAGACGAATAAGTTTCCCAGCAAAGATAATAATCTCCGGCGGGAAGAGAGCCCAGAGGAATCGTATATTCCGTAGCCGTATCGGTTAAAATTATTGTCTGTATAATTGTCCAGTTGGTGCCGTTTTGAGAATAGTTAACTTTCAATTTCTCATTTCTGTTGAAAGGACCACTTTTTGATTTAAAGGAAAGAACGGCTGAAGCGGTAATTCTGACGAGGGGAGTTATTAGTTTTTTGCTGTTGGAATTTCCCATCAATCTCATCATAGCAGACGCATTACCTGAAATGATATAACTGTCTGTAAATGTTTGAATCCAAAAAGTTGTGGGACTTACCTGCCAGCCTGAGGGGGGAAATTCATTTTCAAAACCTTCCGAAAGTAAAACAAGCCTTTCCTCTTTCTCAATATATGAGAGGTCAGATTTACTAAAATCATTGCTTAAACTTGACGCGTAGTCCGTTCCGCTAAAAAAAATAAAAATTATCGCTGTAACTAATAAAAGCCTGAAACTTCTACGAAGCATCAATTCCTACTCCTCCTATTTATTTTTATTAGATTTTCTTAATCACACTTTTGTGTCAAGATTTTCTTATCCGCTTATTTGTCATTTGCCGGGAACAAAAATATCCGTTTATTTTATTGGCATTATGGGCCAAAACTGATTAAAATATCAGAGCGAACTTTTTCTTTCTTGACGCAGAAAGAGTTGAAAGAAAATAGGGTTTGATTTGATCTTTAACAAGAACATAGGGGGTGATTCGGTTTCGACAGGGAATCAGGAGTGTTGTGAAGCATGCCGGAGAGGTTACCTATCCCGTAAAGATGGTAACGCCAAAAATAAATAACAACACAAACTTCGCTTTAGCTGCATAAGACGCGGCTAACGCTTGCCTCATCCTTATCCGCGGGATGAGATGCAGGCGTCATAACAGTCGGATTGCTTCGGAAGTAAAGCCTGTAACTTCCGAATAAGACCGCAGGCTATGCTTTGGTCGGTCTGCCGTTCGTCCTCACCAAAGCAGAAATTGAACAACGGCTAAGCATGTAGAATCGCAATACAACGGTTTTCTGGACGCGGGTTCGACTCCCGCCACCTCCACCATCAACACCAAAATATACTTTCCCACGCTCCGCTTTTTATCCAAATTCAAGCTGTCCTTAATTATATTACCTATCCGTATAATATCCTCTATTTTTTGCCTTTAATAAGAACATTTCTAATTTTGACTATCATTTCTTCGCTTATTTGAACAAATTTATCCTTAATATTTATCAATACTCCGCAAGAATTTCTTATTTTACCTATCTTATTATCTGATAAATACATAGCTATTATATTAGCCACCCCGCTCTTAAGCTCCTGTCGATATCCAGTCGATATCCAGTCGAAATTAAGTCAACTGGATATTGACAGGATATCGACTGGATATTAAGTGGGACACAATTAAAGACCGTTGAATAATTAGGGCATTAAATATTTAGGGGTTATTTTCTAGTT
>DAOPOH010000019.1:0-36769 GCA_035357855.1 Candidatus Cloacimonadota bacterium
GTCAAGAAAAATTTAGATATATTTTTTGTCCATTTTTATGTGCAACGGTCTTTATTATTGCCAAAATAGTCAAGTTAAATTTGGGGGAGCAGACCTATGTTTCTGTCCCAAACAATGAGGGAGAACAAATAGGCTCGCTGCTATTTTTGCCTCTTCAATCATTTTTACACTGCATTTTAATCCTTTTCTAATGTGCATTAGCGTCAGAAAACAACCATATCTTGTCTAACCATCGCTCTTTTTAGCAGTTAATTGTGATGTGGATAACTTGTGGATAACTACCTTAATAAAAATTTATGAGGTTGTAATAATTTAAATAGCAACAAGTTAGAAAATGACTATTATCCACGAGATAAGTGGATAAGTCTACAACTGACTAATTATCAAAGGATAAACTTGAGACTATTTTATGTTGAAAAAAAGGACTGAATTATCATTTCTTGACATAGCTGCTTGCCTGATTAATTTGGTATTATAAACATAGATATCCGAGCGGGAATTATGCAAGACAAAGAAAATGAAGAGATAACTTTTTTATTCGAATTGCTTCAGCAGTATGATTGGGATGACATATTTTACGCTGCCACTTATACTTTGAAACAAGATGAAACAGGCAACATTATCCTTTATCCGGACAATCGCTTTGTGAACAAGCAGATTTGCATTTACAGTCATAACAGCATTATCTTTGAAGGTGAAATGCCTGAAAAAATGCTGATTGCAGTTCAGCCGGGCATCAATCCCAAGCTTCTGCATGATATTTTGCAATTGAGGATTGAGCTGGCTCCGGATGCAAAATAACGCTATTTCTTATCCTCCTTTAAGTAAACAACACTTCAGTGACCTGCTCAAACTGAAACAAAAGAAATTCCGCATCATAAACGGCAAAACTTTGGCGGAAGGAGTTAATCTTATCGGACAATTATGTCAGAATGGAATTTCTCCCTCAGAAATAATAACCTCTCAACCGCATTTGGCGGATGTTTTTGCAGAAAAGGTTCGCTGCCGGATTTATCTCACCGGCGAAAAAGAAATGGCAAAACTGACGGAAACGACATCTCCCGCTCCGTTAGTCAGTGTTATGAATATTCCGAAATTCGAGCTGAAAAATTACAAGCGCTTGCTGTATTTGGCCGGAATTAAAGACCCGGGAAATATGGGAACAATGTTTCGAATAGCAGCAGCTTTTAATTGGGACGGAGTAGTTTTAGCTCCGGAGTGCTGTGAAGTATTTTCGCCCAAAGTAATCAGAGCCTCATTGGGAAGCGTGTTTTGGCTGCCTTCAGATACGAAAGATACGGATTGGCTGAAAGGTCAAAATGCCGTAAAGATAGGTTTAGAAGTAAGAGCAAAACAGACTTTGGACGAATTCACTCAAAACTTAAATCCGGAGCAAGCATTGATTTTGGTTATCGGTTCGGAAGCAGAAGGCATCAGTTCTCAAATTAAACAAGAATTAACCCTAAGCGTAAAAATCCCTCTTTGCGGAAGGATGGAATCACTAAATGCGGCAGTAGCTGCAGGAATTGCAATTTATGAATTCAGCCGCAATTTTTGAGATTGACAGACCGATAAAAATAAGGATTTTGGTAAAAGTAGGTAAAATTTAAGGAGTAACGATGAATGTCAATTTACGGCAGACAGGATGGATAGAAGTTATATGCGGCAGCATGTTCAGCGGCAAGACGGAAGAGCTTATTCGCAGAATTCACAGAGCGGAATATGCCAAGCAAAAGATTATGGTATTTAAACCGGCTTTGGACAACCGCTACGATGACAAAAATATAGTTTCGCATTCACAGATGCAGGCTCCGTCCGTTCCCATCAAAACAGCCAAAGAAATTTATGATTATTTGGAACCGGATGTCCAAGTCGTGGCTATAGATGAAGCTCAATTTTTTGACGCTTCTTTGGTTGATATATGCAATGATTTAGCGGATAGTGGAAAGCGCGTCATAGTAGCGGGTTTGGATCAAGATTACCGAGGCGTTCCTTTCGGGTGCATGCCTCAGCTTATGGCGGTAGCGGAATATGTGACGAAGAATTTGGCTATTTGCATCAAATGCGGCAATCCTGCCAACCGCACCCAACGCACAGTTAGAAGTGACGAGCAAATTTTGGTCGGTTCCACGGAAGCCTACGAAGCGCGCTGTCGTAACTGTCACGAAGTTTTGGATTGAGTGAAAATGAATTTTATCATTTTAGTATTGGTAAGATTACTGGACATTTATTCGCTTTTGATATTAATCAGAGCATTAATGTCCTGGTTTTCGGTCGGTTATCGCAACCGTTTTTATCTTTGGCTCATTCGCATTACCGAACCGGTTTTGGCACCGTTGAGAAGGCTCATTCCTTTACCCGGAATTGACATTTCTCCGATAATCGCAATTCTTTTAATTGACTTAGTCATTAAACGAATTTTAATTGCTCTTTTACATCCGTTTATTTAAGGAGTAAACATGGCACTAAATCCGATAGATATTCGTCATCAGGAATTTTCCTCTTCTCTTAACGGTTACAAGAAAAAGGAAGTAAGGGCATATTTGGAAGAGCTTGCCGATGAAATAGAGGAATTGACCAAAAATCAGCAGCGTGAACTGCAGCGTCAGCTTCAATTGCAGCAGGAAGTTAAACAGGAAGCTGTGCACGCTTCTCAAGCCGTAGATGATCTCAAACGGCGGGAAGAATTAATCAGTAGGACTTTGGTTTTTGCCGAAAAAACTAAAGCGGATATCATAGCCAACGCTAAAAAAGAAGCGGAAAACATCATTCAGGAAGCTGAACTTAAGGCAAAACGCGCCATTCAGGAAGCCAAACAATATCTCGGCGTAATGGAGCAGCAATACCTGCAAGTTAAAGAGCAAAAAAGGCAATTCCTGATGCAGTTCAAAGCTGAACTGCAAACCTTTATGGAGAGAATTTCCAAAGACCCATTGCTCAAAGAAACAGAACCTTTGGTTGATAAGGAATTTCATCAGATAAAAGATGAGATGTCCGCCAAACCTGAATTGCAGGGGAAAAATCCTTCCACGGGACAAGATAAATGAATATGGATTACAATATCACCGCTCAATGGTTAAAAGATAAACTGCCTTCTATTCCTGAAGTAGGTATAATTTTGGGCACGGGTTTGGGACAATTAGCTGAAATGCTGACGGATAAAATGACTATACCGTATTCCGAAATTCCCGGATTTGTAAAAAGCACTTCACCATCTCATGCCGGCAATTTACTCTTCGGCTTTTTAGCGGGGAAATCTGTTATTTGCCTGCAGGGACGCTTTCATTATTATGAAGGTTATTCCATGCAGCAGGTAGTTTTCCCGGTAAGAGTAATGGCTGCCCTCGGTATCAAAATCCTGATTGTGACCAATGCTTCCGGCAGTTTAAGAGAAGATTTTAAACCCGGAGAAATTGTTCTGATCAACGATCACATAAACTTAATGGGCACTAATCCGTTAATCGGTCCCAATGATGATGCTTTGGGAGATAGATTCCCTTCCTTGAATTTAGCATATTCCGAAAGGCTCCAAACCAAAATCAAAGAAATTGCAAGTCGAAAAGGCATGACCTTAAAAAGCGGCATCTATATTGCAGTCAGCGGTCCCACAATGGAAACAAGAGCTGAATGTGCTATGTTTGCCAAAATGGGAGCGGATGTCGTAGGAATGTCCACAGTGCCGGAAGTGATTGCTGCACGGCATGCGGGTTTGGAAGTTCTGGGCTTTTCCATAGTGACTAATTACACCAATTTATTCCATAATTTAGCGCATTCGCAAACTGAAATTCAAACTCAAGCCGCCAAAGCTTCCGAACAACTGAAACTGATAATAAATGACCTGATGGCGGAAATATGAAATCGGCGCTAATCCTTGCAGTTTCTTTTTTACATTGACAGATTAAAGAGATATAGGAATGAGTAAAAAACTAAGAAATATATAAGGTTAGTTAATATTCTAAAGGGAGAAAGAGATGGCAGGGAAATCATTATCGGCAGCTAAATTGAAACATTATGAAGCTTTGATTCGCAAAGAGCTGGAAGAAAGCATGAATTATATAAAGAAGACCAATCAAGCGCAAAGCATAGGAGCGAAAGAAAGTTCCGGAGATCTTTCTTCTTACGCTTTTCACCAAGCTGATCAAGGCAGTGATACCAATTTAATGGAACAAACCGTTATGCTTCTGGAACAGGAAAGGGAAAAAATCAGATTGCTCAATGAAGCTTTACGCAGAATAGAAGACGGGATTTACGGCATCTGCGAAATTTGCGGCGAGCCCATTCCCGAATCCAGATTGGAAGTAATTCCCTACGCCAGATATTGCATTGAATGCAAAGCGAAGGAAGAAGATAAAAAGCGGCGCAGAAAATAATGGAATTAGTTTGGATGCGGGCAAAAGAATCAAAAGCTGCCAATCAATTCAGGTATTTGTGGCTTGCGGTAGTGGTGATTTTAGCCGATCAAGCTTTGAAAATCATAGTAAAGCTGAATCTGCCTCTATATCAAAGCAAGCAAGTCTTGGGAAATTTGATTATGCTGACGCATGTCCAAAATACCGGTGCCGCATTCAGTCTCAGTTTAGGCGATCCAAATTTGAATCGCTGGTTTTTCATTATTATGACAATCTTTGCTTTAGCATTTGTGGTTTATTTGATGTATAAATCGACAAACCGACTTCAGCAAATAAGCTTAAGTCTTATAATCGGCGGAGCTTTGGGAAATTTGCTGGACCGGATTTTATTTGGTTATGTTACGGATTTTATCGATGTAGATTTTCCGGATTTCATCATGCAGCGCTGGCCCATATTCAACTTAGCGGATAGTTCGGTTTTTATCGCTTTATGCCTGTTAATTTTAGACCTGATTATTCATCGAGATAAAGTTGAAGATAAGCATGCTGCTGCACAGCTGAATAAAAATATTAATCAGGAATAGGAGTCCAGAATGAGGAAATTTACTTTTTTTATTGTTTTGCTGTTAAGCTCCTTTACAGTTTTCGGCACTACAATTTATGACATTCAGTATAATACAACTATACCCGGAGCCAGCCATACTTATCCTTCACCTTTAGCGGGAACTCAAGTTTCCACGGAAGGTATAGTATCGGGTATCGGATTCACGGGCGGAAAATATGTCATAACTGAAGGCAGCGGTGCTTGGAAAGGCATTTTTGTCAATGATCCTGCACATACACCGGCTTTGGGAGATAAAGTTTCTTTAACCGGAACTGTAACGGAAACTGGAGGGTTCACTGAATTGAGTCAAATAACCTCTTACTCTGTTATCAATTCAGGTAATGAAATCCCAGCGGCCACTCCGGTAAATCCTGCCGACTTACAAGGCTATCCTAATTACCCCGGTGAAGCTTACGAAGGCGTTCTAGTCAAAGTCACGAATGTTAAAGTCACTTTAGTTCAGGACAACGATATTTTTTATGTTGCTTTAGTGTCGCAAGCTACACCAACTTGTCAAATCAAAGACGGCTTTTTCCCTTCTGACCACACTTGGAGCGGTGTTGTCTTGAATCAAATTTGGACTGAAATTACCGGAATCGTGTATTATTCTTCTCCCAATCCGCCTCAATACAGAATCAATCCACGCAACGATGCAGACATGATACCTCAAGCCGATATCAATACAGTGAGTTTAACGATAAACAATGTTGTTGCCCGCAAAGGTGAAACCGCTGAGGTAAATGTAATGGTTTCCAGACTGATGGAAAGCTGGAATTTGAAGAAATATTCCTTTACCGTGGGATTTAATAAACGCATTCTTCGCTTTGCAGATGCCGATAATAACGGAACCATATCACCGTTTGCTCCCGAGCTTTCTCTTTCGGACAATGAAGATGCAGTCACGGTCACTTATGAAGGGCAGCAGCCTCTTGTTTCCGATACCAATAACGGAGTCTTGATAAAACTCCTCTTTAAAACCTTGTCCTACGGTTCATCTCCTTTGGATTTGACTGCCGGAACTTTGAATGACTCCATTCAAATTAACTTATTAACTGACGGAAGCATCACCGTCCCCATCACGAAAAGAATTGCCTGGCTCAGCATATATAATAACGATTACAACAAAAAGAATATCTTTAATCCGTGGCTGAATCAGAAAATCACGATTGAATACGGTTGTTATCAGCAGCAAGGTCAAACTGGAAGCAAAGCCATCTTACGCATTTACGATGTGCAAGGCAGATTAGTGGCGACACCGATCAATAAAATCATTTCTGCTTCCAATGGTATTGAATATTACATTTGGGACGGACGGGACAAGAACAAAAACCTTCTGCCCATTGGAATATATTATTGTCATCTGGAAATTATTAACCGCACGACCGGCAATTCCGATACTGCAGTTCAGCCCATAGTCGTAGCTGCAGAATTGAAGTAAAGGCAGAGGAGAAAAGCATGAAAAAGATTATTCTGTTATCCGTATTACTGGTCAGCTTGGGAATGCTGTCTGCCGTATTTAATGATTATCAACCTTCCGCGCGCGCCAGAGCTATGAGTAATGCCTATGTGGCAATCTCCGATGATGCCAACGGGGTCTTTTTTAATCCTGCGGGAATTTATTCCGCACAGATGAGTGCGTCCGTCGGAATGGCACAACTTTTCGGGGAAGATTTTTCGGAACTTAAGACCGGCAGTTTCGTTTATCCTTTGCCCAAAAAGCTGGGAACGATCGGCCTTGGCATCAAAGGCTACGATGTAGATTATGAAGATGAAGTGCTGATGTCCGAATACCAATATACTTTAGCTCACGGCTTCAATTTGATGGAAGACATCCATTCCGCTATCAGAATCGGTTGGTCTGCCAATTTCTATCACTTGAGCATGGACGGATTTGATGAAGACAACGCTTTCGGTCTAAATCTCGGCGCACTTGCCACTTTGCATCAAAGAACCAATTTCGGTTTTGCCGTTTGTAATCTGAATCAGCCCAAAATGGGAGAAAACAATCAGCACAGCCTTCCTCGTAAATTCTCTATGGGCATCTCCTACATTCCTTACGACCAAGTAATTACCAGCATTGAAATGAAAAAGGATTTCGCTCAGGATACGGAATTTATGGGCGGAGTAGAAGTGCGTTTATTTGATCCTTTTTACATCAGAGCAGGAGTGCATCAAAATCCCGCCACTTGGTCAGCGGGAGCCGGTTTCCGATTAATCGGAATCGTTTTGGATTATTCCTTTACCATGCATTCCGTCCTTTCTCCCACTCATTATTTCAATATCAGTTATAACTTTGCGGGTAAATAAGATGACTACAAAAAACTTCAGCAAAAATCTGCCGGTTTTTATTGCTTTTGCGGGAGAAGTGATAGATTATTTTAAACATTTCTCTCATAACAGGAATATCAAGAAGCTGGAAAAATCCGTTGACCGTTTGGACACGATGGAAAATATGCTGGTTCGTTTGGAGAAGAAGATTCAACATATTCAAACCAGGATTGATCGTTTGAAAACCTTGCTCTTGACGGTAACGATTGTCAATGTGATTATCCTGATTTTAATCGTGCTTCAAATATGCGGAGTGTTTTGATCAAAACAGCAGATTAAGTGAACAGTATACTCTCCAATCAAGTTCATCCGCTAACGGACCGATAGGATTTATTCCGGCTTCCAATATGGAATTAGCTGTCATCTGCAGAGCGGAAGAAAACAAGAAATTATATTCTGTCCAGCTGCCCCACCTGTATTGCGGATAAAATTGAAAAATCAGGATGCCGAATTGCTTTTGCATCAGCAGACTGACAATTCGGCTGATGTCTTTACCGGTTGCCGAATATAAATCTTCTTTCTTGATATAGGTCTCGTTCTTTTCCCATGTGAAGCCAGCTTCAATTCTTCCCGCATCTGAAGTGCGCGTTCTGTAGGGGAGCAGATTCCATTTGGGTAAATCTACTTTAGCCGCCAAAGGCGAACTGTCATAAATCAGCTTGCAACCTGCACGCAACTGCCGATAGAAAG
Source organism: Candidatus Cloacimonadota bacterium (assembly GCA_035357855.1). Taxonomy (GTDB): domain Bacteria; phylum Cloacimonadota; class Cloacimonadia; order Cloacimonadales; family Cloacimonadaceae; genus UBA5614. Next base: position 7,972 of record DAOPOH010000019.1, read on the forward strand.
TATCAGAAAGATTAAAATCCGCCCAATCACTGTAAATGTAATTCGTGTAATCTGCTCTGATTAGATAATCCTGCTCAAGCAGAAAACAATCCCCGATCAAAACATCGGCTTCCGGCTGCCATTGCACACTGCCCACTCTGTTATTGTTAGCGGAAAGTTCAGTATCTATATACCGTTCTTCCCTTCGCCAATACATTAACTTGTTGGCAAGCCGCAACCTGTCTTTCCAAAACATCGTCCAATTCAATTTGTAGATTTGATTCAGATAATCACTGTCCAACTTATGCCGGGAATCCGGATAAGAGGTCCTGCGCAACTCAATAGTGTAATCCAGCAGCAAAGAATCGTAAGGATTATATTCCCACAATATATCAAGACCCGTCTTGCGCGTGTCCGTAATTCTGGAATTATCAAGATGAGAAAGGTCCTTTAAATAATAATCATACTGACTGTCAGACCTTATTATGACGTTATTGGTCGGTTTGTAGGAAAAAATCACTCCCGCCTGATTATTGTAATCCCCGGAATTTCTGACCTGATTTTTCCTATGCTGATAATTTAGCATATTATATGTATCGGTCAGCTGAACATCAAGATTGGACTGTAAAGGAGCGGTAAGAGAAAAATTAGCGTTCAGGCTTCTTTTAATTTGGCTATCCTGTTTTCGGTAAGAATTGTCTCTATCATTATAGGCAGTCAGCACATAAATGTCTTCTGCTTTGTAGGAAGCATCGGCAAAAGCGGAAACTGATACAGTTTGTCGTTGCAGCACATCGGAAAAACCTGCACTGTAAAGCCTGTAGCGTTCCCAATCCATTTCCTTTCCTTCCAAATTGCAATTCAGCTGCAAAATCCCTGAAGTCAATTTTTGACCGTAAGCGGAATTGAATTTACCGAAAAAGCCTTCACTGCCAAGTTGATGATCCTCTTTGTATCGGTCTTGTTCGTTACGCAAATAACCTTTGAGGTCAGTTTGGATTTTTAGGCTGTCCAAAGGATAATAAAAAGCACCGTATCCCAAAAAACCTGTTTTACTGGTGTAAGGCTGCAGGAGACTTTCCAAATTGCTGTAATCGTATATGTATTCGTATCCGCTTTCCAATTGCTGTCCGAATTTTCCTTTGTTTTGTTCTAAGCTTAATTGAAGAATGCTGTTGCGACTGTCCTGATCAAAATCTATCCGATAATCTTCCGAATTTTGCTCCGTGAATTTAGCTGTCCAATCCGGAAGAGCAGTCAAGGCAAAATGAGTGTTTTGTTCTATTTTGCGTTGTTTTTGCCCGTTGAAGAAATAGCAGCTGAAATCATTAGCTTCGCTGACTGCGAAGGCTGAACAGGTCATAAACAAGATCAGCCAGACGCACAAATTCACTTTCTTCAACTGTTTCTCCTCTTCTGGAAAAATCTATTCCGCTGCTTTTTTCCAAAGATGCCAATTCTTCGGAACTGAGCAGCTGCTGCAAATTATTCCGCAATGTTTTCCGCCTATGACTAAAAGCCGTATGAATCACTTTCCAATAGATGTCAAGTGATTTAAGAGCAGGTTTATCCGCTCTGGGCAGCAGTTTAATTACGCAGGAACGAACCTTGGGCTGAGGTTCAAAAGCTTCCGGAGGAACTTCAAATAAAAGTTCCGCATCAAAACTATATTTAATCTTCAAAGTCAAAACACCGTATGCCCTTGTTCCTGCTTTTGCAGTTAATCGTTGAGCAACTTCTTTTTGCAGCATCAGCACAGCCTTGGAAAAATACTGCGCGTTAGCTTCCAGAGCATAAAGCACCGGCGAAGTAATCTGATAAGGAAGATTGGCTACCAGCTTAACTTTTTGACCTCTTGCCATAACTTTGGCGGATAATAATTCCGTCCAATTGCAGCTTAAGATGTCTTGATTGATCAAGGTCAGCTTTGTGCCGTATTGCTTTCTCAGCTGTTCACATAACCTTTTGTCTATTTCAAAAGCGGTTAAATCATTTGTTTTTTGCAGTAATTTTCCCGTCAGAACACCGGTTCCGGCACCGATTTCCCATACTGGTTCGTCAGCTTGAATTTGAGCAGCAGCTAAAATGGCTTCGGCAATTGCATTGTCAATCAGGAAGTGCTGTCCTAATTGCTTAATCGGCTTAACAGGCAAGAAAATTCCTTCTTTTTATACTTTTTCCCCGCTCGAATTAAGAGGAAAGCGAAAAAATGATTTACCTCTTTCCTCCCTTTGGAGAAAAGTGCATTTTGTTCGGGAAAGTTATATTGTTATGCTTTTGCCGCTTTAGCCTGAATTTTACTGCAAAGCTTGCAAACTTTTAAGGTTTGATCATCTTTTTTGAGTTCGTAAGTGAGTTTCACACCGGTGCGATGACAGATGGGGCATTCACCTCTGCCATGATTCGGTAAGCTTCTTAATTGTTTTCCGCGATTATTTTTGGCCATTTCTTTCTCCTTCAAATACTGATAATTAATTCCTTGCGCACTTTTCTCTTCCCCTCATTCTCGTCAATGGAAAACTGCTTTCCTATTGTAACATAGGATTGCATCCTGTTTGCCATCGCAATGCAAAAATAATTACTTTAGCAAGAGAAGTTTACCGCTCGCTTTACCGGTTTTTGACTTCAAAATATAAAAGTAGACACCGCTGGCAACGGGTTTACCGTTATCGTCCTTTCCGTTCCAGACGATATTACCTCTTGATTGATTTATATCATCTTTCCCAAACACACGCACTTTTTGCCCTAAGATATTGTAGATTGTTAAACTGGCATTTTGAACCTGCTTCGGATCAAAGCAAAAGACAGTTCCGCTCTTTCCGTTACAAGGATTGGGGTAGTTTGACAAAAGAATCGGTATTGTTGTTTCATCCTGCGCGGAGCTGTTATCATCAATCAGAAATTCATTGATCAGCGATTCCAGATATATCGGAGTAGGCGAACCAGGATAAATAGAGGTAATTTTGAATTGATAATTCAGCAAATTTGTTAATCCGCTCACTTGACAAGTTCTGATGTTGCCAGCACATGAAATAGTTTGCCATTGTGAATTTGGTTCTTGTGAAGGTTTGAACATAAGCTCAAAATGGTCGGAATCCGTGTAACTGAACCAATTGACTTCCACACAACCGGCAGCAGTCTGATGGATAGAAGTGATATACGGTATTGAAGTCAACCCCGTCAAGTCCCCCAAAGAAAAACAGTTGTTGATAAAGTCGTTAATAATAATGGATTGCGCTTTTAATTCATCTATAGAGAAACCGGTGAAAATAGCCATATAAAAAGTGAGGGATTGTCCGGGAGCCAGATTTAGTCTGTTATTGGGCTCAGGATTAGTAGCTGTCGGCAGAGCCCCGAAAAGAGAATATAAAAATCTGGTATCGTTTGCATAGGGTTGTTCATATTCAAGAACATTACCTAAAGGACCGCCGCGCAAGTTTGCGTATTTTGTTAATGAACCCGGAGTGGGATTGCGTCCTGTTTGCAGCCAATATTTTTCATTGGCGGTAAGACGAGAACCATGATTCAAAGACTGAGGATTTGAATCATCGGGACCGTCACCCACTTTCCAATTATAGCAGCTGATATTCAAATTTGAGTTAGGTAAATAAAGTTTACAAGCAATATAAGCGGGAACTAAACCGGAGTCAAAATCACCATCTCTGCTGTAAGCAAATTCGTAATCCTCTCCCATAACATAACCGCTAATGTCATCAGTGCCATTATCAACTGAAGTATCCAAACCGATATCGCAATCCATATAAGAACTGAGAGCAAGGTCAAATAAAGTATCAACCTGACTGACATTATGCAGAGTATATTTGAAAATCACCATCCGATCAAGATTCTGCAAGGGCCAAGCATAGCTTTTCTGCTCTATTGCCAAACCTAAAGGAATATGTATGTTTGAATTGCTACTGTTTCCCCAATCCCTGTCACCGGTTGTCCCGAAAGGGCAAAAATCATAGTAATAAGCGGAACAAGTTTCAAAAGCAGGTTCGTTACCGGTTAATTGTTGCGGAAGCGTAAAGCAGTAATTGCCTTCCGGATCGGGGTAGGCAAAAGGTCTGGGCATGGGATTGGATAAAATGCTCTTCAAAACTTTATCATGAGAATTGAATTGATCGTATAATGCCGTTACACTTGTATTGGACGATAGTAGCGGATTGTAGGCAGGCAATAATTCATAAAGATCAATGTCTCCGTCAAAACCGACTGTTGTCAGTGTATCTATTACCGGATGCAGATTAGGATTCCAAGCCGGGTCTGTTTCAGTTATAGTTTGATCATTACCCGGACCGGGATGTTCTGATACCCAATATAGTTGTTGTCCTGCTAAGTTTCGTCTGTATTTTTTTCCCCCTATCCAGATCGCGTTTCTATAAAGATAATTGGCACCGCTGTTGGGCGGGAAAATTAAATTAGAATTTTGATCATATCCGGAACTGCCAAAATTGGTTAATTTCAATTGGATGGAGCCGGAATTTTGAATTACTGAAGTATCCAGCATCTTCGGTTCGTTCGGTAATTGAAGAGAAGCACTAAACAAAAAAACTTGCCAAATAATTAAGGTGATGAAGCAAAAGATTATTTTTTTCATACAACACTTCCTCCCTCTATTTTATAGTATAATTAATTTAGAACAGAGCACCCAGAATAAATTCCGCCTTGCCTGCTTTTTTCTCTTGATTGTAACCGAAACGGACACCCAAATCCAATCTGTAATTAAAAGCCAGACCCAATTCGGTCAAAACTTCCGCTCCGAAGGAATGCTGCTTGTAGTCCTCATCAGTAAAAGGCTGCGCCCAATCGTAAAACAGGCCGAGGTCAATATCTTCCACATAAATTTGAGGCACCCACAGCCCTTCCCTGATTCGGAAAATCGGTCTGTAGATTGAAGTTTGCAGCATAGCTCCGCTATTGACATTAAAGTCTTTATCGTAGCAACGCAAATTGCCGAAGACTTCATCTTTATCTGCTTTTTTATCATCCGCCACATAAGCTAAGCCTTTCAATTCCGAACTGAAAGGCAGTTTCTGATGCAGTTGCGAAACACTTTGCCAGCCAAGGCGTTCACGATCGGAAGGTAAAAAAGCCTTTGTTTCGTAAGGCATAAAATGACTGCTGACCAAACTTCCGTTTGCCCAATCAAAACTCAATCGCAGAAAAGGAGTCCAGATTTTGCGTTCTTTGTAGCCGTCATAACTATATGTAAAACCGCCCGTCAAATCGGTCAAACCGTAATTTTGTCTTCTGAGGAAAGTCAAATACTGCTGAGCGGAAAATTCATTTTTCTCTTCATATTCATAAGAATAACTAAGCGTTTGTTTGACTGGATGAAAGAAATAATTTGCCAAAGAAAAATCATAACTGAAATTATGAGGGAAATGCAAAGAATCTGCTGTATTATAAATAATCATCGTTTGCCAAGCCGGAAAATCGCCTACCGCATCTTTCCCCGCAAGTAAAGCACCGATTTGATAGTCCGCATGCTGGGTCGCTTCTATCGTTAGTGTATCCTGATTAGAAGTGATGATAGGCAAATGAATCATGCGAGGAACCAATAAATGCTGCACATTTTTCCAATATGAGCTGCGATGCCCGTTTATAACAACATTCGCAGCTGACTTCGAAGAACTTAGCACAGGAGCGGAAGATAGGGAACGCGGTGCAATTAATTGATAGGGTGATTTTACCAAACTTTCTTTATAGACATCGTATCCCGCTTCATTGAGACTGATAAAATAAAGCCTCCCGTCTTTGGCAATAGCTGGACTGCGCACATCCGAACAAGTTGATAAGCGAGAAATTGCATTTGTTTGCAGGTTTATGACATAGCCGCCTGTTTTGCCGTCAAAGACAGCGTTGAAAATCAGCTCATCACCTTTCAAAGAAACGGGATTGATAATATATTGAGTTTGTAAAATAGGCGTCAAACTTCGGGAACCCGGATCGAACAAGTAAGCTGAATTATTATGCCAAGCTGGTTTATAGCCCAAAACATATTTACTGCCGTAAGGTATTATGGCAAAGATCAATCCGTCCGCCTGATAGATGACGGAAGTTGATTTTCCATCCGCTGCAAGTTTTGTCAATGCGGACTTGGTGTGAGTTTCATTATCCGTGGAAAGCAATATAGAGCCGTCTGCCAAAGGACAAAAAGCACGCAGTTGTCCTGAATAAAGTTTGGATTTTTTGCCTTTCACCATATCTTTTTGCCAGAGTTCAACCACACTTCCCCATCCGTCCGCTTCACTATTGGCAAAACCCTTTTGCCATTCTGTTCTTGTATAGTAAAGTGTATTGCCTTTGATTGCATAACCCGCGGCAAAATCAGTGTTTTGTTCAATCAAAATTTCCGGTTTCGGTTCAGGTGACAATCCTTTATCGGAACTGCGGGAAGTATTTTGAGCAAGATTAATTCTGCTTAACCGATAGGAAGAAAAACCGCTTGAAGGTCCTGTTTTTACTCCGCTTTCACTGAGGTAATAAAGAAAACTGCGATCAATTTTGAGGTCAGATTTGAACCACCCGTCGGTGGTTATTCTGTGTTGAGGAAGAGTGTAGGTTTGGCTGCTTGCATCAGCCTTCCAATCCTCCCACAGAGCCGAAGTGCTTTTTCCGAAAACTGCTCGGTAGCATTTATCCAGATAAAGGTTCGGCAAAAGCATTTCCGAATAGGACCATGTGGAAGCAGAGGTCAAACCAAAGAGCTGCGATAATTTTTCCGTTCCGTAAGTTTTGGTCAGATAGGAATAAAAAGAACCGCCAAAAGTGTAGTAAGAAGCTTGAGGAGTATCGAAACTTGCATAGGACGCTTTCGTGGGAGAAGGCAAGTTTTTAGTTTTAGCCAAAGCTGTAATGACAGAAGGATAAGTGCCTCCGTTCAAGCGTCCGGAATACGGTGAAAGTTGGGATTCGGCAAAGACGGTAATGCCTTCGGTCATCCAGGCCGGTTGCCACAGATTCGGATAAAAGATATTGCCGAAAAGTAATCTCAGCAGTTCCGGAGTTCCACTTGCACGCGTCATTTGCAATTCGTGAGCGTATTCATGGCAAGCAACCATTTGCCACCAATCTTCTCCGCAAGCCAATTCATCTTTTGTAGGCTGATAAGCAAATAAAGAAATCCGTGTGCCGACCGGGTCTGTATAACCGTTTGACATAGCACCCATGTCTTCTATTGTAAAAGGAATACGACCCTTTGAATTTCCTGTCAGTTTTTCCAATTGAGGACGGTAATGCTCCAAAGTCCGCAAAGCTTTTTCAGCTTCGGCATTCCAATTGTCTTTGTAATAAATGCGAAAATGACTATTGGAAATGCTGTTCCAATCCGCCCAAGCGAATACGAAGGAAGGTAGCATAATAATAGTGAACAAAACCAATATTGCTTTGAAAAAGTAAAAATGAAAATTCCTCAATTTCGGCTTAATTTTCATCCTGTTCTTCTTTTCTTTTTGTAATTATCGTAAAGAAACGCAAGGAAGTAAAGCAAGGCAGTCAAACCTAACCAACACAAGCAGAAAGCGGCACAGCGCATAGGTTTGAAATTAAAAATCAGTTGCAGAGGAGCGGGAATATAACGATAAATTGACCATTTATGAATATAAGCTTCCGGCAAAGGGTCGGGACGGACAGCATCCAATTCCTTCAATAAATCAATGTGCATGCAATGATATCCCATAGAAGCGATTCTACCCTGCAAATCATAAAGGCTGATAAAAGTTGCGTCATATTCCGGAAGCTTTTGCAGAACGGCTTGATAGCCCTTATCAAATAATTTTAGGGCAATAGTATCGGAAGTTGCCGTATAATAAGTATGCAGGTTCAGCAGCGTGCTAAGCATCCCGTTCAAAACGAATGAATGGGGGTCGGAAGGATATTCTTCATACCAGTAAGAGCTGTCTGAAAGCGTTACAGTAAAAGAATTTTCACCTGATTGAAAGGTATTTAAAACTTTTTCACCCAAGTCAAGCCAGTAATTATTTTGCTCATAACCGTAACGAAGTTGCAGAGCGACGAGAACTGTTGATTGTGTCAAAGCTGAAGCCCAGGGCGGATTTAAACCGTATGCCGGCAAGGGAAAAGTGTTGTAAGCATAAGCCTTATTATCTTGAATTGTGAGATTGTGCGCAAGCCAATTTGTGCAATTACAAAAACCCTTTAGATTTTGCTCATTTGATAAATCGGAATAATATGTTATTGCCTGATGAGCAACCATTAAAGGATTGCGTTCCATACCCAGCTTCGGATAAACCATATAAGGAATGCCCTGTTTATCAATTTTCTGCACTCCATAAGGTGAACGACCAAAAATATCATACATCAAATTCGGCAGATGCTCCAACAACGGAATCTCAATAAAATACCAAAGCACAATGCAAAGGATAAATGCAACGCCAAATCTGCGCAGGAATGTTGTTAGCTTTTTCTTCTTCAACTTAACCGAACTTCTGCCGCGAATTACTAAATTTTATTGTTACGGGCAACTTTCCCTTCACTTTCGACCCGACGCTTCCGATTTACCGTCTTTAAAAACTTGGACTATGCGTTCAGAAGTGTGGCCGTCCCATAAATCGGGAATTTTGCCATGCTTAAAATTGCCGTTCAACACATCTTCCGCAGCCTTGACAATAGAATCGGTTTCCAATTTTACCAATTGATTTGTGCCTTCGAAAATAGTGATCGGGCGTTCTGTATTTTCGCGTAAAGTGAGGCACGGAATTTGCAGAAAAGTTGTTTCTTCCTGAATTCCGCCGGAGTCTGTAATCACGATTTGAGCTTTCATTTCCAGATGCAGAAAATCAAGATAGCCCAAAGGCTCAGTCACAAAAAGATTAGGCAGTGAGGCAAGCAGCTTTTCCAAATGGAAAGTTTGGATATTATGACGGGTTCTGGGGTGCATGGGAAATATTATTTTAATCCTTTTGCCGATTTCGCCAAAAGCGTTTAGAATCGTCTCCAATCCGCTTTTTTCATCCACATTGGAAGGACGGTGCAGCGTCACCAAACAGTATGGCTCAATCATTCCCTTGCGGCAAAGTTGCAATTTATCCAAAATATCGGTCTTTTCGGCAATTACCTGATGCCTAATCAGCGAATCGATCATAATGTTTCCCACGCGATAAATTTTGTCTTTTGCAATCCCTTCTTTCAGCAAATTGGCATCTCCGTCCGGGGAAGGAGTGAACAAATAATCGGAAATTTGGTCTGTCAGAACGCGATTTATTTCTTCAGGCATTCTGCGATCGTAACTTCTTAAACCGGCTTCCACATGCCCGACCGGAATATGAAGTTTTGCCGCATCCAAGGCACAAGCGAGAGTAGAATTTACATCTCCGGCCACTAAGACCAAATCAGGCATATCTGCCAGCAAATAATTTTCGTAACGCTCCATTATTTTTGCGGTTTGCACACCTTGTGTTCCCGAACCCACTTCCAGATAAACATCCGGTGCCGGCATTCCCAAATCTGTGAAAAACAGCTTGCTCATATTGTCATCATAGTGCTGACCTGTATGAATTAAGCGAACTTGAAACTTATTTGCGTATTTACAAAATTCGGCATGCAAAGGCGCCATCTTCATAAAATTGGGACGCGCTCCCACTACTATGTGAATTTTCATCATTATTTATCTCAATTATCCTGCTTCTTTGTTATTTTTTAGTTTTAATTGCTGCGGGCATGCTTAAATATGATATTCCAGACAGCTTTCCAAAAATATTTCCAGTCCGTGAGGAAAGGTTTGGCTTGTTTTTGGGCAAGATAGCGGCGTTCGGAAGCGATTATTTCCTCTAAGGATTTCGGCATATCGGCATAAAAAGGCGGGACCAGACCGGGCTTAAATTGGCATCTGAGTTCCTGTAAGTCCGGAGGATAAAGATTAAAGTAATGCTCACTCAAGGCTCTGACACCCACCAAACTGACTTCTCCGTGCAAAAGATTAAGGATTTGCGGCAATTCATCTATCCACATTGTGCGTAAAACTTTACCCCAAACAGTGACTCTGAAATCGTTGGCAAATTTTCCCCCTTCCTGAAGATCACAGGTGCGGTAAGCGTAATCCTGCAAATATTCCGAATAAGGATGCATAGTCCGCAGTTTATGCAAGTAAAATATCTTTTTATCTTTTCCCACCCGCTTTAGTTTAATGAACGGTCCGTAAGAAGGATTGGGATCATTGGACCAAGGTTTCACTTTTTTGAGGATAAAATGCATAAACCCGTTTATTTCATCTTTGGAAATGAGCTCAAACCCGCAAAAATAGAACCTTCCCATCATTTCCGTTTCCGATATTGCTCTGTTTCTGCCTTTAGTCAAAGCAAAATACCAGCCTTGAATAATCGGAATTTTGGGAAAAACGCGATGATAAATAAAATCACAAAAATAGATAATGCCGCCCAAGTAAGGAGTATATTTGCGGTAAAAACGGTTTCGCCTTTCAGTTATTGTCTCCCCGCGACAAATTACAACTCCGCCCTTAACCAAACTATCATTAATGGCAATCAAATATTGGTTAATTCTTCTGCAATCATTTATCGGATAAAGAGTTATCATCATCTGCAAAGAACCGCTTTCCCCATTTACAAAATGATTAATCTCACTTGTATTCAAAACCCTCAGCTTATCACGCTGAAAGCGGTTCAAATCAACTTTCGAAGCCAGAAAAGTATATAATTTTTGATTGTCAGCCAAAAGATTATGCCATTCCGCATCAGTCATTCCGGCGTAGGAAGAAGTTGCAAATTCCGGAGAATAAAAGCTGTTTTCCTTTTGCGGAACGCGTATTGTGGCATCTCTGATGTAGCGGTCGGAAAAACTTTCTTCCAATTTGGCGGAATGAGTAACTAAACTTGTGGAAGCAAAACTTTCATTCTCTTTATGAAATTTCAATCCATAAAAACCGCCCAGGAAAATAACAAGCTCCAAAACTGAAATAAGAGCAATCGTCCCGAACAAAAGATAGCGGGAATAATGAACCTGCTGAAACAAAATCATAACGGCAAACACTACAGCTAACGCATATAAATCAATTTTAAGCATGTGCAGAGCAAAAGTTCTGCCGCTGTATTTTTCCTTGACAGTAAATTTTTGACACCAAAGACCCACAACCAACCAAATACTTCCGAAAACCAGCAACGGCGTGGAATAATTGACTATGATGCGCTTTGTTCCCGCTCTGAACCAGGCAACAAACAAAAAAGAAAAGATAATTATGGCAACATCTAAAATAATAAAAATAAAAGTAGCAATCTTTCTTTTCATTAACTGTCCTAACTCCGCCATTAATCTGCTAAAAGGAAAAAAGCCATACTTCGGCTTTTGATTTTCAGCACTTAATCTCAAACAATTCCTATATTAAAATTTATCTTTATCCGCTTTTTTAAGCACTACAATCGCCTTTCTTATTCCTTGTCGCATTTATAAAATACACCTAAAATTTTGGCAAGAAATTTCTTCTCTTTCTATCTCTTTTCTGATAGCCAGTCGATATCCAGTCGATATCCAGTCGACTTTAATTCGACTGGATATCGACTGGATATCGACTGGACATTAAGGAGGAAGTAGGCAAAAATTATGATCAATGTGAAGTTGCTGAATAAATTATGCGAATGGAGCAAAAGGATTTTGCCTATAAGTAAAAATTTAGAAGCTAAATTACATAAAATGAGGATAAAGAGATAAAATATCTGTTTACGAGCGAGGAGGAAAAGAAATTATTTTGGCGGAAGGCTGTTTTGCGGCAAGCAATTCGGCTAAAATAGCTTTCGCATGCTGCTTTGCACCTGAACCGTTTTCCGCTACGGGTCCCGTGCAAGAAGGACATCCTTCCGAACATGCACACGCGCAGACTTGTTCATACGCTGCTTGTAAGACCATATCACTGATTTCGTAAAGTTTTTTGCTGAGGCCGATTCCGCCGGGAAAATTGTCGTAAATGACGACTACCGGCGCTCCTTCTGCCAAAGTAGACGCGTCCTCGGAAAAGAAACCCAAGTCTGAAATATCACACATTAAAAAGAAAGGTGCAATATTTCCCAGCAGATAGGAAACCCCCGCCAACCCGCTTTGGATGTGAACTTGCTGTTCTGCCAAGCGATGACAACGCGGACAAAGAGTGATTAAATTATCCGGTTGATTTGCCTGTTCGGGTTTATCAAATTTGCGGAAAGGGGTAATGTGATGCACGGCAAAGGCTTTATCGGTCTCTTCCAAACCGCAATGCCGGCAGCGATAGAGGTCACGCTTACGAATTGCTGCGCTGAGTAATTCCCATCCCGGACCGTAATTATTGGCTTCGTTACGCCATAGTCCGAGGTCTTTCACTTTTTTGACGACTTCGGGACTAAGGCTCAGCCACCATGCTTCAGTTTTTAACTCGGAAGGAGGCAAATCCAATTCACCGTAACCTACGATTTCTTGAGTGAACCAACGCAATTTTTTGAAGCCAGTGATTTGGGTTGTGACTTCCACTTCTCCGAAATGTTTAAAGCCGCCGGAAACTGCTTGTTTGCGGTAAAGTTTCTGCAGTTCAATCTCAGTTTCCTGCGTTGCTTGCGTAAAATAATTCGTGCGAACAGGCTCCACTTCTATCTTTTTGTGCTCAATATCCAGATTTTTGACCAGCCAAGTATCTCCGTTTTGCAGATAAATCGCGTCCGGATGCGCCATCCAAAAAGCGCCAGCTTCATCAATAATCCCGATTAATTCGTCTTGATAATTGATCAGATATTGCCCGGGAGCATTACGCAAAGAGACTTCACCGGCAGGATATGTTTCCGGCGGACCGATAAAACGATTGCCCGTTTCCCGAATTTTTCCTTCCTGCACCAGTTTCTGCAGAATAGGAAAAATCTGCTCAGCCGACAGTGAACCGAAGCCTTCCGCCTTCAGCATCGCCATTTCATACACTGCACACAAGAGATGTGCCTTCAATATTTCGGGATTGTTCGGATCAATTAAAGCCTGTTCGGGAGAGCGTTCCCACAAATAATCAGGATGATGACAAATATACTGATCCAAAGTATTACTCGAAGCAACCAGCGCTGCAAACGATGTTTTTCCTTGTCTGCCCGCACGGCCTATCTGTTGTTGAGTGGCTGAAATGCTTCCGGGATAACCGTTCAAAAAAACCGCATCCAAACCACCAATGTCAATTCCCAGTTCCAACGCGTTTGTCGTAATTACCAATTCAATCTTTTTGTCCCTGAGCTGCTTCTCCACTGCCCTGCGCTGTTCAGGTAAATAACCGCTGCGGTAACTTTGAATTTTTGAGCCGTCTAATGCTTTATCCCGTAAATAAATATACAGCAATTCAGCACTGCGTCTGGAAAGAGTAAAAAGTAACGCTTGGGCGGAACGATTCAGAAAACGCTTAACTAGCGAAATAATTTCCGCCACTGAACTTTTCCGAATACCCAAATCCGGATTAAGCAATGGAGGATTTAGCAGATGAAAATATCTGGTTCCGTGCGGAGAAGTGTCTTTGTCAATAATGGTTACGGGGCTTTCCAAAAGTGCGGTGATAAATTCTTCCGCATTGGATAAAGTGGCGGAAGTGAAGATAAATTGCGGGTTTGAACCATAGAAGCGGGCAATTCTTTTCAAACGACGCAAAACATTACTTATATGCGAACCGAAAACACCGCGATAAATGTGCACTTCGTCAATGATGACATAGCGCAGATTAGCAAAAAATACGCTCCACATAGAGTGATGAGGCAGAATTCCCAAATGCAGCATATCCGGATTTGTGAACAAAAGATTAGCCTGCTTACGGATTAATTGGCGTTTGGATGTGGGAGTATCACCGTCGTAAATTCCCGTGTGAAAAGCCTTTTGTCTGCCGGAAAGAGCTGCCAGAACCTGCAGCAAGCTGTCAAATTTCAGGTGCTGGTCTTGAGTGAGAGCCTTCGTAGGATAGATTAAAAGAGCGCGGGCAGAGGGATTTACGGTCAAGGTTTGCATAACGGGAATTTGATATGTGAGGCTTTTCCCGCTGGCAACACCTGTGCTGACCACGATGTTTTTGCCGTCCAAAATAGCTTGAATTGCTTCCGCTTGATGCCGATAAAGCTTTGTAATTCCCACTTTACGCAGAGTTTGAGTGACCAAATTATCCAAACAAGAAGTAAAATCTGTCCAAGTTGCTTCCTGTTCGGGTAAAATATGCTCTGCTACTAAACAATCGGTATATTCCTTAGTTCTCATCAAGTCGTTGATAAAATCTTCTATTATCACGGGTTTAGAGGCTTCCTTACATTTTCAATATAGGAGCAGTTTGATATTTTTACGCGCATTTTCGGATTCGATTTTCACAATATAGACGCCTGCAGGCAAGTATTTATCCGGATTTTTCGTCCAAGTGAAAGATGAAATTCCTCGCCGGTCAATCAGTTTTTGACCCTTAAGATTATAGATGCCGATTGTAAAAGGAGTTTTGCCGTCTCCCTTAATTTGAAACCAATTCCGAGCGGGATTGGGATAAATTTGAAAGTTGAAAGGCGGAGATAAAACTTCATCCTGATTGCCAACAGTTTGAGTGAGCGCAATTTCATCCAAGCAAAGTGCAAATGCATCATAACTTACACACTGCCATGCCAAACGCACTTGCCGTCCCGCATAAGCAGAAAGGTCGTAACAAATTTGCGTCCAACCTGCAGGAATCGTGAGCCATGGCTCATTTGACAAAGGCACAAAAGACGCAGGTAAAGTATCAGTTACCGAAATTAAACAGCGAAGCCTCTCCAAACCGTAATCTGATGTTACTGATCTGGTCCAAAAACTGATTTGGTAACCGTTTTGGATATTCAGCGCGGGAGAAATCAGCCAATCGTTATTTGGAGGCGTTGTCGCATCCGGACAAAGGAGAAATTTTGTGCCGCTATAGGCATTTAGAGAAGTAAGAGGCGGATTTGTCTGCGCGGGATTAAAAACGAGCCACGAACAAGGACTGCCTTCCTGAGGGAAATTAATATCGCTCCACTGCCAAGTGTTTGAGCCGTCCAAATCATACATAGTCCACGCAGGCAAGGAAGTTGCAAAATCGGGTTGATCTTCAAAACTCATCAGCCAAAGAGGTAAAGTGCCGGGAATTGTGACAGAAACAGCATTACAGGGTGGAGAAATTTGATTTAAATAATTGACTGCAGCCACTTGATACCAGTAAGTTTGATTCGGTAAAACATCGCTGTCAGTGTAAAGAGTATCCTGCGAATTGGCAAGTAATTGCGTATTGCGAAGAATATTATAACTTACAATTGTGCCCGATGACGGAGGTTGCCAAGTCAGGCGAACCTGCATTCCCACAGTCATGGCAGTTAAATTTCGGGGTGCGGTCAAAGTTTCTCCTCTGGTTGTAAAAGCCCACACCTCACTTGGAAAAGTATTTTCTCCCGAATGTGCGATTACCTGCCAATGATATTCAGTCAGTAAAGCCAGAGAAGACGGAGTCGTCCAAGTCGGATTGGTAAGATTATTTGCAAATTGTTGCAGTGGCTGATTAGCGGGCGCAAACCAAAGTTCCCAAGATGAAGCTTCACTTTGCCAACTCAAGGTCGGATTTAAATCAATTTCTACAGCTTGATTAGCGGGACTTGGATTATACGGCGTCAAAATATGAGGTTGAAGTTCTAAACGCAGATTTGGACGCACGGAAAGAGGATTATAAGGATTGTTGTGATAGGCGGGAGGAGGTGATGCAGGATCGGGATTTACGGTAATGGAATGAATTTCCAGAGATTGGGCGAGACTGGAACTGTTGCAATAAAAATCATCTCCGGTGCTGCTGTTTCCCGGACTGTTCTCATCAAAAGCCACAATTAAATTGCCCGTTCCCGAATAAATGTAATTAACCGTAAGCGGGATCGTCAGCCATCCCTGTCCCGGTAAAATTGAGGAGAACCATTCCGCTTGCAGTGTCCCTTGAAAAACAAGTTGTAAAGAATCCAGAGGAACCCAATCCGTAAGGGATGTGAACCTATCGCGCGAGACTGTTCCCAAATATAAACTGATAAGATTGTTCCCCGCAAGAAAAGTAGTGCTGCTAATTCTATACTGGTAAGCAACCGCAGAAATAGTGCCTGCAGATGTGATTTCATCCGCAGTGTAAAGAGATTGAGAGTAGGAATAATTCAATAGCGGTTCGCAAGGAAGACATTGATTGAGCAAATTTCCGTTTCCGATTTGAATTGTTACCGAGAAAGAGAGACCAAGCCACAACAACAAACAACATAAAAAAATACTTCGCTTAATCATATTTGCTCTTTTCCCCTCTGACAAAATTTCTTTTTGCTATTTATTTTGAATTAAAAATAGGAAATAATGTCAAGTGAATTGTTGGTCTTGCGTATTTTGCAGACAGAGAAGAAAAGTAAGCCGGAACAGGTAAAATTGCCCGGTCCTTTTCCTAAAGTTATCGTTTTCTTTCCTCTCCTTTTCTCTTTTACCGATTGAAAATATCTCTCCCTAAAATGAACTTTGCGCTTTATACATAAAAAAATCCTTTACGAAATATCAGCTTCGGCAAATCTGGATAAACAGAAAAGGTGGAGGATATATGCCTTTTAACTCCAAACTGATTATAGCGGCAACGCTGTTGTTTAGCCTATGCTCCTTGCTCTTTGCCGCAGGTGAAGTAATCTATGATATCAAAGTAGTGGGCAATCAGAATGTGGAAAGTTCCCTGATTTTGTCTGCCATAGCTTTGCGGACAGGTGATGTTTTGGACCCTGAAGCCGCAGCAAAATCAATTAAAACGCTGAATAATCTTTCCACTTTCAAGAGTGTGGAAATAGATACGGAACCTTATAGGACAGGCGTTAACGTCATCATCACCGTAGAAGAGTATCCGATTGTGAACGATGTTAAGTATGAAGGTTTCTCCGCAATAAAAAAAGATAAAATAGATGAACTGGGCTCCATTCGCAAGGGCAGTTACTGGTCACCGCAAGCAAAAATTGATTTTACCCGCAAACTGAAGAAGGAATATAACTCCAAGGGCTATCAAAATGTTGAAATCACCTTCGAAGAACACCCTCAAGAGGAAAATCGGGTAAATTTAATTGTGCACTGTAAAGAAGGAAAAGTTGTCGCAGTCCGCAGTATCGTTTTCCGCGGAAATGAACAAATTCCCGAACAGAAATTGAGAAAACGAATGAAAACAAAAACAGCCGGCCTCCTTCGTGCCGGCAGATTTGACCAAGATAAATTTGAGCAAGACCTGCAGAATATTATCAACTATTATCAGAACAACGGCTTTATCGATGCGCGTATTGTAGATTGGAGCGTTAATCAGACAAATGAAAAATCACTGGAAATTGTCATTACCATAGAAGAAGGGCAGCATTATAAATTCGGGACTTTGACAGTGACAGGGAATCAGCAATTCACTACGGAAACTATCCTTTCCAAATTTACTCTTAAATACGGCGATAATTACGACCAGGAAAAATTCAACAATCAACTGACTAATGTTTATTCTCTTTACTGGGAAGAAGGATTTATTTATTGCACAATAGAACCGGAAGATGTCAGAGACGGCGAATATCTGAATGTGAATCTCAAAATTACCGAAAACACTCGTGCCAAAATCAGACAAATTAATATTGGCGGTAACACTCGCACAAAGGAAAAAGTCATCCGTCGCCAACTGGAAATCGCTCCCGGTGACTATTTCCGCCGTTCACAAGTAATGGCTTCTTTGAATAACATCTACAATCTTGGTTATTTTGAACCGAATATGCAGCCCCCGGATTATACCCAAATCAACAATAACGGTGATATCGACCTCAATTTGATCGTGCAGGATAAATCTGCCGGAACAGCCAACGGTGGTGTCGGATATAATTCTGCCGACGGTTTTGTGGGAACACTCAGCGTATCCGAAAACAATTTATTCGGCAATAACTGGTCCACCAGCTTGAAATGGGAATTCGGCGGCAGCACTCAAAATTTTGAATATGACTTTACAGATCCCAACTTCTTGGACAGTAATACGTTACTTGGCTTCAATCTGTATAATACAATGAAAACATGGAGCAGTTTCTATTACAAAATTTACACCAAAGGTGCCAGTGTAAGAGCAGGACAGCCTTTACCGTGGATAAATCATACCCGCTTGGTTTTGGGCTATTCACTTTACGCCAAAAAATATCGCATCACCGATATGGACGCCATCATGGAGAACGAAGACCAAAACCAGAACCTGATAGAACTTGATTCCAAGGGCACGCAGATAACCAGCTCCGTCAATGCTACTCTTAATCGAGACACTCGTAACAATGTCTTTTACCCGACTTCCGGTTCACAAATGATACTGTATTCTGAAGTAGCGGGCGGACCCATGGGAGGCGATTTTAACTATTACAAACAGATAGCGCAAATCAGTTGGTTCATTGAAACTTGGCATAAAGTGGCTTTACGCACAAAATGGCGTTTCGGTTATACTGCACCTTACGGAAAATCGGGAGAAGTTCCTCCGGACGAACGATTTTATTTAGGCGGAACAGGTGTGGACGGAATCAGAGGTTATGCGGATCGTTCCATCGGACCTGCAGGTGGCGGAACTCGTGAAATTATTTTTTCCACCGAACTCGGTTATCCTATCGGAGGAGATCAAATCGTAGGCTTACTGTTTTTTGACGCCGGTGACAGCTATAACACTCTGCGTGAATTTAACTTTTTGAATTTCAAAAAAGGTGTGGGAGCCGGCATCCGCATCCGCAGTCCCTTAGGTCTGATCGGTTTTGATTATGCCTATAATGTTGAGAAGGATACTTGGGAGCCGCATTTGCAGATCGGCACCACTTTTTAAGAATTTAATAAAACACAGTTGCTGAATTGATAAGATAGCATTATGAAATATAAACATTTATTCGGACCTGTCGTTTCCAGACGGTTAGGTTTATCTTTAGGCGTGGATGTCGTCCCTTACAAATACTGTTCTCTTAATTGCGTCTACTGTGAAGTGAGCCGCACTACGCATTTAACCTTGAAACGCAAACCCTTTTTTGAAGTGGAAGAAATTACTTCCGAATTGAATGATTTTCTCCAAAGCAAGCCTGAATTGGATTTCATCACCTTTTCCGGAGCGGGTGAACCAACCCTTTACAGTCTTTTGGGAGAACTTATTTACGCGATTAAACAACGCTACCCTCAATATAAATTGGCGTTAATCACAAACAGCACCTTACTTAACGAACCTGATTTGCGACGGGAAATTCTCCCTTGTGATCTTCTTCTTCCTTCTTTGGATGCCGCTTCTCAGGAAGTGTTTGAACAAATTAACCGCCCGTGCGATAAACTAACAGCTGCTTCTATAATCGAAGGGTTGGTGGATACGCGGAAAGAATATCCCGGTCAAATGTGGCTGGAAATCTTCATTGTTCCCGGACTTAATGACAATTTGGAAGAACTGGAACTCCTGAAAGATGCAGTGCAAAGGATTAAACCGGACAAAGTCCAATTGAATTCATTAGATCGTGCTCCGGCAGAAGATTGGGTGCAGCCAGCTTTGTTTCTTTCTTTGGAAGAAATGCGTGCCTTTTTACAAGAAGATAATCCCATCCCGATTGAGATTATTGCCAAGCCTCATCAGCAAAACTTGATTACTCCCGCAGAAAGGGAAACTCTGGATGAACTCATCAACCTGTTGAAAAAAGATGAATATACCAAGCAGGAATTGGCTTCCGAACTGCAAATTCATGTTAATGAAGTAAGCAAACTCCTCCAGTACCTTGCCGCAGAAGAACAAATCTTTTCCAGACAAACGCCCAAGGGTATTTTTTACGCATGGAAGATGTGAAGATAGTTGCAATTGTAACAGCGGGCGGAATTGGTGCCAGATTACCGGGCGAAGTAAAAAAACAGTTTCGCCTCCTTGACGGCAAACCTATCTTAATCAGGGCGCTGGAACCATTTTTATCAAGAACTGATATTTCCAAAGTGGTCGTAACCTTACCGGCAGCAGATTTGGATACTTTCCCGGAAACGGTAACAACATTTTTCCCGACCGGCGTTGCATCTAAACTTGATTTTTGCGCAGGCGGCGAAAAACGCCAAGATTCCGTCTTTAATGCCATCCAAATTTGCCCCCCCGATGCCGATTTTTTAATTATTCACGACGGAGTGCGTCCTTTCGTTCAAGAAGAATTGCTGAACAAATTAATTTTGCTTGCTCGCGAATATGGAGCAAGCGTTCCCGGAGCACTTGTCAAGCATACGATTAAGAGTTTTAAGGATGATGTGATTGAGCAAACTCTTAATCGTGAAAACCTGCTGCAAATCTATACCCCGCAAGTTTTTAACTTCAATCTTATCGTCAAATATTACTTCCGAGCGATGCTGGAAGAATTTTATACAACGGACGATTCCGCCATTGCGGAACATTACGGTCACAGCGTTCACTTTTTAATTGATAACAGTTTTAACCTGAAAGTTACTGATGAATTTGACCTTTTTCTGGCGGAACAAGTTATCCGATATAATATAACCAAAGCACAAGGAAACTGATATGACTAAATTGCTAAAAATATTGAAAAAAAATAAAATAACGATTCCGATTCCTGTTTTTGGCGTAGGTTGCGGAGTTTTGGGTCTCAGTTTAGCCAAAGTGTCAATCAATATAGGACAATACGCTTCCAAACTTTTACGCGCGTTGGAATATAGAGGCTATGACAGCACCGGCGCCATCTTTCAAGATGACAAACAAAATGTTGTTGTTTTAAAAGATGTGGGTGCACCCTCCATATTGGTCAAAACACTCGGAATTGATAAGCAGCAAGGAAAGCTGTTTTGCGGGCAAGTTCGTTGGGCAACTTTCGGCTATGTTAATCAAGTGAATGCGCAACCTCACGATGTCAAATGCAAAAGACACATTTACGGTGCTCACAACGGTAATATTACAAACACGCGCGAACTCAAGTCTTTTTTGGTGCATGAAGGCCATGATGTCCTTTCCGATAATGACGGAGAAATGTTAGTGCACACGATAGAACATTATTTTGATGTGGAAATGGACAAAGCAGACAATCCTGAAGAAGGTGAAGAACGCAAAGCCTGCATGCGTCGCGCAATTGCTAAATCTTCGGATATGGTTATAGGCTCGTATGCTGCAGTAATAGTTGATCCAAAAACAGAAACAATGTGGGCAATCAAAGCAGGAAGCAGTTTGTATTTCGGCATAGGAATTTTGGACGGACAAAAATTCTCTCTCGCCTCTTCAGATCTGACTGCAGTCCTGCGCTTCACCAAAACTCTGGTTCCTCTGCGCGAAGGTGAATTTATTGAATACACCGCTGACGCCTATCAAATTTATGCGCAAAAGGAACTTCATTTCAAACGCCTTAACCAACCTGACGAAAAATATCATCCCTTAGACAAGATAAACACTCAACCTGTCTACTCTAAACTGCGTGCGGAAGATGTGGAATTGTTGCCTGAATTCAACTATTTTATGGAACAGGAAATTTGGGCTCAACCTGAATCCACCGGCAAGTTGATTAAACTTTTCCAAGGCGGTTCCAATACCGGGAAAAACATGCTTCAATTTCTGGAAAAGGAGAAATTGAAAGACACTTTTTGCTCCTTTCTGGAAGAGCTTAAAACCGCTGAAACGGTCGAGAGGAAAAAAGAACTTTTTGATTCTTTCAGTTCAGGAAAAGCGGCAGATAAATTTTACGCGCGCATCCAAGCAGATTATCAGCCCATAGTTGAAGAAGTCGTCCGTGAGGATTTTGAAAAAAAATACTTCTTTTCTGCTGATAAAAACATCTTTATCGATTTAGTCAATCATGAGTTTGATAAACGCAAACTTTTGCTCGCCAAAGCATTGGACTCTCTCTCCGAGCGTGAAGATGTGGAAGATTTCAATCAAAGTGTGGAAAATTTCATTTCTTTGGCAAGAACTACCATGCTCAACAACCGTAATACCTATACAATCGCTTGCGGAACTTCATTTCACGCCACCAAAGTAGCCGCACTTTTCTTTAATGAAATTGCCGGTTTTGAAATCATTCCCATTCTACCGGGTGACTTCAGAGGTGAATATTCCAATTGCTTAAAAGATAACGATCTCATTATCGGCGTCTCACAAAGTGGCGAAACTAAAGATTTGATCGATATCTTTAATGATATTGATGCCACCAATCCCAATATTCGCAAAGTCGTTTTGGTCAATAATATGAACAGCACATTGGGACAGGAAAAAAGTGATGTTGCCATTCCGATTCTTTGCGGTCCCGAAATTGCAGTCCCCGCAACCAAAAGTTTCATGAATCAAATAACCCTGTTTTACTATTTGGCAATCAAAACTGCAGAAATGAAACTGGAATATCTGCGGGAAAACAATTCTTCGGCCGAATTTTGCAATAAACTGGAAAAGGAACTGGAAAAACGGCGTAAATCTTTGAACGATATTCCTTTGCTGTTAAAGCAGACTTTGGAAACAACAGGGGATGCAATAGACTATGTGGCGGGCAAAATTTATATGGAGCCTTCACTTCATATTTTAGCCACCAAAATTAGCGGCGTTGCCATGGAAGGTGCTCTTAAAATCAGAGAAACCGTTCTCAATCATGCGGAAGGACGCGAAGCCAGTGAATTTAAGCACGGACCCAATACCATTCTCGGAAAAAATACCGTGTTCGGCTTGAAAAATATGAGAAATCTGGTGCGCAACTACACAAACATGGTAGATGTCATTTGTGAAAAAGCCGCACAGCGTAATCTTTCTCGCTACGATACAAAAGAAATCATAAAATCCTACGGCACCTACATGTTTAATCGCACTTTGCCGTTAAATCTTTCCGCTCCTGCTACCAAACTCTTCAAAGAATTAGTGGAGGACCATGATTTCTTTGACCAATTGTATCGCAGTTATCCTCTCATTTATGTTACCGGACCGGACACCAGAGATGTCAATCTCACTATTTCGCAAATCAATACGCATAAAATACGCGGTGCCGCCACTTATGTCATTGCGGAAGAAAACGAACAACTGTTGAAAAATGCGAGCATCAATCCCAACGAAGGTTCCTATTACGGTTGGGGATACATCGCTTTACCTGCTACCGGAGACAGTTTAATGACTTGTTTTTCCGCAACTCTTGTTTTGCAGACGCTGGCCCTGAAGATGAGTATCAAAAAAATGACAAAACTCGATCGCTTGGGAATGGTAAACCACGGTGTCCATCCAGATGTGCCCAAAAATGTCTCTAAATCAATAACTGTGGATTAAGTTTGATGAAAATCGGCTTCGGTTACGATGTCCATCGTCTTAAGGAAGGCGGAAAACTTATTCTCGGCGGAGTGGAAATTCCTTTCCCCAAAGGCTTGGAAGGCCATTCTAATGCAGATGTTGTAATTCATGCAGTCATAGATTCAATTTTGGGCGCTATGGCTTGGGGCGATATCGGTTATTGGTTTCCGGATACTGAGTCGGCATTCAGAAATATTGACAGCCGCATTTTACTGAAAAAAGTCATCAAAAAAGTGCTGGCTTCCGGTTTCCAAATCGGAAATTTGGATGTAACAGTTTGCGCTAACGAGCCAAAATTGGCACCTTATATCACGCAAATGCGTTTCAATTTGGCAACCGATTTGGAAACGGATGTCAATAATATTTCCGTAAAAGCTACTACTGAAGAAGGTTTGGGCGTAACAGGGAAAGGAGAAGGCATTTCCGCTCAAGCCGTCGTTTTACTCATTTCACTCACTGATTGAATATGAAAGCATTTTCCGTATTCGGATTTCATCACACGGGCAAAACCACCCTTGTGGCTAAGTTAATTAAATCCCTATCCGATAAAGGTTTCAAGGTTGCTACAATTAAAGACATTCACAATGAAAATTATCATGCTGATACCGAAGGCAGCAATTCTTGGAAACACATTCAAGCAGGGGCTGTTATGACCTTTGCCCGCGGGCTGAAGGACACTGCTCTGATTTTTCCTCAACGACTTTCCCTGAAAGAAATGGCTTCTTTCCTGACTTGCGATTATCTCATTATTGAAGGTATGCGGGAAGCACCTGTGCCGAAAATCCTTTGTGCAGAAACAATTGAACAGTTGCAAGAATTGATGGATCCCATCGTTTTTGCAGTTTCCGGAAAAATTGCAGCGCAAGAAATACTTAACTTGCAAATTCCTGTTTTGGATGCTGAAAATGAGCTTGAAGACTTAACCCGCTTGGTCTTGGATAAGGTTTTTGACCTGCTTCCGGATAATGATCCGGCTTGTTGTTCCGCTTGCGGATTGACTTGTCACCAAATGGCGGCGGCAATTCTCAAAGGAGAAAAACAACGCTCGGACTGCCATAGTGACCATCCGCAACAAGTTACACTCACCATTGACGGTAAAGAAATTGTGCTGGTTCCTTTTGTCCAAAATCTTTTGCGCGATGTCGTGAGTGCCTTTATTGCAAACTTAAAAGATGTTGATCCCGAAGGAAACATCCGTCTGGAAATAACTCGCCATGACTGAAGCGTCTGACAGACTTTATCGAGAACTTTTCTCCCAACATGATCCATCTTTGCTCAAAATTTGGCAAGCAGCCACAATCGGAATTGCCGGGTGCGGAGGTTTGGGCAGTAATATAGCACTTTCTTTATGCCGTGCAGGAATCGGGCAGCTTATTTTGGCGGATTTTGATATTGTTACCGTCCCAAATTTAAACCGTCAGCAGTTCACTCTTGCTCAAGTCGGTCAATATAAAGCGGAAGCAATGCGGGATAACCTTGCCGCCATCAATCCCTTTTGCAGCGTCACCGTTCATCTGGCCAAAATCAATTCTGATAATGTAGAAACCCTTTTCGGAGAATGTGATATTTTAATGGAAGCTTTGGACGGCGCGGAACAAAAACAAATGCTGATTGAAACTTGGCTGAATTTGCATCCGGAACGACCTTTAATCGGCGCTTCAGGAATTGCAGGTTACGGAAATAACGAACTCATTCATGTTGTAAAATCCGATAATCTTTACATTTGCGGAGACGAAATCAGCGAACCTGAACCGGGTTTAAGTCCTCTTGCACCAAGAGTTGCCATAGTAGCAAATTTACAAGCCAACCTTTGTCTGGAACTTCTCGTTAAAAGGAACAAAACCGTCTAACAGCCTCTTCCTCTACTTTTCATTCCATTTTCTAAAGATAAAATATGTATTCTACTTAAAATCCTCTTCCGCTATGGGCTCAACTAAAATGGAGGGAGGCTCTTCTTCGGTTTCAGCATCTTCTGCAAGAGAAAATAGTTCTGTTTCTCCCCCGAAAACTACTTGCTTCGGCTGCACCAAAACTTTAATTCCTACAGGAATATAAAAAGTAAAAACAGCGTTGGAAGGCATGAGACCAATAACTTGACCATGCGTGGAAAAGTCATTAAAAAATTCCTGTTTAGAAGTCTTAATATGAACATCTATCGAGCCTTTGGGAGTTTCAAATTTCCACCCGTTTGCCTGTTCCATCTGCAGTCCCGGGTATGGTAGACGCACTTCCACCACATCAAACCAGGATTTCTTAATCGTGAGCAGAGTGGCATCTTGCCCTTTATGTACAGATTGAACTTTGCCATCTACGGGAGAAACAAAAGCTGTCTCTTGCGGAACGGGAATTTTATTCTTCGTGCGATAAAGCATGCGTTCCAACAAATACCATGCAAATGCTGCCAGAGCAGGATATAACAACCAGTAGATCGGATAGATAACATTCAGAACTAAGGCGGCGGCTACAATGATTAAGGGTATCAGCTGCCGCATAAATTGCTTATGCTTAATCTTGCGCAAGATATTAGGATCTGAAGTCAAAGTCTTCGGACGAGGTGTATCTTCATTCATAATAAAAGCTCCTTATTCCAATTGGGTATCTCTTCTATAACAGCTAATAATTCAGCCTGTATTTTATTTTAGCAATTACTAAGCCAAAAACTATCAATCTTATAGCCGTAATGCTGTCAAATCCTTTCCTGAGAATGAAGATACTTCGGAAAAAAGAAAAGAAAAAAACGCCGGACTAGCCGGCGTTCTGTCATTTTTCATATAGTAAGATATTATTGTTTGGGCGGAAGCTGAGCTGAAGAAGTGTAGGAATGAGCTTGGACCGGCGCTTTAGTTATCCATTTTGTGCCTGTAAAAGTAAGAGTGGTAACAGTCCAAATATCGCCCGTATCATTTAAAGAACCATAATAGTAACGCGTTGTCTCCTGTGCGGTTCCTTCATTCAATCTGATAACTACCTGGCAATTAGTATAGATGGCATTATAGGAATCGTGATCACTGTAATAATGAACTTGAACAAGATAATCGCCGGGAACAAAAGAACTCGGAGTAGGTGTCAGAGTAATATTTTCAGGTCCGTAACCGTTCGTGTCGTCAAAGTCCAAAGCTAAACCGCTGGCAGTTGTTCGATGTGCGTAATAACATTTCTCGCCGTTGGGGTCAGTGCACCAAAAATCTACATCTGTCCCTCCTGTATCCCAAGTCAAAGTCATCCGGAAAAGACATGCAGGCACAAGAGAATTGAAGTGAATTGAATTTTCCGCTTCATTACTGCCGGAATTTGCAATGACCGTAACAGTGTGTGCAACCTCATTTATAGAACCGCTGAGAGCTATTTCATTGCTGAAATTTCCGTAACTTAGGTTCAAAATTATCGGCTGCATCATGTCTCCGTCCAAGAACATAGTGGCAGTGGAAAGTTGCGGATTTGCCACTCTGCCGCTGATTGTAAGAACGCGAGAAGTAACGGGATCTTCAGTAACGGGATTGATTTCCACATAAAAATCAACCGGAAATACCACGCTGCTGCAAATAGTAACAGGCTGTTGTGTTTGAGTTACGGTATCAAAGAAGAAATTAAGCTTGCCGGTAGTTTCGGAATAATTTACGGGCAATTGAATATTGACATCCCAAATACCGGTTTCACCTGTGGGTATAGTTGCGTTTGTAGATGCCGGATTTACCGTAATTCCACCAGTTCCTTCTATCCGTTCCGTCCCGACTAAATCTTGCGTTCCGTTATTCTTTATGTTTAAACTAAGAGTAACTAACTCACCGGGATTGATTTTATTGTCATAAAAACTTTCGCTACTTAAAGTATAACCTGTTATAGTCAGTTTGGCGTTAACAGTCTGCAATTCAATACTCTTTACCTTTGTATTATTCATCCCGTCCGTAATTGTGACCGTAACCGAATAATTTCCTTCCTGCGTAGGTTTGAAGGTCAAGTTCGGGCCGCGGACAGATTTATCTGTAAAAGACCCGCCCGTAATCTGCCAATTAAAATCAAGATTTTGCCCGATTGTGCTTACGCAACTCAGACGAACAGAAGCTTCATCACCTAACATAACGGTCGGAGGCTCTGCTGTCAAACTTTCAATTACGATAGCATTCTCCGAAAGCTTAAGCAATTTTGCCATCAAGTCCTGCACTTGATTTCGCGTGACAGTAATCGTTTCCTGAACTTCCCTGATAAAACCATCTGCAATTACAATCAAACTGTAATCTCCGCTGGGCAAAGGTTGAGTAAGCGTTTGCGGTGCATTCACGATAACAGTGATGCGAGAATCATCTTCCGGCATATTCTTCTTGGCAAGAATAAGAGTCTTTCCGCCTGTAATGGCAGGAGTTCCGTCAGCATCTTCATTTACGGAAACATTGACGGTGCCTTTGTCATTGGGGTCCTGACCATGATTCATATTCTGCAACAAAACTTCATTTGTCCATTCACCAACACCACCGCCATAAGAATCACCCACGGTCTTGACGCCGGTTTCACCTAACTCTTTGGCTGTATTGGCTGTTCTGGTTCGCTCCTCTTCATCCCACATCATAACATCACGACGCATATTCATTTTAAGAGGATCATCATCTGAAAGATTAAGATAATAATTGATTTTCTCCTGTGGTGTGTTCCCCTGAAGTTGATCCAAAGGAATCATGCCGTCCTGATTGTTATTGGAAAGAATTTGTTGGCGAATGGCAGCATCACGATCCGCATTGTGCTTCTGGATTTTCTCCGCAAAATCGGAAACAAGCGGAATACCTGATTCGGGGTCATTCAATACTTGCCTCAAACTCTGTTTGCCGCTTAACACTCTCCAACCGGAACGAACCATCCTGCCTCCGGAAACCACCATCCCTTTCGCTTTGTTATATATTCCTCCGGCTACATCACCAAAAATGTTCTTACCGTTATCTCCGTAGGGGATAATGTTGTTTTCCAGCCTCAATAAAGCATCAAATTGTCTTGATGCATTCTCGCTTTCCACTACATAGTCATTGACCATGGCATCAATATCGGAAATTGCATCTCTTCCCGAACGCGCATTCAAATTGTTGATTCTTTGCACAATCATTGTCATTGTGCTGTCTCTGCTTTCCAAACCTTGCGTCAAATCAGTCTGAGTTGACCAATAGTTGGTAAGCGCCTGTGAAGTGTCTAAATTCTCGTTTGAATTGTCATCTTTTTTGGAACATGCTGCTAAAAACAATCCCAAAACAAGAACTGACATTAGTAATAAATAATTTGTCTTCGTCACGGATACCTCCCCTTCTCTCTATAATGAGAGACAAAATCTCTCCATCTTACTGTCTCTTTTTTTAAAATTTTAACATGTTTTTTGCTTCTGAATCCTGTTTTCTTTTGGTCAGCAAACATGTTTTTCTCATTTTATAACATAAATTACGCCATCTGCTCCTTAACACTTTATACTTTTTAGTTATATACTTTGATGTCAAGTTTTTTTTCTGCGATAATGATAATCATAATTTTATAGGCAAAAAAATAACCGAGAGGAAGAGATGGCGGCGACCTACTCTGCCGCAGGGT
>DAOPOH010000020.1:0-27090 GCA_035357855.1 Candidatus Cloacimonadota bacterium
TAGAGACAAGATAATCAATATATGTGATTTGTCAATATGGAATTTATATAAGAAGGCAAAAAGAACTCCAATTCGCTCACCGAAGTCCATTTTTCCTGAAGATTATGTAACACTTGATTGTTCACGAAAGCAAAAAGGACTCCGAGTTCGCTCACTGGAGGCAAAAAGAAATCCGAAACCATTATAATGGTAGAGCAGATTTGCAGACCTGCTAAATAAACTATGGCGTAGCTTGGGAAAGCTATGCTATAGTTTCCAAATAAATTGCTCTCTGCAAACTTTGCCCTACAAATGATTAGTCTAATCTTACCTATATAGTTGTGGTGGAGTTGGAGGGAGCCTCCGCCTTAAAATCCCGGAGAGACCGCGGCATCACTACCGTAACTATTAAAGGAAGAAAAGTGATTTAGACCAGGCTTTTTTGGTAGATGCGGTATTTTTTATAGATGCGTCCTCCGACGCGTTCCATTTCAGCACGCATACGGACATTGCTTTCCAATTCGTGGTGGCTGTCTATATATTCAATTCCGGCATTTTTTGCTTCTTCCAACATCCGCCAACCCATCAACACATCAACACCTTTGCTGCGATATTCTTCTTTGACCGCACCCATATAGACATCAAGTTTTTTGGAATGTTTGCGTGCTCTCAACATATGGATAAAGCCGAAAGGATAGTAGCGTCCACGTGCTTTGATAATGCCTTCTGACATATTGGGAATGCCGACAATGAAGCCTATTACCTGATTTGCGCTATTGATGACGCATTTTACGAAGCGCGGATCCACTCCGAACATATAGCGTTTGACAAAGTCTTTGATTTCTTCATCGGTAAAAGGAGAATAGCCGTAAAGGACCATAAAACTTTCATTCATCAAATTGAAGATGGGGATAATCCAGTTCCAGAGTTCCTTTTTGGAGGTAAATTCCTTCAGTTGGAATTCCTTATTGCGTTTCGCCCATCTGTATAATTTATAGTAATCTTCGGACATCGCTTCCTTTACATTAACCAGATAGACGAAATAATCCACTTCTTTGCCGTAACCGAGTTGTTCCATGAAGCCTGGGATTTCGGGAAAATTTTGATTGGTAGCAAGGTTCGTAACTTCGTCAAAACCCTCAATGATAAAGGCTTCCGGATCCTCTTCCGTAAAACCCATCGGACCCACCAATTTCTCCATTCCTTTGTCTTTTGCCCATTTTTCTACAAATTCTAACAGCGCTTTTGTCACGTCCAACCTGGGCAGCATATCAATATATCCGAAACGGGCATGTTTCACTCCCGCATGGTCATTATAACGATGATTGATAATACCGGCAACTCTTCCTACCGGTTTCCCGTCTTCGTAAGCCAAGGCATAAACGGTGTCGCAATAACGGTGCGAAAGATTTCGTTTGGGATCGAAAGAGCGTGCGTCATCAGAAAAAAACGGAGGAACCCATCCTTTATGATTGGCGTGAATCTTTTCCGGCAAATAAACGAATTGCTTCATTTCCTTTTTGGAAGTTACTTCCTTGACTGAGATTGACATTCTTGCCTCTTACTAAAATCAATATTTCAAGTAATAGTAATTTTGAACTGCTGTTGATTTATGTCAATTGATATTTTTCAAGACTGCGGCAATATCCTCTGCCGTAACGGAAACGGGATTGTTTGCCATATTACGACTGGAAAGGATTTCCGGAGTTTTGGCGGCAATAAATTCAGGCGTAATCTTGATGCCGGAAGAAAGTTCAAGACTGTCCAGCCAGTTAAAGAACGCTGTCTTATCCGTGTGAAGATACGCAAATAGGGCATCCAATTCATTTTTGACCGCGGGATAATACAGTTCCATAATTGGTTTGAGGACCAGTCCGTTGGTCAATCCGTGCGCAAGACCAAATTCAGCCGTCAGAGGATAGCCGATGGAATGCTGAAAAGTGGTGCTGGTATGAGCAATTGTCATTCCACCGTAGAGGCTTGCCAGCAAAAGGTTTTCTCTTTTTTGCAGGTTGTTCGGATTCTCCAAAACGGTTTTCAGGTTCTCCAAAATGAGTTTTACGCCTTGAAAAATAAGCGGATAAATCATGGGGAGACGCTGATTGGAATATAGACCTTCCAGTAAATGACTTAAGGCATCAATGGCAGTATAGAGAGTAGTTTTGGGCGATAAGGAAAGAGTGTATTTGGCATCATCCAAAGCCAAAACGGGAAAAGCGCATTCGTGTCCGAAACCTGCCTTAATTTTCGTTTCCGCATTAGTTAAAACAGAATATTGAGTAACTTCCGAACCGGTTCCAGCAGTGGTTGGAATTGCTACCACGGGAAAGGATTTCTTTATTTTCGCCAGATCATAAAGCGTTGATTGCTCAAGCTGATTAGCCGCTGCCAGCGAAA
Source organism: Candidatus Cloacimonadota bacterium (assembly GCA_035357855.1). GTDB lineage: Bacteria > Cloacimonadota > Cloacimonadia > Cloacimonadales > Cloacimonadaceae > UBA5614. Next base: position 2,377 of record DAOPOH010000020.1, read on the forward strand.
TTGCTTTTGCGGCATCCAGAGGACTGCCTCCACCGATGCCAATTACAAAATCGCAATTCTGTTCACCAAAAACTGCCGCTCCCGCCGTAATCGTTTCCAGAACGGGATTTTCTTCCACTTGAGCATAGACAGCATAATCAATATTTAAATCAGCCAATAGTTTCTGTACATCATCCAAAGCACCGCTTGTCTTTGCCGCATGTTTGCTTGTGACCAAAAGGGCACGCTTGCCTAAACGATTGATGAACACGAAACTTTTGCGCACTGCATTAGCGCCGAAAATAATGCGTGTGGGTAGATAAAACATAGTCAGACTTTCCTCTTTATCAAAGTTTGGTAACCATCCAAAGGCTTAAAACCTTCACTGCAATATAAATGCAAAGCCGGATAATTATCGGAGTGGACTTCCAGTTTTGCCTGCAATTTCATTTCAGAGGCTATTTTTAGAGCTTCTTTCAACAGCATTCTGCCCCAACCCTGATTTTGAAAAGAAGGATGGACAGCCATGTGATGAATGTATAATCTTCTGAAATCATGCGTCAGCCAAACAGTGCCGATCGGCTGATTTTCCTTATACAGCAGCAAAATTTTGGCACCGTGTTCCAAAGTCTTTTTGACTGCTTCCAAACTGTCTCCTCTGGCGGAATTTGCCACTCCCGTAATTTCCCATAGTGAGGAAATTTCTTTATATTGCTCATCGGTCAGAGTTGAAAGAATCAGCAGGTCATTCATATTCGGTTTTGAAGTGGGCAGCATCCCGCGTAAAACGATTAAGAAAATCTGCGGTCATTTGATAAAGCGGCGCTGATTGATCATTCAGTTTAAGCAAAATGAGCGGCTGTTCGGGAAAGGAATTTTTATCGGCAGTCTGTTTTGCGGCTTGTTTGTGTTCCGCCAAAGTAAGGGTCACTGTTTGGCCATTATTTAGATTGACGCGAATTGTGCAAGCCGGATGCTTAAAATCATTAGCGTATTTTTCCGTTCCGGTGTCAATAAACTGCCAAGTCATCAAGTTTTCCAAAGCGTTGATAATTTTGTATTGAGCGCGATTGGAAGCAGGAATAATAAAACTTTCCCGCGCATCGGAATATTTTGTGCTGTCGGCACTAAAAGTGAGCGTATAAGTATTTTGAGGATAGCGGACTTCAATGCTTTTGATTTGGGACTGTTTCAGGTTGATAATATTGGGGGAACGCCATTGCATCACATCGGGCGTTACCAAATTGATAATATCTTCCTTGAATTGGTAAATCTGATTTTCGCCTTGTCTGCGTCCGTAAATAAAGGCAGTATTTGTTCCATTGCCGATGTAGACATGATCAAGGATTTTTCCGTTTTTATCAAGAAAACTGACTTGATTGGAGGAAAGAGAATCCACTTTATACATACTTTGCAGCTTCGGGTCTTCGGACATCGGTGTGGCTGAAGTCTTTGCCGGCAATACTTTTTGAAAGAACGAAGTCAACTGCTGCTGATTTACATCCCAAGTCAAGGGATAAGTCATTTTCCAAGCGTTGCCGATTTTTTTCACAACCAGTGTATCATCCTGCGTGAACAATTTAATTTCAGCGACAGATGCCGAATCTGCTCTGAAAAAACGAATCTCTTTTTCAATCGGTTGACGGGACCGCGCCAGAAAATAAATTCCGATTAACACGACTACTACCGCTAGAATCCACCATTGGCTTTTTTTCATTCTTCTTTGTCCTCATCGGAAGGTTCTTCCTGATCCTTCCCTTCTGCTTCTTCTTCATCGGCAGATGGTTCCGGCGATGGTATTACAGGTTGAAACCGTGCCTGAATTAATCTGCGTTCTTTCTTCAAAAGATACATTCTGTGCAAACCGTAAAGGATTAACAGCAACGAAGGCAAAAGGATGTTCAAAATTTTAACGATTTGCCTCAGGTTGGGCTCTGTTTGAGCAATTTTATCGGGCGGAACATTGTGTTTATAGAGGAAAGCGCCCAAATCAAGAGGGCTGTTCGGAATGGTTCTGGAGCGGATTTCGCACAATGATAAATCTTTCAGCAAGAAATCTGCAGCATTGAGAATAAACATTATATTTGCGTCGGAAGCGCTTGCAATGTAGTCTCTGATCATGTCTGAATCCGTAACAACGATAATTTCACCGTTATTAACTTTGCCGGAAAAGCCTTTGGTTTTTGCATAGGAAGGGTTATTCGCATAAAAACTGGTAAAAGTTCCCGTGAACAGAGCGCCTACGGTAACAGGAGGTAAAGTTAAAGTAGACATCAGTTTCTGGTCTATTACTTCATTGGGGTCAACCTGAAAATCGGGACCGTTCATAATTCCGGAAGCGGAAGAAGTTTTGAGAAGCGGAGTGACAGTTATATTTTTAGTGCCGGTATTGGTATTCAGTTCCGAACAGTAATACAAAAAAATATCGCTAAAGCCTTTGCTGATAACGGAATTTTTGGAGCCTTGGACCATAGGAATGAAAGGATAGGGAACGGGCACATCAATCATAAAAATGCCCGAACGCTGGCTTATCTTAATGGGCGCACAGTTTTGATCCATTACCAGATTGGGCTTGATCTCAATTCCGTAATGCTTCAGCAAACGGAAAATATTGGAATTGATTTCATACGCTTGACCGTATTGCAAGTCACCGGCTACCCGTTCCTGCAGAAAAATAACTTTCCCTCCGTGCATGATATACTGGTCTAAGTTGTATAATTGCAAAGGAGAAAGCGAATCCGCAACTCCGGTAAAAATCATAACATCAGATGCTTTCACAGGCGCGTTAAGATTGGTGGGAAGGACAGCATAGTTTTGGTTCAGATAATGCTCAAAGTATTGGTAATAATTGGAATTATAGAGGGAATCCTGAAAGACTGTCACTTTCGTGAGTTTGGCATTGGTCAGTCTGCGCAGTAAAGTAGTGATTTCATATTCCAGCCGACCTTCGATATCTTTACTAAGGTTCAGGCTTTCCCTGTTGCCTTTGTATTCGAAAGCCATTCCCATATAAATGTCCCGCACGGTTTGCTGGTCGTTTTCCAGAATTACCGTGCGCTGAGCAAAAATGTTATCTCTGGCTGCTTGCGAACGAAAGGCGTCTTCATTTGTGCGGCTGACAAATTCATAGCGGACATGCTTTCCGCCCGCTTGTTTGTATTCAGCCAAAAGGTCTTTTGCATAACGCGCCAAGGCATTATATTCAGGCGGCAAATTATCGGATAAATATACTTTGATGACCAGATTATCCTTTAGGTTATGCACCAAATTACAGCTGGCTTTGCTCAAAGTATGGATTTTGCCTTTAGAGAGATCAATCCGATAATAAAAAAAGGATGAAACAAGATTGAGCAACAGAAGCAGTACCAGAGCCAGAATTAAGCCTGTGACGAAAGAACGGGTTTTGCCGGAAGAAGGTAAATTTTCCTGTTTCATTTATCTCTCCTGCAGACGATTATTCATTCGCAGACTAAATTCTGCCAGCAACATAAAACCTATTACCAAGGAACCCATATAGATGATGTCACGCGTGTCTATTATGCCTTTGAGGAAATTCTCCAGATGATAATCCATGCTCAAATACTGAAAAACATTGGCTAAAGCGTTCGGGAAAAGCGGCATCAGAAATTGAATGGCATAGAAAAACAGACAAATGACAAATCCGATGATGAACGCCAGAATTTGATTGCTCTGCAAAGCGGAAGCAAAAATGCCGATTGCGCAATAAACGGCACCCACAAAAATCAGTCCCAAATAGCCGCAAAGGATTGAACCATAATCAAGATTTTCACCGATAATCATTATTGTCAACAGATGGACTAAGGTGAACATCAGAATTATTACCAGCAACTCCAATGCCGCTAACCATTTTCCCCAAACTATGGATTTTAGTTTGATGGGCATAGTGGCAAGCAGTTCAAAAGTTTGGTCGGCTTTTTCTTTTGCAATCATTCCCATCGTGAGCGCGGGAATAAAGAAAATATAGACCAGATGCAGGACATCAAACAGTTGCCGTAATTCCGCTTTACCGCTCTTGAACATTAAATTGGAAAAGAACCACCCGCTGAGCATGAGGAAAAGGACGAAAACTATGTAAGTGGAAACGGAATTTAAATATGATTTCAGTTCCTTGCGCGCTATGATAAAAGCATTATGCATTATCGTCTTCCTCCTTCTCATTAGCTTCCTCAATTTGTAGGGCAGTCGGAGAATTGTCCGCCTCTTTAGTTTCGCTTTTATCAAGTTCGTTCATGTCACTTTCCGTCGTCAGTAGATGGAAAATTTCCTCCAAACTGTGCTGCTGCTTATACATACTTAAAATCAGCCACTTTTGGGAAGCGATAAATTGGGCTAAATCCCTCTGCAAATCAAGTTCCGCAGGATAGGAAAACTCCCTTTTCCAATGTCCTTCGTTTGGGACGCACTCTTTTAATTTAACTTCCGGATGCAGTTCAAGCCATTCCGAAAAATCGGGATTTTCCGCCTCCAATTCAATGGTCAGACTGACTGAACCGGACAGGTTTTTGCCCAATTCCTCTTTCGCTTCGTCGGCAATGATCTTACCTTTATTGATAATGATGATGCGGTCGCAGACTGCTTGAACTTCCTGCATGATGTGACTGGAGAGAATGACTGTTTTGGCTTTTCCCAATTCTTTAATCAATTCCCTAATTTCCAAAATCTGGTTAGGGTCAAGTCCGGAAGTGGGTTCGTCCAAAATCAGAACTTGCGGATCGTGCAAAATTGCCTGAGCCAATCCCGTTCTTTGTTTATAGCCTTTGGAGAGAGTTTGGATGGGCTGTCCGATAACATCACGCAACCCGCATTTGTCCAACACGAATTCCAATCTTTCCCTAAAAGTCTGCTCATCCATATGCCTAAGTGCTGCAATGAATTGCAGATAATCGTAGACTGTCAGGTCAGCATAGAGCGGATTTTGTTCAGGCAGGTATCCGATTTGACGAGCCAAACCGATGGGGTCGGTATTGATATCCTGTTCGGAAATTCTGATAGTGCCAAAACTGGGTTGCAAATAACCTACGAGCATGCGTAAAGTTGTAGTTTTTCCCGCTCCGTTCGGACCCAAAAAACCTACAATCTCTCCCGCGGGAATGTAAAAACTTATATCGTCCACGGCTGTTATAACGCCAAATTTCTTGGTCAGATGATTTACTTCAATCATTCATACTTCCTTATTACCCTCTGATTATTTATAAGAATAAAGAAAAGCCAATCTGGATGTTATTTTCCCCTTTGCCGTCATTCTGCTTTTTCGGAAGAGTTAGAACCCTCCGAATTGCATCATCGAATTTTGACTTTTAGCCGGTTCAGTTAAGGAGATTATATCGCCTTCCTTCAAACCTTCCACCACTTCCACATACTGCAAATCATTGCTGCCCAATTTTACTGGAGTAGCGATAGTTTGGACGGCGGGAACAGTTGAACCCGCAGTTTTTTGTGTGTTTGCCGAGGCAGCGACAGCCGCAGATTTGCAAAGATAAACTATATCCTGATTCTTGTCATCGGTAAAGACGGCACGGATAGGTATGAGTAAAACATTTTTTCTGGTATCACCCAAGATGGAAACATTTCCCGTCATTCCGGGTTTTAATTTTGAGCCCGGATTATCCAATCTGATTTCCACGGGAAAAACTATCGCATTATTCACCGTTGTTGCCATTGCCGCTATTTTGGTAATGCGTCCGGAAAATTCATCATAAGGCAAAGCGTCAACTTTGATTGTGGCAGCCTGACCTGTTTTGAATTTGGCAATGTCCACTTCATTGATATTGGCGGCAACAATCATTTTTGTCAAATCCGCAACTTTAAGAATTACACTGCCTTCGCTGAACGATGAATTGGAAGAGATAATCATTTCGCCTTCTTGAACGGGACGTTGTATTACCGTTCCGGAAGCGGTTGCATACACATGCGTAACTTTGCTCTCAGTATCCAATTCCTTCACCAAATCATATTGTTGCTGAGCCTGTTTATATTCCAGCTGAGCAGCAGTGAGTTCATCCTCCGCTTTCGTCACTTCGTCTGCGGAAATGTAATTGCGGCTTGCCATTTCCTGTTTATCATGCAGATCTTTTTGTGCGTTTTTCAAACGGATTTCGGCAGCAGTTAAACGAGCTCTGATAGAAGCGATCGTGCTGGCTTGATTGTAATCCGGTTCAACATCTGCTATGATTTGCCCTGTTTTTACATAATCATTTTCATCCGCATAAAACTTGAGAATTTTGCCGGAAACTTTGCTCTTGATCTGAACCGTAACTTGCGGCTGGATTTCACCCGTAATTTCCAATGAGGAAATAATGTCGCCGCGTTTTACCGTATAAGTTTCTTCCTGCGTGGAAGTTTTTGTCTTTGCTTGTTTGGCTTTACTGCAAGAGCGAAAAGTCAAAACTGCTATTACCGCGACTATGAAGATAACGATAATCAGCCAAAGGCGTCTCTTTTTTGCTTTCATCCCTTCCCTAAACCTCAATTAACGGATTAATATTTTTCCAAAAGCGGCAATGAATTAAGCAAGTTCCACTCCTGAATCTTTTTCAGTAGCTGATAAGTGATTTTGTTGACGGCAAGTTCCGCATCCAAAGCATCAACTCTTGCCTGCTCCAATTCGATTAAACTTAAAGTGCCCAGATTGTATTTTTCCTGCGCAATGCGCAAATTGTCTTTCGCTTGATTGGATTTTTTGGCATTCAGCGTCAAGGTGGCGGTTAAGTAGTCCCAATCTCTCTGTAGAGTTTGACGGTCAAGTTTCAAGGTTGCCAATTCTTCTTCCTGCTGCCATTGCTTCAAAGTTAAAGTATTGGCAAGTTGAGAATAAGTCCCGACTTTGGTCCAAGGTGTCCAAAGTGACCAGCTTAAACCGGTGGAAAGAGTGTAGCTGCCATCATAATTGTCAAAGTCAAACAAATCATTCGTGAGAGAACTTTGCCTGTAACTTCCGGAAAGATATAGAGACGGAAGCAATCCCAGTTTGGCTTGAAGTTTATCCAATTTGGATTGTTTGAGTTCGGTTTGCAGTTGTTGCAAGGGAATTGTATTCTCACTGTAAAAAGAGAAATCAATCTCCAAAGCGGCAGAGTCAGGTTCGGGAAAAATCAGTTCCGCTCCGTTATCGGGAAGTTTGACCAGATTGAATAATATCGCTCTCTGATTAGCCAATTGATTATTCAGGTTAGCGATAGTTAATTGAGCGTTGATGACATTAATTTCCGCCTGGCTGACATCAAAACTTGTGCGTCGTCCCAATTGGTATTGCAAATCAGCTTGTTCCTTAATGTTTTGCAGAACTGCTAAATTTTCATTCTGGATGACAATCTCTTTTTGCGTTTGGTCCATATCCAGCCAAGCAGAATAAATGTCATATACCAATTGCTTTTGAGCTTGTTTTCTGTCCAGAGCGGCATTTTCTTTATCCCATCCTGCGGAAATGTAATTGAAAATAGGAGGATCGGTTAAAGTAAGTGTGCGGTCAAAGGAAAGTGAAGCTTGGGAAGAATATACATCGTCAATATTGCTTCTTCCCGCTGCAAGATCGGCGGAAGGGAGAAGATTAAAAGCGGCGGATGTCGCATTCAACTTGGAATTTTTCAGCATTATTTCCTTTTGCCGCAAACTGTATGAATTATTCAATCCGGCTTTGATCAGGTCGTCCAATGTGTAAGTTTCCGCCATCAGTAGACCTGTTATCACCAAACATAAGAGCACCAAATATTTTTTCATTTCTTTCCTCATCGTCAGGATAATCGTTTTGCCCCGTTTAAACAATCTCCGCTAACAAATCTGCAGCCCTGTTTGTGTCAATAAAATTCCTGTTTGACGCTATGCGTCCGATTTAGCCGAAATTTGTTTCTCAGTGAAAATGATTTCCCTTTTTTGTTTTTCTTGCCGCAAACCTCAGGAGCGTTGCAAGATATTCTTTTTATATTACACATTTTTAATTTGTTCACTGCATTTATTTTCCTCATCAGGATAGCTTTTGATTTTGTTTTCCCTTTTTTTCAATTGACATCTTTAGTTCTGACGATAAAAGGGAAAAAATGATTTTTACGATAAGAAAGGAGGCAAAGTGTCCTCAATAAAATTTTTCTTAATTGCCATAATGATGCTGGCTGCAATAACAGGACAATTGGCTGCTGCAGATGTTCCCGCCAATCCTGATTCCACCCATGCGCTGGGTTTTCATTTCGGCCTTGTTTCAGGTTACGGTCTTTCTTACAGGCATTTCTGCCATGAAGGCAAATTTCAAAATTTCGGTTTCCAAGGCGTTGTAGGCGGTTACAGCAGCGGGAAAAACGAAGCATCCTTAAAGGTGCAAGACGCTGAACGTGAAGGCGACTATTTAATTGATACGGATGCCGGGCGAAAGTATTACATTAATATCGGGTTAAATGGTATTTACGAGCTAAAAAGAACTTCCGTCTTCAATTTTTATCTTCTTGGCGGTATGGATTGGTCATACGAAACGAAAAAACTTTACCATCAAAAATATGACCCTGCTGACAGTTCCGCTTACGGCAATATCTATACCGACCATAAAATTAAATCTTTATTGAGTATGGGGCTCGGTCCCGGAGTAGAAATCAACTTGGGAAGATATTTCAAACTTGCCGTGGAACTGCCCATTACCTACACGGGTGAACACAATTTGGTGATGTATATCCCTCAAGCCGGAATTTACTACTACTTTAGGTAGATAAACAGCCTCTTCCCAAATCTTTCAGAATGTTACGATAGCGATTGCGGTGCAATTTCTATTTATTATATAGCCAGGCTTCAGCTTTGGTCATAGCTTCACTTGCTGAAGTGGCTTTGCCTACATGAGTCCAACCTGCACAATTTACATAAACATCTTTTGAACTTTGATCCCACTTTACCTCATATTCGCGATGACTTCCTGACTTAACTTTACCGATTATGACGGCTGCCATATTTTCCTCCTTTTTAAGTAAGAAGATTTAAAAATAATCATTACCTTAATTAAGGTTACAAATACTCTTTATAGCTATTCTATTTTACAGTCAAGTTTTTTCCAAAATTTCATTTATCTTTTAAAGTAGCGTATGATTAATTGTTTATTTTTAAGTAAGATGTCAATAAGGTCGGATCCTAAACCTTGATCCAAAGATCCAGAGCTGAAGAACTTTGCTTTACTAAAATTGATAAAAGATAATAGATAGAGCAAGAAATTTATTATGCGGTTTTTTGCTTTTGTATTGACACAAACTGCGGGTGGAGAAAAATAAAACTAAAGTGCTTGCCATATAGACATTTTGGAGAAAAAGGATAAAGATTAGTAATGAAAAAAGCGATGCTGCTCATCCTGATGTGCTTGCCGATGATCTTGGCGGCGGAGATGTCTCTCAAAGTTACGGTGCCCGACCTGGTTATAAGTAGAGGTTTGGCTGAAGCAAAAGTCCCGTTGCTTATGCGTTCAGGCAATCCTGCCCTACCGTTTTGGCCCGTGAAAATTTTGCTGCCGATGGGTGAAAAGGTTGCCAATGTTCAAGTGACCTGCTCTCAACCAAAAACTTTCAGCCAAAATATCGCTTTGGATTATGTGCGTTCTCCTCAGCCGACAAATCAGTCTTTAGCGGATAAGACAATAAAAAATCCCGAAGTATGGAATGCGGACGCTTTTTATCCTTCTTCCGATTTTAACTTTTTAGGCGAGCAGCAATGGTGCGGCTACAGATTGGCAGTCATAAATTTATACCCTTGGCAGTATAATCCCGTCAGAAAGGAATTGGCTTTTGCTTCGGAATTCCAGCTCTGGATTGAAACTGTGCAGGATGCAGATTTGGCAGGAGAGCAGGAGGCGATGCTGAGAAGCGATAGTGAAATGCTTTCCCTGATAAATCAAAGCGTAATAAATCCCGACCTGCAATTCACCTATCACAATCCCGGAATGCACACTCCTCATACCCGTTATATTGATCCTACCCAACCGAAAAGCATGCTCATCATCACTTCTCAAAATCGTCTGAATTGGTTCTCCGCTTATGCTACCTGGAAAAATTCCGCCAACATTCCGACCGGTATCGTAGCAATTGAATCCATCCTAACTGATTATGCGGGCATTGACAATGCGGCAAAACTGCGCGCCTTTATAACTGATGCGTATCAGACTTGGGTTTCGACAAACGTTCCTTTACAGTATATCATTTTGGCAGGTGACGATGAAATTATTCCCGTGCGCGGATTATCCGGACAGGTTGGCGATACCGTAGACAATTTTATGCCAAGCGATTTGTATTTCGGTTGTTTAGACGGCAATTGGAATGCAGACCAAGATAATCTTTGGGGTGAATATCCTTCTGATAGTCCGGATTTGTTACCGGAAGTGATGGTCGGTCGTTTTCCTGCCGAAACTCAAACCGAATTTCAGCACATCATGGATAAAACCATCCATTATGTGAATAATGACACTTTCAGCAACAACATAGCACTTTTTTTCGGGGAGAATTTGAATTGGGATCCCGTAACTTGGGGCGGTGATTATAAAGATGCAGTAGCGGTATATTTACCTGCGGGTTATCATTTGGAAACGCATTACCAAAGGGATGGAACCTATTCTGCACCCGTCGTGATTGACGCTATTAACAACGGAGGCGCAATTATGAATCACATGGGTCATTCCAATCAATCTTTCCTGATGGGTCAATCCAACGGCAATGTAGAAGCTTTAACCAATACGGAATACGGTTTTCTATATACGCAAGGGTGTTATCCCGCAGCATTTGATCAGCGCACCAGCGGAGATGGAGAAGCCATTGGAGAACATTTTGTTACTGCCTCAGGCGGGCTTTTTGCCTTCATTGGCAACACGCGTTACGGATGGTATATGCCAGGAAGCATAAACGGTCCGAGCGAATATTTTGACCGTGAATTTTTTAACGGTATGTTTCAGCATAACCAGCTCCGTTTCGGTCAAGCGATGGAATATTCGCTTATGGAAAATCTGAATTATGCCCTGCAAGATGAAGTAATGCTGTGGTGCTATTACGAAACAATTTTATTCGGAGACCCTACCACCGCTGTCAAACTGCCAAATCCGAACTTACCTTGTTTGGCTCTTGAAGGCTACAAATACGATGACAGCGAAGGTGACGGAGACGGAAATCTGAATCCCGGCGAAATTATCAGGCTTTATCCCAAAGTTCGTAATTTGGCAGGATGGAGCACTGCTCACAATGTTACGCTAACAGCGGAAAATCTGCCTTCCAGTATAACTTTATTGAACGGCAGCGTAAATATTCCTTCTTTGGCGGCAGGAGTTTTATCTGACACTACTTTATACCTGCGTTTTCAGTTGCCGGAGGAAATGCCTTACGGAAATTACACTTTCTATCTCAGGGTTACGGCGTCCGAGCAAACTTCCGGAGCCGTAGTTTGTAACCGTCGATATAATGCAGACATGGAAATTACTTTACTGGACAGCCATTTTCCTTGGGAGTGTTATAAGTCCGGAAAATCCGCTCCCGTGGTTGGTGATCTCCAATTCAACAATCAGCATCAAATTTTGTTCGCGGACGTATCAGGAAACGGTCATTTCATCAATGAAGCAGGTCAGGAAGTGGGCAGCTTTGATTTTCCCACGGAAGAGAATCTTAACCGCAGCTGTGCCGCAGGCCCTTATGAAGTAATCAACACCCCCATGTATAGTTACGCATTTGCCAGCAGGACGGGACACATCTATGCCGTGGCGCATAAAGATACGGTAAATTTCTTTTACCTGAATTACGATACGGGAAGCACTTGTCTCTTCACTCCAATTTTAGCGGACATTAACGGCGACGGTTTAAACGAAATTATAGCCTCTGCCTACAATAACAAAATTTACGCTCTAAACTATGAAAATCAATTACTTGCCGGCTTCCCGATAGAATTGACTGCACCTGCAACTTGTGAATTGGCTGCCGCAGACATTGACAATGACGGAAGTGCGGAAATTATAGCGGGCACGGTAGACGGCAAACTTTGGGCAATTGAAGGTGAAGGAACCATCAAAACCGGCTTCCCCGTCCAACTTTCGGGAGGCGTTAACGGCTCTCCCGTCGTTTTAAATAATAATACCATAGCTCTCGGAACTCGCAATCATCTTTATTTAATTGCACCGGACGGTTCCGTTATCATGAGCAGACAAATTAACGGTGATATAGCAGGAGGAGCCATTCCTCTGGATCTTGACCGCAACGGTGAATTAGATATTGTCTTTATTACCTCAAACGGAACTTTATATGCCTGCAGACAAGACGGAAGTGACTTCAATAATTTTCCCGTGCAGACAGGATGTTTTTTCAGTTGTCCCCCTTTGGCTGCTGACATTAACGGCGATGCACAATACGAAATCATTCTGCAAGACCACTTGAACAGCATTTTGATTTACGACAGACACGGCAGTATGTTGAGTGGATTTCCTTTTTACCAAAATTTCAACGGTGCCACCCCCGCAACTTTAGCCGATTTTGACGGAGACGGAAATTACGAATTAATTGCAGGATATTCCAACGGTGTAATTGTCATCAAACTTCGTCGCCCGGTCGGAACCCTGGACGCTTGGGTAACTTACAGGGGAAGTTTAAGCCGGCAGGGAAGTTTTGCCGCAACGGGATTTACCGCCAACGAAAATGAGACAAGCATTCCCCAAACGGACTTCATTTCCGCCTACCCCAATCCTTTCCGCAACACTACAACTTTCAACCTCAATTTTGCCAAACCGGAACAACGGGTGAGTTTAATTGTCTATAACCCGAAAGGTCAAAAAATCAGGACTTTGCATTACGGCAATTTGGGCAAAGGAAATCATAAATTCCAATGGAACGGTCGTGACGACCAAGGCAAATCAGTCGGCACCGGCATCTATTTTTGCCGTTTGCAGGCAGGAGAAAAAAGCCGCACCCTGAAACTTCTTTTAATAAAATAAAATTATCGGGAACAAGGAACAATAGATGGATTTAAAGAAATTTAACTATTTGTATTTCAAAGTCAGAGATGCCGCAAAAGAGACTATTCTGAAAGAAGCAGAGCTGACTGAAGCCGAATTTGCGGCTTTTGAAACTGAATTAGCCGATGAAGTGCAAAAGATAAAAACCGAAAGGGATAAAAATCAGGAAATCGGAGCGGAGTTTATCAGGCTGACGCGTTACTTATATGATCCCGAACCGCCTTCGGCAAAAGGAGTGCCGTGCCCGAAAGCGGTCAATCCGAGGCAGGGGAAAATTATACCTCTCCCTTCCGCAACAGCAATTCAACTACCGGAACTTCCGCTTTGGAAAGCAATTGAACAGCGCCACAGTTTGCGTAAATATGCAGATGAAAAATTAAGCCGGCAAGAGCTTTCTTTTTTACTTTGGGCCACGCAATGGGTGAAAGAATTTCGCTCCAATGAACGAAGGGAAGTGACTTTTCGGAATGTGCCTTCAGCAGGCGCGCGACATCCTTTGGAAACATATTTATTGCTAAATCGCGTAGAAGGCTTGCCTTGTGGTCTTTATTATTATCATCCGGTCAAGCACGGTCTGGTCCTTTTGGAAGAAGGCGAAAGGATTGCGGAAGCAGTTTTTTACGGCAGTCTGGACCAAGAAATGGTGTTAAAATCTGCAGTTACTTTTATTTGGGTAGCCATTCCCTTACGCACCACTTGGCGTTACAGTCAACGCGGCTATCGTTATTTATATTTGGATGCCGGACACACGGGTCAAAATTTGCATTTAGCCGCTGAAGCAATAGGATGCGGTGCTTGTATGATCGGCGCTTTTTACGATGAAGGAATGAACGAAATCCTCAATCTGGACGGGAAGAACGCCTTTGTCATTTATATGGCGAGCTTGGGAAAGAAACCTGTTTCCTCATAACATCGAATAACTTATCCTTAGAAATATATTCCGCAGTGATACAGTGATGATATAACTGAATAGATTTCTGTCTGATAGCCGCCATTATTGTTCCACCTCTTAACTATTTTCCTTTCATTTTTCTACATAGCAAAATCAACTTTTTCACCGATTTCATAACTGCTTTATTTCTTATATGATGCGGGGGGTTAACGGAGGCTTACCCTCCGTTAACCCCCCGTTAACCCTCCGCTAATCAAGAGGAAGAAAATAAGAAACTACAGATTTTACTCCAATTTTGAAAAAGAAACAAGCAAAAATGGGTTTGGAGAGAAAATTGCTTTATAATATAATCAGGAGAATAATCAAATTTGATAAAAGGTGAAGGAGAGCGCTATGCCAAAGGAATTAAAATTTTTCTTAATGGCGTTATTACTGTGTGCAACAGTTATTTTGCCGGCTCAAATTACGAATAAATATACTTTTGTTCCCTGCAGCACGGTTTGGGAAATTGTCGGGGGAAATTATGTTACTGAAGCGCAAACTGATGAGGGTATTTCCGCACTTTTGCCCATCGGTTTCACTTTTCCTTATTGCGGCACCAATTATACCCAAGTAAAACTTTCTTCGAACGGCTGGGTGAATTTGGGTGGAAATCTCACTACTCCCTATTATGGCAATGATTTGGCAACTTTGAATATCAGGCCTCTTATTACCGCATTATGGGATGATCTGGACCCAACCTACGGAGCCGTTATGTATAACACTTTGGGGAACGCTCCGCACAGGATTTTTGTCGCTTCTTGGCTGGCGGTTAAATGGAACTATAACGGCACTAATGAATTTAATTTTGCTGTGCGTTTGCATGAAACGGGACAGGTTGATTTGATTTACGGTCCGCATACCGGAACTCCTTATAACCCTTCCGCTTCCATAGGAATGAATATGGTTCCCGGCGGTCCTACTTATTATTACAGTATTTTACCCGGCGACCCTCCTATGGCTTTTTCTTCAAATCAGTATCAAAATATCGGAACCGTTATCCCTGCGGGAACCTTGTATCTGTTTATGCCGAAAACTATTTTCAGCGCTGATTTGGCAGCTTTGAATGTCACGGGAAGCAAAACTCCCATGCAGTCTGTGAATAGTGATTATCTTGTTACAGTCGGGAATGCGGGAACGACCAATGTTCCTCCTTTGCGGGCAACTGTTTATTTGCTGGCGAATGAAGAAATTGCAGATTCCGTTTTGGTTCCGCAACTCGGACCGAGCAGTTATGTTTCCGTGACTTTGCACTGGACACCTCAAACCGTAGGCTTAAAAGAATTGAAAGCAAAAGTCCAATATTTCGCTGATACGGACAGTTTGAACGATGTCAGTTATCCTTTTACGGTTGAGGTTCAACCCTATGTGGGCAACGAAGATGAGACAGCTTCAGCCCCGGAAGCGCATCTTTCCGTAAGTCCAAACCCCTTCAGCTCTTCCGTCACTTTTAACTGCACCCTAAAAAAACCCGATCCAGTCAAACTGGAAATCTATAACCTTTTGGGACAAAAAGTGACTGTTTTGACGAAAGAAGCTAAATCTTCAGGCGTTCAGAGCCTGACCTGGAACGGGAAAGACGCAAAAGGAAAAGATGTTCCTAACGGAATTTATTTTTGTCGCCTGCAAAATGACGGACACAGCATAACCAAGCGTGTGGTCAGATTGAAATAGGCTTCAGGCATTCCTCCGAATTATTTTCAGTGCTGCTGACCATTTTGTTCACGGGATAAGTGTCAATCCAGTCCGTAGGACACGGTTTCAGCAAAGCCCGCAAACCTTCGGGATCTTTATAATCTTCCCGCAGCCAGCTTTCCGTCAATTCCTTAGTTAATATTACAGGCATCCTATCGTGCAAAGGCAGCATTGTCGCATTGGCGTCTGTGGTAATAATGGCGCAACTTTGAATGTAGCTTCCGTCCGCACCGTTCCAGTATTCGGTAATTCCAGCAAAAAAGAGCAGTTCATCAAAAACGGAAGCGTTTTCCGGCGTTTTTTCGCTCCTTTTTCTGTAAATGAAGAAGGGTTGTTTATCACTTTTTCGCCATTCGTAGAAGCCTGTGGCAGGAATGAGACAGCGCCTTCTCAAGAGCGCATTTTTGAAGGTAGGCTTCTCTAAAATTGTTTCGGAGCGGACATTGATCAGGCTAAACTTGCTTGAAGGCTCTTTACTCCAAGACGGAATCAGCCCCCAACGAAAGAATGTCAAAAAGCGGTCTTGACCTTTATAGATAACAGCTCCCACCGGTTGTGATGGGGCAACATTGTAATTAATTTCCAGTTGCTCGTCTTTATTCCTGATGTCCAATTCGTCCATCAGTTTCTTCAACTGATTGTGTTTAATTACTTGAGCGAAGCGTCCGCACATAACTCACCTGCCTTATTGTTCTTAAAGCATGATAAATACCGGGCAGGTTCTTTGTCAAGTTAAGCAGCAAGCAATTAATTGGCCTGATAGACCTTTCATAGTAAAAAGGATTAGGAAAAGCTGTATCCGGCATAGATACTTCTGGTAATGAAACAGGGTCAATAGGGCTTGGTGAGCAGAAAATAAATCCTTGACTAATACTTTGCATTCATTTTCTTTTCTTTTAGTGAATATTCATTGTAATATTCAATCCTCACTAAAAGAAAACCGGCTAAAGAAAATATATGCATAATATAGTAGAGGAAAGGGAAATATTTATGCTTAGCCTTAATAACAAATGATAGATCATAAGCAATACCGTGGGGCGAGATATCTTTACTTTTATCAATATATATATTATAAAAAGGGCAGATTATGAATAACTTCATCACCAACAGCACAGAAAAGACTCTAAAGAGCAGAATTTCCGATTTAATAAAGGAAAGCTCCGAATTGAAATTTTTAGTCGGCTTCTTTTATTTTTCCGGTTTGCAGGAATTGATCGATAGCCTACAACAAAATGATGAATTTAGTTTAAAGATTTTAGTGGGGTTGAATGTAGACTATCAGTCTTACGGTTTAGTGGAATATTGTGATGCAACCGAAAAAACAAGAGTAGAACGCATTGAAGCTTATCATAATTCCGTTTTGACTGCCCTTAATAATGACGATTTTGATAATGAAACCTTCTACTCTCAAGCTCAATATGTTATTGACATGATAGAACAGAAGAGAATTATTATTCGCAAGACTTCCCGCCCCAATCATGCCAAACTTTATCTGTTTAAATTTAAACCCACTCAATTCATAAAAACCGATCTCTTAATCACCGGCAGCAGCAATTTAACTAAGGCTGGTTTGGTAGATAGACAGGAATTTAATGTAGAAATTTCCGATTATGGATTTTCTGAAGCTGAACAATACTTTGATGAGCTGTGGAACAGTGCAATTCCTATCACTGATGATAAAGATGGTAAAGAGCGAAAACGATTATTGGATAATTTGACCCAAAAGACTTTACTTGCGCAAATACATCCTTTTGACGCTTATATGTTTGTGGTCAAAACTTGGTTAGATGCTTTTTACAAGCAGGAGTCCAGTAATTATATCAGGTTTCTGTTGGAAAAGAAACATTATAAGCCCTATAAATATCAAATTGATGCTGTTACTCAAGCTCTTTCCATCATAGAAGAAAATAACGGTGTCATCTTAGCTGATGTGGTCGGATTGGGAAAATCGGTAATCGCTTCTTTGATTGCCAGAAAATTGGATAAAAGAGGCATCATAATTTGTCCTCCGGGATTGATAGGTGACAATACAGCTTCCTCAGGATGGAAAAAATATAAAGAAGACTTTGAATTATACAATTGGGAAGTCCGTTCTGCTGGTAATTTGGATGACATTATCCAATTTATCAACAATACCGATAATATTGAAGTGGTAATTATTGATGAAGCTCATCGTTACCGAAACAGCTCTACCGAAACTTACGAAAAAATCAAAACCATCTGTCGCGGCAGGACTGTTATCCTTTTGACCGCCACTCCTTTTAACAACACTCCCGCAGATATGTTGGCACTCCTTAGCTTATTTATCGTCCCCAAACAATCCAATATTACCCTAAACAGTAATTTGGTAGATCTCTTCCGCTTCTATAATAACCTGTTCAAAGATTTAGCGTTTATCCGGAAAAACTGGAAAACAGGCGACACCGCTAACAAGAGTGATGCCCGAAAGAAATATAAAGCTCTTTTTGGAGATGATAATATTGACCCTAACAAAATTGATCAGCGTGCAAAATTTCTCTCTAAGCAAATCAGAGATGTAATTGAGCCCGTCACCATCAGAAGAAACAGACTGGATTTAATCAACGATCCGGATTACAAGGAAGAAGTCAAAAACCTCTCTCAAGTTGCCGATCCTCAAGATTGGTATTATGAATTGAGTGATAAACAATCTAAATTTTACGATAATGTCATAGAAAAGTATTTTACCAATGATCCGAATATTAAAGACCGCTTCAAAGGACCCGTCTACAAACCCTATAAATACGAAAGCGAACTTGCCGATGAAACCAAGCTTACCAAGCAGGAACAGATAGACCGCTTAAGTCAGGATAACTTGTATGACATTCTGAGAAGACAAATGGTTAAACGCTTTGAAAGCTCCTTTGGCGCTTTTAAACAATCCGTTAATAACATTCTCAATAATTATGAAAACATTAAACAATTCATCATTAATTCCAACGGAAAATACATACTAAACAGGCCTTTAATCAAGAGCGCAGATGCCGATGATCCCAATTCCATAAATGACATTTTGGCTAAATTTACGGAAAAAAATGCCGATCAAACAGGCAATAAAAACAAAATTTACGATGTGAACAAATTTGTTTTCAAAGATGAATTTTTTGCCGATATCGATTCCGACATCAAATTATTTAACCGAATGCTGAAGGAAATAGACGAACTGAAACTGACTGAACATGACCCCAAAAAACAAGCGCTGCTAAAGAAGCTTGACGAAGTGCTGAAAACTCCTCCTCTCAAAGATGAGCCTTCACCCAAAGCAGTCATCTTTTCCGAATATGCCGATACGGTTAGATACCTTGAACCTGATATTACCTCCTATTTCCACAATCGGGTTCTGGTAATTACGGGCAATATATCCCCCCAAAATCTAAAAAATATCAATACTAATTTTGATGCCTCTTTCCCAAACAATAAACAGAAAAACGATTATGACATTTTGTTGTCTACCGATAAACTTTCTGAAGGTTTTAACCTCAATCGCGCTTCTTTAGTTGTAAATTATGACATTCCTTGGAATCCGGTGCGGGTTATCCAAAGAGTGGGTCGTATTAACCGTATCAGTAAAAAAGTATTTAAAACTCTTTATATTGCCAATTTCTTTCCCACAGAACGAGGTGCAGATATTATCAAAAGTAAAGAAATCGCTTCCAATAAGATGTTTATGATTCATCAAACTTTAGGTGAAGATGCCCGCATCTTTGAAGTGGACGAAGAACCTTCTCCCGCCAAACTCTTTACTAAAATCCAAACCAATCCTTACGAACTGGAACAGGAAAGCTTATACACCAAAATGAAAAAGCAGATGCGTCAATGGGAAGAACTATATCCGGATAGAGTTAAAGCTTTGGCTGAATTACCCATCAGAATTAAAACCGCAAAGCCTTATTTTCAAGATTCTTTAGTAATGTTTATCCGTAAGGGAAAACTCTTTGCCGTTTCTCCGGATCTTAAAGACGAAAATAATCAACTGCTGCCCTTGCCGATGGAAGATGCTTTTGCCAGGATTGAATGCACTCCTGAGACAGAGAAATTAGCGTTGAGCAATACTTTCTGGCAGACTTACCAGATGCTGAAGGAAGAAGCGGAGAAATTCAGTTACAAGCAGTCCCAACAGAGTAATTCCACGAAAGCTTACAATTTCATTTCCTATCTGCTGGAGAATGACATCCCTGAATTGCTCAACTGGCGTTCTTTCCTAATTATGCTCAGGGAGGATATCGATAAATACGGCACCCTTCCGGAGAATACGCTTAGGACCATTGCCGATTGGGATAATAATGGCAAGCCTAACTATGCCGAGATCGCAAAAAATCTGGAAAGCTTAAGTAAAACCCTGGGCAAACACTATCTGGATAAGGTCAAGCAAGAGCTTAAAGCCTATCAGCAGCAAGTAATCGTGGCAATAGAGAATCGGATTTATGGTAATTAATAAGACAATCGTTTTACCGAAAAACTTTACCCAACAGAACTGGATTAACTACTTTGACTCTAATTCTTCAGTTTATGTAGAGGCAAGCAGGAAAGCAGAAAAATTCGATAATACTGATTTTTCCCAGGTTACCAGCATCGGTTACTTGGAGTTTAATGATGGCGGTAGATGCAATATCTACCTGCTTAAATCTGCCCGGTCATTAACCGAACGCATCGGCAGGAAAAAGCAGTTTGATAAAGCCATCGATATCATCAAAAAAGAGCATCTGCATTCCGGTCTCTTTATCTTTTACGATACGGACAACTCATTCCGCTTCAGTTTAATCTATCCTATTTACAAGGGAACTAAACGAGCTTTCAGTAATTACCGTAGGCATTCCTTTTATGTATCTGCCAGTTTGTCCAATAAGACATATTTGTTACAGTTAAGCAAATACAGCCTCAATAGCCTGAATGAAGTTAAGGAAGCGTTCTCAGTAGATAAGGTTTCCGCCCTATTCTATGATGAATTTGAGCAAGAATACGAAAAGCTGAAAGCAGGGATTAAACAAGAATACAACCAACCTGTCACTGATGAGGTAAGAGGCAATTTTGCCCTGCTTTTTGTCATCCGCATTATCTTCCTAGGCTTTGTCCAGAAGAAAGGCTGGCTGGATAACAATCCCAATTTTATCCGTGATTTTATCAACTCGTATACAGAATCGAAACAGACCCGAGGAATTTATCAGGATTTACTATCCCCCCTGTTCTTTAATGCGTTGAATTCATCTCCCCTGAACAAACATAAATCCGCCTTTTCTACCATACCGGAGCCGTTTAAAGCAGCTTTGGCAAGTGCTCCTTATCTGAATGGTGGTCTTTTCCGTAAGCATGACGACTTTGACTTGTATGCGCTGTACATCACTGACGATGCCATCAAAAGCTTTGTAAGTTTCCTGTTCAGCTACAATTTCACTCTTGAGGAAAACACCCTTTACGATGAGGAACTGGAGCTAAATCCCGAGTTCCTGGGCATTATCTTTGAAAAGCTGATCAACAAACAGCATGGCGCTATCTATACTCCCCGTTTGGAAGTGGACTTTATGTGCCGGCTTTCGCTGGTTAAGTATCTGCAGCAGAATTGCCCTGCATCCATTACTTTGGAAAACCTCTATAAACTCTTTTTCCCGGAATACAGCAATGAAAACGAACAGACTATCGGTGACTTTTCCCCTGAAGAAGCACAATCTATCATTAATTTATTAGAGCATGTGACGGTTTGTGACCCTGCCATCGGTTCTGGTGCCTTTGCCGTTGGTATGCTCAATGTCATTGATGAAATCGAGTGCACTCTTTACCGTTACTGTTTAAATAAAGAAATTCCCTCTGCTTATGAGCGTAAAAAGCGCATTATCTTTCAGTCTCTGTATGGAGTGGAAATCAAACAATGGGCGGTTTGGATAACCCAACTAAGGTTGTGGATTACCCTGTTGATTGAAGCTGACGATAATTATAAATCAAGTAATGAACCCCTCCTGCCCTCCTTTGACTTTAAAATCCGGCAGGGCGATTCACTTATCCAGATGCTGGGCTCCAGCTTGTTTCCTGTTTCCGGGAAAGGCATCCTGAAAGATGCCTACCGTCGCAAGATAAATGAACTAATGAAGCTAAAAACTGATTACTATTACAACAAATGCCCTCATAAATTACAAGACATCGAAGTCAAGCAGAGCAATCTCTATATCGAGATTCTGCGCGACCAGCAGAAAGACCTGAAGCTTAAATTGGACCGCATTCGTAATGAAGGCAAAAAAGAAGTACAGACTTCATTTTTAGATACAGACACTCAGGGTGAAATTGACTTTGCGGATAAAAAACAATTGAGAGAAATCCGAGATCTGCAAGATGAAATAACCGAGCTTGATGAGGAAATCAGCAGTATGCATGGTGAACTTCCTTTCTTCTGGAGAATTGACTTTCCAGAGGTTATTATTGAAAAGAGCGGTTTTGATATTGTTATTGGCAATCCGCCTTATGTGGCTCAGGAAGAAATTGAAGACCCGCTGGACAGAATCAAGCCTGCCAAGGTCTATAAAGACCTGCTTAAGCAAATGGTTATCCAAGACTTTGGTAAAGACATTCCTCTGCAGACCATCAATGGAAAAAGCGATTTATATGCCTTTTTCTATATAAGAGGCATACGGCTTCTCAATGATAAAGGTGTGCTTACTCTCATCTCCTCCAATTCCTGGCTGGATGTTGAATTTGGCGCATGGATGCAGAAATTCCTGCTGGAACACTGCCAGGTCTACTTCATTATAGACAATCTGGCTAACAGGGTATTTAAATCTGCCGATATCAATACTATCATCTCAGTAATCGGTGCTCGTAAAACTAATGTGAAAGGCAACGATATGATTCGTTTTGCCGCCTTTAAACTGCCCTTTGAAAACTCTCTCTATACCGAAAACCTGCTTATGATTGAAGAAGCGCAAAAACGCATAGATATTGATGATATCAGGATTAATCCTGTTACCAGAACTCAACTGACTCTGGAAGGCTGGGAAAACAGCAGCGAGAATAAATACTCCGGCTCCAAATGGGGCAGTATTTATATCAAAGCCCCCGATATCTATTTTAAGATACTTGAAAAGGCTGGAAATAAACTTGTTAAGTTAAAAGATATTGCAGATGTTAAATTCGGTGTAAAAACCGGAGCAGATGAATTCTTTTATATTCCCAAAAGCAATCCCAATAAAATAGAAAAAGAGTTTCTCAAGCCTGTAATTAAAAGCCCAAGAGAATGTAAGTCCATCCTTATAAATCCTGATGAGCTTAATTTCTGGTTATTTATGTGCCCTTATGAAAAAAATGAGATTAAGGGAACCAATGCACTTAAATACATAGAATGGGCTGAAACTGCACCAAAGTATATTAAGCAAGGCAAAGATAAAGGCACAAGCAAAATCGGTTTTCAAAATATCTCATCTGTACAAGGTAGAAAAAACTGGTATGATTTGGGTGAAAGAGTAATGCCAGAGCTAATTACACCTTCAAGTTTTAGCGATACCTTTAAAGTGTTTATAAATAATGGAGTTTATGCTAATAAAAGGCTTTATGAGATACATTGTACTAACAATGTAGAGGTTTTAGCATTGCTCCTTAATACAACCTTATTTTCCTTTTTTCTAGAGATTAATGCAAGTGCAAGTTTGGGCGAAGGCTTATTAGATAAGACTGTTAATGAAGTTGAAACTACTTATGTTCTAAATCCAGATTTGGTCAATTTGAGTTCCAACTCATTATCTATGTTCAACAGTATGACTCAAAGAGAAATATATAGCATATTCAAAGAACTTCAGATTGACCCTGATAAAGACTCGTTTAATAATGCCAATCCATTATCCGACCGCAAGGCTATAGACGATATCGTATTTCAGATATTAGGTCTTACTAAACCAGAAATCAAAACCTTCTATGCCAGTATGCTGGAATTAACTGCCAATAGATTGCGAAAGGCTAGAACATTTACGAGTTAGGAGGTGTAACAAGAACTATGGCTACTCATAACGTTATCACATATCCTGGAAAGCCGTATTTTGCATTTAAATATGAAGAACAGACAATGGTTAAGCATGAGGTCTTTAAGTCGTACTTCGATAAGTGGGTCAAAATTGTGGGGCATAAACACCGCCTGAACTTTATTGATTGTTTCGGTGGATGTGGTATATATGATTATAATGGTGAGTTAGAGCCTGGTAGCCCTATAATTGCTTCGCAGATTATAGAAAATAATGCCAACTCACTTAACAGAAATTGTTGTGTGACAATACTTGATATTGATAAGAATTGCACGGATAACATTCCTCTCGCTTTCAAGCTTTTTAATTGCAATTACCATTATAAGTTAATCAACGATGATTTCGAATTATATATCAATAACAAGCTAGACGCATTAGAGTCTAAAGGAAAAACACTTTGTCCAACATTCTTTTTGATAGATCCATATGGATATAAAATCAGACTTGAAACAATAAAACGCCTTATGGCTGTTAAAAACAGCGAAATATATTTCAATTTTATGTTCAATGCCGTTAACAGAGGCATTAGTTCTGGGAAAGTTGACAACACAATGGATGAGCTTTTTGGCTGCACAGAATGGAGGGATTGCCAGCAATTTCATGGTATTGAACGAGAAGCGTGCATAATAGACTTGTTAAGGAACCAGTTCAAGCTGTTCTCTAGATACGTTCTCCCATACAGAATATGTTTTCCGAAGGTAGATCGGACCTATTTTTACATGATTCATTTAACTAATTATGTAAGAGGATGTGAGATAATGAAGGCTTGTTTTGCCGAGTTGAATCATGGTAAGATTGAATATCTGGGGAAGAAACAAAATCAGATGCATATTTTTGATCTGATTGAAGACCCTGTACAAGAGATCGAATCATATATTTGCACTAACTTCAAGAATTCAGGACTGTCGTTCGATGAATTGCTTGATAAAATGATAGATACAACACCATATCTTGGCAAAGACATCTCCTCTGCAGTGTTAAATCTATACAATAGAAAGTTAGCGAATATTCGTCGTGTTTCATCAAAGAAGCAAAGCAGTAAACCGACCAAAAAAGACTTTATTGAGATTTCTTAAACATGATAAGAAAAACCTTGCTTTACAAAACCGGTGTTGAATACGGTGACTACACCA
>DAOPOH010000021.1:0-9516 GCA_035357855.1 Candidatus Cloacimonadota bacterium
AAACGCTGTGCGCGTGCTCTTATATATGACGCTTCAATGTGGAAACAATATTAAAAGTTTTTACTCTTTTGTCCCATTAATTTCTTGACCAAAAAATCCCTTATATAAATTGGCATAAATAAACCTTTAATCTTGCCCGGTGAGGCAGAAAGGAGTTAAGATGCAACAAGACTTCAACTTTATTAACCGCTGCTTATTCGACCTTGATGACTATTCCGCGGAAGAAATCATGTATATTTTGGAAGCAGCCAAAGGCATGAAAGAAATCAATCTGCGGGAATACAAAAAAATCCCCACCTTGCGCGGGAAAACTGTTTGCACTCTTTTTGTGGAAAACAGCACTCGGACGCGCATGTCTTTTGAGCTTGCAGCCAATCGTTTGTCCGCTGATGTAGTCAGCTTTCAGGAAAGCATTTCCGCTATTCAGAAAGGCGAAAGTCTGCAGGACACAGTCTATACCTTAAATGCAATGGGAATTGACCTTTATGTCATCAGGCACAGCAGCCCCGGCAGTCCTCAATTGGTGCATAAATATTCCAAAAAGCCCGTTATTAATGCCGGAGACGGACGCCATGCACATCCCACGCAAGCGCTTTTGGACATCTTTTCCATTTGGGAGAAAATGGGCAGCCTTCAGGGATTGAAAATCACGATTGTAGGCGATATTTTGAACAGCAGAGTTGTGCGTTCCAATCTGATCGGAATGAAAAAATTGGGTGCGCAAGTAACAGTCTGCGGACCGCGAACTTTGATGCCCGGTCAGATGGAAGAAGTCTACGGCTGCAAAGTTGAATATGACCTCAAAACCGCTCTCAAGGATGCCGATTGCGTAATGGGGCTAAGGATGCAGTTAGAACGCCAAACTGAAGGGCTTTTTCCTTCTTTGGAAGAATACACCAAGCATTATGTCCTCTCCAAAGATACGATTAAATGGGCAAAAAAAGACGCTTTAATCATGCATCCGGGACCTATGAACCGCGGAGTGGAAATTTTACCGGAAATAGCAGACAGCTCACAAAGCATTATTACTGAACAAGTTGCCAATGGAGTTGCCGTGCGCATGGCACTTCTTTTTCTGATTTTAGGCGGCAAGGCATAGGAGGCAAAATGAAGAAGCTGATTAAAAACGGGACTGTATATTATCAGGGTGCATTTTCGCCAAAGGATATTTTGATTGAAGACGACAAGGTTGCGGCGATTAAAGATCGGATAGATGAGCCGGCAGACGAAGTTTATGAAGCGCAGGGCAAATATGTTTTTCCCGGCTTTGTAGATTTGCATTGTCATTTGCGTGACCCCGGTCAAACTTATAAAGAAGACATTGTCACAGGCACCAAAGCCGCTGCCAAAGGCGGTTTTACCACAATATGCGCCATGCCGAATACGGAACCTGTCGTGGATAACATCGCTTCTGTTGAATATCTTGAACGCCGTGCCAAAGACCTCGGCTTCTGCAAAGTAAGAGTTATCGGCGCTATTACTAAGCATCTTGAAGGCAAAGAAATTTCGGAAATGGCGACTATGCAGGAAGGCGGTATCGTTGCCGTAAGCGATGACGGACATTGTGTCCAGAACGCAAAACTGATGCTGAACTGCATGAAATACGCTGGCAATTTCGGATTGCCGGTCATTATTCATGCGGAAGATTACAACTTAGCCGGAAAGGGACAAATTCACAGCGGTAAAATTGCCACGCAACTCGGGCTCAGCACTATTCCTCCATTAGCTGAAGAAGTCATCATAGCGCGGGACATCATGCTGGCGGAAAACACAAAATGCCGCTTGCACATTGCTCATGTTTCTTCCGCTTATGCCTTGGAACTTATTAGACAAGCGAAGGATAAAGGCTTGCCCGTAACCTGTGAAGTGACGCCTCACCACCTTACTCTGAATGAAGAAGCTTGCGTCAAGTTTGACACAAACACCAAATGCAAACCGCCATTGCGTTCGGAAAAAGATCGTCTCGCTCTGTTGGAAGCGTTAAAATCCGGCTTGATTGATTGCATTGCCACTGACCATGCACCGCATGCGGATTATGAAAAAGAGCTGGAATTTGACCGCGCACCTTTCGGCATCAACGGTTTTGAAGCTGCTTTCGCTTCGCTTTTTACCTTGTTGGTAGATAAAGGATACCTGACTTTGGAACGCTTAATTGATGCTCTGACGGCAGCTCCGGCTAAAGTGCTCGGTCTGAAAGCGGGCGTTATAGAAGAAGGTTTACCGGCTGATCTCACAGTTGCAGACCTTAAGGAAACGATAACTTTGACGGCTGAGAACATGCTTTCCAAGTCCAAAAATACGCCTTGGCTCAATATTCCGCTGAAAGGGAAAATAGTTACTACTTTCTGTGACGGTAAGATTACCTGGCAAGCGGAAACGCAGAACGGATAAAGCGAAAATCGTATGTTTAAGCAGGTCTTTCCTTTAGAAAGCATTCGGCATTTGAATGAGAAATATTTTCTGCTCGGAATTGATTTAGGGGGAGCGGCTTCAGATTTGCAACCGGGGCAGTTTTTTGAATTGAAGCGTCCGGATTGTCCTCATCCCTTATTGCATAAACCTTTCAGCATTTACGATGTTCAGAGCGGAAAAGTGTATTTTATGATGAAACGCCTTGGGCATGCCACCGAGCAATTTGCTCAAATGCACAGCGGAAATCTTCTGGATTTAATCGGTCCTTTGGGCAACGCATTTCCTTTTCCGCAAGGGGAAAAGGCTTTATTGGTCAGTGGCGGGAGCGGCTATCCGCCTTTGTTTTTTCTGCAAAAGAAATTGCTCTCAGCCGGCAAAAAAGTTCATTGGCTGCATGGCGGACGCGGTAAAGACGATGTTTTTTCCGCTGACAAAATTTGGACGGAAGACGGTTCCGCAGGCAATTTAGGGTATGTGACGGACGGTCTGTTGGATTATCTTAAAACTGACTCCGCTGATGTTATTTACGCTTGCGGACCGAAGCCGATGCTGAAAACCTGCGCTCAAATTGCTTCTGAACGCAATCTTCCTTTGTATGTTTCGTTGGAAGCGTATATGGCATGCGGGGTTGGCGTGTGTCACGGTTGTGCCGTGCAAGTGAAAACCGATACGGATATCGGGATTACTTACCAAACAGTTTGTCAGGACGGACCTGTCTTTAACGCCCGGGAAATCGTATGGAACGAGATCTAAAATTCATTTCAGGCGGTAGGAATAACTGCTGCACGCGCTTCAACTGCTGCTTGAAATATTTTTTTCAGGATAAAATCAGATGAACAGACTTGCCACTCGTCTCGGAAAATTGCATTTACTCAATCCTGTTACAGTCGCATCCGGCACTTTCGGAACGGAGTATGCCGATATTTTTGATTTAAATCGCTTGGGCGCCTATGTCACCAAAAGCATTACTTTGCATCAGAAAATCGGCAATCCCCCGCCGCGTCTTTACGAAACTGAAGCGGGGTTGCTCAATTCCATCGGTTTGCAAAATCCGGGAGTGGTAAATTTTATCAATATTGATTTGCCGGAATTGCGCGAGCAGCTAACAATTCCAATCATCGTCAGTTTTTCCGGTGCCACGGTAGAAGAATTTTCTACCGTCTTGGAACGGCTGGAAAAGCAGGACGGAATTGCCGGTTACGAAGTCAATATTTCCTGTCCCAATGTGGAAAAAGAAGGCATCGCTTTCGGGGTTGATCCTTTAGTAGTCTACGAATTAATGCGTCGCTTGCGTCCCTTGACGGAGAAAGAACTGATCGTAAAATTGACGCCTAATGTGACGGACATTGCCGCTATTGCCATTGCTGCAGAAGAAGGCGGAGCCGATTCTTTGGCGTTAATTAACACCGTTCACGGAATGGCGATTGATCCTCACACGGGAAAATCACGCGTCAAAGCAGGAATTTGCGGATACAGCGGACCGGGCATCAAACCCATTGCACTGGCTAATGTCTATAAAGTATCGCAAGCAACGCGACTTCCCTTAATCGGAATGGGCGGAATTTGTTCTTGGGAAGACGCTATGGAATTTTTTTATGCGGGAGCGAGTGCCGTTGCCATCGGGACCGGAAATTTCATCAATCCCCAAACCTGCCTTGAGATTATAACCGCCTTGGAAAAGTATTTTGCCGAGAAAGAAATGACGCTGCAGAGCATTATCGGGACTGTTCAAATATAGAAAATCCGTTAACGGAATTTACTTTATCGCTTTAATAAAGTCTAAAATTTTTAGAGTGCTAAACACTCTCAGCGCCGTCTATAAGTTGTAAATCAGCATTCCCTCTTGCAGTAAAGGTTTGGATGCCACAATTTTTCCGGTTTGATCATAAATCCAAGCCCCGCCGCAAAATGCTTCTTCCCCTTTTCCTATCTCCTTATCCAAAAGATTGACCGCCAAAACTTTTGCCTGAAGTTTTGCTATTTCTTCAGTATAATAGGGCTGCTCATTTTGCTCCCAATAAGATTGAGCATCATCATCAATAACGATACTGCGCGCTATCAAGTATAAAACTATGTCCGGTCGAAGGTCTTTCAACTGCATCACAACTTCCGGTTGAAACAAATCACCGCACAGCAAAAAGCCGATTCTTCCCATTGCAGTATCGTAACATTCAGGATTGTTTCCGTTAAAATAATGCTTTGGATCGCAATTCGGAAGCATCCAGCCCCCATTCATCCGCCGGTAATGCAAAACTGAATTACCAGCAGGACTGATTAACATTGCGCTATCGTAAATTTTGTCGTTCGATATTTCCAGCCAGCCGAAAGCCGTATAAATGTGATTATCCAACGCTGTTTGTTTGAGTTTGTTGATTTCTTCCGACTGCACCGGCAAAGCAATTTTGGCGTCATCCTCAAATATGCCCGTCAGATCAATTCCGCATAAAGCGAATTCGGGAAACGCAATCAAATCACAATTTTCGTTAGCGGCTGCAGTTATCGCTTTTTTCATAAATTCTAAGGCAGTCCTTTTTTCTTGCTTAATTTCCATAACGCACAATGCAACTTTCATCACTACACCTTCTTTTCAACTACTTATCAAGCAATAGATTGCTCTCTTTGCGGATGAACTTTCAGAATGAAATACAGCGTTCCCAATAACCCGAAAGCGGAAGCGGCGTAGAAATTAATCTGCGGACTTGCTTTCCACAACCAAGCTCCTCCGAAGGCAGCTATGGAAACTATCACATCCCGGATTAAATAATAAGTTCCGAAAGTGCTTGCTTTTGCGCCCTCGGGAGCAAGTGCCAAAATTAATGATTTCCGCGTCGGCTCGCCAAATTCCTTCAATCCTCTGATAATAAAGGCAATTACGAACATCGTAAAACTGTGGCAGAAAGACAAAAAGAACGGGAATATGGTAAAATTAAAAAAGGTTATGGCAATGTATGGTTTCCGTGAACCCCTATCAGCTAAATAGGCAACTGGAATGTAAATCAGCATTGCTGTCACCATTTCTATGGCAGTTAACACACCGAATTGCATGGAATTCAGCTTATTATTCTGCATCACCCAAACCACAACAAACGCATAAGGAATCTGCTCGCAAAATCTAACTAAGATATCCGAAACTAAAAGATTGCGCAAATTGGCGTTGAACAATTTTCTTTTTTTGCCGTCAGTTTCTTCATTTTGCTTTTGCGGTTTATCTTCAATCAGTTTCTGCTGCACGAACAGCGCAATAATGGCAAAGAAAATGGCGGCGACGAAAGCGTAACGCACACCCTGCACAGTCCCGAATTTCATAATGAAAAAGCCGCCCAAAAGGGGTCCCAGCGTCATCGGAATCCGCTTGGTAATCGACATCATGGAAATTCCCATGGCATGCTTATTCGGCGGTAAAGTGGCGGAAACAAGATCCATCGTTGCCGGTAAAGAAATCGCTGTCCACGAAAGGAAAAATATCGCTCCGATTAAAACGGCATACCACACAGGAAAAATTATGACGAGCAGGTAACCGAAAATCGCCATCAGATTGAATATTAACAGCGCTTTCTTGTAACCTAATTTCTCCGCTAACCAACCCCCGGGATAAGAATACAAAGCGGATAGCAAATTGTCCATTCCGTTCAGAATTCCGATAATAATCGGTGTTCCGCCTAAAGCAATTAGATAAATGGGCAAAAACCGCTCAGCCATTTTCTCGCCTAAACCTACAAAAATAGCCATCAACAGCATTGCTACTAAACTGCGTTTTAAGCCCAAAAAATCCGTCACTTTCTCTATTTTCTTATTCATAGCCTTAATATACTTCCAAAATCCCACTCAGATGTCAAGCAAATTTTTCTTTCTTTTCGCATTTTCCACTCTCTTAAGCAAAAGGTAATCAAATCTATCTCAAATGTATATCAAAAGTATATCAAATGTATTTAATTCAACATTTAATATCCTTTTGATATACATTTGATCTGCTTTTGCTCTACTTTGGCGGTAGAGATGAAAATAAGAAAGGAAAGCGATCTGATTATCAGGCAATGAATAAATGGAATGTAAAATGTAACTAAATGCTGCATATATTATTACTATATAATAGTGCCCTTATGAAGTCCCAAATTCAGGTCAAAATACAGCTGCTCTTTTTGCTTCTCAAGGAATTTTGAACTCCGAAGGAAATAAAATAGAACCGAAGTCTATTTTGCTGTTATAGCCTGCCTTTGAAAAGCAAACTCTCAGGCGAAACAGACTTCGGTTAAAAATATCTGCAGCTCTTCGTTCTGTTTGGAGAGCGGCTTTTATTAATTAATCCCCTAAAGTTACGCTTTTAATTTTCTGCCGTAATGCGATAGAACTGAATATTCTCAGTCGCCTCCACGGTGATTTCTACAATACCGTCAGAGAGATCGTTATCAATAATATGGTCAGGAAGCTTGGTATACGGACCTTCGGGCGATGAAGCAGTGTAAAGATTATAGAAAGAAGCGTTCGTTACCTGATTCCAACGGATTGTCAGTTCTCCGTTAAGATTGGAAAAACTCAGTCCTGCAGGAGCTGAAAGACCGATGTTTGGGTTGCCTAAAAAAATATGACGGCCTGATTGGCTGTCCGTTCTGGGCTGCCACACGCAATTTTCGTTGGGGTTAACCTCTATGTAGGAGAGTAAAGTCGGGCTGAATAAGGTGTCGTCTTTATACCATAGCGCAGCACCGATGTCTGAATATAATGCAAAAGAGCCGACTGTTATACTATTTGTGCTATTGACATATTGGTCTTGTGTGCCGGTTAAAGAGAAAGTGGCGTTGCTGATATTTCCGTCATTTGCGAGGTCGCCACCCAGATTGATGTATAAAGAGCCACCCTGAGGATTGTTGCTGATATTGCCGTGATTAACCAAATTTTGGGTAATATTAAGTTCAATATCGTCGCTTGAGATGTTGCGAAGCTGACTTTGATTAGTAAGATTGTTAACAACAACCTCTACGCCGACATTGACAATTCCCTGCCAGATAACATTATCCATAGTTAAAAATGAGAGATAAGCGTCGTTTTCCAAATATAGAATTCCGGCGGTGCCTCCTTGCACAATGCCGTCAGTTAAATATCCTTCGCTCAAATGCAGAGAATAACTTTGCGCAGGTTCAAAAAGGTAAAGCGTGCAGCCGTTTAAATTAATTTGGCAGTTGGAGAAATTCAAGTTGGAAACAGCTTGGATGCTGCCGACCTGATAAGAATCAAATGAAACCGATTGGCATTGAATAGGTTGAGCGGAAGTATCCTGATAAAAGATATGCTGAACCTCGGAGAAAAGGTATAAATGCCTGTTACTGATTGTTCCGTAATCATATAAATTCCCGTAAAGATAGATATTTAAGTAGGAGCTTTGGGGATTATCGGTGAAAGTGCCATAGTTGTCAACGCGCTGATGGATGTATAAAATATTGGCAACCCCCGAGCGTTTGGAAGAAGACAGGTTACGGCAAATGCTGTAATTTATAAGGTTATTGACATGGACGCTGCCGCTGATTTGGACTATTCCCTGCCAAGTGAAATTATCCATTTCCACTGTAGACAAATAAGCGTTGTTTTCCATATACAAATAAGCGTTTGTTCCACCTTCCAAAACGGCATATTGTAAATATCCTCCGTCAAGATGAAGGGTGTAACTTTGTCCGGCGTCAAAAAGCTTCAGGATGCAATTGTTCAAATTGATTTGGCAATTGGAAAAATTCAAATTTGAGATTGCTTTAGCGCTGTTTGTCGGATCAGCGGAGAAATTGCAATAGGCACATTGGATTGCCGATGCGGAAGCATCCTGATAAATAATGTGTTCAGGATTGGGAGTGAAGTTAATAGTATTATTGCTGACAGTGCCATAATCGTAAAAATCTCCCGCCAGATTAACGGTTAAAGCTTCTTGCGAAGGGGAATTGCTGATTGTGCCGTGATTTTCTAAACGCTGATTTATCGTGATGGCGAGAGCGCTTCCCGTTTTATTACGCATCGTTCCCTGATTGATTAAACGGTCAAAAGTGACATTGGTGGAAAGAATAACCATATCTGCAAAAACAATTTCGGAAACAGTGGCGTTTTGCAAGTAGCAGTTTGAATTCATAGCCAAAGTCGCACCGTTGCCTCCGTCTAAATATACATTTGTAAGATATCCGCCCGTCATCGTAAGATTAAAAGTGCCGGCGGAACTGTCCAGAACGAGATGGCTTTGATTCAAATTGAAGACAGTATCGGTTAAAGATAGATTTGATTCCAGAATGACAGAACCTGAAGCGTCTTCGGCAGTAATATTTGTCGGGGCAAAAGTTCCCGAATTGGAAAGATATTGGTCAGACGAGCCGTCGAGTAATAAGTTGGTAATCGTGAAACTGTTAGTGTTGACGATATTGCCGTAGACTTTGATATTAAGGGGATTGATGCCGAGCCGTCTAACAGTGCCGGAATTGAAAAGATTTCCGTTTACCGTTAAAGTTACGGACGAACCGAAAATACCTTGTAAAGTTCCTGTGCTTGTTATGGTTAAATCATTACAGACTGCCCCGTCTGTAGCGGCAATTGTGGAAGTAATGATAACATTGTCATCGGAACCGGGAACAGTTCCTTCCAACCAGGAAGAAGGATTGCTCCATTGTCCGCCTCCGGATGAAGAATGAATGTCGGCAAAAAGAAACGCCCATACTGCTAATAAAAGAAGAGACATAATAAATAATTTTTTCATTATTACCTCCCGCGTTATTATTCATTTAATTATATTCTGAAGGATGTCAAGAAAAAAATGCTAATCGAGAAGGCAATGGTGCAGTTTTGCTATTTTACTTGTTAGATTTTGATATTTGCATAATTAATGGTACTTCTGACTTTGTTTCAAAATAAAAATAATGCCACAGGTTAAAATTGGTTTTTATCGCAGTTAATTGATTAAGAGAAGAAATGATTGCCCGGAAAGCAGAAAAATTCCTTAAAGGCGATAAATCCAAGAACCGCTTTTTGAGGGATACAATAAATCGGCTTTAATAATAATCTTTATAACTCACTGTTGTAATATAGCTTTCCAAGCTGTTGTTAGGGCGGGTTTGCTACCCGCCCATTAAGTTCCGC